>JBCBEX010000049.1:0-33802 GCA_038528235.1 Bacteroidota bacterium
CTTCCCTCTCCAACCTTCTTGGGTTCACCAGCCTACTTTCAGTTGGTGGCTACCTCCGGATCGTAGAAAACCCTGAGCTTGCAAGCCTGAGCGGATTCAACGTCCTCTCATCAATCGGGACCCAACTGCTTATCGAGCGCAATGCTTCTCTGACAGATTTAAGCGGCCTCGCCGAACTTAGATCCGTGGCAAGTATCGATGTTAATGGCAACGAAAAGCTGTCCAGCTTTCGTGGCTTGGAAAAAATTAGCACAGTCGGCGATCTTAGCATACGATCTAATCCTTCGCTGAATAGTCTGACGGGGCTTGAATCTCTTTCCTCAACATCCTTCTCTGTTTTCATTCTAGACAACGAAGGACTGGCTTCTCTATCCGGCCTAGAACAACTTTCTTCTGTAGGAGGCTCAGTTTGGGTAAGAGGAAATAGTAAGCTGACCGCCCTCACGGGACTCGAATCTCTTACCTCTGTAGGAAGTGGATCTGTTCAAATATATGAGAATATAAACCTCGAGAATATAAGCGCTTTGTCCAATCTCGCGGTAGTTGGCGGCGACCTCATAGTGCTAGACAACCCCACGTTGCGCTCTTGCAGCTTCGGTTTTGGCCCTTTGCTCACCGAAGGACTGGTGTCCGGTAGTATTGTCATCCGAGACAACGCCCCTGGCTGCAACAGCATCGAGGAGATACTAGCCAGCTACACCGACGCTGAGGATGAGGCGGTCCCGCTTATAGCCGACCTCGTCGAAGCCTACCCCAATCCCACGATTGGTCCGGTCGCGCTGGCGTACACGCTGGCCGCGCCTGCCGAGGTGACGCTCGCGGTGCACGACGTGCTCGGGCGGCGCGTGTCCACGCTGGTGCAGGCGCCGCGACCCACAGGTACGCACGAGGTAAACTGGACAAGCACAGACTTACCTGCTGGGGTCTACGTGGTCAGGCTCGACGCAGGAGGCGAGGTTCACACGCAGTGGTTTACGCTCGTGCGCTAGTACGCAGGTGTAGCCAGATAGGCGTGGCTTCTGCGACGCATTCCTTGCTGAGCCCTTGCCTGCCGGGTATGCCTCCCTAGTAGAGTAGCTACCGAGTGAGTCCTACGACATCGTGGCGAGCGCGGTCGTGACCGAGCAGGCCGTCCTAGGTGGGTTGAGCGCGGTCGATGTTTCTTGCCGTTGTGTGGACCGTGGGCTACTCTATTCAGGACACCTGAAGCCACTCTGCATCTCATCTGTCGTTGCTCTGCGACCGCCCACCACCCCCTGTATTGTCAGCCACAATCCCGAGTGCCTTGGGCGCATGAGCGTATCAGCAGCGGTCAGTGAGTCGAAGTCCATGTTCGAGAAACAGGTCGATGCCATGACGATCACGAGCTTTTACCCTCTCCTGACGGTCACCAACCTGGACGCGGCCCTTCGTTTCTACACCACCCACCTGCCGTTCGAGGCCACGTTCGTGTCCGACTGGTACATCAGTCTCCGCACGACGGGTGCGGTGCCGTTCGAGTTGGCGTTTATCGAGCCTGGGCATGCGAGCGTGCCAGATGGGTGGCGTCACGCAACGGCTGCGGGTGTAATCTTGACCATGGAGGTCGAGGACGTGGATGCGGTTCATGCTGCCATGCAGGCAGCAGGGCTACCGATGCACGTTCCGCTCCGTGACGAGCCGCACGGGCAACGCCACTTCATCACGGAGGACCCCAACGGGGTTCTGCTCGACGTGATTACGCCGATCCCGCCCGCAGAGGGCTTTGCGGAGGGCTATGTGGAGGCGATCACATAGCTGAGGTCACGTAGCCGAGGTGCGTAGCTCCAGCCCTCGAATTCGACTGGCAGGCTAACTCGTCGTGGTGGACGACCTACCTTAGCCGTGCAGCGCGCACATGCACGCCGTTCTTCGCCTCGCGATCGCTCGACATGAACCTGTGACCTCGACCGACTTCGTTCCAGATCTGGAGGCTGCATCGCCCGATTCCGCCGGTGGGCCGCCCTCCGAGGACACCGAAGCGTCTGCTTCTCGCAAGTCCAGGGTCCTGCGCCGTGCTGGCATGTTGGGGCTCGAACTGGTCGTCGTCTTTGCTGGGGTGTACGCCGCCTTCCTGCTCAGCGCCTACCAGCAGACCCGGAAAGACGACGCTCGCCGCACCGCGATCTACGAGGTGCTGCTGGCCGAAGCGGAGCAGACCGCCGACTTCGCGCGGTGGTACCAGTCGTACTTCGAGACGAACTACGCGGAGCCGATGCTCCAACCCTACGAGCGCGGCGAGCGGCCGCCGATCTACGGGCTCTGGCTGCCGACGGCCCGGCAGAGCGGGACGTGGACGGCCATGCTAGAGGCGGGCGTCGACCTGCTCGACCCGGCCTTCATCCAGCAGGTTGAGGCGCACCGCTCCCGCGTCCAGTTCATGATCGACCAGACGGACCGGGCCGTGCGCCTCAGCGACGAGAAGATCGAGCCGGTGCCCAGCCAAGACGACTTCTACGGCCCAGACGGGCGCCTCCGAAAACCCTACCGCTGGTATCCGCGCCTGCTCGGCTACCTCAGTGGCAACGCCGTGAACGTGGAAGCCTCGGCCGACAGCCTGCAAACCGCCATTCGCCTCCGCATCGAAGCCGAGAAGTAGGCTGGTACGTGGCTCCTTATGTTGGCAGAGCGACTAGAGGTGAGGTACGGGCTACATGCGCGCGTGAAGCTCTAGCATCGCTTGCTTGGGGGTACGATCCACGTGGTAGAGCCCCCAGTGCTTCTCCGGCTCCATGGGGTCCGGCGACCCTTTCCACGGCTCGTCGAACGCCTCGAAGACGAAGGTGAGGACCTGGTGGGCCTCGCTCCACGCCATGAGCTGCTGGACGTAGGCCGCCTGCAGTTCCTGCGACGCATTCCACGGCTCGATGCCGCGCCCGTTGGAGCCGGTCGTCCACCCGGCCTCGGTGATGATCACGGGCAGGTCCGGGTAGTGGTCGGCTACGCTGCGGTAATTCTGCTGCGTGTAGCCGAGCGCGCGGTCGAGGGGCTGGTACTCCCAGACGGGGTACGTGTGGACCGAGAGGAAGTCGAGTTCGGCCGCGAGCGGGGCGAGCTTGGTGGTCCAGGGAACGTAGTTCTCGCAAAACGTGACCGGCTGCGTGGCCTCGGCCTTGACGCGCCGCGCGAAGTCCACCAGGCGCTCCACCGGCACGAGGTGGTCGGTCCACTCGACGGCGGCCTCGTTGCCGACCGACACGGCAAAGATCGTCTCCGGGTAGGCGTTCGCGAGCGCGATCAGCCGGTCGATCTGGGCGTCGTTGTCGGCGCGGTTGGTGGCCAGTTGCTCGTCGGAATAGTTCGCATCCCAGGGGCAGTTCGGGTTGCTGAGCTCGGCCCGCACGTCGGCGCCCAGCAGCACCTGGAAGGGGAAGCCCTCGGCGCGGATGGCTTCGAGCACCAACTCGGCGTGCCGGCTGGGGTCGTAGAGCCGCAGGTAGCGCCACGTCGGCGCGAGGAGGCGGAGGTCCTCGCAGACCTGCTCGTAGGTGGGGTAGACCCCGGTCACGGGCGACTGCCCCGCGCGGTAGCCCGAGTAGCAGATCGCGGGGCCGACGTCGATGCTGGGCACTGAGCCTTTCGTTTGGGACATAGTCAGGAGTACTTCAGGTGGCCCTTGCTGTCCCAGAGGCCCCAGTAGGCCCCCACGTCGCCCTCGTTGCCGGTCTTCCAGGCCTCGTCGAACGCGGCGAAGTAGAAGATCTCGACATCATCCTCCTCGGCCCACGTGTAGGTGTTGATGACGTACTCCAGCGCGTTGTCGTAGGAGGGCACCGCGTCCCCGAACGCCGTGCCGGACGTCGGCCAGCCGGTTTCGCTGATGATGACCTTCTTTCCGTTGGCCGCGCGGACGGCTCGCCGGTACATCTCCTTCATGTAGAGCAGGGCGTAGTCGGCGGGGCAGCTTTCCCAGAAGGGGTAGCAGTTGACCATCAGCACGTCGCAGGCGTCCACGACGGCCGGGTGCTGCTCGAAGAGGAAGTACGCGTCGACGAAGCTGACGGGGAGGCCCTCGGGGACGGCGGCCTTCGCGCGGGCGATGTAGTCGAGGAGTTGCTGCTCGGTGATGTCGCGGCGCAGCAGGTTCTCGTTGCCGACGACGAAGAGGTCCGCGTAGCCAGCCTGCGCGATCTCGACGCCTGCGGCCAACTCGACCTCGTTGCGCTCCAGATCTTCGGTGAGGTCCACGCCGACCATCGTCTTGAGGCCGAACTCCCGGGCGATGCGGGGAACGTGCTGGTTGCCCTCGATGCAGCGGAAGGTGCGGATCCAGTGGGTGTAGGGCGCGATGATCGCGAGGCGGGCGCGGATCTGCTCCTCGCTCATCTCGTCACCGGGCTCCTGCCCGTCGAGGTAGGGGCTGAACGAGATACCGTGGATGCGGCGCTCCAGGATGCGGTGGAGGAGGTCGATCTTGTCCTGCGTGGACATGGACGAGAAGTCCACGCCGCGCAGTGCCGTGCCTGAGGGCATCTGGTAGCCGCTCGACCGTTGGGAGACGAGGCCGCTGGATGAGGGGTGCATCAGGTTGGGACGGGTAGGTCGTTGAGGAGCGGGTGATTCCGTCCAGACGGCCAGGGTCCGTACAGACGGCCAGGGTCCGTACAGACAGAGGAGCGCCCAAGCTACAAGGCGCGCCCCGCGAAGTTCGCCACCGAGGCACGAAACCTGATCGGTGCGTTCCGTCGAGACGCCGGGGTGCGGAGATTGGGAGCCGCGGTTTTCCCCGGGCCGAAGTCGGCGGTACGTTCCTGACACGGTCGCCCATCCCTAGCCCCGGGCGAGACGCGCCCTGCCTTCCTTTGCCTTCGCCTCATGCCGACGCCTCCGCTCTCCGCGCTTCTCGTCTTCGCCAAGCGACCTGAGCCGGGACGCGTCAAGACGAGGCTCACGGCGCTCCTGACCCCCGAGGAGGCCGCCGACCTCTACGCGGCGATGCTCCGCGACGCGCTCGGCGCCTACGCCGCGCTCGGCTGTGCCGTCCGGCTCTATCTCGCTCCCGACGAACAGGGCAATGCCCCTGCGCTCCCCGACGGCTGGGTGCCCGGCGGCGTGACCGTCCACGCGCAGCACGGAGACGGCCTCGGCCAACGCATGCTCCACGCCTTCGTCGATGGTTTCCGCGCGGGGCACGAGCGCCTCGTCGTGATCGGTACCGACCACCCGACGCTGCCGCTCGCCTACGTCGAGATGACGTTCGAACTACTGCGCGAGGAGCCGCTGCGGGTCGTCCTCGGGCCGACGCACGACGGGGGTTACTACCTCCTCGGCCAGAACGACCTGTTCCCGCGCCTCTTCACAGACATGACCTACAGCCACGACGGCGTCTTCGAAGAGACGCTTCGCCGCGCTGCCGAGGTCACCGCCGAGCCTGTTGTGCTGCCGACGTGGTACGACGTGGACACGCCCGCCGAACTCCAGCAGCTGTGCCGCGAGATGGACGCGGGGGCCGCGGTGCCCCCGCGCACGGCTACCGCATTGAGAGCCCTGCGCGAGCGGTACGAGGACCTGCGGTAGCGCCTCGGAGCCATCGGGCAGCCCCGGCAGCCGTGTGGGTGAACGCCGTACAGCATCGCTGCTCCGATGCACTAACTTCCCGGCATCGTCCGTCTGCCCTCATCCTTCTACGTTCCAGATGCCTGTATCCGCGAACGGCCTCGTGGCCCCGCTCAGTGGCAAGATCAAGACCCTCGAACAGTTCATCATCGAGCGTGAAAACGAGGTGCCGGGCACGACCGGGCAGTTCTCGCGCCTGCTACGCGACCTCGCGCTCGCGGCCAAGATCGTGGACCGCGACGTGCGCAAGGCCGGCCTCATCGATGACATCATCGGCGAGACAGGTGACATCAACGTGCAGGGCGAGGTGCAGAAGAAACTTGACCTGCTCGCCCACGAGGAGTTCGCCCGGGCCCTCCGGCGCGGCGGCGAGTGCTGCCTGATCGGCTCCGAGGAGCACGCCGAGGCCATCCCTCTGACGATGGACAACGCCTCGGGCAAATACATCGTGCTCCTCGACCCGCTCGACGGGTCCTCAAACGTGGACGTGAACGTCTCCATCGGGACCATCTTCTCGATCTACCGCATGCCGGACGACCACCAGGGCGAGCCGACGTTGGAGCACGCCCTCCAGCCCGGCCGCAACCAGGTCGCCGCCGGCTATGTCGTCTACGGCTCCTCGACGATCCTCGTCTACACGACCGGCAACGGCGTCAACGGCTTCACGCTCGACCCGTCCATCGGCGAGTTCCTGCTCTCGCACCCGAACATCACCTCGCCGCAGCACGGCAAGATCTACTCGATCAACGAGGGCAACTACAACTCGTGGTCGCGTGGGCTCAAGGAATACATCAAGTGGGCGCAGCAGGAGCACGCGCCCTCGAAGCGGCCCTACACGAGCCGCTACATCGGCTCGTTCGTCTCGGACTTCCACCGCAACCTCATCAAGGGTGGGCTCTACATGTACCCGGCCTCGAACCGCGACCCGGAGGGCAAGCTGCGGCTGATGTACGAGGCCAACCCGATGGCCTTCCTCATCGAGCAGGCCGGGGGCCTCGCGCTCACCGGCAGCCAGCGCATCCTCGACGTAGTGCCGACCAAGCTGCACCAGCGCACGCCCGTCTACATCGGCAGCACGTGCATGGTGGAGGACGCCGTGGCCTTCCTCCGCGAAGAGACCGACGGCTCGACCTACGCCAACTTTTGCATGCCTGAGGAGGCGTGAGTCTCGCCCCGCCGTCGATGCTGATGCGGCGCTTCGTTCTGGCGGGCGCGCTGGTGCTGGGGGCGTCGGGCTGCACCCCCCAGCCTGAGCGCACGTTCGACCCGCCGCCGACAGTGCTTTATCTGCTCCGGCACGCAGAGACAGGTGAGGGGCGCGACCCCGGACTGAGCGACGAGGGGCAGGCTCGCGCCGAGGCGCTCGCGGCCCTCCTCGTCGATCGGCGCATCGCCGCCATCTACACCTCGCAGTTCGCCCGCACGCAGGCGACGGCCCAGCCGCTCGCGGACACGCTTGGTCTGGATGTGGCCGTGCGCCCACTCGACACTGCTGACCCACGCGGTTCTGCCGCCCAGGCTATTCGTGAGATCGCAGCGGCGCACTTCCCGAAGCAGGTGGTGGTCGTGGGGCACAGCAACACCATCCCGGCGATGATCGAGGCGCTCACGGGCACTCCAACGAGCGACCTCGCTCACGACGCCTACGGCGACCTCTTCGTTGTCACGATCACGGCACACCCTGACCAGCGCACGCCCTACGATGTCACCGTCGAGCAGCAACGGTTCGGGACGCCCTAGTTCAGAGGCCAGCGCTTTTAGGTGAGCCAAGCGCCTCGGTGAGCCGACTCGCGGCTATCATAGGGCGGCATGCGTACGAGGAGCTGCGGGAAGAAGACCCCAACGGAGACGGCATTTTCCGGATCTGGGTGGAGACGCCCGCTGGCTACACCTGCCAAACGAGCTGCACGGACGTCCGAGTCACCGTAGCTGCTGGACTGCTCTACAACCCGATCACCGGGGAGCAGGGGACGACGCTCCTCGTCGGGTGGGACACCATCACCGGAGTTGGCATCCAGTACTACCCCACACCCGACGCGCCGGACCCGCCAAACGAAGGAACCGTCGTCGCGACGGCGACACCCGAGACACCGATCCAGAACGACGACGGTGAGCCCACCGAAGGGGACAGCGAGGAGATCCTTGGGTTCCTCGGCCAAGACGTAACCACGGCAGACGGGTACCACGCGTATCTCGAAGCTGCGATGGGCAACTCAATACTCAGCCGGATCGGCGCTATCGCCAAGCAGGACCTTCGATGGGGGCCGTCTGGAAAGCTACGGGAGTGGCTTAGCGACGACCCGGTGCCTGAGCGAGACAACTACGAGATGGCCTTCGCAGCGGCGAGCATTCTTGCTCAATTCGTAGAAGGAATGGTCGACGACGAAGGGAGCATCATCGACGAGGTCATCATCGCGAAGACGTCTCGGGTGCCATGGGTCGGGAGCGCCATTCTGGCGCTTCGTGAGAAGGTGGATGCCGGTGCCTTGTCGGACTACCTGGCGCGGTACGCCGCTATCGCGATGTTCGTCGAGTCGGGCCCTTTCCAAGACCAACTCGGCGACCAATTCTTGGGCGAAGTCCAGAGTGAGCTGATCGACTGCTTTACCAAAGCCATCGTTGAACGAGAGTGCTTCGACGACATGCACGCCTTCGCCATATCGTTGAGCGACCGCCCGGCGTTCATTCGGTTCGCCGAGCGCGTATTCACTAGTCCTGACGCGTACGGTTGGGGCCGCGACGTCTACGAGCAGTACGGTGACGACTTTTCAGATGCAGCCCAGCTTCTTGTCGAGGATGAGGAACGTGGTGGGATCAGTGAAAGAGCAGGTTATCGCTGGCTTGGCGTATTAGCCAACTCACCTCCGCTGAAAGACGACCTCACAGCAAGTGGCGACGCCGGGTACTATCTCCTCCGGCTGGGTGAGGCCCTTGACGACAGCCGTCTGCATTGGAAGTCCGTTGAGGACGTGCTCGCCATCAATGACTTCGATGTGCCTGGACCCCCAGAAGCATACACACGGGCGGAATTTGTCGAAGACATGGCCGACCTCGCGGGCGCACTTCGAACAGACGCGGCACGCAACAACTTTAGAGAGCTTGTAGGAGAAGTCGAGAAGGAGGGGCGAAACTCAAATCAGCCCCGTGGTTATCTGTACGAACTAACGGCCTCGGCACGACTGGTCCGAGATAGCCAGAGCAGTCTTCCAGATGCAAATCCCTCGGCTGACTACAACAACGTGCGCTACACCGATGCAAATGGTTCAACAGAGCTTCTAGATGGAGATCTGGACCTGTACCTCGACGGAGAGTTCTACGAGATGAAGAGGTCTACGACCAGAAACAAGTTCAAGGAGAGGCAAATCCTCAAGTTGGCAAAGCTCGCCGAGGTGTCGAATGTCGCCCGCCTCAATCTGGTGGGACCCCAGGACCCACCTAGCAATGGTACTACTACCGTTATGCAGGTGGTTCGCCAAAGCACCAACGTCGAGATCGAGTACAGGTCCATTCCCTTGAACGGTCGCGACTGAGTCCATGAGATACACCAGTCACAGCCTAGACATACTTGCCCCTAGGCCTGAGGATCTCGAAACGCTGTGCAGCCGGCTCCCGCGCGTACCGGGATTTGAAGAGCTAGCTCAGGGGCCGGTTGGGACGGTGTCGCTCCCGTTCGAGGTGTTGCCGGCGTGGCCCGCGCTCGACGACGCCCTACGTATCGACCTTCATTCCGGCGACGCCCAGAAATGGTCAGTCCACGGGGAAGACGCAGCAGCCTGGGGGTTTCGAAACCTCACCTTCCGCGCTTCGCCTCACATTGGCCCCGAGAAGTTCGCTCGCCTGGCTGAGCGTCTCGTCAGTCTCGCGACCCGAACGGACATGAAGCGCGAGGAGAGGGTGCCGGCATCGGGATGGCTCCTAGAGGCGGACACGCTCCTGAGAGGATCGCTGCGCCTCGTCGTTACCGAAGAGAAGTGGGTGGTCAGCGTCGAGCAGAAGAAGGCCTATCCCTCTGCGGATAGCGAGTTCAGCGACCGTCTGGCAGAGGAGGGTGCAGCTTTACGGGCTCTCGCAGAGTCATATCGCAACGGGTGCCGCGTTCAGATAGATGACCGGGGGGCACGCGACTCACGTAGCAGGAAGAGGCTCGTCGTTGAGTTGAGCGCACCAGTCGATGCGATAGGGTCTCCCGACCTCAGCGCGCTCATGACCGAGGTGACGCTTAGCCTCCACGGGGACTTGAGGGTCGTGGATTTGGGTCCCTCGAACCTGCGGATATCGGAGACATCGCTTGGGTGGTACCGTATCGGGCAAGAGGCGATGAACGAGGTCTTCACGGGGCCACTGTGGCTTAGGATGTGGGATTGCCGTCGCTACGGGATACGTCTCGTTGGAAGCCTCGCAGAGAGAGGCGCTGACTTTGATCTTGACCTGTGCAGGGTGCGCTCAGAAGGTCAGTGCTACTGGGAAGGGGGCGTCACATACAGGCAGCGAAACAACCCACACTTCTACGCTCCCGGCGGCATGACTTCAGAAGTACTCAACCGCGAGATTTCGCTTAGAGCTATCAGGTGCAGCTGTGAGGATACCCAAGCCAGGTTTGGCGAGTTGTATGAGGGGTTTGAGGTTGAGTTCGACACGTAGGCACCACCCCATCACCTTGAACATAATTCCTGCCCGAACCCGGGGCCGGCAAGGCCCGCCGCCCCTATTACCAGTCTCTAACCCCAGTCTCGCGACTATGCCTCGTCTCATCGTTCTCGCTATCGCTGCGGCATTCGCGCTCCCCGCTCTCGCGCAGGAGGCCGCGCCGCACACGCTGCCCTTTGCCTCCACGGGCCACACTCTCGAACTCGAGGTCGCCCATCCCATGAGCGATTTTGAGAGCACGACGCTCACTGTTCGTCTCGCCGACGTTCCGGCCTGGCTCACAGTCACCCCGGCTGAGCGCACCCTTGACGACCTCGAGCCTGGCACGACGACGCTCACCCGCTTTGCCTTCGAAGCCGCTCCTGACGCCCCCGTCGGCGAGCCCGGTACCATGCGCTTCGACATCACCTCAGCCGAGGGGCTCACCTGGAGCAAGAGCGTGCGCTTGGAGGTGTCCGCACCGGACGACTTCGCGCTGGCAGCGGCCTACCCCAACCCGTTCGGTGCTCAGCCCGCGACCATCGCCTTCGACGTGCCCCGCGAGGCGACGGTGCGCGTGATGGTGTACGACCTGCTGGGGCGGGAGGTGATGCGGCTCGCCGATGACGAGTTCGAGCCAGGGCGGCACACGGTGTCGCTGGATCCCGGGCGTCTGGCAAACGGCGTGTACGTAGTGCGGCTGAGCGGTGAAGACGAGGAGAGCGAACGGGCGGTGGCGTACCAGAAGCTCACGCTCGTGCGGTGAGAGTACGCCTGGCGTCGATGGGAGGCGCCGGTCGTTCGTTTGATCGTATAGTCAATGCCCGACGCAGCAAGGCGGGAGAGCAACGAGCGCTCCCAAAGACCTGTGCCGCTGGTACATGC
Source organism: Bacteroidota bacterium (assembly GCA_038528235.1). Classification (GTDB taxonomy): domain Bacteria; phylum Bacteroidota; class Rhodothermia; order Rhodothermales; family Rubricoccaceae; genus JBCBEX01. The sequence goes on from JBCBEX010000049.1 coordinate 11,086, forward strand.
GGGTAGCGGGCCAGAGGTGAACTCGCCGCCTGTCCTGAACGTCGCCCGATACAGGCCGAGCCTGAATGAGCGGGTCTCGGTCAGAGGGACGGAGGTGTGTCTGGACCAGCGGTACAACCCATGGAGGGCCCGCGTAATCTGACCTGGATCTGTGTCCGAAAGGGGCAGCACTACAGGCTTTGAACTGTTACCGCTAGTGTGCCCGCCACGGCGGGTCCGTCTTGTCGAGGAACGCCGCGATGCCGGCTTGGCAGTCGTCGGTGCTGCGAGCGAGCGCGTTGAGGTTGGTTGCATACGAGAGCGCTTCCTCCCAGCCCATGCCGGGCACGGCGGTGAGGAGCCGCTTCGTGAGCGCGACGGCGGTGCCGCTCGTCTGCGTGGCGATCTCGCGCGCGAGCGCATGCACGGCCTCGTCGAGATCCGCAGCAGGTACGGCGCGCGTCACGAGGCCGAGGCGCGTTGCCTCCGCTGCGTCGATGAGGTGGCCGCGCAGCATCAGGTCGCGTGCTGCCGCCTCACCGAGCTTGCGCCGGACGAACACGGCCACGAGCGCCGGTACGAACCCAATGCGAACCTCGGTGAATCCGAGCTTCGCGTGGTCCGCGACGATGCTGAAGTCGCACACCGCCGCGAGCCCGCAGCCGCCCGCGATGGCGTGGCCGTTGACCTTAGCGATGATGGGCTTCGGGTGCTGATAGAGCGCGTCGAAAAGACGACCGAGGCGCGCCGAGTCGGCGAGGTTCGCTTCGGCGGAGGCGGTGCGGAGTGCCTGCAACGCGGCGAGGTCGGCCCCGGCAGAGAAGACCTTGCCCGCGCCCGTGAGCACGATCACGCGCAGCGCCTCGTCGGTCGCGGCCTCCGTGAGCGCACCGAGCAGCGCGTCGACGAGGTCGCCGTTGAGGGCGTTGCGCTTCTCGGGACGGTCGAGCGTGAGCGTGAGGACAGAGCCGTCGCGGTGAGACTGGAGCATGGTGGAAACGGCCTGCGGTCTATGGGACGCTCGCGTTGTTCGCTGTGGTTTGATGCTGGAGTGTGTCGAGCGACTGAGCGTGCATTGGAGGCACCAACGTTCCAACATAGTCATCCCCGCGCACGCGGGGACCCACAAGGACAGGACGTGCTTCTCAAAGCCACAGCGAACCCCAATGAACTCAATTCCTGCACGAATCCGCCCCTGATAGCTCGCCTACGCGTTCTCCGCCTCCACCCAGAATCGATACAGGGGCCACAATTCCTCCTGCGCGCGGAGCGCCTCAGCGACGAGATCGGGGCCGAGGGCGAGGACCTGCTCGCGGGGGATGGTGCGCCGTACCCAGATGCCCTGGGCTTTGGCGAGGCCGTCCGGCAGCACGTCGAGCGGCGCGTCGAACTCGGGGTGGCCGGCCGGGCGGGAGACACGCGGCGCAAACGCCAGGCGGTAGCCCTGCTCAATGAGTGCGTTGAGCAGGTCCAGCGCGGTGGCGTCCTCGTCCAGCGTGCGGGCCAGGGCGTCGCGGAAGAGCTCCTTGGCGTAAGCTCCGACGTAGAGGCCCCACGCAAAGCGGTCGGGGTAGACGCTGTGCGAGAGCTGCACGTCGGTGAGGCGCTTTCGTCCGGGGCGGTAGAACGCCATCCAGAGATGGTGGTGCGAGCCGCCCGCGCCGAAGTCGTTCTTGAGGATGCGGCTGAAGACGCCGCGCTCCGTCTCGAACGGAAGCTGATGGGGGAGCACCCAGTTGACGACGAGGTCGTCGCGGTAGCGCTTGAACGGCTCCTGGATGTAGGCCTTGAGCGTCGCCTTCTCCTTACGGTATTGGTCGATGTGGGGCTCTTGGCGCAAACGTTCCAGGGCATCTAGTCCCTTCGGTCCGAACCCTTCGAAAGAGAGGCTGAGTGGCACTGTGGGGAAAAATCCCCTGAAGTGGTGATCTGAAGAACGCATGGGTTGCGTATTGTGAAGGTGGACGAGCACTACCCCGCACCAGGCGAAACTGATTCCTGGCGAGGCCGTCCACACAACCCCGTTTATTCTTCCTCACACCCGCCTCCCTCAACCTATGCGTAAGCTCTTTACTGCTCTCACCCTCGCTCTCTGCATTAGCTTCGCCGCACCCCAGGCGCAAGCTCAGTTTTCGTTATTCCCGTACATCGGCTACAACATCGACGCGGAGGGCTTCCTGATTGGTATCGGCGGCGAGTTTGTCGCGCCGTTCGAGATTAGCAACTTGGATCTCACCATTGCTCCGAGCGTGGAGTACGTCTTCACGGAAGACTTTGAAGATCCTTTCGGCAACGCAGACGTGAGCACCAGCATCATTCAGATCAACGGTGATGTGATCGCACGCTTCAACCCTCAGGGCTCGTTTGTTCCGTATGCTGGAGCGGGTCTAGCCATTGTCATCTTCAGCGTTGAGCAAGACATTAGTGGCTTCGACGCAAGCGACACGGATATCGGTATCAACATCCTGGGTGGTGCCGCCTTCCCGGGGGTTCTAGGCTTCGGCGACCCGTTCGTCCAGGGACGTATCACGCTCGCAGGTGACACGGCAATCGCCCTCATCGGCGGCGTCCGCATCCCGCTCGGCAACTAGCTGCATCTGCTTTCCCAAGCGCGCCCCGGTAGCTTCACGCTGCCGGGGCGCGCTGCGTTTGGGACGCTACGTCGAGGCGAGCAGCACCGCGCGCAGCGCCGCCGACGTAGCGTCGAGAGGGTGCACGGCCTTCGGGGCGTCGAGGAGCGCTTCGAGCGCGGGGGCCGTCGGTGCGGGCAGCGACGGCAGCGCCTGCTGGACGACCTCCGGAAACTTCGCGGGATGGGCCGTGGCGAGGACAACCGTTGGCGTGGTATCACCAGTCTCGGCGCGATAGCGCAGCACGGCTTCGAGGCCAACAGCCGTGTGCGGGCAGGCGAGGTAGCCCGTCGCCTCGTACGCATGGCGCAGCCGGTCGAGCGTGACGGTATCGCCGACGCTGGTGCCCCAGACGCGCTCGCGGAGACTATCGGCGCCGAGCAGCGTGCGCAGCCGCTCGAAGTTGCTCGGCGCGCCCACGTCCATCGCGTTCGACGGCGTGCGGACCGACGGCGGAAACGAGCCCGGCGCGTCACGGTCATCGGCGAGGTAGTCGGGAAAGAAGCCGTTGGCGTTGTGCGCGGCGAGGAAGCGCCGCACCCGGAGCCCGGCGAGGTTTGCGAGCACGCCCCCCGTCAGGTTGCCGAGGTTGCCGCTCGGCACACACACGTTGGCCTCTGGGAAGTCGCCCTGAGCAAACGCCCAGGGGTAGTAGAGCATCTGCGGCAGCAGCCGCCCGATGTTGATCGAGTTGGCCGACGAAAGCGGCACGGTCGCGAGCGCTGGATCGGCGAAGGCGGCCTTGACGAGCCGCTGGCAGTCGTCGAAGGTGCCGCGCACTGCGAACGATCGTACGCCTGGCCGCTGCACGTCGAGCTGCCGCTGCTGGACGGGGCTGACCTGGCCTTCAGGGTAGAGGAGCACCACGCGCAAGCCCGGCCGCCCCGCGAAGCCATCGGCGACGGCGCTGCCCGTGTCGCCGGATGTCGCGACGAGGATGGTCAGGTCGTCGCCCGAGTCGGCCTGCTGCCGGAAGTAGGCGAGGAGCCGCGCCATCGTCCGCGCGCCGACATCCTTGAACGAGAGCGTCGGCCCGTGGATGAGTTCGAGGATGTGGATGCCGTCGTAGCGGACGCCGTCGGGGCCGTGGCCTGTGAGCGGGATGAGCGGGATCGGGAAGTTGAGCGCATTGGTGACGAGCGCGGCAAGCGCATCGGGCTCGACTTCGGAGTGTAGCCAGGCAGGCAGTACGCGGCGGCCGACGTCGGCGACGCTGTCGGCGCTGTGCCAGTCGGAAGGCAGCGGGGGCACCGCGTCGGGCACGAAGAGGCCGCCGTCGGGGGCGAGCCCCGTCTGGAGCGCCTCGGCAAACGATACACTGCGGTGCTCCTGGGCGCGGTCGGCGCGGGTGCTGACGTAGCGTGGCGTCATGACAGGACGCGTCCTCCGACGGTGTCGACGGCGATGGGCCCGGTCCAGGCACCGTGGCCCGCAGCCAGGCACGCGGCGCGCATCGCGTTGGCCACCGTGGCAGCGTGGGCATCGTCGCGGCAGACGGCGACCATCGCAGGGCCAGAGCCGGAGAGGCAGCAGCCGAGCGCCCCGGCGGCCAGGGCCGCGTCGCGGATGGCGGCGTAGCCAGGCACGAGCGGAGCGCGCACGGGCTCGGCGAGGCGGTCGGTCATCATCGCGCGGCCGACCTCTGCCCAGTCGCCCGTGCGCCAGGCATCGAGGAGGAACGCGAGGTGGGCGGCGTTGCAGACAGCGTCGCGCAGCGGCACGGCCGTGGGCAGCGCCTCGCGGGCGGCTTTGGTGAGCACTTGCACCCGCGGCAGCGCGAGCGCCAGCGATGGCGTCGGCCCGATGATGCGTCGGAAGCGCGTCGGCGCGGCGGAATCGACGAGGACGAGGCCGCCGAGGAGTGCCGGGAGCACATTGTCGCCGTGGCGCCCGCCGGACGCCACCGACTCGGCGTCGAGGACGGCTTCGACGAGTATGGCTTCCGCGACTGGCGCGTCGAGGACGCCCTCAAGCCGGAGGAGGCCCGCCGCCGCGACGGCCCCCGCGACGGCGCTCGCCGACGAGCCGCCGATGCCGCTGCCCAGCGGGATGCCCTTCTCGATCACCATGGTGGCGCCGAAGCCGGCCCCGTGGGCCTCCAGGACGAGCCGGGCAGCCCGCGCCGCTGTGTTCTTCTGGTCGCAGGTGGGCAGGTCCGTCGCCGCTAGGTCTCCGCACGGGTCGCCGATGTGCGTAGCGTCCACGCCCACGCCGGGGGCCTCTCGCCGCGTGAGGGTGACGGCGTCGTAGAAGCCCGTGATAGCCAGGCCGAGGGCGTCGAAGCCAGGCCCGAGGTTGGAGAGCGACGCCGGGCCCACGGCCGTCACCGCTGGCACAGCCGGAGAGGAGAGAGGCAGGGACACGATTGGTGCTTGCATCGTGGGGCCGATCAGGGAGCGGCGATGATCAGAACGGGGCAACAGCGCGATCCAAGGGGGCCACAGCGTACTGCGCGCACCCAAAAGAAGGGCGTCAACATACCGTGCGATCGCCGTGCCGGAAAGCCCGTCCGCCGAAGCTTCACCACGCCCGAGGAACGCACGTTCGGCCGTTCCGTTGCTCATCGGCACGCTTCCACAGCTTCACCGCCGCCCTGCATCACGCCTGACCATGCGCATCGGCCCCATCGACCTCGGCGAACGCCCTCTGTTTCTCGCGCCCATGGAGGACGTGAGCGACCCGCCGTTCCGGCTGCTCTGCAAGCGCTACGGGGCCGACTTCGTCACGACGGAGTTCATCTCGTCCGGTGGGCTGCTCTACGACGCGCACGACTCGGTGCAGAAGCTCGACATCTACGACGAGGAGCGCCCGGTTGGCATCCAGATCTTTGGCGGCAACCTGGATCAGGTCCGTGAGGCCGCCGCCATCGTGGACCGCATCGAGCCCGATCTGATCGACATCAACTTCGGGTGTCCGGTCAAGAAGGTAGTCTGCAAGGACGGCGGCGCGGGTATCCTGCGCAACCTTCCGAAGATGCAGGCCATCACCGAGGCCGTGCTGGAGGTGGCAACGCGCCCGGTGACCGTCAAGACGCGCCTCGGCTGGAACGACCAGTCGATCCAAATCCTTGACGTAGCGCGTATGCTCGAAGAGAGCGGTATCGCGGCCTTGGCCGTGCACGCCCGGACGCGCGCGCAGATGTACAAGGGCGAGGCACGTTGGCAGTGGCTCCGTCGTCTCAAGGAGGAGGGCGTCCGTGACATCCCGCTCATCGGCAACGGCGACGCGACGACGCCGGAGAAGGTCAAGGCCATGTTCGACGAGACCGGCGTGGACGCCGTGATGATCGGGCGTGGGGCCATCGGCAACCCGTGGATCTTCCGCGACGCGAAGGCCTTCCTGGCGACGGGCGAGGTGCCTGACCCGCCGTCGTGGGACGAGCGCGTGGCGGTCGTCGCGGAGCACCTGACGCTCAAGTGCGAGTGGCTCGGTGAGCGCAAGGGCACGCTGGAGATGAGGCGGATGTACGGCGGCTACTTCAAGGGCCACCGCGGCGCGAGCCTGCTCCGACAGCGGCTCATGGAGCACAACACCCGCGAGGGCGTGCTGGAGGTACTGCTCAACTTCCGGCCCGAGGACGCCGCCCCGCGCGTGTCGCTTGCCCAACCGCGCGCTGCCAAGGCGATCACGGCCTCGCTGCCACGCCCGTCGCGCCCGGACGTGACGCCCGTCGCGCCAGCTCCGGCTGAGAGTGTCCCCAGCTAAGGCTGTCGCCTCGTGGTCGCTGCCGCTGTGCGACGTTGTCGCGTTGGGTGCACGCCCACGAAACTTGAACCAGCGGGTGAGGCACAACGGTCCTGTTCGTTGTGAAGATCAGGAACAGATGCGAGACAATCAGGACGTTTGAAGCGGCAGCCCGCAGTGCGGAATGTCGTTCGAAACACGAGCGTGCAGACGCCACCACCCCCGCACCCACCACGTTTCTATGTCCCCGCTCTTCGTCCGCGTTCTCGCGGCGGTCGTACTCGCGCTGACGCTCGTCACGGCGCCCGGCTGCACCTTCTTTGAGGAAACCTTCGAGCTCGAAGCCTCCGTGTCCGGCCTCGTCCTCGCCAGCACGCGCGACTCGGACTTCCGCGCCTACGAGGCGCTCGAATCGGCCATCCAAGCCGATGGCCAGGCGTTCCTCGCCACCCGCGTCGAGTTCTCCGAGGCCGCCCGTCAGAACGGCATCGACCTGCTGCCGACGCGCATCGCGCTCATCAATGCCGCCGAGGTGAGCCAGCCGCTCGTCGCGGCGGACCCGCTCATCGCGCTGGAATTCCCGCAGCCGCTTTTGCTCTACACGGTCGACGAGGAGCGCATCGTGGCTGGCTACAACACGGCGGATTACCTCACCGCCCGCTACGACGTGGCGGGGCTCCCTGCGCTCGACAAGTACGAGGAGCGCTGGCAGCGCTTCGTGCAGGTGGCTACGTCGAACGCGCCGCTCATCGGTCCTGGCCCCGGCCTACCAGCACGTCACGAGGGCGTCATCCATGCCCCCCTCGACGAAGGTGCCCAAGACGGCTTCCGGGTGCTCACGCAGGTCGTCCGAACCCGCGAAGATGTCCAACTCGTCGCCCGCTACGACCACACCATCGAGGGCGGGCGCCCGGCGCTGACCATGCTGCTCAACCAGCCGGAGACGTCGGCGCAGCTAGCCGCGACCTCCCGCACCGCCGCCATCGACGCGCTGCTGCGGATCGTCGTGTTCGAAGACGAGGCAGGCGCTACGCAGATCGCGTATGTCGATCCCGCCTACAAGGCTCAGCGCCATAACGTGGCGAACGAATCAGCGAGCGAGGTGAGCCGCCTCCAGTCGATCCTTGACGAGATCGTGACGCAAGTGCAAGGGTAGCCTTCGGCCCAGGCGCTCAGCGCTCCAACTGCGTCAGGCGGCGCGTCACGATGCCGTCGGGCGTGACTACCCGCAGGATGTAGGTGCCGCTCGCGAGCGATGGGGTGGTTGAGAAGGCATGGGGGCCGGTGCCAAGGATGCCGTCGTGCAGCAGCGCCACACGCCGCCCAAGCGCGTCGAACAGCGCGATCTGCACGTCCCCGGGCGCATCAAGGACTACCGAAACCGACGCGCGGCCCTCCGTGGGATTGGGGAATGGGCCGACGAGGCGGAGGCCTTTGGGCTGCGCCTCGTTGGTGCTGGCCGTGGCGGGTGCGAAGGCGCGGCGGGCGAGCGTGGCGTCGAGGACGAACGGGTTGTCGTTGCCTTGGAACGAGGCGACACGCCCAGATCGTGCGACCTCGGCTTCATCGGCGGGATCGGTATCGTGCCAGTCGAGGAGGGTGCCGAGTTGGCGGTCGAACCAGCGCAAGCCGCCACTGCCGACCTCAGCCTCGTAGATCGTGGCGACGTAGAACAGCATCCGCGCCACATCGCCCTTGACGACTTCGCGCGGCTCAAACGCGGAACTGCTGCGCTCCGAGTAGGCGTCGCGGTCGGCGGTCGGCGTCGACGACTGCGTCTGGTCGAAGCGGTACCACGCCACGGCCTGCGCGTCGGGGATCTCGGCAAACGGCAGGCTCGCGCGATCGCTGTTCACCCGCACCCGCGTCGGGACGAGGTGGTGCATGTCTGTCTCCGCATTGTTGTTGTCCGTGCCTTCCGAGCGCGGCCAGACGTGCTCCTGGTTGATCCCGGCGTTGTTGTTGAACACGTCCTGCGACGGGTCCGACGACGGCTGCCCGTCAAACGGCACGAAGAAGTCGGTGTAGAACCCCAGCACGCCGCGCTGGCCGCCCACGGTGGCTTCGTCCACGGTGTCGTAGAGCCGATCCTTGCTCTGGCTGCTCGACAGCACGCGGTTGGGCGCGTAGGCGCCGTCGAGCGCATCGAGGAGATCATCGCCCGTGAGGTCGGGGAAGATCTGCGCCGAGGCCGCGGGCGCGATCAGGAGGAGGACGGCGAGGAGGAGACGCATGACGGCGAGGAGGGGAAGACTGGAAAGCGAGACGGTGCAGGATCGGGCGTGATGCCGAGCAGAGTGAAGAGGAAGGAGTGAAGAGCCTCGAATTCGTTCGGAGAGAATAGGCGAGACGATTTGCTTCCACGCAACACGCAACACGCAACACGCAACACGCAACACGCAACACGCGGACCCTCACCTCCGCCGGTAGAGCGCCTCGTCGAGCGCCCACAGCACCGCGCCGATCGTGCCGAAGGTGCCGAGGGCCAGCAGCGGCTCCCAGATCACGAGTCCGCCCACGAAGCCAAGCAGCCCGCCGAGGTACTTGATGTAGTTGAGTTGCTCGTTTGAGGTCGTCTTCAGCAGGCGTTCGAGCTGCTGCTCGTCGTAGCGGCTCGCGTTGGCGACGATCATCGCGTAGACATCGAGCCGCTCCACGAAGCCGAGCACGGTCCGTGTGGCGATCTCTTCGATGGCGTCGCCCTGCGCTTCCACCTGCGCCGGGACCTCGTCCAGCAGCGCGTCGAGGCGGTCGAGGACGGGGTCGAGTGCGTCCGGCAATTCAGCGATGGCCTGCTCGATACGGCGGTCGAAGTCGTCGCCGCGCACCTTGCGGTAGGCCTTGAGCGCGAGGCCACCCAGGCCCTCCCCCGCGTTCTGTTCCAGCTTCTCGACGGCGATGGCCTTGAGCTTCTGGCGCATCTCCTCCGAGCCGAGTAGGTCGCGCACGGTGTGCTCGGCGAGGCGTTTGAGCTCGCCGCGGAAGTCGGGATCGTCGAGGGTGTCGTGGACGAGCCGGACGCCGAGTTGGCGGTAGCGCCCGATGACGCCGCTCTCGGCAATGCGCTCTTTGATGATCTCCTCGTTGATGAGCTCCTGCGAGATCGCCTGCGCGAGCCGGTAGACGACGCGCTCGCGCTGCGCGGGCACGAGGCCCTGGCCAAAGATGGGCCGCTTCTCGCGCGGCTGGAAGAGCATCGTGATGGCGAGCCAGTTGGTCGCAAACCCGATCAGTCCGCTCACGGCGAGGATGCGCAGCAGCCCCTCGAACGCAAGCGTGCGCCCGAAAAGCGACGCTTCCCAGCCGGGGAAGTCCCACGCGAACGACAGCAAGAACAGCGCGCCCAGAAACCACGGCACGGCGCGGAGCACCGGGAGCCACCGCGCATGCGCCCCCTTCACCCGTGGCATCGTTGGCGTGGCCTCTTCCGTGTGCGGCGACCGCTCCGGCAGATGGCGGCGCATGTACTCGAAGAGCAAGCCGCCCGCTTCCCGCGCACGCCGCCGCGTCAGTTCCTTCGCCTCCGGAATCGACATCCCGGATTCCTGCGTCAAATCCGGCGGATTGCCACCGAAGGGCGTCGCCGTTTCCTCCAGCACCGTCGCCTCTAGAATCGCCGGGTCGCCCGCGTCCTCGCCGCCCATCGCCTCATCCGCTACACCACCGTCGGTCGTCGCTTCCTCCGTGCGTACCGTATCTGGCTCGTCAGGCGTCGGTTTGGCGCGGCTGGGGTCGTCTGTGGAAGGCATGGAGAAAAGGAGGGTGAAGCGAGGCTGTCAGTGCCAAGGCGTAGGTTGCGAGGCTTCGCGTGGTACGTTCAGCACGTCCACACCTGCACACACTCACACCTCCCACGCGCGATGGCGAAAAAGAAAACGGTCTACGTCTGCCAGAGTTGCGGCAACACATCGCCCCGCTGGATGGGGCAGTGTACGAGTTGCCAGGGCTGGAACACGTTCGTCGAGGAGAAGCCCCGCGAGGCGATCAAGGCACCTGTGATGAAGGCGGCCGACTACGACGGCGGACTCGGTGACGGCGCGGACGGCTTCGGCAGTGGCGGCTTCACGCGCAAGGGGCGTAGCAGTGGTTTCGGATCGCGCCCGACGCGGCTCCGCGAGGTCGAGGTCAGCGAGCGCAGCCGCCTCGTGACGGGTCTCGCCGAGTTCGACCGCGTCATGGGCGGCGGCATCATGCACGGCTCGCTCACGCTCGTCGCAGGCGACCCCGGCATCGGCAAATCGACGCTGATGACGGAGCTCGGGCGGCACATGCCCGACGCCACGATCCTCTACGTCACCGGCGAGGAGTCCGCGCAGCAGGTCAAGCTCCGCGCCCAGCGCCTCGGCGTCGACGCCGACCAGTTTTACCTCTTCCCCGAAACCAACGTCGAGGCCATCCTCTCCGCGGCCTACGACGTACGCCCCGATGTCCTGATCGTCGACTCGATCCAGACCATCTTCCGGCCCGACCTCACGAGCGCGCCGGGTTCGGTGTCGCAGGTCCGCGAGTCGGCCGCCGCGCTCCTGGACCTCACCAAGACCCTCCCGACGAGCACGTTTCTCGTCGGCCACGTTACCAAGTCGGGCAGCATCGCCGGGCCGCGCGTGCTGGAGCACATGGTCGACACGGTGCTCCACTTCGAGGGCGACCGCCACCACGCGTTCCGGATGCTCCGCGCGATGAAGAACCGCTTCGGGGCCGCCAATGAGATCGGCGTCTTCGAGATGCGCGAGGGGGGGCTGAAGGAGGTGGGCAGCCCGAGTGCGCTGTTTCTCGCAGAGCGGTCGTACGGTCAATCGGGCTCCGTCGTCGTCTGCTCGATGGAGGGCACGCGGCCGCTGCTCATTGAGGTGCAGGCGCTCGTGACGGCGACGAGCTACGGGACGCCGCAGCGCACCGCGACGGGCTTCGACGCGCGGCGGCTCCAACTGCTACTCGCTGTCCTCGAAAAGCGCGAGGGCCTCCGCTTCTCCCAACACGACGTCTTCCTCAACGTGGCTGGTGGCGTGCGGGTAGACGAGCCCGCCGTCGACCTCGGCGTCGTGCTCGCCGTCGCCTCGTCGTTCCGCGACATCCCGACGGACTCGTCGACCGTCGTGGCAGGCGAGGTCGGGCTCGGGGGCGAGGTGCGCGCCGTGAGCCGGATCGAGCAGCGCCTCGGCGAGGCGAAGCAACTCGGCTTCGAGCGCTTCCTCCTGCCGAAGCCCTCGGCATCGGACCTCCGCGCGCCGAAGGGACTCGAACTACTCCCCGTGCAGCGCGTCAGCGAAGCGCTCGATCTCGCACTCTAGCCACGGCCCCAAAATGCGGCCGCGTCGCCCGGGTTACCGGAACGACGCGGTCAGTGCGCAGGAAATGCGCTGCGGTCGGAATGGCTGGAGGCTAGATCGACAGCGCCTCGTCGATCTGGCGAAGCTGAATGCGCGCGAGGCCGAGGTTGGCGGTCTGGCGGTCGAGCGCGAGGTAGGTGAACAGGCCCGTCTGGTTGCGTGCGAGACGGATCAGGTGATACTGGCCCGAGATCGTGATCAGGATCTCCTCCAACTCCTCGTTGGCGAGGCCAAGCTGCTCCTTGATGCGCATCTTGGTGAGGATGAAGTCGCGGTTGCCCGCCGCGGCGAGCTCCATGTCCATCGCCCCGCCGCCGAGCGTGCCGAGACTGATGCCGGACTCGAGGTCCACGATGGCGACGCCGAGCGCGCCGTCGATGTTCATGGCTTCCTGGAGGGCGGTGTTGAGATCGAGGGCTTGTACCTGCATGGCAGTGGGAACGGGTTGGGTGAGACAGAGGGGAATGGTGCTGATCCCCGGCAGGCCATCTGTTCCAACAACCATTCCAGAGCCTTGGGTAGGGCTACCGGAGCCTCGACGTATCAAATCGACATGGGAATAAGTGGAACGATTTGGACGTTTTAGAACTAGTGATGCTGGATGGATTGATCGTCGGTGTGTGATTGTGGGGCGGTTAAAATGGAGAGGCTTCGTATAGATTCTACTTCGCGCACATAGGCGTAAGTGGCGAAGACGTGGCGCTTTAGCAATGCGAAGCGAGGTGTGGCGGAACCTGAGACAGAAATGGGGGTTTCCCCCAAAGCGTGAGGCATTGGGACCGAGCGTGTTCGCGCCCCGGACGGCTGCCAGAACTGTCAGCGCATGCCGCCCGTCGAGCCATCGCCGCGAGCAAAAAGCAAAACCCGGCCGCCAGGAAAGGCGGCCGGGTTTCTGCTGATTTGGGACAGACCCTGAGGATCTGTGCTTCCGAGGTGCTACTGGGAGATGGGAGACGCCTTGGGACCGAACGAGGGTTGCGGGATTCCTCAGCGTTCGAGCGTCTACAGCGCAGTACTCAGAAGCAAGAAGTGCTAGTCGAGAAGTGCAATCGGTCAACAGAGCAGGTTGGAAGGGGTTCCGGACGTTTTGGATGTTTTCTATATAAAATGCAACTTAAGTCGTTAATAAACAAGTTAATGTATCTGAACGATATGGACGATTTTTTTTAGGCGGAGGTCCGAAATCGCGGCGCTACAGGAGGGGGTGGTAGCTTGCAAGTCGTCCTGACCATGAGGCTATGCTCTCCCTGCTCCGCGCTGCTGAACCTCTAGCGGTGCCTCTGCTTCTCCACGCTGCACTTCGCACGGCGCGCACGCTCTCACCGGAGCGCCGCGCCGTCTTGCTCGATGCCGTCCGCCGTGCCCTCTCCGCACGCGAGGAGGCCGTCCAGGCGCCGATCGTGCGCCTCCGCTCGGTGCTGGCCGCCGACTCCACGCCCGTGGCGGTGCGCGACTATGGCGCGGGGACGCGCGCCCGCATGCTCGGAACCGAAGCGAAGCCCGAGTCTCGTCCCATTGCAGAGATCTACGACAAGGCGGCAGCCTCGCCAGCCTGGGGCGCCGTGCTGTTCCGGTTGGCTCGCGCGCTGCGGCCTCGCCGCGTGCTCGAACTGGGCACCAACCTTGGTGTCTCCGCGGGGCATCTGCAGACCGCACTTGCGCTCAACGAGATCGAGGCAGGGATCCAGGGGCATCTCGTCAGCATCGAGGGGGATCCCACGCTTGCGACCATGGCGAGGGCCCACCTGGCAGGCATCCAGTCGCCTTCCCAGCCGACGACCGTCGTGACTGGCCGCTTCGACGAAGCGCTGCCCACGGTGCTACAGGCGCACGGCCCGTTCGACCTCGTCTTCCTGGACGGCCACCACGAAGAAGCCGCGACGGTGCGGTACTGGCACCGTATCGCCCCGCATCTCGCGCCAGGTGCCTGCGTGGTGTTCGACGACATCGAGCCGGGCCACGACGTGCGCCGCGCATGGCGATCGATTTGCGCCGCACACCCCAGCGCGGAGCGCGTTGACCTCCTCAAGCTCGGCGTGCTCTTCGTCGATGGGGAAGCCTAGCTCAACGCCAAGACGGTTCGATGCATGGATTCGACCGTTCGCGGGAGGGATGGGCTGTTCGCGCAGGTGGTGGGTACGGAGCGTGACCCTGCACGTAAGCACAGCGGCCTGCATACTATCTTGACGACGCGCCCCGTTTCCCTGCCGCTCGCATGAATCCACCCCACGCCTCCTTGACCGACGAGCAACTCGTTGCGGCCTACCTCAACCAGGGCGATGAACGCGCGTTCACGACCCTCATGACGCGCCACCAGGAGCGCGTCTTCGGGTTTCTCGTGGGCATGGTCCGCGACCGGCAAACGGCCAACGACCTCTTCCAGGACACCTTCCTACGTGTCATCCAGGCGATGAACAAGCAGCGCGGGTCCTACGAGCCGCAGGGTCGCTGGCTCGGCTGGGTGCTCCGCATCGCACGCAACGCCGCGCTGGACCACCTCCGCAGCCGTAAGAAGTTCGCCGACGTGGCACCGGTCGACGAAGACGACGGCGCCTCCTTCTGGGAGCGCCTCACCGATGCCGAGCAGCCCGACGCGTTCGACGAACTGCATCATCAGCAGATCACCCAGCAACTGGAAGCGCTCATCGAGCAGTTGCCGCCTGAGCAGCGTGAGGTGGTGATGCTGCGCCACGAGGGCGACCTCACCTTCCGCGAGATCGCCGAGATCACCGACGTGTCGATCAACACGGCGCTTGGGCGGATGCGTTACGCGCTCATCAACCTCCGCAAGATGATCGATGACGAGTTCGAGCCCGAGCCGGAAACCCTAAAAAAAAAGGCCGTCCGTAGACAGACTGTAAGGCGTCCAACATCATCGTTTACAAATGGTAAGACGGTGTAACGCTGCGATTTTGTGATGGCTACGCACGAGAACCTGCCTGTGCTCCGTTTCTGCGGCACGGCAACCACCCCATCAGCCGACACGCTTCTGAGACGTATTTGATACTATGCCCGACTCGCTCGATTCGGTGCGCGCGCTCTACCGAGAGCCGCGCCCGGATGGTATGACCCCCACGCCCGAGAGCCTAAGCGATACGGCGCGCGCCGAGGTGGCCGCGCTCGCTCCCGTCAAAGCAGCCCTCGATGCGCGCCCACGTTCCGGCCCGGACGCCGACACGCTCGCAGCCGTGCTGAGCGCGGCGCGTGCTGCGAGCAGGACTGCTTCGGATTCCGCTACCGCGTCCGCTGCGAAGCCACGCGCTTCAGATCGGGCTCCTGTTCGCGCAGCCCGCCGTTCGCGCTCCCGGATCGCCCTGCCAGTCCTCGCGCTGTTCGCCTGTGTCGCGATTGGTGTCGCGTTGGTGGCCCAGCAAGCCGAGGAACTGCCGAGTCTTGTCTTGGATGAATCTGCGGCTCCGATGGCTGGCGCGGTGCCTTCGGCTGAAGAAGCGCCAAGCGAGGAGGGGGATGCGGCGTTGCTCGCAGAGGCCCCGACGGAGGGCCAGGCCCGCGGTGATCGCCCCGTTGCGCAGCCGTCCCCACAAGCGCGGCAAGTGGCACCGACAACGGAACCATTAGTATCTGCTGAACCAGAAGTATCTGCCGCCGACGATGTGCCGGTGCAGTCAGACCTAGCGGCAGCCGACGCGCAAGCAACCGACGCGCAAGCAACCGACGTGGAGGCGGCTGACATGGCGGAAATAGCCGCCGCTGCCCCGCCTCCGGCTGCTAGGGCGGGTTCTTCTACGGCAGGGGCTCCCACGGCTGAGGCTGGCAGCGCCCTCGTCAGCCGGACTCCGATCCGCGTCGCACAGCCGGGGCTGAGCCTGACCTCGACCTCGTCGCGGCCTGCGACAGCGACGTGGGATTCCCCGTCGGACGAGGAACTGCGGCTCCTCTCACTGCGGCTGCAGTCGTTGCGCGAGTCCAACCAAGGGCTGATCTGGGACGAGCCCCCCGTCGCATTGAGCGTCACGGCCAACGAGACGCTGCGCGCCCGCGACCTCATCTCGGACACCGCGCACGACGAGACGCGCGTGGGCTTCCATGCGGCTCCAGCGCCCCGTACCGGGTTCATCCGAGTCCAGCCTGGGGACCAGTAGGCCTTCCCGACGGCAGCGCCTCGGCATCGACCTCGCGGCGAGTCTGAGTCGTCACCTGCCAAGCACTGAACCGCTGTCCTGCATGCTCTGCCCGATGCCCTTCGCCGCTCCGCCGAACGCACTGGCGCTACTCCTGGGTATGGTAGTGCTCGTGACTAGCGGTGGTGCCCAGGCCCAGGATCCCGCGTTTCTCCGTGCCGAGGCCGCCGCGAAGACCCACACGCTCGAAGTTCGAGACGGTCACCTCCACCTCGACGGCGAGCAACTCCCCGACAACGCCGTCCCAGCCGGTCTCGACCTGGACGGCCTAGCCTTCGTGATGCAGTACAGCGGCTCGGTCGCCCCCGTGCTCACGCTTCGGGGCGTCGCCTACGTCCTTGACGGCACCCAACTGGTACGCTTCGACGAGATCGAGCAAGCGGACGACGCCGTGCAGGTGTACGGTCTCGGGCAGCCTGCTGACGTACGCGCGGTGCCGCTGCGTTCGCAGGCGGCTTCCCAGCCCGTCGTCACGAGCGAGCAGGCCTACCTGATGCGCCTCTCGGAGCACGACCGCCGACTCTACGACCTCCTCCAGCAGGAGCGCGCCATGGAAGCCGAGGCGCAAGCCCTCGCGGGGCGCATTCGCCGTACGGCTGACCTGAGCCTCCGCGACAGCCTCATCGGCGACCTCCGCGCCCGTATCGATGCCGTCTTCGTGCTGAAGCAGGAGGTACGGCGTGCAGAGATCACGCAAGCGTCTGCCCAACTCGACGCCGTCCGGGCGCGTCTCGATGAGCGGGCGACCCGCCGCGACGCCATCGTGCAAGAGCGGCTGCGCAGCCTCCTGGGCGACCTCGCCGACTGACCTTTCGTCCCCTGAGCCGACGTAGCGCACGGGCCGGGCGGTCCCGCACCGCTGCTCAATCATGCTCCGCCCGCAACGCAACGTGCCATGACTCACGCACTACGCTCCAGTCTGCTCCCGCTGCTCGTGCTCGGCCTCGCCCTGGCTCCGTCCATCGCCTACGCTCAGAATGACGACGACGAAGTCGAGCGCCGCATTACCGTACGGGTGGACGGCGACAGCATCTACGTCGAGCGCGACGGTGAGACGACGGTCGTGCCCAACACGCCGGAGGGCCGCGCCGAACTCGACGACCTCAACTTCGACCTGGACCGAAACACGATCCGGATCGAGGTCGACAAGGATGATATTGATTTCGGTCTCGATGGGGATGGTGACATCCGCGTCTTCCGCATGCGGCGAGGAGGCCCCGAGGGCTCCGCCTTCGAGCGCGAATTCGAGTTCGAAGGCCCCGGCCTGGCGCTCCGCCGCTTCGGCCCTGACGGCTTCGGCCCCAACGGCTTCGCGACCTTCCGCTTCGACGACGACATGACCTGGGTGGCTGAAGACGCCGAGGCCCAAGCCGAGATCATGGGCAAGGAGATGGAAGCCCGCGAACTCGCCCGTCAACTCCGCAACGCCGAGGAGGGCGACCGCACCGATCTCGAAGCGGACCTCGACGAACTGCTTGCAGACCTCTTCGAGATGAAGCTGGACCAGCGCCGCGCCACCGTCGAGCGTCTGGAAGAGAAGCTGGCTCAGGAGCAGAATGCCCTGGCCGAGCGCGAAGCCGCCCGCGCCGACATCATCGAGCGCCGCAAGCAGCAACTCCTTGGCGAGGACACCTTGGAGTGGTGAGGCCGCCGCGCGCGTAAGCCGACCGAAGGGCACGTGGCACCGAGCAGAGACGCTGGGTCCTACGTGCCCTTCAGTCTGTCGCTGAGGTAGCGATCTTCCAACGCGTGCATCGCGGCTTTTTCGTCAGGGGTAGCGTCGTCATAGCCGACGAGGTGCAGCACGCCGTGGACGACGTAGCGCAGCGCCTCGGCGTCGAACGTGGTGCCAAACTCTGGGGCGCGCTCCGCGGCCGTATCCAGGTCCACGTAGACCTCGCCCTCCACGAAGCCCTCCGCGAGCGCCTCCTCGTCGAGGTTGAACGAGAGCACGTCAGTCGTGTAGTCGTGGTCGAGCCAAGCACGGTTGAGGTCCAACACCGTCGCGTGGTCAGCAAGCACGATGCTCACGTCTCGCGCGGTAAAGCCCTCGCTATAGAGAGCACGCTGGACGGCCGCAATGACGATGTCCGAGTCGAGCGTACGCTTAGCGTGCGCGAGGACTACGGCTATCGCGCCACGGGCCACCGGGTCATTTCCCAAAGCCGCTCTCCTCGTCGAACAGGGTCTCGCTGAGGGAGAGCGCGACGGCGCTCATCATCACCTCGGGCGGGAGTTGCGTGAAGTCGGCCAAGAGCAGCCGGTCGGCGACGTTGGCGTAGAGTGAACTCCCGGCTTCGCGTTCTACGACGAGGCCACTTGTGGCACCGTTGGGTGCGCCCATCTTAGAGAAAAAGATCACCTCGCCCAGTTCCTCCGAGGCCACGAAGCCGGTGCAGTCCTGGAGCTGGAGAAACGAGTTGGTGGCGTAGACCGAGACGAGCGCCATCGTGGCCATGCTGCCGTTGTGCCCGTCTGGCACGGCGACCTCCGGCGTGATCTCCAGGGCCAGCGTGCGCCCGCTCGCCGCGTGCGTCAACTCGTAGCGGATGAGGGACCCGTCGCGCTGCACCGGGACGCCGAGCGCCTCGGCGATGCGGTCGAAGTCGGTGGCGGAGAAGGCGAAAGCCATGACGAGAGCAGCGGGGAAGAAGAGGACGACGCCCGAATCTACGAACGGAAGCGGCCGCGGGTCCCCCGCCTGGAGGGGAGGGCTACCCCGCCTCCGAAGGGAGCGCAGCCGTGGCCTCCCCAGACGCAGGCGCAGCATCGGAGGCCGCGGGGGCTCGGTCCTGCTCGAAGGCGCGGCGCAGCGTGTCGGCGTTGAGACGGAAGCTCTCGTCGCCGACGGTGTCCGCGATCTTGTCGGAGAACGAGGCGACCTCGTCGAAGGCCTCGTTGGCGAGGTAGGTCTGCTGGATGAACTGCGCGTACTGCAAGCCCGTCTGCATCTCCGAATTCGTCACGCTCCGCAGGAAGTAGAGCGCGAGGTCTTCGCCTTGTTGCATGATCGCAACGACGCGGTCGCTGTCGCCTAGCGCCTCGTAGGCCGTGGCCATCGTGTAGAGTGAGTAGAAGTCCGGCGGAATGACCTCGGCAGCGACTTCCTCCTCAACCCGGTTGAGCAGCGTCCGGGCGTCGTCGGCGCGGCCCTGGTTGGCGAGCGCCTCCGCGACCGTGGCAAACACCGCGCGGTAGTTGTCGGCCATCTGCCGGATGTTTTCGTCGTAGTAGACGCTCGGGTCGTCGAGGTTGGTGAACTGGAAGCTGCCCAGCCGCTCCATCGCCACCTCCGGCACGACGCGCCCGCCTGGCGTTTCGCTGGCGATGGGCACGAGGCGGCGCGCGAGGCCCTCGTTCTGGAAGTAGGGCTGCAGGCCCAACTCCGACGCCCGCGCGATGGTCGAAGCGAAGTAGATCGGGCGCTCCCAGCCGTTGCGCGCGTTCTCCTGGATGATGTGGAGCGTCATGCGGTCCGACACCTGGAGCAACTCCGCCTCGTTGGTGAACGGGTGCGGGCGGCCCTCGACCACCCACGACACTGGCGCGAGCGAGTCGCCAGCGAGTCCTGCTCCGTCGAGCATCTCGGACGAGAGCCGTTGCTGATCCACGGGCAGCGTCATCGCAATGCCCTTCGGAATCTCCTGGTAGCCGAGCCCGTCCACCTCGCGGTCGGTGAGCGTGATCGGAAGCGGCGCCGAGGTGTGGCTCCACTGGTCGCGGAGCTGCTTGATGTACCACGGCGTGTTCAGCAGCGACAGGTTGACCACGCGTACGTCCTGGCGGACGCCCTCGACTTCTTGGGCATACCACAGCGGGAAGGTGTCGTTGTCGCCGTTGGTGAAGATGAGCGCGTTCGGCGCTGTGCTGTTGAGCATGTTGGTGGCAAATTCCGGCGCGATGTAGCGGCCGGAGCGGTCGTGGTCGTCGTAGTTGACCGCGATCATGAGCGCAGGCACCGCAAGGAAGAGCAGCCCGGCCACGAGGCCCGCGATGCGCAGGCGGCTGCTGTCTGTCGTGGGGGCAGCGTCTTGATCCGGCGCCTCTTCGTCACTGTGCGCGGTGCCGTGGCGACCGAGTGCCAACTCGATCAGCCCCGTCGCTCCGATGCCGCACCAGAGGCTGAAGGCGAAAAACGACGCCACGTACGAATAGTCGCGTTCTCGCGGCTGGAACGGCGTCTGGTTGAGGTAGAGGATGATGCCGATGCCCGTCATGAAGAACAGCGCGAGCACCGAGAGCGCCCTTCGCCAATCTCGACTGAAGTGGAAGGCAAGCCCCAGCAGTCCGAGCAGCAGCGGCAGGCCGTAGTAGGCGTTCCGACTCGACCATTGCGACGGGCTTTGGTAGAGCACGTCGGCCGTTTCGTCGGGCACCAAGCCCGAGATCCAGCGTGCGCCCTGCTCATCGGACGCCTTGCCGACGAAGTTCCAGAGGAAGTAGCGGACATACATCTCGCCGACCTGGTAGCCCCAGAAGTACTCCGAGTCGGAGTCGAACTGCGCGTAGTAGCGCTGGTGGTTGGGGTCGGGCGACCAGCGGCGGGGGAAGAGCACCTCCTCGCGTCCGAGCGTGCCGGTGCGGTCGTCGAACGTGGCGCCGGTCAAGAGCGGCGTGTTGCCGTACTGCTCGCGCTTGAGGTAGCTCACGATGGCCTCGGCCGTCTCTGGGTCGTTCTCGTCGATCGGCGGATCGGCGGCGGAGCGGATGAAGATGAGCGCGTAGGACGAGTAGCCGATCAGGATCATCGCGAACGAGAGCGCGAGCAGGTTGGCGACCGGCATCTGGCGCCGCTGCGTGATCCACACGGCCGCCGTCATCAGGAGGATGAGCAGGATCGTAAACGCCAGCGGGAAGCCCGAACGCTCCGCGAAATCGGGCAGCATCTGCACGACGCCGGGGTAGATCATCCCGAAGAGCACTGTCGCCACCACGCCTGCGACCATCACGCCGAGGGTGCGGCGGCCGGGCGTCCAGTCGGCGCGGTCGAACTTGACGAAATAGACGATCAGCGCGATGAAGAACAGCGTGAGCACGTTGAGCAGGTGCACGCCGATGGCCAGGCCGAACAGGTAGGCGATGAGCACGAGGATGCGGTCCGAGCGCAGCCCGAACGG
The DNA here is from genome assembly GCA_038528235.1 of Bacteroidota bacterium. GTDB lineage: Bacteria > Bacteroidota > Rhodothermia > Rhodothermales > Rubricoccaceae > JBCBEX01. Next base: position 31,968 of record JBCBEX010000049.1, read on the forward strand.
GTGCTCGCCGCGCGCGCGGAGTTCGGCTTCCTCGGCGATGGTGTCGTCGCGCCACTTCAGCGTGAGCCACACCACGATGGCCGTGAAGAACATCGAGAGCGCGTAGACCTCGGCCTCGACGGCGTTGAACCAGAACGAGTCGGTCGCCGCGAACGTGAGCGCGCCGATGACGCCGCCCGCGAGCGCTCCCAGCCGCTGCCCTGGCGTCCACGTGTCCGGGTGGCCCTTCCAGATGCGCGCTAGCCGCACGATCACGAGGTGCGTCAGCAGGATCGTGAGCGCGCTCGCCACCACGCTCACCAGGTTGACTGCCAGCGCGATGTGCCGCGTGTCCATGAACAGGTCCAGGATCGGCGCGAACACCATCGAGAAGAACCGCCCGATGAGCATGTAGAACGGCGCGCCCGGCGGGTGCGATACCTGCAGCCCGTGCGCGATGGCGATGAACTCACCCGAGTCCCAGAACGACGCCGTCGGGGCGACGGTGAGCAGGTAGAGCACGAGCGCGACGAGGAAGACGCCAGCAGCAACGAGCCGGTCGATGAGCTTGCCAGACATAGCGGGGGCGAGAGGTTCGGGCGTGTGGCGCGGCGACGAGCGCGCCTCCGGAGTGGGCAGACCTAAACGGTACAGCGCATCGAAGATAACCGACGCCTGCGGCTCAGAAACGCAATTCCCCGTGGAGGTCGTGCCCGCCGCATTCGAACGCCGTGTGAAGGCGTCGGCGTCTGCTGATCGCGGCCCGATGCGGGTCGCTCACGGGGCGACCGAGCACCATACGCGGGTGCCTGCCACTCGGAGCACGTCGGCTGCGGAACGGGCTGTCGCCTCGTCCTCGAACACGCCGAATACGGCTGCGCCAGAGCCGGTCATCGCCGCGTAGCCCGCCCCCGCATCTAGCAAAGCACGCTTGGCTGAGGTGATGGAAGGCGACTGAGCGAGGATCGGGGCCTCGAAGTCGTTGGTCAGGTGCCGTCGCCATTGGGCGAGGTCGTTCGACCGCACAACATCAACGAGGTTGGGGCGTCCCGTGTCATTGGGGGTGACGAGGCTGTAAGCATGTGCGGTGCCGATCTCCGCGTCGGGCATCACGACGACGAGCGGCCAGGGAAAAACATAGCGCGCGCCTGCATCGTCAGTGAGCGGAGCGAGCGTAGTGCCTGTCCCCGTGGCGTGCATCGGCTGGTCGTAGAGGAAGAACGGCACGTCTGCGCCCAGCTTTACCGCGATGGGGTGGAGGTCGTCCGTAGTGGCGCCGAGGTCCCAGAGCGTGTTGAGCAGCCGCAGTGCGTGCGCCGCGTCAGACGAGCCCCCGCCGAGGCCCGCGCCGAACGGGATCGCCTTCGTCAGGTGCAACCGTGCCCCGAGCGTCCACGGGTCGAAGGCATGCTCCGACGCCCACGCCTGCAACGCGTGTGCTGCGCGAACGACGAGGTTGCGCCCGTCGGTCGGCAGCGCCGGCTCTGAGCACGTCAGCGCAATCGTGCCGCCGTCGGCGCGCTCGGCCGTGAGCGTGTCGCGCCAGCCGATCGGCAGCAGTACTGTCTCGATGTCGTGGTAGCCGTCGGCGCGGCGGCGCAGGACGTGCAGCCCGAGGTTGAGTTTGGCAGGAGGGTGACAGGTGAGCACGAAGGGAGCGGGCAGAAGAGGACAGGGGAGCGCGAGAAGATCGGGAAACGGAAATGGAGGGGGCAGGGGATGACGTCTCGGAAGAAATCTGTTGACGCGGTCGGGCGGACCGGCTTGTTTTCACCGCCACACCGCCACACCGCCACACCGCCACACCGCCACACCGCCACACCGCCACACCGCCACACCGCCACACCGCCACACCG
>JBCBEX010000050.1:0-33491 GCA_038528235.1 Bacteroidota bacterium
CGTGATCGCCGAGCGCACGGCTGCGCGCATGCTGGCGCTCGCCGGCGAGCGCAGTGCCACGTTCCCCATCCTTGGCGCCCTCGGCGATCAGCCGCTCGACGAGCGAGCCCTGGGCGCGCTGATCCAACGCAGCTACGTGAACGTCGAGCCCGCCGGCCTCGATGTCGACGCCGTGCGCGTCTCGGCAAAGGGCGGGACGGCGGAGGAGGCGCACCTCCTGGCGCAGTTCTACATGGAGGAATACCAGCGCCGTTCGCGCGAGACGAGCCGCGAATACATCGAGCGCACCCGCTCCTTCCTCGCCGACCAGCGCGACCAGCGGGAGGCCGAACTCGCTACGCTCGAAGACGAACTCAGCAGCTACCGCCGCCAGCGTGGCGCCGTAGACCTCGGTGCCCAGGCCCAGCAGCTGATCCAGCAGGTGGCTTCCCTCGAAGCACAGCTCGACCGGGCCCGCGTCAACGTGTCGATGCGAGAGCAGTCGCTCCGCGCGTTGGAGCAGGAACTTGCCGAGTTGCAGCCGCGCCTGACGCAGCGCATCGCTTCGGGCGTGCAGGGCGAGCTGCGCGAGACCGAGGCACAGATCACGGAGTTGGAGCGCGTCCTCAACAACATCTACGTGCAGCAGCCGATGCTGCGCTCGAATCCGTCGCTCAACCCGGATGTTGCTCGCTACGAGGCGCAGCTCACGGGCCTGCGAGCACGCCGCGCGCAGCTCTCGGAGCAATTCGTCGACGAGGTCGTCCAGGCGGGCGGGGTCGATCCGACGTCCCAGACCGGCGAGGTCTACGTCACGAGCCTCAACCAGCGCATTAGCCAGGAGCGCGTCGCGCTCGAAGGGGCGCGGGCCGAGGTGTCCTCGCTGCGTCAGCGCCTCAGCGAAGAGCGGGGGCAGCTTCTGAGCATCCCGGGCCGTGCCCGCGACGTGGCCGAGCTGGAGCGCGCTCGCGCCGCCGCCGAGCAGAGCTACCAGTACCTCGAAGGGCGTCTCAACGAGGCCGAAGTTGCCGCGGAGTCGGAGTTTGGCGTGACGCAGGTGGTGCGTGAGCCGCAAGTGCCGCTCAAGCCGTCGCGCCCGAACTGGCCGGTGACGCTGCCGATGGCACTCGTGCTCGGTCTTGTGCTCGGTCTCGGCGCTGCGTTTGCCCGCTACCGCACCGACACGACCGTCTACGCCCCCAGCGACCTCGCTGAGTATGGCTTCTCGGTCCTCGGGGTGGTGCCTCAGGTGAAGGGCGTGAAGGGACAGCAGAGCGGCGTCAACCCGGCGCTCGTCACACTGACTGACCCTTTCGCGCCGTCGGCTGAGTCGTACCGCCACCTCCAAGCTTCGCTCTATGCCCGCCTCGGCACCGAGGCCGGCCGTACGAACTCGATCGTCGTGACGAGCCCTGAGGTGGGCTCCGGCAAGTCGGTGACGGCGATCAACCTCGCCATCTCAGCCGCGCAGGCGGGCCTCCGGACGCTCATCGTCGACGCTGACCTGCGCCGTCCGTCCGTACACGACTACCTCGGGCTCGGGCCTAACCCGCCGGCGGGCTCGCAGGGCGCGGACATGAACATGGTCTACTGGAATACGAGCGTGCGCAACCTCTTCGCGCTCACGGTCCGGGAGCCCGTGGATAGCCCTGAACAGCTCTGGAGTGGGGAGGAGGTCTATCGCCTCATCGACCGCTTGAGCGGCACCTTCGACCTCATCATTTTCGACGCTCCGCCGGCGCTCGTTGCGGCCGATGCATCGTTCTTCGCTGTCCACACCGACGCCGCGGTGCTTGTGGCTTCAGCAGGGGACACGTCGGGTGAAGCCCTCACGCAGACGGCGGCCGAGCTCAGCGGTGCGGGCGGCTACATCGCGGGCGTTGTGCTCAACCGCTTCGATCCGAAGCTTGCCGCTGGGTACAAGAAGACCTTTGGCTACCGCTACACGACTTCGTACAAGTAGGCAACCGCTCGCAAGCGAGAATGTCGCTGCGGTGTCCGCTTCGTCGATTCCACGCGGCGTTCAGGAACGTCTTTTGAGAGACTCCGCAGGGGCTTGCCGCCGCACGCCATGCTGACCGTTTTCTCCATCCGCCCAGAACCATGACTTACTCCATCCGCCTCTTTGCCGTAGTGGCAGCGTTCGCCCTGTTCAGCAGCGGGGCGATGGCGCAGCAGACGCCCCCCGGCAGCCTCCCGCCGCAGACGACGCCCGAGCAGCGCTATCCGCAGGGAGCACCGGCGCCGGTACCGGCGCAGACGAGTCCGGCGCAAGGCGGTGCGGCCGATCCGGGCCAGTACGGTCGCGTGGAGCGCACCAACTCGAACGTGCGCAACTACTTCTTCTTCACGCAGCCCGGCGAGCCTACCATCCAGGTCTACGTGGTTGGCGCCGTGGTGAATCCCGGGCTCTACGAAGTGGGACCCGGCATGGACCTCGGTCGCTTGCTTGCGCTGTCGGGCGGCCCACAACTGACGACACAACAGGCCGAGCGTCGTCGGAAGACCACCGTGAAGCTTTTCCGGCCGACCTCTGGCAACCGTCCGGTCTTCGAGGAGGACTTGAACGACTCCTTCACCGACACACGCTCCTACCCGCTGCTCCGGGAGGGCGACACGCTCTTGGTCGAAACGATCGAGAAGCAGCGGTATGGCTGGCGCGACCTCTTGGCTGTAGGCGGGGCCTTAGGCGGGATCGCCTTCTTCATCGATGCGATCCGAGGCAACTAAGCGTTGTCCCCGTCTTGAGTCGGACGTACATCCTCGCTCACACCACTACGCGACGACCCGGACCACGTGGCACGTCCAACTGACCCGGATCTCGCACCAGCCACGAACGACCTTCGTTCAGATGGCCCAGGTCTAGAGGGCTCAGGTCCGGAGCGGTCAGGTCCTGCGGGCGAGGCCACGACCGCCCGTCAGTGGATGGGGCGAGGGGCATGGACCATCCTGGACCAAGCGCTCTTCGCCGGGTCCAACTTCCTGCTCAACATCTGGCTAGCGCGGACGCTCGCCCCCGCCGAGTACGGCATCTACACGATGGTCGGCTATGCGGGCTTCCTGCTCGCGGCGGTCGTCCACACCGGGTTCATCACGGAGCCACAATTGGTGTTCGGAGCCGGTCGCTTCAAGGCAGCACCGCGCACGTACCTCAGGGCACTCCTCGTAGGGCACAGTGTATTCTCGGTCGGGATCGCCGTGGCCTATCTCATCGCGGGAGGCGTTGCGCTCGCGTTGGGACAGCAGGTCATGGGGAGGGCGTGCCTGATCATGGCTGGGGCGCAGGGCGCGATCCTTACGATGTGGATCATGCGGCGCGCGTGCTACACGCAGTTCCGGCCGTTCGTGGCTGTGACGGGTGGCCTGATCTACCTAGGTGTGGTGCTGGGCGGGTTGTTTGTCGAAGAGTGGGTTTGGGGACATCTGACGGTCGAGGTTGCGCTTGGCCTGATCGGGCTGGCGAGCGTAGCCGCAGCCATCTGGATCTACGTGCGCCTCGACTTGCCCGAGCGAGAACCGCCGCCGGCTGGCTTCCGCGCCGAAGTGCGCAAACAGCACACGGACTACGGTCGCTGGGCCGCCCCAACGGGCCTGATGGAGATGGGGCATGGGCTGCTGCCCTTCCTGCTCGTCCCAATCTGGGGAGGTCTTGAGGCGGCAGGGGCGCTCCGAGCGCTCTTCAACTTGATCTTGCCGATGATCCACATCTACGGGGCGCTCGGCGACCTGCTCATGCCGACGTTCGTGCAGGCCAACGAACGGGGCACGCTGCGCCGTACCCTCGCCATCGCGATGGGCGGCCTTGTCGCGGCCGCGTGTGTAAACTGGGTCCTGCTCGGCGTCTTCGGCGCCGACCTCATCGTGCTGCTGTACGACGGGCAGTACCTCCAGTACGCTTCGCTGTGTTGGCTGTTGGGTGCGCTGCCTGTGATCGGCACGGTCGTGGCTGTGCTGCTGGCACTGCTCCGCGCGATGGAGCGGCCGCGCATCGTCTTCCAGGCCCGTGCCGTCGCGGCGGCGATGGCGGCGACGGTGGGCGTCGCGCTGATCTACAAGTTTGCGGTCACGGGCGCCATCGCCTCCAGCCAGCTTGCGCTCGGCACCGAGACCGTATTCATGATGGTGGCGGCGTGGAGCATCTGGCAGCAGGCGCGCCCGGGAGGACCTCCGCAGATCGCGCACGCTGGCGACGGCGGGCCTCGCCGCCTGCGGGAGCCTGGCGCGGATTCGGGGATGTCGGCAGATTCGGCGCTCCGCCCGACCCTCTCTGTTCCGTCTAACGACCGCTCCTGATAAATCCAGACTTCGACGTTTCGATGTCGCATCAACCACCCGCTTCGTCGTCCTCGCTCCGCGCCGCTCGTGCGGCCGCGCAGCACGCTCATTTCGCGCGTGTGGCGGCGCACCGCAAGCCTGGCCAAAGCCTTGCCGATCGGTACCTCGTGCTGCTGTGCTTCACCCTCATCGGGCTCGCGCTCTTCGCACGAGGGTTCGCCTACTGGGGGGTGCCGCCGCTCTTCATCTCGGAGCTTACCCTGGTGTTGGGTGTAGCCGCCATGATGGCAGGGGGCGCGCTGCGACCTTTGTTCACGCTGCCGGTCGTGTGGGTGCTCGTCGCCTTCATCGCGCTGGCGGGCGTGCGCACGTTGCCGAATCTGGGGCTCTATGGCATCGACGCGCCCCGCGACTTTATGCAGGTCGGCTATGCGGCCTTCGCATTCGTCGCAGGCTCGCTGGTGCTGGCGCAGCCGGAGCGGCTGAAGGTGTTGCTCCGGCGGTACCAAGGCTTCGTCGTGGTGATGCTCACCACGGTGTGGATCGTCTACATCGCGTTCAAGTTTGGCTTCGACTCGCTGCCCAACCTCCCGTGGACCGACAACGCCAAGATCTTCGAAGCCAAAGGTGGCGATCTCATGGTGCACCTGGCGGGCATCACGGCCTTCTTGTTGCTTGGCATGCGCAAGGTGCCAATGTGGCTGGCTGTAGCGCTCGTCATCAACTTTCTGCTCATCGTGGTGAGCAACCGCGGCGGGATGGTGGCCTACTTCCTCGCGGTTGGCTTTGTCCTGTTTCTCCGGCCCGGTACCTTCCAGCGGGGGCAGATCTCTCGGTTTGCCTACGTCGGCATCCTGTGCATCATCCTCGGTCTGTTCCTCGGGCCGGTGGGGAGCAAGATCCACGGCGGGACGCGCGCGGTGTCGGTGGAGCAACTCTTCGAGAACATCAAGAGCATCGTTGGCAAGAGCGACTCCGCCTCGCTTCAGGGTACCGTCTCATGGCGGCTTGAATGGTGGGAAGAGATCTACAACTACACCGTCCTCGGTCCCTACTTCATGACCGGGAAGGGCTTCGGGCCGAACCTTGCCAAAGAGGACGGTTTCCTAGTCGAGCGCACGCTGAGAAGCCCGCACAACGGACACATGACCATCCTCGCACGCATGGGCGTGCCAGGCGCCGCGCTGTGGGTCGCGCTCAACCTGATGTGGTTCTTCAGCATGCTCGCCGTCTGGTGGAAGGCCCGTGCGTTCGGGAAGCCGCGATGGATGGCCGTCTCTGCATTCTTGATCACCTATTTCATCGCAACCAACATCAACGCCTCCTTCGATGTCTACTTCGAAGGGCCCATGGGCGGTGTTTGGTACTGGACCGTCTTTGGTCTAGGTCTTGCGGTCATGTGGCTCTTCCGGCACCAGCCCTCCTTGCTCGATGACGACACCCGCCTCACCGTCCGTGGCTCAGCCGCCGGTACGACTGTCCCGACCGCCTATGTCACCCACGCCCATGCCCCCGCCGCGCCGGTCGTCCGTGCTGGGGCGCCCGGCACGGGTGCTGGTGGTGCACAACTTCTACCAGCAGCCCGGCGGGGAGGACCAGGTCTTTCGCGCCGAGGTCCGGCTGCTGGAGGGGATGGGGCATGCGGTCGAGACGCACACGGTCCACAATGACGATGTCCGCGATCTGAGCCGCGCCGGGCTGGTTGCGCGGACAGTCTGGAGCCGCGAGGCACACGATGCCATCGAGCGCATCGTCCGCAAGGCCGAGATCGATGTTGTCCACTTTCACAACACGCTCCCGCTTGTCTCGCCCGCGGCCTATCACGCGGCGCGCAAGTCTGGCGCGGCCGTCGTGCAATCGCTCCACAACTACCGGCTCCACTGCCCTGGGGCGCTCTACTTCCGCGACGGTCAGGTCTGCGAGCTATGCTTGGGCAAAACCTTTGCCTGGCCAGGTGTCCGCCACGGCTGCTACCGGGGGTCGAAAGCGGCGACCGCGGCCGTGGCTACCATGACAGCCGCGCACCGCGTGCTGGGAACATGGACGCGCAGCATCGACCGCTACATCGCCATGACTGACTTCGCCCACGCGAAGTTTGTCGAGGGCGGGTTGCCCGCCGAGAAGCTCGCGATGAAGCCCAATTTTCTCGCCGACGATCCAGGCGCGGGTGCTGGCGAGGGTGGCTATGCGCTGTTCGTAGGGCGGCTGTCGCCCGAGAAAGGCATCGACCTGATTCTCGACGCTTGGACGCGGCATGCCCCTTCGATGCCGCTGCGCATCGCTGGAGACGGCCCGCGCGCCGAGGCGGTGCAGGCCGCGGCGGACGCCCACCCGTCGATCACTTGGGTGGGCCATCAGACGCGCGACGGAGTGATGCAACTGATGAGCGACGCGGCGTTGCTCGTCTTCTCCTCGGAGTGCTACGAAGGCGGCACGCCGATGACGCTTATCGAGTCGATGGCCAACGGCACGCCCGTGGTGGCGTCCGACCTCGGCGGAACGAAGTCGATGGTGGTAGAAAACGTAGTCGGGACCCGCTTTGCGCCGGGCGACCCGGCGGCGCTGGCGGCAGCTGTGAAGCGCCTGGCCGAGAACCCGAAGCACCTCGGCGCGCTCCGGAAGACTGCCCGGGCGCAGTACGATGCGCTCTACACCGCCGAGGCGAACTACCTCCGCCTGGTGGAGATCTACGACGCGGCCCTCGCCACCCGCCGCGCAGCGTGATGCACCAGCTTCGACTGCTGCTCATCGCTGGCGCCCTGCTCGTCTGGAGCGCGGCGTCTGCGTGCGCCGAGGCGCCGCAAGCCACGGCCACGAGCGCGATGCCTGTGGCGGCAGTCGAGGCCGCGAGCGCTACCACGACATACGCATGCCCCGCTGGGCAGGTGCACGACGTGACGGAGCGCTGTCAGCCAGCCGAGCGCGTCTACGCCCCCAACGGTCGGGTTTTCTGGGTCGATCAGCGCCACCCGACGGCCAGCGATGCCAACCCGGGGACCCGCGAGGCGCCGTGGCGCAGCATCGGGCGTGCCACCGGGCGCGGCGTCATGCGTCCCGGCGATGCCGTGCTGATCCGTGCGGGCGTCTACCGCGAGTTCGTCCGCCCCCAAACGGGCGGAACCAGCGAAGAGGAGCGGATAGCCTATGCCGCCTACCCGGGCGACGAGGTCGTGATATCAGGCGCGGTACCCGCCAGCGACGGATGGTCGCGGATCGGCGACGCGTGGGTGCGGCCGTGGACCTACGGGTCGATGGAGCACTACAGCGATGAGCCTGTGTTCCGCCGCGAAATGCTCATCGTCGATGGCGAGGTGATGCGCGCGGTGCCTGATCGAGCGGCGTTGCGACCGGGTTCATTCTGGGTCGAGGGAGCCTCGGAGGATCCGCAATCGATCTGGGCGCGGTTCCCAGGTGACCGGGCGCCAGCGTCATTCCGCAGCATCGAGGTGGCCGTCGAGCCGCACCTGTTCGCGCCGCTTGGCAGCAACTACTACGCGGAGTGTGGCGACGCCAACATGCCCGGCTGGATTCGCCTTGCGGGCGTCACCTTCCGTCACGCTACCAACCGAGCGCAGTGGGGCGTGCTCTGCGCTGGGAGCGTCGGCGGGCTGGTCGAGGACGTGACCGTCGAGTGGACAAACGGCAGCGGCATCGATCCGGGCGGGCGGCAGCATGTGTTTCGGCGGGTGCGCGCACTCGACAACGGGCAGATCGGCTGGTCGGGGAGCTGCCTGGCTTGTCTGTTCGAGGACTGCGAGGCGTCGCGCAACAACTGGAAGGGCTACGACCCGTTCTGGGAGGCGGGCGGTGGCAAGTGGAGTCACACCCAGCGCAGCATCTTTCGCCGCTTCCGCGCGCTCGACAACGACGGTCCCGGACTTTGGCTCGACATCGAGAACTACGACAACGTGATCGAGGGGACGTACGCCGAGGGCAATAGCATAGCCGGCATCATGCTCGAATACGAGACGCGGCGCACGCTCGTCCAGCACAACGTGGCCGTCGGGACGCGCTGGAACGCTTGGAGCGGGGCCGGGCTGCTCTCGCAGGCGGCGAGCGAAAACGTGATCGTCCACAACACCTTTGCGGGCAACGAAGGCCACGGCCTCTGGCTCCGGCTCGACCCCGACCGCCGCGCGCCGGACGGTCGCAACGTGGTCGTGAGCAATGTGATCGTGGGAAACGGGACCCGCGCGCCCGAGGCCTACGAGGTGCAGGTGCGCGGAGAGACGCAGGCTGAGGCCCGCTCGACGCGCTTCCTTGCCAACGTGTACAGCCCGCATGGGGCAGGGGAGGTGCAGTCGTTCTTTTTCATGCCAACCGGCACCGAAGACTGGGGCGGCGACTATCGCGGCAGCGACCTCGCCACCTGGCAGCGCTACACCGGCTCCGACGCAGAGGCGAAGCTGGTGCCGGTGCCTGACGACCTCCAGCCCGTCGCGCGACGCTGGGCCGACCTCCCCGCGCGCCTGGGCACCAACCTCGCCCGCCCGCTTCCGCCTGGCACGCCCGCGACGGCCACGGTCCGCCCCTACCCGCACGCAGGCGCAAACCCCGCCATCGTCCAGTCTGAGCGACTGGCGACTGGCGATTAGCGCGGCGACCGACGCGGCGCATTCGCTTGGCACGGCCCTCGAAACCGCGTTGCTTCTTCGACCCACGACCCACGACCCACGACCCACGACCCACGACCCACGGTGAAATCTTTCGTTCAAGCCGCGATCCGTGGCGCCCACGCCGTCTTCGCTGACCGTGGTCTGCCGAATCGCCTCCCCCTCTACTTTCACAGCCTTGAACCGCACGAGTACGAGGCGTTCGAGCGCGCCATCGTGTGGACGAGGAGCGAGGGCTATCGCTTCGTGGCGGGGCCAAGGGCGTTTCTCGGTGCACCTGAGGGCGAGCGCGTCGCATGGGTGTCGTTCGACGACAACTACCGCGCCTGGCATCAAGCGTTGCCTCTGTTGGACCGGCTCGGCATCGCAGCGACGTTCTACACCAACACGGGCGTCTTCCGTGACCGCGCTACGCCCGCCGCCCTCGACGCCTACTTCGACCGCATCGACCACCACGGTGACCGCACAAGCCTGACAACCGCCGAGCTACGAGAAATTGCCGCGGCCGGGCACGTCATCGGCGCGCACACGCATACGCATCGGTGTCTGGCAGACTTGCCTTTCGAGGAGGCCGTCGCCGAGATCGACCGTAGCCAGCGCGAGCTTGAAGTGTTGCTTGAAGCCCCCGTTGAGCACTTCTCGTACCCGTTCGGCATGCGGCGGCACTTTACGGAGGACCTGCGGCGGTATTGCACCACGCGCTTTGAGACGGTGGCAAACGCGATCCCCGCGATGCTCCATGCCCCGCAGCGCGCCGACGCCCTTCAGCGCGCGGGGTGGCACCTCGACCGACCACACGAGCAGAACGTGCGCGCCCTCCGCATCGACGGGCGGCGCTTCGAGGCGCTCACCGGGCGCAGTGCGGTGGGCTGAGGGGGAACCGCCCCCGGCGCGGCGCTTAACTCGGCATCCGCTCCCACCGCACCTGTCGCTTCGCCATGCGCGTCCTCTGGGCGACCTTCGCCGTCGTTGTCCTCGACCAACTCACCAAGACGTGGGTCGTGGCGATGATGGAAGTGGGCGATACGATCCCCGTGCTCGGACAGTGGTTCAGGCTGTCCTATTTCCAGAACCCGGGGTTTGCGTTCGGGTGGACTCTTGGCTCGAAGCTGCTGCTCACCATTGTTTCGGTGCTCGCCACGGCGATGGTAGCGATCTACCTGGTCTGGCTGCGCGCTGCATCGCGGACCTATCGCCTCGCGCTCGCGCTCATCCTCGGGGGCGCGATCGGCAACGTGTTCGACCGACTCTTTGCAGGCGTTATCTATGGGTACGCCCCGTTTGGCTATGGCAACGTGATCGACTTCCTGCACCTGGACGTCTACCACGGCTTCGTCGAACTTCCGTGGCGCGCGTATCCGTCGTTTGTTGCTCTCTTTCCGGTGGCGAACTTCGCCGACCTAGCGATCATCGTGGGCCTGGTGCTGGTGTTTGTCGCGCACCTTTCGCTCAGGCGTCAGGAGCGTGCCCAGGCACAGCGGACGCACTCACTCGGCACCGCAGGCGGGGATACGCCGGACCTCGCCGGTGCGCCGGAGCACCCAGAAGCCTCGGCCTAGCGAGGGGGACTCGCCCACGCCACTGTCGGCGACGTAGCGGATGCGAATATCGAGGTAGGGCTCGGGCGGCGCACAGCCGTCGGTGGAGCCGTCGCGAGGGGTGACCTCGGCTCCCAGGTCGCCGAGCAGTGCGGCCAGCAAGGCCGGGTCGCCGAGGCTAGGAGGGAGGGAGGAGTCGCCGCCCAGGCGCACGTAGGCGTCCTCCAGCCCGAGGCGCTCACGCGTGGCCTCTGCCGCATCGCGGGACACGAAGGGGCCATGGACGACCGCGAAGTAGCCCGGCGTCAGCAGCGCGTAGAGGTCGGTCCGGAGCACCCAGCCGCCCGTCTGAAGCGCATATTCCTGCGCCGTGCGCTTCGACTGAAAGCTACCCGCCATTACGAAATACGGGCCCGGTGGCGGCGAGGTGGGGACTGCGTCCACAGAATCAGGCAAGAGCGTGGGCTCCTGTGCGAACGCAGACGGAACAAGCAGGGCGAGGCAGAGAAGCGCCAGAAAAGTGCGCATGGGGGTGGCGGTGGGTTTGGCGCAAGCTACCACGGTGCACCGGCGCCGGTCACGGTTGCGGCCATTCGCTGGGGTCGGGCTCGGTGCCTTTGGTCAGGTCTGCGACGCGCTCGTCAATCGCTGGGCGTTGAGCATCGTCGTGGTCTGCCACGGTGGCAAGCATGTGTCGGATCGTGGGGAGCGCAGCTTCCGCGGCCTGTTCGCCCAACGCGATCAGTTCGTCGGCGCGGGTGAAGCCAAAGAGCAGCGTTACGTCTTGTGGCAGTGCCGGGCGGAGCAGGACTTCGGGCTTTGCCTCCGCAAGCCGGTAGGCCGTCAGCGCTGAGATCGAGAGGAAGATGGTGTGCCAGATGTCGCGCGCGACGGGCGGAAACATCGGCGGCATCAATTGTGGCTCGACGACCGGCGCGTCGGGGCGGTTCTTGTCGAAGCTTGGCAGCACGTCCACGGCGATGAGCCGCTGTGCACCCATCCGGCGCGCCACGTCAGCGGGGACGTTGTTGAGGACGCCGCCGTCTACGAGCCGTTTCTGGCCTACCTGGACGGCCTGGTAGATGCCCGGGATCGACATCGTGGCGCGCATCGCCTGGATGACGGATCCAGCGTCGAGGATGACCTCGCGGCCGCTGCGGAGGTCGGTGGCCGTGAGCGCGAGCGGGCACGCGAGTTCGCCAAACGTGCGGTCCACACCGAACCATTTCGCGAAGTAGTCTTGCAGACGGTTGCCAGAAAACAGACCGGTGAGGCTCGGGAGCCAGTCCGCCAGCTGGATCAGCCGCGAGCGCCGCGATAGATCGATCAGCTCCGCCTCGATGGCGCGCGCCGGGACTCCCGAGGCATAGGCGGTGCCAATCAGCCCGCCCATGCTGGTCCCGGCGATGAAGGAGATCGGGATGCCCTCGCGGTCGAGCACCTTGAGGACACCCGCGTGGGCGAGGCCGCGCGCACCGCCGCCCCCAAGCACAAGGCCAATCTGGGCAGGATGGGACGGATCGATCATGAGACGTGGGTGCAGGGGAGAAGAGGCATACGGGAAGGCCGTCGCGGCGTACCGTGCGGGCGATTTCGAGTTCGGTGAACAGTGTTAATTCATGGCGATGGCGAGGCCGTTCCCATGGACCTGCCGAACTCACCCGGATCGCGATGGTAGGGTACGGCTCCCCGATCTGCTTGCCAACACCCTACCGCCGTGTCACCGAAAACGCCCGCGCAGTCTGCGTGTCGCATGAACGAACTCGTCCTGCCCAACGACACCAACCCGTTGGGCAACCTGATGGGCGGACGCCTCCTGCACCTGATGGACATCTGCGGCGCGATCGCTGCGCAGCGGCACTCAAACCGAACCGTAGTCACGGCGAGCGTGGACCACGTCGACTTCGCCTCGGCGATCGCACTGGGCGAGGTCGTGGTTCTGGAGGCGCAGGTCAACCGGGCCTTCACCAGTTCGATGGAAACCGAGATCAGCGTGTGGGCGGAGAACACCGGCACAGGGGAGCGGCGGCTGAGCAACCGCGCCTTCTACACGTTTGTCGCTGTGGATCAGTCGGGGCGGCCCATTCCAGTGCCCCCCGTGCTGCCCGAGACCGACGACGATCACGAGCGCTACGAGGCCGCCGCCCGCCGTCGCGAACTCCGGCTCATCCTGAGCGGGCGCCTGCACCTGAGCGAGGCGGCCCACCTCCGCGATTACATCCACGCTGCGGCGCTCTGAGATTGCACCGCACGGCTCCACCCACCCTCGCCTCGCTCGCCATGCGTCTTCTTCTGTTTCTGATTCTCGTCCTCTTGGTGAACGAAGCCCGGGGCCAAGGCCAGACAGGAGTTGGCGTGCAGGTTGGTGATATCACAGGGCTCACCTTGAAGATCGGTGCAACCGGGCGCGCGTACGATTTCGCCGCTGCCTGGGATTTCAACGCCGAGTCTGTTGTGGTACAGGGCCACGTGCTGCTCGCCCAGCCCGTGCTCACCCAGGCGGGCACGAGCCAAGTGCGGTGGTACTACGGTCCGGGCGGCTTCATCCGATTGAACGACGGGGCAGACAGCGAGCTGGGAGTAGGCCTTAGCGTCAACGTAGGGGTTTCGTATCGTTTCGCGCCCCAGTTCGAGGGGTTCGCACAGGTAACGCCCCGCTTGTTGCTCGTTCCCGCTTCCAATGTGGACCTTGGCGTCGCGCTCGGGATACGGTTCTACCCCTAATACGCGCAACTCATTGCGCTCCATGGTGATGGGGCACGCTGGCACGATGCCTGCGTAGCTTTGCGACCCCGCCGTGCCACCGCAGCCGTTTTCGCTCGATGCTCTACCACCGCGTACTTGTCACCGGAGCCAATGGGCTCGTGGGCCAAGCCGTGGTGCGTCGGTTCGCCGCGGTGCCCGAGATCGACGTGCTGGCGACGAGCCGCGAAGACCACCCGCGCTTTCAGACGGCCAACTGCGGCTACGTCCCGCTCGATCTGACGGACGCCCAGGCAATCCGTGACGTGTTCGTGGACTTCGCGCCGCGTTCCGTCATCAACTGCGCCGCCCTGGCCAAGGTCGAGGCGTGCGATGCGGACCGCGAAGCGTGCTGGGCAGTCAACGTGGAGGCCGTCGAGACCCTGGCGAGTGCCTGCCGTGCGCATGGGACGCGCCTCATCCAGGTGTCTACCGACTTTGTGTTCGATGGCGAGACGCCCCCCTATGCGGAGGACGACTACCCGGCACCGATTAACTTCTATGGCCGCTCAAAGCTGGCCGCTGAAAACGCCGTGCGTGGCGCGGGCCTTCACCGATGGGCGGTCGCACGGACGGCGCTCGTCTTCGGTCCGGGCACCGACCTCCGCCGCCGCAACCTTGCACTCTGGCTATGTAGCGCGCTGGAGGCCGGCGAGACGGTGCGTGTGGTGACCGACCTGATCCGCACGCCGACCTACGTGGACGATCTTGCCGACGGGCTGCTGCGCATCGAGTGGCGAGGCAAGAGCGGGCTCTACCATCTCGCTGGGCGGGAAACAATGACGGTGTTCGAGTTCGCGCGGCGCCTCGCCAAGCACTTTGGCTTCGATCCGGATTTGGTACAGCCGATCACGGCTGCAGAGCTGCACCCGACGCACCCGCGTCCCCCCGCGACGCCGCTGCTCATCCTGCGCGCTGAGACGGAACTCGGATACAAGCCACGCCCGCTCTCCGCCGCCTTTGACCACCTCGGCAAGCAACTCGGGCTTCCGGTCCCGTCTCGCTAGGAGCCCGCCGCCGCAGTCCGCTGTCGCTGCCGTGGCGTCTCGCGGACGCAGCCGACAGCGGACCTCGTCTGGGCGTAGTTTGCGGCCTCTAGCCACTCCACCCTGCCCGTCGCCTGTCATGTCTGCCGCTTCGTTCGAGACGCTCGACCTCCGTTCGCTGCCCGAAGCCCAACGCCTTGCCTTCTACGGGGCGCTCTTCGCCATCGCCGACGCGGACCACAACGTCGATGACGCGGAGTCGACGCTCATCTTCGAGACGCTCGACCTGGAGCCGCTCTCGTCCGAGGCTCGCAAGCGTGTATTTCAACTCGCCATCGAGCCGCCGAGCCTGGCGACGTGCCTGGAGCAGCTCCGCGATGCCAGCGCCGAGGTTCGGCACAGCCTCATGCTCAATCTGATCGACATCGCGCTGGTTGACGAGAGCATCGAGTTCGACGAGCACGTGGGACTGCGGGATGCGCAGGAATTGCTCGGCATCGACCCGGACGACATCCAGGTCATGCACGACCTGGCGTACCACGCGCAGCACGACGGAGACGCGAAGAACGGCTCCGTGGCACGGCGCCCGCTGCGGTTCGCGCCCGGCTCGTGAGGCTGGCGCGCATCGCGAGCTGGGAGCGCAACGGGAGACCGCGGCGTCCGCGGCCTACTCGTTTTCCAGGCTTGCCTCGGTGCTGACGAGCGGGAGCGCCAGCCGATGCTCGAATCGGTGGGCTATGCGCGCATCGTGTGTGGCCACAACTAGTGTTGCCCCCTCGCGATCGGCGGCGTTGAGAAGGAGATCGGCCACGGCCTCGGCGGTGCTGTCGTCCAGGGCACTCGTCGGCTCGTCCGCAATGAGAAGCGGCGGCTTGTTCATCAAGGCACGTGCGATCGCGACGCGTTGCCGTTGCCCTTGGGAGAGCTCGTCGGGGTAGGCTCTCGCCTTCTCCGCAATGCCAAGGGCGCCGAGCAGCGACCGCGCGCGATGTGCATCCGCTGGAAGCCCTGCCATCGACGGCGCGAGCATCAGGTTCTGAACGACTGTGAGTGCCTGCACGAGGTGAAACTGCTGGAACACAATACCGATGTGTCGCCCCCGAAACGTATCACGCGCTCCCTCAGAGAGGTCGTACAGGTCTTGCTCGCCGATCATCACAGTCCCACGGTCTGGACGCTGCAGTCCGGTGAGGACGTGCAGGAGCGTCGTTTTGCCGCTTCCGGAGGGGCCGAGCAACAGGTGGTGGGCCCCCTCGTCGATGCGCAGGTAGGGCACATCGAGGACGGGCTCGTTGGTGTAGGCGAATCGAACGTTGCGAAGCGCGATCATCGCAAGGGCGGGTGATGGAGGGGGCGACGAGTCACAGGAACGATCAGCCCTGAGCGAGAAGGCGGGCGATGTCTGTGCGGTAGGCCTGGATCGCCGGAATGAGCGCTGCGACGATGCCGAGTCCCAGCATGAGAGCGATGAGCGCAAACTCCTCCGGGACGAACGTGAGGCCCGAGAGGGGAACAGGCGTGCGCGTGCCAGCGGTGGCGGCCCCCAGTGCACTGGCAGCCCCGTGGCCGAGGAAAAGACCCAGCACCGTGCCCATCGAGGCCAACAGGGTACCCTCCAGTAAGGCATGCCCCACGAGGGTCCGACGCCGTGCGCCGAGGCTGCGCATGACGGCGAGGTCGTACCGGCGATCCCGCATCGCATTGTAGAGCGCGATGCCGAGCCCCAGTGCGGCTGCGATGATGAGCACGATCCCAAAGAGCCGCAGCGCATCGAGACCGACGCCTAGTAGGCTCAGCAGACGCTGCGTCTCTACTGCGGGCGCGGCCGCGAGCAGGTTGGTCTCAGCGTTGACCATGCGGGGAAACATGACCGCCGCCATCGGCGACGCATAGGTCAGCAAGACGGCTGTGTACTGCCGCTCCGCACTGGATGGCTCGCCCGGAGCCCCCGTGGGCGGCGCGATGCCGCCGGGAAGTGCGGCCTGAGTGCTCACGACGGGAACGGCAGGGGGCTCCGCCGCGGCTCCCGACGTTGACGGGGGCGTCGATGCGGCCGTGGCTGTCGGCACGGTGCCGTCGTGTGCGCCGTGGTCGTGATCGTCGTCGCCATGCCCACCGTGTTCGCCGTCCTCCTCGTGATGCGCGTCGCCATGATGTTCGCCGTCACGATGTTCGCCGTCCTCGTCGTGGTGAGCGTCGTCGGCGCTGTGGTCGCTGTGCACGGCCCACACGGTCTCAACGCTGGTAAGGATCAGCCGGTCGAGGACTGTACCGTTGGGCGCGAGAAGGCCGACTACGGTCAGTGGTACGTCGTCATGTGTGGCGCCACCTTCGGAGAGCCCGTGCGCCGACACGAGTTCGTCGCCCAGGGCGAGCCCAGTCTCCGCGGCGACCTGGGCCCCCAGCACGACTTCGCGGGTTGTGCTCCACGGCGCTCCCGCATCGAGTTTGGCGTCGTACAGGTCGAGGTAGTCCACCGTCGAACCGACAATTCGGTAGCCTCGGTAGGAGTCGCCGAGGGCAAGCGGGATGGCAGCGGCAACCATGGTGTTTTGCATCAGCGCCTCCGCCTCGGTAACGGGGATATTCCCGGTCGGGCTATCCACGTGGTACACCGAGGAAAGAATGAGCTGGAGGGGGCTCCCTTTGGCCCCGATTACCACGTCGATGCCCTCCGAGTTGGCAGACAGGTTGCGCTCTACTTGTGCGCTGAAAAGAAGTAGCACCACGATCGTAGCTAGGCCCAGCGCGAGCAACACGACGTTCAGCACGGTGCCAAATGGTCGGCGTCGAAGGTAAGCTAGGCTAAGCTGAAGCAGGGACATAGAAGTAGCGGTCCGAGCGGGATTGGTGGTGGAGATGGGCTGCGGGTGGCTTGCGCTGTAAGCCGCGGCTCTTGGAGAAGACTCTCAACAGTACAACCGCAGGAAACTACTTCAGCCTTCGATAAAGGCTCCCCGGAGACGCAGGTACCCGTGAACCGAGGCGATAGAACAGCGGCTCGCTGGTGTGCCGCGTCCTGGAAGGTGGCGCAGCCTGAGGATGGGTTGCATTTAGCGTACCCGATTTGGTCACCCGTTGCTCAAACGATTTCCAGTCTTCCAAGAGGAGTGAAATGCTAAGACGCTGGCAACAGGCTTCAGAAGGTTCAGGAACCCTTGAGGTCCAACGTCGGCCTGTGGATGATATACGATTCGATAGGTAATACGCCTGAATACGTGGTGCCCCCGAGTGGAAAAGTCGGCGGGGCAGGAGGGATGCAGGCAAGGTCAGATATATAGGAGTTACAACAGGTTTGGAGCATATTTAGGCTATACGTGCACTATTAGCAGTGTATACTTATGGTACAATATGTGTGATTTATTAAGGCGACATGTCTGTCGTGTTCTGTAGAGCATCGAGTGTGTGGGCGCGCTTTGGTAGTTAGGTGGTCGTGGCTAGTGGGATACGTATTGGAGGCTTATGGTGTGCCACGGGGGTGCGGTGTTGATACAGGGATAGGCGATCAAACTCGCTGGGCTCGTGTAGAAATGAAAAACAGCGCAGATCTAGGAAATCATCCTATTCGTTCACTTAGGGTCGTAGATTTATACTTCGTTTATCGAAGCTAGGACGCGTTCAACGTCCACGGCTTTGGACATTGAGCCATCCCTTCCACCATCACGTACGAATCGCAGCCATGTCGCTGAACATCAAAACGATCTCTGCCAAGGATGCCAAGAACAAGCTTTCCGAGCTTCGCTCTGGACGAGGCGGGCGGACGTCGAAGTATCACCCTGTTCTCGAAGCTGTTCAAGGTCGTCGGGGCACGCAAGTCGTGACGCTCGACAATCTCAGTCCCAACGAAGTACAGGGTCTCCGCGCTTATCTCTACCGCTATCTCGATAGCGAAGAGTGGACCGTCAAGAGCGCCCGCACAGACGACTCCGGTAACAACTACCGTGTCTTCGTCGGCCGTGATGAGGACTTCGACTAGGCTCGTGTGCGGCCTCTCGCCGCGACGAGGCATCTCACCGCAGCGCGTGGCATGGGTCTACTCATGCCACGCGCTTCATTTGGGGCCCGCCACAAGTCGGCCCTCCACACGGCGACGCATGGAGGGGACCCCTTTGAGGTAAGCGCGTCCAAGGATGGAGCATCCCACTCAGCCTCGGGTATACGCCCCTGGCTAGTTTCCACCATCCACGATTTCATCCAATGACGACTCTCGACAAGGCCACGCTCGGCGGCGGTTGCTTCTGGTGCGTTGAGGCCGTAGTCAAGCCCCTGCGCGGTGTGAAGGCAGCCGTTTCAGGCTATGCAGGCGGCAACATTCCCAATCCGACGTACCGCGAGATCTGCTCGGGGCTCACCGGCCACGCCGAAGTGGTGGAGGTGGTGTTCGATCCTCGCGAGATCGAGTACGCCGACCTCCTGCGCGTCTTCTTCGCCACACATGACCCCACGACGCTCAACCGACAAGGCGCAGACGTAGGCACGCAGTATCGCTCCGTGGTCTTTACGCATTCGGACGAGCAGGCTGAGACAGCCCGCGCCGTCATCGCCGAAGTTGAGGCGGCTGGCATCTTCGACGACCCGATCGTGACGCAGGTGGAGCCGGCGCCCACGTTCTACGCGGCGGAGGACTATCACCAGGACTACTTCGAGCGCAACCCGAACCAGCCCTATTGTGCTGCGGTCATTGCGCCGAAGGTCGCCAAGTTCCGCAAGCGGTTTATGGACAAGCTGTCCCAGCCAGCCTGACGGGCGTTGCCATACGCTGCCGAGCCCCGCGTTTCGTCTTGGAACGCGGGGCTCGCTGTGTCAGAACATCCTGCGGTACGGACCTTACATCCCGCGGTACGGACCTTGCGCTGCTCTCTGTCCATCAACGCTCGCGCTCACGATCGATTCTGTGTCTTCGCTTCACGACCTCACAGCTCGCCTCTATCCGCTTCGCCGCAGTCTCACAGGCGATGGCGTCCGAGCGACGCTGCGTGTGCTCGGAGAGCGTCTGCCCGTGCTGGTTCAGCACGAAGTGCCGTCTGGCCGCCCCGTGCTCGACTGGACCGTGCCCGACGAGTGGAACTGGCGCGAGGCCTGGATCGATGATGACCACGGGCGACGGATTGTCAACGCGGACCGTCACGGCCTGCACGTCGTCGGCTACAGCGTGCCCGTACGGGAGCGGCTGACGTGGAGCGAGCTACGGCCACACGTGCATTCGCTTCCTGACCGGCCCGACCTGATCCCGTATCGCACCGCGTACTACGCAAAAACCTGGGGCTTCTGCTTGCGCCACCGCACCGTGCAAGAGCTAGACGAGCGAGGGGACGACGCCGTCTACGAGGTCTGCATCGATGCGACGCGTGAGCCGGGCGCGCTGACCTACGGCGAGGTGATCCTGCCGGGTGCGACGGAGGACACGGTGCTGATCTCTGCGCATGTCTGCCACCCGATGCTCGCCAACGACAATCTTTCCGGACTCGTTGTGAGTGCTGCGTTGGCCGAGAGGCTTGCCGCGCGCCCAGACCGCCGCTACACCTACCACTTCGTGTGGGCTCCGGGCACGATTGGCGCGATCACGTGGCTCGCCCAGAATCCGACGAGGGTTCCACTCGTGCGGCATGGCCTCATCTTGGCCAACCTGGGCGATGCGGGAGGCTTTACCTACAAACGGAGTCGCCCTGGCACGTTCGGTGCAGCATCTGCCGAGATCGATCGGGCGGTAGCCTTGGCCATGCGCGATGCTGGGGAACAGCTCGACGAGCGGCCCTTCACGCCCTATGGCTACGACGAACGGCAGTATGGAAGCCCCGGCTTCAACCTGCCCGTTGGATGCTTCACCCGGACTCCGTACGGCGAGTACCCCGAATACCACACCTCGGCGGACAACCTCGACACAGTCTCGGAAGCGCAACTTCAGGGAGCGCTCGCGCGGCTCACAGATACGGTCGACATCCTCGAAGCCAATCGGTTTCTTCGAAATCTCAACCCCAACGGCGAACCGCAACTCGGTAGACGAGGGCTCTACCGCGCCTTAGGCGGTCTGCCGGACGCTCCTACTCAGCAACTAGCTCTCCTCTGGACGCTGAACATGGCATCCGCCGACCGAACGCCAACGTTTGACCTCCTCGCCGTCGCAGAGCGCTCCGGGCTGCCGTTCGTGGCGCTCCGCAAGGCCGCAGACCTCCTCGAAGAACACGGGCTTGTGGAGCGCTTCAAAACCTAAAGGCTACCGAGGGCACGCCGATACCTCCGGCATTCCATCCTCGCTCGTCCTCTATCCGATCCATGACAACATCGACCGACGTGCGCCCCGCGCTCGGCCTGGACCGGGCGGCGTTGGAAGCCCGATTCGCCAAGAGCATCGCTCTGGCCGAGCGGTCACACGCGCTCATCCCTGGGGGAGCGCACACCTACGCGAAGGGTGACGACCAGCTTCCGGCTTGGGCTCCCGTGAGAGTCGTGCGTGGTGACGGCTGCACCGTATGGGATGCCGACGGACACGCGTACGTGGAGTACGGGATGGGCCTCCGCGCGGTCACCCTGGGGCACGGCTACGCGCCCGTCGTCCAGGCCGCGACGCGAGCGATGCAGGGCACCAACTTCACGCGCCCCGCTGCCATCGAAGTCGAAGCCGCCGAAGCACTGCTCGACCTCGTGCCAGGTGCCGAGATGGTCAAGTTCGCGAAGGACGGCTCGACCGTGACTACAGCTGCCATCAAGTTGGCGCGTGCAGTCACTGGGCGCATAAAGGTCGCTGTGTGTCGGCAGAACCCGTTTCTCAGCTACAACGACTGGTTCATAGGCCGTACACCGATGGACGCAGGTATCCCACAGCAGGCCGCTGCCGATACAGTCGCGTTCGAGTACAACGACTTCGAGAGCGTTCTCAAGCTCTTCGATGACCACGCGGGCGAGATCGCGTGTGTCATCATGGAGGCTTCGCGAGGCAGTGACCCGGAAGAGGGCTTTCTGCATCGCGTGCAATGGCTCTGCCACCAGCGTGGCGCGCTCTTCATCCTCGACGAGATGATCACGGGCTTCCGCTGGCATCGGGGCGGGGCACAGGCGCTCTACGGCATCACGCCGGATTTGGCATGCTTCGGCAAGGCCCTCGCCAACGGCTTTTCGGTAAGCGCGCTCACCGGCCGCCGTGACATCATGGAACTGGGGGGGCTACGCACCGACCAAGACCGCGTCTTTCTGCTGTCGGCCACGCACGGCGCCGAGACGCACGGCCTCGCTGCCGCCATCGCTACGATGCAGGTCTACCGCGAGCACGACGTATGTGGCTTCATGGACAGGCAGGGTGATCAGCTCCGCGCTCGCCTCAGCGCAGCCATCACGGCCGCTGGAGTGGAAGGGTATGTCGAGGTCCTCGGCCGCTCCTCGAACCTGGTGTTCGCCACGCGCGACCGAGCGGGGAGGCCGTCTCAGGCGTTTCGTACGCTGTTATTGCAAGAACTTGTGCTGCGCGGCATCCTCGCACCCTCGCTCGTGCTGTCCTTCGCCCACGACGACGACGCGCTCGACCAAACAGTGGCCGCCTTCGCTGAGGCCCTGCATGTCTACGCCCGGGCTCTCGAGGATGGCGGCCCAGATGGCGGCCCTGGGCGCTGGCTCATCGGCCGCCCTGTCCAGCCGGTTTTTCGGAAACGCGCGTAGCCGACGGCCGCCTCAGTTGCAGACGACGCCTCCCTGGTGCGATCCTTGCCTTTTCGCTTTCAGATCCCCTCCCGAGTTCTTCCCCGATCATGAAAGTCGTTCTCTTCTGCGGCGGCCAAGGCATGCGCATCCGCGAGTACAGCGGCGGCCTGCCCAAGCCGATGGTGCGCGTCGGCTACCGCCCGATCCTCTGGCACATCATGAAGTTCTACGCCCACTACGGGCACACCGACTTCATCCTCTGCCTCGGCCACCAAGGTGACAAGATCAAGGAGTACTTCCTCAACTACGACGAATGCGTCTCTAATGACTTCGTCCTCTCGAAGGGGGGACGTCAGGTCGACTTGATCCAGAGCGACATCCACGACTGGACCATCACGTTCGTCGACACCGGCCTCGATGCCTGCGTGGGAGAGCGTCTCATGGCGGTAAAACCGTACCTCGAAGGGGAAGACTATTTCCTCGCCAACTATGCGGATGGCGTCTCCGACGTGCCGCTCCCGAAAATGATCGACTTCGCACAGGCACACGGCAAGGCGGCGTGCTTCCTCGGCGTGCAGCCGAACTACACGAGCCACGTCGTAGCCACCAAGCCCGACGGCACGGTCTCCGCCATCCAGCACGTCTCCGACGTTGGCCTGCGGATCAACGGCGGCTTCTTCGTGCTGCGCACCGACGTGTTCGACTACATGGAACCGGGCGATGAACTCGTGGAAGCACCGTTCCGCCGCATGATTGAAGCCGGGCAACTCGCGAGCTATGTGTACGACGGCTTCTGGGCGTGCATGGACACGTTCAAGGAGAAGCAGATGCTCGAAGAGATCCAGCGCCAGGGCGATGCACCTTGGGAAGTCTGGAACCGCGAGCCTGTGCGCGCGCCGGACATGAGGCTCGGCCCCGCCTCCGGCGATGGCGCGATGAAGGCGGTCTCGGTGGCGAATAGCGAGGAGTAGCCGCGAGGGTACCAGCACACCCTCTGCGCTTCTCTTGAGGCGTCCGCTCTGTACTCAAAACGCACCATCCTGGACTCGACCCCATGCGCCTCCCCGACGGCCCGCTCCACTTGCTCTGTCTCGGTGCGCATTCCGACGACATCGAGATCGGATGCGGTGGGACCGTGCTCCAACTGCTTGCGGCGCATCCGGGAAGCACGGTGGACTACGTGTGCCTATCGAGCAACCCGGAGCGCGAGGCCGAGGCGCGGGCGGCAGCCGAAGACCTGCTCTCCAGCGCCGCCGCTGCCACGCTCCGCTTTGGCGGCTTCCGCGACGGTTTCTTTCCCTTCGAGGGTGCTCAGATCAAAGACTATTTCGAGTCGACGCTCAAAGCGCTGCGGCCAGATATCGTCTTCACGCACGCCCGAGCGGACCGCCACCAGGACCACCGCCTCGTCTCAGACCTGACGTGGAATACGTTCCGCGACCACCTCGTGCTGGAATACGAGATCCCGAAGTGGGACGGCGACCTCGGCCAGCCCAACGTCTACATCCCGCTCCACGCCGCGACGGCTGAGCGCAAGGTCGATCTCCTGATGCGGCACTTCGGGACGCAGCGGAGCAAGCGATGGTTCACCCCTGCGACGTTCGCTGGGTTGATGCGTCTGCGCGGGATCGAGGCGGGCGTCGATCAGGCAGAGGCATTTACAGGTCGGAAAATCATCTGGCGCTAGGTATACTCCGAAGGTGTGCAGCCTGCGGGGCTCACGCCTCACAACTCCATGCCGGTGTGACCTCGGGCGAGGACGCAGCGGCCTCCCAGTGCTCCGACGCGACAACCACCGCGCGACGGGAAGCGCCACTCACCCGCTCAGCGTCTAAAAATGCCGACACTCCGGCGGTCTCGCGCCCGACGGGCGGCAATACTGGGACGCTGACGGAACGCCCTTCGGACAGACCCGATGACTCAACGGACCAGCCGCTCGACTGGAACAAAGTTGTCAGCGGACAGGCTGCCTACTCCAGGGTCGACGCGCTCTCACGGAGCGCGCCGCCTTCGCCGTTCCGACCCACCCCGGTCCATGGAAACCCGCGTCCTCGCCCGCGACCACTCATTTGCCCGCCGCCTCGCGCTCGCCCGTGCTCGCACGTTTGACTATGTGCGCCGCCGCGTCTTCAGCGCCACCATGCTCGGCCTTGGCGACGCGCTTGGCCTGGTGATCGCCTTCGCGCTCGCGGGCACGGTGCGTCATTTCCTCTTCGGAGCGGCCTTCGTGCAGCCCTGGATGCTCGTCATGCCGACGATCTACTGGGCGGGTGCTGTCGGCCTAGGCCTGCTGCCGGGATGGGGCGTGGGCGCTGTCGAGGAGTACCGACGCCTAGCCTGGTTGACCGTGGGGACCTTCGTCGTTGCGGCGTTTGGCCTCTTTCTCTCGCAGCAAGGCCTCGACAACAGCCGCCTCTTGATGGGGCTCGCGGCGCTGTTCGCCGTGGTGACGGTGCCGCTGTTGCGCAACTGGACGAAGTCGGCCATGATTGACGCGGGGCTGTGGGGCGTTCCCGTCGTGATCTACGGGGCGGGCGAGATGGGCGCCGCCGTCGTGCGCCAACTCCGCGAGGAGCGCGGCCTGGGTTACGTACCCGCGGCGTTCTTCGACGACGACGAGAGCTTGCACGGATCGACCGTCGAGGGCGTCCCCGTCGTCGGGTCGATGGACCGTGTCTCGGTGGAGGCGCCGTTTGCCATCCTCGCGATCCAGAACCTCGACATGGACGCCCGGCGCGACTTGCTCGAAGGGCCGCTCGCGTGCTACCGCAAGGCCATCGTCATTCCTGACCTCAACGAGACGCCGACGCTCTGGATGCGCTCGCGAGACCTCAGCGGCATGCTCGGCCTGGAGATCACCTACCACCACATCAGCCTCACCCGTCGCATCGCCAAGCGGGCGTTTGACCTCGGGGCGGTGCTGCTCACGGCGCCGTTGTGGATGCCCCTCTGCGCGCTCCTCGCCGTGGCGATCTGGCTCGAAGACCGCGCACACCCGCTCTACGCGCAGGAGCGGATCGGACAAGGCGGCCGCCACTTCCGCACGCTCAAATTCCGCACGATGGTGCCCAATGCGGACGTCGTCTTGAAGGACGCGCTAGCGGGCGATCCGGCGCTGCGCGCCGAGTGGAACGCCAACTTCAAGCTCAAGAACGACCCGCGCATTACTCGCGTCGGGCAGTTCCTCCGCAAGACCAGCCTCGACGAGATCCCGCAGCTGTTCAACGTCCTCCGAGGCGAGATGAGCCTGGTTGGTCCGCGCCCGCTCCCGCAGTATCACCACGGCGAGCTGCCAGCAAGCGTCCGCGAAGTGCGAGAGCGCGTTCGGCCTGGGCTGACGGGGCTATGGCAAGTCTCAGGTCGCTCCGACAGCGGCAACGCGGGCATGGAGCGCTGGGACCCGTACTACGTGCGCAACTGGTCACTCTGGCTCGACATCGTGATCCTCGTGCGCACCTTCCGTGCGGTTACCAAAGGATCTGGAGCTTACTAGAGGCCCGCTTCTTCGCGGACAGGACGCAGCAGCTCATCCAGTTCGATGTCCGGAAGGTCGCGGTACCAGGCGTGGTGAGGCGACCACGCTGCGCAGGCCAAGCATTGGGTCGAGCGCCAGACGCGCGAGCAGGCGGGGCACCGTCCGCCGGTGTCAAAGGTGTGCCAGCTGTGGCCGCACGAGCAGCGCCATCGCGCTTCGGGCGGAGGCTCCCACTCGCAGGAGGGGCATGCGATTTTCATAAGGGTGCGTGAATCTGAGCACACGTGATGGTGTTCGATGAGGTCCAGCCCTAGTTTATAAAGCTCTGCTACAACGATCTGTTCGGAACGATCTAACCAACGCGAGCTTTGATCGCCCCGACACCTCCGGCTCCGACCATGAAAAAAGACATCCATCCCGACTACAGCTTCACAACGGTTCGCCTCGCCGACGGCACCGAGTTCGTGACGCGTACGACGATGCCGACCGATAACTACGTCTCCGACGTGGATTCGACCAACCACCCGTTCTACACCGGCAAGCGCCAGTTTGTCGACACGGCGGGCCGTGTTGAGAAGTTCAACCGTCGCTACGGCAAAAAGAGCTAAGCGCTCACCGAACCTACATCGGCGCGGCCCGCTTCCAGATCGGAGGTGGGCCGCGTTTGCGTTTGGGCCCTGCACGTTCGGCCCTGCGTGTGGAGAGAGTCCTCAGCCGTGTGTATCGTACCCTCGACAAAGGCAACCCACACGATGCGGACCCGTCCGGAAGCCATGGAAGAGACACCTCGACGAAACGCAACGCTCCTGCTGGTGCTCTTGGGCGGCGTGACCGTGCTCGCCGGATGCTTGTCGAGCCGCGCCGAGCCGGATCTCGCAGCGATCTACAACCGCGAGGCACAGTATCAAGGCATCGAGCGGAATCCGGTGATCCTGATCCCCGGCGTGCTGGGGTCCCGATTGCGTGACGAGGCCAGCGGACAAATCGTCTGGGGCGCCTTCACTGGGGCGTTCGCGGACCCTGACGAGCCCGCAGGCCAGAGTCTGGTCGCGTTGCCCATGGAAGAGGGGCGTCCGCTGCATGAACTGATCGACGGAGTAGAGCCAGACGGCGCGCTGGAAAGCGTGCGGATCAAAGTGCTAGGTCTGCCGATCCAGCTGCGCGCCTATGCGCAAATCTTGAGCGTCTTGGGGATCGGCGGATATCGCGACGCTGCGGGCGCCCTCGAATCGGTCGACTACGGCAGCGACCATTTTACCTGCTTCCAGTTTGACTACGACTGGCGCCGCGACAACGTCGAAAATGCCCAGCGGCTACACGCCTTCATCCAAGAGACGCGCGCAACGCTGCAGGCGCAGTACGCAGAGCGGTACGGTGTGGAGGACTACGACATCAAGTTCGACATCGTCGCGCACTCGATGGGAGGCATGATCACGCGCTACTTTCTCCGCTACGGGGCGCAGGACCTTCCGGCGAATGGGAGCCTGCCTGAACTGACCTGGGAAGGGGCCGAACACGTGGAGCGAGTCGTGCTCGTTGGTCCCCCCAATGCAGGATCACCCCTCACGGTGATGCAACTGGTGGAGGGGCTCAAGACCCCGGCCATCACGCCTGACTACCCTGCTGCAATCCTGGGCACCATGCCGGCGGTGTATCAACTGCTCCCGCGTGGCCGCCACCGAACGCTCGTGGATGCCGCCCAACCGGAGGCCTCGATCGATTCGGTGTTGCACGCCGACTACTGGGAACGCATGCAGTGGGGCCTCGCCGACCCAGCCCAGGACGAGGTCTTGCAAAACCTGCTGCCCGACGTCAGCCAGCGCGACGACCGGCGCCGCATTGCCCTGGACCATCAACGGAAGAGCCTGCGCCGCGCTGAACAGCTCTTCGCCGCGCTCGACTTCCGAGCAGAACGCCCACCTGGCCTCGAACTGAAGCTGATCGCCAGTGATGCGGCGCCCACGCTCGCACGGCTGGCTGTCGACCGAGACGAAGGTACCGTGACGGCCTACAGCTACGAACCAGGCGACGATACCGTCCTCCGCACGAGTGCGCTCATGGACGAGCGCGTTGGGGGCGAGTGGGCACCGATGCTCGTCTCGCCGATCGATTGGTCGTCGGTGACCTTCATCTTTGCCGATCACCTGGAGATGACGCAGAGCATCGCTTTCGCAGACAACTTGCTCTACTACCTGCTCGAAATGCCGAGGTGATGGTGCCGCAGGGGAGATCCTGTTCCCACAAGACACCCTTAGAGCACGTGTACCGGAGGCGGGACTCGAACCCGCAATCCCAAATGGGCGGCAGATTTTAAGTCTGCTGCGTATACCAATTCCGCCACTCCGGCAGGCGTGCTAAGCTACTCACACCACGCCACTCCTAGCCATCGAGTTGCCCAGCGAAGAGTTGCGAGAGGTCGCCGCCAGCGAAATAGACCCGACGGTGGCCCCAGGCTAAGGCCTGCTCGGCAGCAAGTTGCGCGCGCGTTCCCAGCGTGTCGCCAACGAAGAGCACTGGCCGCAACAAGTCGGTAGGCAGATGCTCCGGTGCCAGCGTTGCGAGCGGCGCAGGCGTTGCAGGCGTCAAGGGGTCGTTGGCAAGCCGCTCGGAGAGGTCACGGACATCGTAGACAGCCGCACCGTCACGTACGAGCGCATGCGCTCGGTCCGGTGTGAGGGCATGCGCTTGGGGCATTTCTGAAGACTCAGGCGGAAGGCTCGGGGTTTGCTCAGCCAAGTGGCGCAGACGGATGCGAAGGTGCTCAGCCGATGTGAATGCCCCCACACGACGTTCGAACACGGCGCCTTCGCGGTCGATTAGAAGTGTTGTAGGCAACATCGAGATCTCGCCAAACGCCGTGGCGAGTTGGTGCGTCTCGTCGATGAGGATCGGGTAGCGTATGCCCAACGAATCGACGACGGACTGGGCAGCGTTTTGCTCACCGTCAGCCCCAAGGACCCCAACCACGCGAATGCCGTCGTCTACGAGTTCTGCGCTCAACGAGTCGAGAAGAGAGAGGTCGCCCATGCTTGGGCGGCTCCAGGGTGCCCAGAAGTGCAGAACTAGGGCAGCATCGGCCACGTCCTGGTTGGTCAGGCGCGTCCCGCTCAGGGTCGGCAGGGAGAATCGGGGAAGCTGCAGCACGCCTGGTTGGGCGTACGTGTCAGCGCTGTCGGATGGAGCGGCCGAGGGAGAGGTCGCGGCGGTCTCCGTCTGTGACGCGTCGGGCGCCTCATGGCACCCGAAGGCCGCGAGGAGCAGCACCAGCGCGACGACGTAGCGGGGTAGGCGTACGTTCACGAGACCGCAGGAGGGTGAGCAGGGCGACGACGTCAGGAGAGGGAGGACGCGCCGACGGCGCGGCGGGCGGCATCGCGCAGGCGTCCAGCCGTGATGTGCTGGTGGCTTGCATGGAAGACCACCTCGCCGTCGTAGATGACAAGAGCCTGAGGGGTCTGATGCTCCACCCCAGTCGTCTCAGCAATGTGGTTCGAGAGCGGCCGAGCATACTGGACCACGAGGCCGTAGAGTGGCGGATCGGCATCGTTCTCGAGTTGGACGAACTGTTCCTGCCCGCGCGCCGAAATCGGGCAGGCGATGCTCGTCTTAAGGACGGCCACGGGGTGCTCCTTCGACGCGTCGAGGACGCCTTGAAAATCGTCCGGGGTGTGGAGGGTCGTGACTTTAGCCATGGCGAGACGGGAAGCGAGAGACGGGCGGAAACACGGGGCTGAGGGCGGGTTACAACGGGCCGACCTCCCCGGAAGAGCGGGCCGAAGATACCCGTCCTTCTGGGCGAAGTTGCAAGCCTGGCTGTCGCCGGCGGTCTGGAACCGCTACCTCGATATCCAGGACGCGTCCACTCTCGAATGATCCAGCCTGCGCCCTCTCGTATGCCCCTCCGCACCGCTCCACCGTCGCCGTACATGGCTCCCACCGTAGACATCCCCGACTCCCCAAAGACCGGAGCCGAAAACGTGCGCTGGAACCTGGATGACCTCTACGCAGACACCGCGATCCTGAAAGCAGATCTCGTGGCGGCCGACGAGCAGGCTGCCTCGTTCGCCGAACGCTACCGTGGCAAGCTCGCCGCGTTGGATCCCGCCAGTCTGGCAGGGACGATGGCAGAGCTCGCGGAAATCCAGGACACGCTGGGTCGAGCCTACACGTTCGCGTACCTCAACTGGTCCACCGCGACTGAGGACGCGGCTCGCGGCGCGCTGCTTCAGCACGTGAAGGAAGCCTACACGCAGACCGCGCAGCGCCTCATTTTCTTCGACGTCGAATGGGCGGCCGTGGACGCCGAGAAGGCAAACTACCTGCTACAGGACGAGGCGCTGGTCTCGTACCGGCACTACCTCGAACTGCAGCAACTCCAGAAAGACTACCTCCTCTCCGAGCCCGAGGAGAAGATCCTTGCCGAGAAGAGCATCACGGGACGGAGCGCATGGACTCGGTTTTTCGACGAGACGATCGGCCGCGCCCGGTTCGAGTTCAGAGGCGAGTCGCTGCCGGAACAGGCAGTGCTCGCGAAGCTCCACGACGCCGACCGTGCGGTGCGAAAGGACGCCGCTCTCTCACTCACCGAAGGGTTCGCGCGTCTTGAGCACCCACTCACCTACGCGTTCAACACCGTCCTGGCCGACAAGGCCTCCTCAGACCGGCTTCGCGGCTACACGTCGTGGATTCAGAGCCGCAACCTCGCCAACGAAATCCAAGATGCGAGCGTACAAGCGCTCATCGACGCCGTCACGGGACGGTATGGCCTCGCCCATCGCTACTACCGCCTCAAGGCACGGCTGCTCGGACTTAGCCCCGAGCAGGTCGGTCAGGAGGAGGCACCGATGATGGACTACGACCGCTATGCGCCGCTGCCGCTCGTCGCAGATACGGAGGGGGGGTACTCCTGGGACGCGGCCCGCACCCTCGTCACCGATGCCTACGGCGACTTCGATGGAGAAATGGGCGACATCGTCGCTCGGTTCTTCGACGAGCGCTGGATCGACGCGCCGCCGGTTGCAGGGAAGCGGGGCGGGGCGTTCAGCCACGGCGCGGTGCCGAGTGCACACCCGTATATCCTCATGAACTACACGGGCCGCGTCCGCGACGTGCAAACGCTCGCACACGAACTCGGCCACGGCGTCCACCAGTATCTCAGCCGCGAGCAAGGCGTCTTCCACGCCGACACGCCGCTGACGACCGCGGAAACGGCGTCTGTGTTCGGGGAGATGCTCGTCTTCCAGCGTCTTATCGGGGCAGAGACGGCACCGCACCGCCGCCTCTCGATGCTGGTTCAGAAAATCGACGACTCGATGGCGACGGTCTTCCGCCAAGTGACGATGAACCGCTTCGAGGAGGCTATTCATCTCCATCGCCGGGGCGAAGGCGAGCTCACGGCGGAGCAGTTTGCCGAGCACTGGATGACCACGCAGACGGCGATGTACGGCGACAGCGTCCTCCTGGGCGAACACTACCGCCGCTGGTGGAGCTACATCCCACACTTCGTGCACACGCCGGGCTACGTCTACGCGTACGCCTTTGGCGAACTGCTCGTGCTCGCGCTCTACGCGCGCTATGTCGAGGAAGGGGAGGCGTTTCCCCCGAAGTACCGGGACCTCCTGGCGGCGGGGGGCTCGGACTGGCCGCACGTACTCGTCGGACGCCTCGGCATCGACCTCGATGACCCAGGCTTCTGGCAACAGGGGCTCGACGCCATCGAGGCGCTCATCACCGAAGCCGAGGCTGAGGCCGCCAAACTGTACGTGTGAGAGCCTCGGGGAAGGGCGAGCGTTCGGTGGTGCGTACTTTCAGCGCACCACCCTTCTCCCACGTATCCGCCTCCTGGCTGCCCATGCGTATCGATACACTCCCATCCCGTGCGCTGCTTGCCGGTGCACTTGCCCTTCTCCTCGCGTCGCCCCTTGCCGCCCAGCAGATCGGCGATTGCGCGCCTGGTTCAGCCTCGGCGACGCTCGATGTCAACGAGGTTGCCGCCGACCTCTTCATCAACGGCAACCTCTTCTTCAACGGCTCAACGGCCAGGTATGAAGTGCCCCGCGGGCGCGGCGTGCAGGCGGTCTTCGCCCAGGGCCTCTGGGTTGCGGGTGAGGTGAACAACGAACTGCGGGTTGCCGCGGCCACCTACGGCGGGTACGAGTTTTGGCCAGGCCCTCTGGAGGACGGCGCCGTCCCGCCCAGCGACTGTGCGGACTTCGATCGCATTTGGGTCGTCTCCAACGAAGACGTCGAGACGTTTGAGTCCACGGGTGTGGCGACGCTCGACCTGATCGAATGGCCCGCTGAGTTCGGAGCGCCGGTGATCGACGGAGACGGCAACCCCGACAACTACAACTTGGCCAACGGCGATCGGCCGCGCATCAACGGAGACCAGAGCGCGTGGTGGGTCAACAACGACGTGGGCAACCAGCATGCCTCCACGCAATCGCAGCCGCTGGGCATCGAGGTCCAAACCCTCGCCTTTGCCTCCAACCTGTTCATTCTGCGGCAGAGCACGTTCTACGAGTACACGATCATCAACAAGAACGACCAGCCCATCGAGAACACCTACGTCGGCATCTTCGTGGACCCCGACTTGGGCGACTTCGGCGACGACTTCATCGGCTCTGACCAGGAGCGCGGCTTGGCCTTCGTCTACAACGGCGACGAGGACGACTCGGAGATCAACGGCGGCTACGGCATGGCGCCTCCGGCTCTCGGCTATGACTTCTTCCAGGGGCCGATCATCGATGCCGATGTGCCAGATGTCGGCGACGATATGGCACCGGACACGCTGGGCATCACCGCGTTTACATACTTCAACAACGGTGGCTGTGCAGATCGGTGCGACCCCACCGCAGGGGAGGCCACGTCGGCACAGCAGTACTTCAACTACTTGACGGCCCGCTGGCGTGACGGAACGCCCTTCCGAGTCGGTGGAGACGGCTACGCAACCACGGGCGAGCTGACCAACTTCGCCTTCCCCGGCGAGCCTCCCGCCTTCTGGAGTGAGGAGGACATCGACGGCAATGGAACCGCGAACACGCCGGGCGACCGCCGCTTCGTGATTTCCACCGGACCCTTCACCCTCGCCCCTGGCGAGTCGCAGGTCCTCACCCTCGGCATCCTCTGGGCGCGTGGCTCGGATCGCTTCGACTCCGTCGCGCTCCTGAAAGAACTCGACGACGAGGTGCAACTGCTCTACGAGAACGACGCGCTGGCTGCCGAGGAGGGCCTCCCTGAGTCAGGCTTCGCAGTGGGCGCTGCCTACCCGAACCCCTTCGTGCGCTCGGGCGATGTCGTTCGCGTTCCCTACCGGCTCGATGCTCCAGAGCGGGTGCAAGCGCATGTGTACGACGTGCTGGGTCGACGCGTGGCAACGCTCGCCGATGCGGCACGGGGAGCCGGCGTTCACGAGATCGAATGGGCCCCGGCGGTGTCGTTGCCGGGCGGGATCTACTTCGTCCAGGTTCAGTCGGGAACGGCTCGGGAGACAGTCTCCATCGTCCTTCGATAGTGGGGCCTTCCTCTGAGAATCCCCCAGGGTCGCGCCACTTCGGCGCGACTCTGTAACGTTCGAGGGCCTGGGGACATCGCGAATCTCCAGAGGTCACCATGAAACGAATGCCCAGAGCTACCTCGCAGCCTGCATTCTGGGACGCCCGTTATCAGCTGGAGGGGTATGCCTTCGGCGAGCAGCCGGACCCCTTTGTCGCCGCCTGCTTGTCCTCCCTCGAAGGGGCGGGGGCGATTAGCGTCCCGGCTCGCATCGCCGACCTGGGCGCAGGGGAGGGGCGGGTTGCCGTGCATGCTGCCGCGCGCGGCCATCATGTCACCGCCGTCGATTTCGCAGGAGCTGGACTGGCCGTGGCTAGATCGCTGGCCACGCAGCGCGGCGTCTGCATCGACGTAGCTGAGGAGGATCTGACCATGTGGTTGCCGCGCGAGCCTCTCGATGTCGCCATTCTGTTGTTGGTGCACCTACTTCCTGAGGCGCGGGGCAGAGTGCTTGCGAACATGCCTGCACTGCTCCGACCAGGTGGCTGGCTGATCGCGCGCTGGTTTCACGAGGCGCACGCCGCTCGTGGTACGTTCGGGCCAAGCAAGCGCGATCGGCTGGTGACAGCTCAGGCCATCCGAGATGCATTGCCGAGCGGCACGCTTCACCAGTGCGAGCGAAGGACCGTGTTGATGGCCAGCGGACGCTACTTACACGGCGAGGCCGACGTGCTCGATGTCGTCTGCAGACGACATC
>JBCBEX010000051.1:0-33374 GCA_038528235.1 Bacteroidota bacterium
CGTAGAGCAGGATCGACGCGACGAACTCACCGAGGGCCGTCACGAACGTGAGCAGCGTGCCCGCGGCCACGCTCGGGAGGATGACCGGCCACACGACACGGCGAAACGTCGTCCACGCGTTCGCGCCGAGGTCGGCCGAGGCCTCGGTGAGGCGGTCGTCGTAGGCGTCGAGGGCGGCCTGCGTGGCCTGCACAACCAGGGGCAGGTGTCGCACGAAGTAGGCGATCGGCAGCAGCCAGAACGTGCCGAGCAGGATGTGCCCGAAGCCCAGCGCGCTCGGCTCGTCGAACGCCACGATCAGGCCGAGCGCGATCACGGTGCCGGGCACGGCGAAGGGGAGCAGCGCGAGCGCCCGCAGCAGCCCGCGCCCCACCACCTGCGTCTTGGCGATCACGAGCGCCGCAGCCACGCCAACGATCACGTTGGCCGCCGTCGCTAGCGTCGCCATCCAGATCGAGTTCTGGATCGGCGCGGCTACGTCGGGGTCGGCGAAGACGGCGCGCCAGTTGTCGAGCGTGTACTCGGGCGGGAGGACCTGCGTCGTCCACGCGCCCTCTTGCACGAACGAGAGAAGGACGACCATCGCTGCGGGCAGCAGCACGAACAGCAGCAGCGCCGCGACGCCCACGCTCGCGATGGCCCGGCCCCAGCCGCTACGGATCGGCGTGCCGCCGCGTCCAGCGCCTTTGCCCGCGACGCCGCCGAGCGGACCTCGCTTCGGGCCGAGTTCGAGGCCGACCAAGAAGAGCAGGCACAGGCTCGTCAGGACGACGCTCGCCGTGGCCGAGAGCGCGAGGTTGCCGTTGATCTTCTGCTGGTAGATGTAGACGGTCAGGAACGGCTCGTCCTCGGCAAACAGCAGCGGCGCGGTGAAGCTCGCCATCGCCACCATGAAGACGAGCAGCGCGGCCCCAACGAGTGCGGGGCGCAGCAGCGGCAGCACTACGCGGCGGAGCGTCGTCCAACCCGAAGCGCCGAGGTCGGCCGAGGCGTCGAGCAGGCTCCGGTCGAGGCGTGCGAGCGCAGCGGCGGCGAAGAGGTAGAAGTAGACGTAGAACGCGTAGACGTGGACGAGCCACACGGCCGCGAGGCCTTCGAAGCGAAAGGGAACCGCGTCGAGGCCGAGCAGCGCTTGGAGCGCGCGGGGCAGGACACCGCTTTCGCTGTAGAGGAACAGGAACGCCAGCACGCCCACGAGCGGCGGCAGTGCCAGCGGGAGCACCGCCACGCCCTGCAGAACGCCCTTCAGCGGGAGGTCGTAGCGGAAGAAGGCATAGGCAAGTGCGGTGCCGAGCACACCCGCACCCACGACCGTGGCCAGCGCGATGCCGACCGAGTTGGTGAGCGCGCGCACCCCGGCCGCGTCCCAGCCGCTGAAGAAGGTCCGCAGTCCCTCGCCCCGCAGCCCGAGGCCGAAGGTGGCCAGGTTCGGCCAGAGCACATAGCCCAGCAGCACGACGGCCACGGCAGCGGCGAGGGCGTAGGCAGCACGACGAGACAGCACAGGCGGTGGGCGGTGAGGCGGTGAACGCTGAGGCGGTGGGCGGCGAGGCGAATTCGTTTGGCGGCGCTGCGACGGTTGGTTTGCTTCCACGCAACACGCAACACGCAACACGCAACACGCAACACGCAACACGCAACACGCAACACGCAACACGCAACACGCAACACGCCGCCAAGATCGCAACCGAAGTGTAAGCCGGGCGTAATTCACGGCGTCAAACTGTATGCTCTCCACGTGCCGCTCTCCCATGCCGACTGCTACGCCCCAACCTCTACGGACCGAGTCTACGCCCAGCGGGGCGGCTCCGACCGAGCGCACAGCGGCGCGGCCTCGGCAGAGGCGCGCCCCTCAGGTGCGGATCTACACCTACCCCGACTGTCCCGACACGAAAGGCGTCCTAGCCTTCCTCGACGCGCAGCAGGTCGCCTACGTCCTCGACGACCTCGAAGGGCTGCCCGTGAACGACGACTGCGGCTTCGTCTCGCCGACCGTGGAAGTCGGCCGCGACACGCTCGTCCAGCCCGACTGCGGCGATCTCGAACGGCTCCTCCGCAGCCACGGCCTCATCACCGGCCGCCTCGCCATGCCCACCAACGGCGACGGTCTCGTCTGCTCGATGTCGAAGGCCGCGTAGGATCTTTGCTAGAGCGTGACGCCGTGCAGAGTGTTGCGTATTTCGTGTTGCGTGTTTAGATCTGGGCTCGCAACACGTAACACGAACTAGACCACCGTGGCGCTTCCGTTCAGCAAAGGCAGCCGGCTCCGACGCAACCATCGGCTCCAGGTGGTTCTGCGCGTCGTCGGGATCGGCGCGACCGTGGCGGGGGCGCTCTGGCTTTGGCGCGCCGACCTCTACCTCGCCGCCGCGCTCGCCGCCGGCGGGGTGCTGTGGGGCCTCGCATCGCTTGTGCGCTACACTGAGAAGACGCCGCGCGACCTCACGCGCTTCCTCGAAGCCATCCGCTACGACGACTTCTCGCAGGGCTTCTCGTCGGCGGGGCGAGGTGGACTGTTTGAGGATTTGAGCGCGGCGTTCAACGAGGTCACCGACGCCTTCCGGCGCATCCGCAGCGAGCGCGAAGAGCAGGCGCGGACGCTCCAAACCGTCATCCAGCACGTCGGCGTGGCGCTCATCGCCTTCCGGCCCGACACCGGCGAGGTCGTGCTCGTCAACAACGCGGCGAAGCGGCTGCTCGGCCTCGGGCGGTTCCGTTCGCTGCAAAAGCTCGACGCGACCGAGCCGACGCTGGCCCGCACGCTCCGGCGTCTCCAGTCAGGCAGCCGCACCCTCGTGACGCTCGAACGCGAGGACCAGCCGCTGCAACTCTTCGTCAACGCGACGCGCTTCCGGCTCGTCGGCACGGTGCACACACTCGTGACGCTGCAAGACATCCGGCAGGAACTGGAGGCGAAGGAAATGGACGCCTGGCAGCAGCTCACGCGCGTGCTCACCCACGAGATCGCCAACTCGGTCGCCCCCATCGCCTCGCTCGCCTCGACGGCCAGCGGCCTACTCATCGAGGCCCCGCCCTCCGGCGATGGCGGCGGGCCGCCGCGCGTCCACGCCCTCGACGCCGACGACGCCACCGACGTGCACGAGGCGCTGCGCACCATCGAGCGGCGCAGCAAGGGCCTCATGCACTTCGTCGATGCCTACCGCAGCCTCGCGAAGGTCCCCAAGCCGAAGCTCGAACTCGTCGCCGTGCGCGAACTCGCCGCGCCGATGCGCTACCTCCTCCGCGCCTCGCTCGACGCCCACGGCATTGCCTTCGACATCGACATCGAGCCGGACATGCTGGAGGTCGCCGCCGACCCCGAACTCATCGAGCAGGTGCTCATCAACCTGCTCCTCAACGCGATTCAGGCGTTGGAGGGCCAGCCCGACGGCCGCATCGTGCTGCGCGCCTTCGCCGGGCCGACAGGGCGCCCCGTGATCGAGATCGTGGACAACGGCCCCGGCATTCAGCCCGAGGCGCGCGACAAGATCTTCGTGCCGTTCTTCACCACCAAGCAAAGCGGGTCCGGCATCGGCCTGGCGCTCTCGCGGCAGATCTTGCGCCGCCATGGCGGCACCCTCACCGTGCGCTCTACCCCCGACGTCGAGACCGTTTTTGCATTGCGTTTCTGATCGACCGGAATTAGTGTCTGCTTTGATCCCCGTGCAACCCGCTCGACCTGCTGTGATGCCTGCTCCTGCCCTGCTCAGCGTGCTCTTCGCTCTCCTCGCCGCAGGTGGCTGTGTGGCACCGCAGCCTGCGTCCGACGCTGCAGGTACGGCGACGGAGGCGGTTTCCTCGGAGCCGCCCTCGTCGCTGACCATCGCCGCCATCGAGCGGGCGGTGTTTGCCGCAGCCAACGAGGCCCGGCAGCGGCAAGGCCTCGCAACGCTCGACCCGGACGCGGCCCTCGCTGCGATCGCCCGGAAGCACAGCGTGCGCATGGCGACCGTCGGCTTCTTCGCCCACCGCGACGACCTCGGCCAGCAGCCCGCCGACCGCGCCCGCAACGACGACTACGACTACCGGCGCTTCGGCGAGAACCTCTTCCGAGGCTCGCTCTGGGACAGCCGGACGACGCGCCGCAGCGCGCTCGGGGAGGTGACCGTGACCTACGACTGGCACACCGCCGAGACGCTCGCCGACGAGGTCGTCGAGGGGTGGCTCACGAGCCCGTCGCACCGCGAAAACCTGCTCTCGCCCGACTACGCGCGCATGGGCATCGGCGTCGCCGCGGACGACGAGCGCGAGGTGTTCGTCACGCAAAACCTCAGCCTCCCGCGCGGTAGCTGAGGATGTGTGGCCGTCTGCAGGTGTGAACGTGCGGGAGTGCGGCCGCATCGTACGTTCACACCATCCCTCGTGCACACGTCCACACCTGACCCGATGCTCCAGACTGCCGACCCGCGCAACGCCGACCTGATCGTCAACATCAACGGGCGGCTTGTCCACCGCGACGAGGCGGGCGTGAGCCCCTTCGACAGCGTGGTGCAGGGCGGCGATGGTGTCTGGGAGGGACTGCGGCTCTACGACGGGCGCGTCTTCCGGCTCACCGAGCACCTGCACCGCCTCCGCGACTCGGCCAAGGCGCTCGCGTTTGCCGAGATCCCGTCGCTCGACCAAATCCGGCATGAGTTGAAGCGCACGCTCGACGCCAACGGCATGACCGACGGCGTGCACATCCGCCTCACGCTCACGCGCGGCGTCAAGATCACGAGTGGCATGGATCCGCGCCTCAACCAGAGCGGCCCGACGCTGATCGTGCTGCCCGAGTGGAAAGCGCCGGTCTATCGCAAGTCTGGCCTCACGCTCGTCACCGCGTCCGTGCGCCGCTTCCCGCCCGACTGCCTCGACCCGAAGATCCACCACAACAACCTCCTGCAGAGCATCCTCGCCAAGATCGAGGCCAACGTGGCCGGGGCCGACAGCGCGCTCATGCTCGACCGCGAGGGCTTCATCGCCGAGTGCAACGGCACGCACGTCTTCCTGGTGAAGGACGGCACCGTGCTCACGAGTCACACCGACGCCTGCCCCGAGGGCATCACGCGCCAGACGATCCTGGATTTGTGCGCGCGCCACGGCATCCCGCACGCCGTACGCCGCCTCTCGACCACGGACGCCTACCGCGCCGACGAGATGTTCTGCACCGGCACGATGGGCGAACTCGCGGGCGTCCTCGGCCTCGACGGACGCGTGATCGGTTATGGCACCGTCGGTCCGCTCACGCAGCGCCTCTCCGGGCTCTACGCCGAGGAGACGCGCACGGCGGGGGAGGTGGTGTGAGATTGTGCGTTATGCGCCTGCTCGACATACTTGCCTGGCTGTTTTGGCGGGGCACAGGGTCAACATAGCTAAAAGATGGGTCTGGGGAGTTGTTGGCAGGTCGGCGCGCACTTACGCGTCGGAACGACTTGTTATATTGTGACCTAACGACATTGAATCATAGGTTATACCGCAATCGAAGCTCTGGAAACCGATCAACGCCCCGCCTCTAGCGACGTCGAACCTTGGTTCGAGGCTGGTGGAATACGCGGCCGCTGGTGGCAGAGCCGGACACTCCTCGTTGCATGGTTCGCGTGCATGATCATCTCTGGACTCTCGAATGAACTTATCGAACTCCCTTACCCTGTCGGCGCCCTCGTCGGTGCCTTTACGTTCCTTCCTTTCCTGCTCATCGCCGTTGCTTTCGTTCGTAAGAGCCTCGCCGAGGGCACCACTTTCAACGTTATCGCCTCGCTGCTAAAACGACTGCCTCTTGGGTGGTTGGCGGCACGTCTAGGCGATGAGCGCTGGCTCAGCCGTAGGAGGCAGCCAAGATTGTTCTGGGCGAACGTACTGTTCATCGGCGCTGTGCCCGGCGGGTTAGGTCTGCTCAGCGTTTTGACTCTCTGGCTGGTCATACTGGACATGATGACGCTACTCCGATTCTCGCTTTTTTGAAGTGTGAGTAGGTGCGGTATAACTACTGTTCTGCACCGGCACGATGGGCGAACTCGCAGCGGTCCTCGGCCTCGACGGACGCGTGATCGGCGAGGGGTCCGTCGGCCCGCTCACGCAGCGCCTCTCCGCGCTCTACGCCGAGGAGACACGCACGGCGGGGGAGGTGGTGTGAGCCTTCGTGCGTTCTGGTCTTGCTCAACAGGGCCAGTTTGTATCACGGCGCCCTAGACGGGATAGTTGTGACGATAGGTTGTCACAGCCCCTTCCGATCATAGCGCTTCGCGTTTTCTCATCCCCGACGCCGCTCGTGGTGTCGAGAACCCAGACTCCTCATGTCCACCGATCGCCAAGTGGCCCGCTTTGGGCCGTTCAAAGACTTCATCGCCAACGGCGTCAAACAGGGAGACACGATCTACATCTCGGGCCAAGTCGGCACCGACAGCGAAGGCAACCTCGTCGGCGAGGGCGACCTCGCGGCACAGACCCGGCAAGCCTACGCAAACGTCCAGGAGGTCCTCAGCCACTTCGGCGCGACGATGGACCACGTGGTCGATGAAACCTGGTACGTGACCGACATCGGCACGACGATGGCCAACGTGGGCGAACTGTTTGGCATCCGCGCCGAGGCGTATGGCAAGAACCCCGAAGTGGCACAGACGATGATCCAGGTCGCCGGGCTGGTCATGCCGATGCTCTCCATCGAGATCAAGTGCGTGGCCCGCGTCTGATCGTCAGCGTACGGGTCGTACGTCTCGTCGGTGTACGAGGCGTACCACCCTGCACATACGAAGCAGAATCCCCTGTCTCCGTCTCCTCCTGAGCTATGTCCAATCTCGAACAGGTCAGCGTAGAGTCGGCAGCCGAGTGGCGAGCTTGGCTGGAGGCGAATCACGCGCAGGAGGCGTCGATCTGGCTCGTCACCCATAAGAAGTCGGTCCCTGGCAAGTACGTCTCGGCATCTGAGGTGCTGGACGAGGCGTTGTGCTTTGGCTGGATGGACGGGCGCCGCAAGAAGCTCGACGCCCAGCGGACGATGCAACTCCTGTCGCCGCGCAAGACGCAGCACTGGGCCAAGAGCTACAAAGACCGGGTGGCGCGCCTGACCGCCGAAGGACGCATGCACGAGGCGGGGCTGCGGGTCGTCGCGGCAGCGAAAGCCAGCGGTATGTGGGACTTCATGAACGACGTAGACGCCCTCGTCGTCCCTGCTGACCTGGAAGCAGCCTTCGAGCGCAACCCGGTTGCATGGGCTCACTACGAGGCCTTCCCGGACTCCGCCAAGCGCGATCTCCTGCGATGGATCAAGCTCGCCAAGCGGTCGCAGACGCGAGCCGTGCGAATCGAGAAGGCCGTCGCGCTCGCAACTCAGAACAAGCGTGCTTCGGGGACGAAATAGGGCAGTACGGTGCGGCGACCTGGCTTGGTCGCGCCCTCGTCTTCAGATGAGGGCCCACACTGCGAGACGGCGGCCCCCTTCGAGTTGCCGAGCCGTTGCACCCTCACGGGCAGAGCACCGTAGGCGTTGGCTTCCGTAGATCGACCCCCTCGCAACGATGCGCTCTTCTCCGACGGCTGTGATCCCCCCAACGATGCGGGCGGCGGTAGTTACGGCCTATGGGTCGCCTGAGGTTGTGCACATCCAGAGGGTCCCAACGCCTACGCCGAAAAGCGATGAGGTGCTCGTCCGCGTCCAGACCGCTACGGTCTCCTCGGGCGACTGGCGTGTGCGCAGCCTGACCGTGCCGCCCGGCTTCGGCCTCGTGATGCGGCTTCTCTTCGGCGTGCGTGGACCGCGACAACCCATCCTCGGCTCCGAACTCGCCGGCACCGTCGTGGCCGTGGGCGCCGACGTCACCCGCTTCCGTATCGGCGATGATGTGTTTGCCTACAACGACGGGCGGCTGGGCGCGCACGCCGAGTTCGTTGCCGTGCCTGCTGCTGGTCCCATCGCCCCGAAACCCGCCGCGTTCTCGTGGGAGGAAGCGGCAGCGCTCTCGTTCGGCAGCAACACGGCGCTGCACTTTTTCCGGCAGGGCAAGCTCCAGGCGGGCGAACGTGTGATCGTCAACGGCGCCTCGGGCAGCGTTGGAACCGCCGCCGTGCAACTCGCGAAGCACCTCGGCGCGCACGTGACGGGGGTCTGCAGTACGCGCAACGTGGACCTCGTCACGAGCTTGGGGGCGGACGCCGTGATCGACTACACCGAGCGGGACTTCGTCGAGGAAGACGCGGGCTATGACGTAGTGATGGACACCGCTGGGACGGCGCCGTTTGCCCGGAGCGAGCGCGTGCTCAACGAAGGGGGACGACTGCTGCAGGTGCTCGGTGGCTTGCCCGACATGCTCCGGGCCCCGCTCGTGGCACTACGCACCGACAAACGCATCGTCGCAGGCAACGCGACGGGTAGCGCCGAGAACCAGCGCGAACTTGCGGCACTCGCCGAGGCGGGCGTG
The DNA here is from genome assembly GCA_038528235.1 of Bacteroidota bacterium. Classification (GTDB taxonomy): domain Bacteria; phylum Bacteroidota; class Rhodothermia; order Rhodothermales; family Rubricoccaceae; genus JBCBEX01. The sequence goes on from JBCBEX010000051.1 coordinate 8,394, forward strand.
CTCAAGCCGGTGATCGACCGCGTCTACCCACTCGACGAGATCGTCGAGGTACATCGGTACGTTGGGACGGGGCGCAAGCGGGGCAACGTCGTCGTCGTCGTTTTGAGCTAACCGTTACGGCCTGACGTCTCACACGGGCAGCGTGGCGGCGAGTGCCTGCGCAGCCGTACGCGCGGCCTCAGCGAAGTCGTCGCCCGACGAGGCGTAGAGGATGCCGCGGCTGCTGTTCACGAGTAGCGGCCCGCCCGCGTTGGCGTCGAGGACAGCCTCTGCCGAGCCGCCCTGGGCACCGACACCGGGGACGAGGAAGGGCACGTTGGGATGCGCCCAGCGAAGCGCCGTGAGGATCTCGGGGCGCGTTGCGCCGACCACGAAGCCGACCGAGCCTGGAGCGTCCGTGGCTATCTCCACCGCAAGGTCCGCGACGTGCGCGTGGACGGGGCGGCTCTCGAAGACGATGTCCTGGAAGTCAGCCCCGCTCGGGTTGGAGGTCGCTACGAGCACGAAGGCGCAGCCGTGCGGGGCGTCGAGGAAGGGGCGGATGGCGTCGCGCCCCATGTAGGGCGTCACCGTGACGGCGTCCACGCCGAGCGTGTCGAAGAACGCCGCGGCATAGCGCTTCGCCGTGTTGCCGATGTCGCCGCGCTTGCCGTCGGCGATGGTCAGCCGATCCTTGGGGATGGCCTCCAGCGTGGCTTCGAGTGCGCGCCAGCCGTCGGTGCCGAGGGCCTCGTAGAACGCCAGGTTGGGCTTGTAGGCACACGCGAGGTCGCTCGTTGCTTCGACGATGGCGCGGTTGAAGCGGACGACGGCCTCGTGGATGGGGAGGTCGGCGAGCGAGGCGGGCAGCCGCGCGGGGTCGGGGTCGAGGCCGACGCAGAGCGCGGCCCCGGTGGCCGCCTGCGCGGCGCGGAGCTTGTCGAGAAAAAGCACGGTGAGGGCACACAGTTCGTGGGTGTCATCCTGAGCGCAATCCGCACAGCGGATGAAGCCGAAGGATCTTTGTCTGTCTCGGCGCTGCGATCAGGGCTGGGAAGCCGGTCGACAGATCCCCTGGCTTCGCGAGGGCAGGCTCTTCGGACTCGCTACGCTCGCTCAGGATGACAAGGTGAAAGGCGGTTGCGAAACGGGATAGCAGCCAACATCGATACCGCGACACTGCAACACCGCCGCACTGCGACACCACCACAAGAAACCAAAGGACGAGGGACGAATGGCGCAGGACAACTACCAATAGACGAGGGGGGCTTCGCCTATCCATCGGGAAGTCAAAAAAGGGCGGGAGCACGTCTCGATTCGGCCCGTAGATTGTGGCCCTCGAAAGCGCTTCCGAAATCCTGGCGATCGGGAGCCGACTGCGCCTCGGCGCGTGGTAGTCCTACCGTATCCGGGTTCTCTATTTCCCCTCCGCAACCAACAGACCGACTCCGACCTATGTCCATTCTCAGCAACATGAAGGGTGTCTCCGCCAAGGATCAAGCGATGATCCAGCAAGCGGAAGTCATGATGGGGCCGGAGCCGGAGGAGATGGGCTTCATCAAGAACCTCTTCTGGGGCCGCCTGCGCGAAGACCTCGTGCTGCCTTATCCGGAGGTGTCGGCCGCCGAGAAAGCGAAGTGCGACGCGCTCCTGGAAGAGTTGCAGGCCTACTTCGACAACGAACACCCGAGCATCCTCATCGACCAGGAGGAGTATGTCCCCGAGTGGTGCCTGACGCGCCTTTTCGAGATGGGCGTGATGGGGATGACGATTCCGGAGGAGTACGGCGGTCTTGGCCTCGGCGTCGCGTCGTACAACCGCATCCTCGAATGCATCGGCGCCAACTGCGGCTCGACAGGCGTAATCGTCTCCGCGCACCAGTCGATCGGCTGCAAGGCGCTGATGCTCTTCGGCTCGGAGGACCAGAAGGAGCGCTTTCTCCCGAAAGTGGCGCGCGAGTACCTCTCAGCGTTCTGCCTCTCCGAGCCTGACGTCGGCTCCGACGCTGCTGGCCAGCGCACCAACTGCCGCCTCTCCGACGATGGCACGCACTACATCCTCAACGGCGAGAAGAAATGGTCCACGTCGGGCGCGCTCTCGGGCATGTTCACGGTGATGGCCAACCAGATGATCGCCGATCCGAAGCGGCCCGGAAAGCAGAAGAAAGTCGTGACGGCGCTCATCGTCACGCCGGACATGGAGGGCGTCGACATCTTCGAGAAGAACCGCTCCAAGACGGGCATCCGCGGGACGTGGCAGGCACGCATCCGCTTCACCGACGTGAAGGTGCCGGTCAAGAACCGCATGAGCCGCGAGGGCGGCGGCCTCAAGGTCGCGCTGACGTGCCTCAACTACGGCCGCTGCACGCTCTCGGCAGGCATCACGGGGGCCGCCAAAGCTGCCCGCGACCAGGCGACGAAGTGGACCCGCACGCGCTACCAGTTCGAGCGCCCGCTCTCCGACTTCGAACTCGTCAAGGAGCGCATCGCGCGCATGGCCGCGTTCTCGTTCGCGATGGACGCGATGCTCTACATGACGTGCGGCTTCCTCGACCGCCACGACAAGGACATCATGGTCGAGACCGCGGCGTGCAAGTACTTCTGCTCGGAGTACGGTTGGAAGGTCATCGACGACGGCCTGCAACTCATGGGCGGCGAGGGCTACATGACCGAGAACGAGTACGACCGCCTCTGGCGCGATAACCGCATCCACCGGATCGTGGAAGGCTCGAACGAGGTCATGCAGTCGTTCATCTTTGCGTATGGCGGCAAGCAACTCGCGGAGTACATGCTCGGCGTGCTCAACGCCGTCGAGTGGGACGACGAGTCGGGCTTCCAGTCGAACGTGACGCGCATCCTCGCCGGGGCGTTCAGCCCGTCGATCATCAAAAAGGGCGTGCCGCTCGCCAGTGAGATTTTCCTCGGCCGGAAGGTCGCGCAGCCCGACTTCGTGGCGCTCCACCCGTCGCTCGGCGCGTGGGGCCGCAAGCTCACGCAGCACATCCAGGAGCACACCCGGCACTTCAAGTTGACGTCGAAGCGACTCGAAGAGAAGGTGGTCACGGCGCAGGCGACGCAGGCACGCCTGGCCGACAACGCCGTGCTGATGTTCGCCTGGACGGCCAGCCTCGCGAAGCTCGACCAGCAGATGATGCAGGGGGCACGCGGAGCCGGCTGGGAGCGCGACCTCCACGCGGCGCTCTACTTCATGGAGTATGCCGACCAGAAGATCCGCGCCAACGTGAAAGCGCTCACCGACAACATCGACGGCGCGATGCACCGTGCTGCCGAGGCTGCCATCCGTCACAGCGACACGCTACCGAACGACCGGTTCTACATCCCCGAGTCGTCACCCGTTGCGAAGGGTGAGGGCAAGCCCGTGCCGACCGACAACGTGCGCCAGTTCCCGGGTGAATCGGTTGCGATCCAAGGCGCGCAGGGTGACGGTGCTTCCGTCGCGCAGCCGAAGGTCGAGACGGCGAAATAGCGTCGTCCCAACGCGAAAAATCCACGTCCCCCGGTGCCTCGGTGCCGGGGGATTTTTTTGTTCAGAAAGGTGTGACAAAACAGTGTCACTATAGCTATGGATCTTGGTGTAAACGAACGGCACAGCAGCCTCTCGGTCGGTGCCATTGTCCTGTACCTAAGCCTCGGTCTCATGTCCGCATTCCTCGCCACCGCCGCTACGATTCCCACGGCCGCGTCCGCCGCGTCGAACCTTGCCCCGTTGCCCTCAGCGACGACGCGCGCGGTGAAGCTCGTTATGGTCACGGGCGCGAACAACAACAAGTTCTACGACCTCACCGACAACGGTGACGGCACCTGCACGGCGCACTACGGCCGCGTTGGCACGGCGGGGACGCGTCGGACGTACCCCATCGCCCAGTGGGACCGCAAGGTGCGCGAGAAAGTCCGCAAGGGCTACCGCGACGTGACGCACCTCTTTGCCACAAATGCGCCCAAGCAGGGCTTCGACATCCCCGACGCCCCCGTGCGCAGCCTCGTCGACGCGCTCACACGGTACGCGACCCAGTCGATCCGACGCAACTACCACGTCACGGCCGACCAGGTCACAGCCGCGCAGGTCGCCGAGGCGCAGTCGCTCCTCGATGGGTTGACCGCGCTCGTGCGCCAGCCATCCGCCGGCCTCGACGCGCTCAACCGGACGCTGCTCGACCTCTACACGGTCATCCCGCGCCGGATGGGCAACGTGCAGGACCACCTTCTCGACGCGCTGCCCGACCCGAGTGACACCTCGTCGATTGACACGCTCCTCGCCGACGAGCAAGCGACGCTCGACGTGATGGCGGGGCAGGTGAAGGTCAACGCCCAGCGCGCAACCACGCCCGACGTGCCGCAGACGCTCGAAGCCGCCATGGGCCTCCGCGTGGCGGTGGAAGACGACGAGGCTACGCTCAAGCGCATTCAGAAGCTCATGGGCAACGACGCCCAGCTCTTCCGCCGTGCCTTCCGCGTCACCAATCACCGCACGCAGGCCGCGTTCGACGACCACCTCACGGCGGCCTCGAACCCGCGCACGGGACTGCTCTGGCACGGCAGCCGCAACGAGAACTGGCTCTCGATTCTGGAGAGTGGCCTCGTCTTGCGCCCGGCCAATGCACACATCACGGGCAAGATGTTCGGCTATGGGCTCTACTTCGCCGACCGCTTCCGCAAATCGCTCGGCTACACCTCGGCACGCGGGGCTTACTGGACGGGCGGGGGCAGCAACCAAGCCTACCTCGCGCTCTACGCTGTCCACCTCGGCAAGGCACTCACGGTGAAGACGTGGGAGCCGTGGTGCTCGCAACTCACCGCGCAGTCGCTGGAGGCGCACGGGATGCTCAAGCGCCGCTACGACTCGACGCACGGCAAGGCCGGGTGCAGCCTCCAGAACAACGAGTACATCGTCTACCGCGAGGCGCAGTGCACCGTCCGCTACCTCGTCGAGATCGAAGCCTGAACTTTGGCTTCGCACCCCCAACTAGGTAGGCCATCCTGAACTGGATTCAGGACCTCAATCGTGACAGCGAGATGCTGAACCATGTTCAGCTTGACATGAGGACAAGGTCCTCCTCGCATCTCGGTCCCGAACTCAAACACCGACTCCAACCATGACCCACTACGTCCTCACGCCCGCCGCCGTCCGTGAAACCGCGCTCACACTCATGCGCACGACCGGCACGACCACCACCCTCGATGTCAAGAACGCCCTACGCGACCAGGGCTTCTGGGCCACCCAAGCAACGGTTTCTACCGCGATGGAGGCCCTCGCCGCCGACCTCGGCTGGCTCTGGCTCTCCAACGGCTTCTACCGCACCTACGCCCTCGCGGCCGACGCCCTCCGCCGCCTCGTCTGGGCGAACTGAGAAGAGGCTGGCAGCATAAACGCGAAGCCCCGCGATGCATGCAGCGTCGCGGGGCTTCGTCGCTCAAATACGTTGGTCGTTCACGACTCTGAATCCTCGAAAAGCGCGAGGTACTGGCCGTAGCCCTCGGCTTCGAGTTGGTCGACCGGGATGAAGCGCATGGCAGCGGAGTTCATGCAGTAGCGCAGGCCCGTCGGCGCAGGGCCGTCGTCGAAGACGTGGCCGAGGTGGCTGTCAGCGTGCTTGCTGCGCACTTCGATGCGGACCATACCGAGCGAGCGGTCCTCGTGCTCGACGATCAGTTCCTCGTGGAGCGGGCGCGTGAAGGATGGCCAGCCCGTGCGGGAGTCGTACTTGTCGAGCGACGAGAAGAGCGGCTCGCCAGAGACGATGTCCACGTAGATGCCTGCGTCCTTCTTGTCGTGATACGGGTTGTTGAATGGACGCTCCGTGCCGTCCTGCTGAGTGATGCGGTACTGGATCGGCGTCAGCATCGCGCGCAGTTCCTCGTCCGCGGGCTTCTCGTAGGTGCTAAACGAAGCGAGCGTGATCTGTCCAGACCCAGCGGCGGAAGCCGACGACATGGCACTCGGCTCCGGGGCGGGCTCGCCGAACCACGGGGCATCCTCTGGGATGAAGTCCTTCGAGATATCGAAGCCCCACGTGCGGCGCAGGAACGGCTTGCGGCCCGAGCCCTCGGCGTAGCTGCCGTATCGGTCCGGGTTGGTGCGGTAGAAGTCCTGGTGGTAGTCCTCGGCCGCGTAGAACGTCGTGTAGTCGCGGATCGGCGTCACGATGGGTGCGTCGAACGGGCCGTTCTCGGCGAGGTCGCGCTTGGAGGCTGCAGCGAGGCGGCGCTGCTCCTCATCGTGCGCGTAGATGGCCGAAGTGTAGTGGTTTCCGCGGTCGGCGAACTGGCCACCGGCGTCGGTCGGGTTGAACGTGCGCCAGAAGATGTTCAGGAGCAACTGATACGACATCTGGTCCGGGTCGTAGAAGACCTGGACGGCCTCGATGTAGTCGGTGCGACCGTTGGCCACGTCGTTGTACGACGGGTTCGGCTCGGTGCCGCCCGCGAAGCCGGAGATCACGGCCGAGACGCCCTCGTAGCGTTCGAAGGGCTGCTCCATGCACCAGAAGCAGCCGCCCGCGAAGGTGGCTACCGCAAGCTCGTCGTCGGCGACCGCGAGGCGCGCGGACGCACCGTCCATGGAGGCAGACGCGGTGAGGCTGCTGACGGGCGCGTCGAGGTTCTGGTCGGCGCACGCCGAGAGGGCGAGGAGCGCCACGGCTAGCGCCCAGAGGGGCCCGGTCGAAATGGGAAGACGTCGAAGCATGGTCAGAAAACGTGGGTTCAAGAGACACGAGCACACCCATTGGGGCGAAGTCGCCAGGGAAGTGCGCTCGGCTGCATGGAGGGAGTCGAGACGAGAGGTCTTACCAACGCCTCCGATGTGCACGCTGGTTCACTGAGACGCGGCGGCATCGAGACTTCACGAGCGGTTCAGGTCCTCCTCGATGATGGTGGCCTCCTCGATCTGGTCGGCGGGCTCCACCGGCGTGTCCATGGATGACGAGGCGGTCGGTGCGCCGCGCCACGTAGGCGGAGCCTCCTGCGGCGGGGAGCCGAACGGCGCGCCAGGACGGCCGAAGCCCTGCGGCCCGAAGTTGGGCGGCACGCCCGGCCCAAAGGCGAAAAACTGCGTCTGGCCCGACTTCACGGACTGTTTGAAGCGCCCGGCCACGCTGCGGCGGATGAGCGCCCGCGTCGGCGGCAGCAGGCCGAGGAAGCCGACCACGTCGGTCAGCACGCCTGGCGTGAGCAGCAGCGCACCCGACACGAGGATGATGAGCCCGTCGGATAGTTCCTTGCCAGGCAGACCGCCCTCCGCCACGCGCGCCTGGAAACGGCGCCACGCGGCCAGCCCCTCGCGCTGCGCGAGGAACGAGCCGAAGAGGGCCGTCACCACAATGAGCAGGAGGGTCGGGCCGAGCCCGATCCGGTCGCCGAGCCACACGAGGAGAAACAGCTCGACGATGGGGACGATGAGGAAGAGCAGCAACAGCCGCCCGAACAGGTTCGATTGCATCGCGAAAAAGAGCGGAGCGGTGGGGGAGCGGATGGGATCGGAACTACGGGCTGCGTCGTCGCAGTGATGCACGGCCGAGCCCAGCTGGCTCCGATCTAAACACATTCGACCTATGAACGTCCGACCCGCGTGGATTGTGCCCTCGGTCAGCGTGGCCTTGCTGGCCATACTTGCCATGCACGCACCCAGCGTGGCCGCGCAGGACGCGCTCCTGAGCACGCCCGCGGCCCACACCGAGGCGCTGCACAGTGCCCAGCGCGCGCACTTGTGGCGAGTCGGTGCCTGGGGCAGCGCCAATGCGCTCGGCGGGATGGCCCTGCTGTTGGCGTCGAGCCGGAGCGAACAGCCGGGGCGCTTCGGCGCAGGCGTGCAGCTCGCCGCGTGGGGGACGATCAACGTCGGTATCGCTGCGCTGGGGCTGCTCTCCGGCGGACCCGACACGGCAGCAACCTGGGCCGAGGCCCTGCGCATAGAGAACAACTACGCCGACATTCTCCTGTTCAACCTCGGGCTCAACGTCGCCTACAGTGCTGTCGGCGCGACGCTCGTGGCGGTGAGTTACCGCGGCGTCGATGGCAACCTGAGCGTGCGCGGGCACGGGGCCGCGCTCATCCTCCAAGGCCTTGGGTTGTTCGTCCTCGACGGCATCGCCTACTTCGACACGCGAGGCCGATGGAGCGCCCTCGCCGAGCAGGTCGCGGTGCACGTTGGGCCAACAGGAGCAGGGCTGACCTTCGCCTTTTGATCGTAGCCGAGGCGCTGTGTCGCAGCCGAAACGATTTGTCGTAGCTGAGGCGGTGGTTCTGGCTAGGCCAGGCCAGGATGCGCGGTGTCGAACAGCCCCTCGAAGCGGTCGGTGGGGTGGTAGCGCCGGATCCAGCGGCGGTCCACCGCATGCTTCAGACGCAGCATCGCCGGGCTGGCCCACCAGCGGTCGCCGACGACCAGCAGGCCGTCGCGCGTGCCTGTCGAGAGGATGAGCGGGACGAGCGGGTAGGGGCGGAAGCTTCGGGGGCGAAGCCGCGTGAGATCGCGCCCCACCAGCGCGGCTTCGGCGATGCGAAGCACGTTCGTCTGCAGTGTCGGGCCTTGCTTGACGGCGTGCACGCCCACGCGCGCCAAGTGCCCAGCGCCGTCGATGGCCGCACAATCGCCGGCCGCGAAGAGCCACGGGGCTGCTTCGCATTGGAGGTAGGCGTTTACGCGGAGAAAGCCCCGCTCGTCGGTGGGCAGGCCCGCCTCGGCGAAGAGAGCCGGTCCGACCGAGCCCGTCGCCCAGAGGACGGCTTCCGCATCGACCACGGCCCCGTTCGAGAGCTCGAGCGAGGCGTCCGTCGTATCAATGACCCGGTGACCGAAGCGAAGGGCGACGCCGCGCTCGGTGAGCAGGCGTCGGCAGTAGGCCGCCGCGCCCTCGGGCATCCGGCCGAGCAGGCGGTGCGAGGGCTCGATGAGCGTGACATCGAGCTGGGCTTTCGGCACACGCGCGGTCACGTTGAGGGCGACCTCGACCCCGGCTGCGCCGCCTCCGACGATGGCAAGCCGCCGCGGTGGATCGCTCTTCTCGAAACCGTCGAGCCATGCCGCGAGGTCCGCAATGCGATGAAGTGGCTTCGTCGGAATCACGTCTCCTGAGGGCGCGACCGGATTGACGGCCCCAATGTCGAACGTGGCGAGGTCGCAGCCGAGCGTTCGCCCCGACGCCGTCGTGATCGTCTGCGCCTCCGCGTCCAGGCTGACAGCGCGGTCGTGGACGAACCGCACGCCTGCCTTCGCGCACAGTCGCGTGAGATCGATGGTGACCTGGTCGCGCGTGTAGACGCTGCCCAAGTGCTCGGGCACCATGCCGGAGTACCACAGGTGCGTGGCGTCGTTCAGGAGTGTGACGCGGGCACCCTGGCGGGTGAGGCGAGAGGCCGCGGTCAGGAGTGGCAGGCTCGCATGCCCACCGCCTACGAGGAGAACGTGCATGCGCTAGCCAATAAGCCACATGGCCGCGCCGGCGAGAAGCGGCACGCGGACGTTGTCGTTGAGCGGGATTGGCGTCGCCTCGACGAGAGCGGCGACGAGCGCGCCGAGGCCGACCTGCCACAGCGAGAGCCCCGGTGTCGTGACGATGTCGAGCGGCGTGCCCGGGAACGCAAACCACGACAGGGGCAGCAGCGCGAGCGGCAGCACAACGAGCACCGCCGTGAGCATGAATGCCGCCGAGCCTTCGAGCGACTTCGGCGAGTTGGGCCAGCGGTGGCGCCCGAAGCGGCGGCCGATGAGCGCTGCCGCGCCGTCACCAAGCATGAGCATGGCCATCGACGCGGCGGCAATCGGTTCGGGAAAGACGAGCGCGGTGAATGCCATCGCCGTCACCATCCATGTCGCGCCGTTGAAGACGATGGGTCCATGGAGCCCCGGTTGCTCTTCAGGGCGCATGATCCCGCCGAAAACCCATTGGATGAACCGATGAAAGCCCTCCGAGCGCGTCCGCAGCACGTCGCAGGTGAGAGCGAACACGGCGAAGGGGACAAACACCCACAGGGCGATCTCACGGCCGAGCGCGAGGAGGCCGAGCGGCATCAAGAGCGCCCCGATATGGAGCGCCTTGCGGCCAAGTTCTGCGCGGTAGGAAAAGGCGAGCGTATCCATGCGGGATCCGAGACAAACGGAGGTAAAACGTACGACACCAATCCGGTCGCTGACGCCTATGTTGAGAGCGACTCCGTCCGATGTACCTCCTTGTTCACATGCGACTCTACTTTATTTCGCTTGCCATGTTCGGCCTCGCTGCCTGTTCCGACCCTAGCGCTTCGTCCAGTTCGTCATCCGCGTTGCCTTCCGACGAAGACGCCGCCTACGTGGACAGCATGGCCGTCGAGCACGCGGGCGACTCAGCGCGGCCATCGGGGGCGCCTGGAGCCGATGAAACAGGCTTGGTCATCGAGCGCGTCGACTACCATGACGGCGTCACCGGCTATGCGGCCTATCCGGAAGAGGGGGAGGCATCGCTCCCGGGGCTCATCGTGATTCACGAGTGGTGGGGCCTCAACGACAACGTGCGCGGGCAAGCTCGTCGCCTCGCGAAGGAAGGCTATCGTGTGCTGGCGGTCGATCTCTACGAGGGCGGTGCCTCTGAGTCGCCGGACGGCGCGCGTGCGCTGATGACCGACGCCATGAGCCAGCCCGACGCTGTCGTTGCCAACCTCACGAGTGCGGCGGAACACCTCAGCGCGCAGGGTGCGACGCGCATCGGCGTGCTGGGGTGGTGCTTCGGCGGAGCGTGGTCGCTCCGCACGGCCCTCGCGCTGCCGACCCGCATCGACGCAGCCGTCATCTACTACGGGCGGGTCGAGACCGAGGCGGCGGCGCTGGCGAACTTAGAGGCACCCATCCTCGGCCTCTTCGGCGCTGACGACCAAGGCATCCCTGCCGAGAGCGCCCGCGCCTTCGACACCGCGCTCGACGAGGTCGGCGTCCCGCACACGATCCGCATCTTCGACGGGGCCGACCACGCCTTCGCCAACCCGTCCGGCGATCGCTACCAGCCCGAAGCCGCCGAGGAGGCGTGGACCATGACCACCGCATTCCTCGCCGAGCATCTGCAGCCATAGCTCGTCACCGACAGCACGGACGAGCTCAATACCCAGGTCGCCTACACTCAACGGTGCTCAAAACAGCGCGAAGCGAATCCCAGTCTGGATAAACACCGAGTCCAGCAGGTTGACTGTCTCGAACTCATCGGCGACCCGGTAGGCGACCTGGGCGAACGGGTACACATCACGGACGAACAGCCGGACGTAGGTGCCGGAAACGAGCTTCAGGCTGAGCCGTGTGTCCCCGTCCACACCGACGAACGCGAAGCCGAGTCCGGCATACGGCCGCACAAACCGGAAGACCGGCGGGAGGTTGAGGCGCGTCTCCAACCCCGCCGACCAAAGGGTACCTACATCGGTCGTCCGCCCGTTCCACTTGCGATAGAACAATTCAAAGCTCGGCACCACGTCAATCGTGTGCTCGAAGGCGGGCACGTAGAACGCGATGCCGGTGCCGTAGCGTGGGACGTCGTCGAGGCGGGCATAGCCGCCGCCGAAGCTCGCGTAGAACTGGGCTGCGGTCGTAGGTGCAAGCGCCAAGCAGAGAAGCAAAGCGGCTGCAAGAGCGCGTGCGGGCTGAGGGAAAGACATGCGCAGGAGGGTGGTGCCGGCGTGACGGGATGGGCGGGCAACAAAGGCTGCCTCAGAGGAGCAGTATCGGAAAATAGATGCCTAGCATGGTTTCGTTCATGGAGGCGGCGCGTCCGGGGCGTCTTGGCAACGGATTCGCGCAGCTTTCGGCCCGATGCACTAGATTCTGCCCGTTCGAACGTCCAATGCATTCACGGCATCGAAACGACGTTCGAGGACGCGGCCCCCACCATCCGCCCCTGTCGGCCCTTTCATGCGACGTGCCTTGCTGCCTCGTACAACAAAGCCTCGTGCCTCTGTGCGGCGTGCTCTTTTGCTCGCCCTGTGTGCTGCGGTGGCGGTGCTCTGGGTCCCTGCTACCGTATCAGCCCAAACGCCTGCCCTTCCCGACACACTGGAAACGGGCGACCTCCCCGACTCCGTTCAGGATGAACTCGACCGCCGCGGCCTCACGCTCGATCAAGCTCTGCGCAACGCGGAGAGCCTCGGCATCGACCTGAGCGACCCGGACACGGCTGCGCGGCAGGCTCGCGCGCTCGGCCTGCCGGAAGAGGACATCGAGGACCTGCTGCGGCTGATCGCCCTCGCGCAGGCGCGCGATGCCGGGCAGACGGGCGTCGTGGGCGCCAATGGCGAGCCCATCGTTCTGCAGCCAGACACGCTCGTCGTTGCGGACACGGTGGACGAGGTGATGGTCGACCTCGACGACGCGCTGCCGTACTTCGGCTACGACACCTTTCGGCTGGGCGACTCCACCGCGCAGCCGCTCGTCACCATCCCCGTCGCGGACGATGGATACGTCGTCGGGCCTGGTGACGACCTACGCCTCACCGTCACCGGCGATGCCGAGTTTCAGCTCGACCTCACCGTCGATCCTGAGGGGCGTGTCTTCATCCCGACCGTCGGCCAATACACCGCTGCTGGGCAGCCAATCGGGCAGCTCCGAGATCGACTTCGGCGCGTCCTCGGGCGTAGCTACGCCGGGCTGCTCACGAATCCGCCCTCGACGTTCATGGACCTCACGCTGCGCCGGTTGCAGGCCGTGCAGGTCTTCGTGACGGGCGCTGTGAATCGTCCCGGAGGCTACACCGTGCCAAGCGGCACCTCGGTGTTCAACGCGCTCTACCTCGTCGGCGGGCCTACGCTCGATGGGTCACTGCGGCGCATCCGGGTCGTCCGCAATGGGCAGACGGTCGCCACCGTCGACGCCTACGACTATCTCCTCGAAGGCCGGGACGCGCAGCCCGTGCGGCTCCAAAACGGCGACCGGGTCTTCGTCCCCCCGCGAGGCACGACGGTCGCCATCGAAGGCGCTGTGCGTCGTCCTGCGTTCTACGAGATGCGTGACGCGGAGGAGAACGTAGAGCGTCTGCTCGACTTCGCAGGCGGTCTGCAGGCCGATGCCTACGCCGCCCGCTTTCAGATCGACCGCATCGTGCCCTTCACCGAGCGGGTCGACCCGTCGATTGCGCGGACCGTGCGCGACCTGTCCCTCGCCGACGTCCTGCGCGGCACCCTCGACGTGGCCCTGGCCGATGGGGACCGCGTTCGCATCTTCACCATCCTCGAAGCTGAGACCTTGTCCAGCCGCGCGTCTGTGTCTGCGGCGACCATCGAGGGGGCCGTGTTCCAGCCGGGCCGTTACGAACTCGGGCAGACGGTCCGCACCGTGCGCGATCTCGTCCTGGAGGCCGACGGCGTGCGTGGCGACGCCTACCTGGCGCGCGCTGAACTCGTCCGCTTCCGCGATGACCTCGACCGACAACTCCTCCGGCTCGACCTGGCATCCGCGCTTGCCGACGACCCGCAGCACAACCTCGTGCTCCGCCCCGGCGATGTGCTCCGGATCTACGCGCGGACCGACCTCCAAGACGAACGCACCGTCAGCATCGCGGGGCGCGTGCGCGAGCCGGGGACGTATCCGCTCTTCGAGGGCATGGCGCTCTACGACCTGCTCTTCCAGGGCGGCGGCCTCACCGACGACGAGTTCCTGGAATCCGTCCTGCTGGAGCGGGCTGACCTCTATCGTCCCACGGAAGGCGGACTCCGCGAGCGCATCGTCCGGTTCGACCTTGGCGAGACGCTGCGCGGTGAAGGACTCGCCGATCTTGTCTTAGAACCAGGCGACGAGGTGCGGATCTACGAGCGCGAGGTCGAGGAGCAAGTCGAAGATCCGTTCGTGCTTGTCAGCGGGGCGGTGGCCTCACCAGGGCGTTACCGGCTCCGCGAGAATATGACCGTCGAGGACGCGATCCTACAGGCCGGTGGGTATGCCGAGGGCGCGCTCGAAGGCCGCGTGGAGGTAACCCGCATGACCGAGCGTGCAACCGGGCTGCGCGCTGAAACCAGCGAGGTTGCCGTGCAGTCGTCAGCGTTGTTTGGGGACGACGAGGTCAACGCAGGGCACCGATTGGAGCACCGCGACCGCGTCTACGTGCGCCTCGACCCCAACTTTCAGATCCAGCAGTCGGTCGTGCTCTCCGGCGAGGTGCTCTTTCCTGGCCAGTACACCCTCCAGCGCGACAACGAAACGCTCTCGGAGGTGATCGCGCGGGCCGGCGGGTTGACCGAGGCCGCCTACGCCGAGGGCGGTCGCCTCGTCCGCAACCAGCGTCAGGTGATCGTGGAGTTCGAGCGGGCCCTGCGCGGGGACCGCCGCGCTGATGTCGTGCTGCAAAACAACGACCGCATCCTCATCCCTGTGCAGCCCAACACGGTCACGGTGCAAGGCAACGTTGCCAACGAGGGGCTCATCAAGTTTGTCGAGGGGCGCCGGGTGTCGTACTACCTGGAGCGCGCGGGCGGCACGCGCGACCAGACGCTCGACATCTTCCTGACTCAGGCGTCGGGTGCGACGTTCAAGCTCCGTCGCGGCCTCTTCCCTGAAGACCCCGTCGTGGACGACGGCGCGACCATCCTCGTCGAGCGCGAGCCCGAAGACGAAGAGCCCGCCGACGTCGGCGAGATCATCCGCGACGCGCTGACCATCCTCTCCGGTACGGCGACGGTCCTCGTCCCGCTCATCATCGCGTTGCAACGCTAGCCCTGTGGAATCGCCTCCGGTCTCCTACGAGCGTACGCCGCCGCGTCCGGTTCCAGCCGACGAGCCGCGTGAGGTGTCGCTCCTCGACGCGGTGCTCGTGGTCGCGCGCCACCGGCGGACGGTTTTGCTGGTGGCGGGGCTCGTGACCCTACTCGGCGTGGTTTACGCGGTGCTTCAGCCCAACCAGTATTCGGCGAGCGCCACGCTCGTGCGCGAGTCCGACGAGGGCTTCGCGGCAGGCGGGGCCATCTCTGCGCTGCGGTCCTTCGGCTTCAACCTCGGCGGTGCCGAGCCGGGCCTCACCGTCGAAGCCTACCCCGACATCCTTGCCACGCGTGAGATCCGACTCACTCTGCTGCGTGACACGTTCGCGATCCCGAGCGAAGGGGCCACGCTCCCGCTCATGGACTACGTGCTGCGCCCGACGCCCATCGGGTATGTCGTAAACGCCCCACGTCGATGGCTACGACAGCTGCGCGGCGTCCCTGACGGACAAGGCGGTGGCGATGCCGTGCTCACCCGACCCCAACAGGCGGCTCTGGGCATGCTGGGCGGCATGACGCGTGTCACAACCAACGAGGAGACGGGCCTGATGACGCTCGGGATGACCACGCGCGATCCGTATTTGTCCGCGGCGCTGGTGGAGCGGTCCCTCGGGCTGCTCGCCGACCGGGTGCGGACGATCCGGACGCAAAAAGCGCGCGATAACCTCGCGTTCGTAAACGAACGGTTCGACCAGGCCGAGCGGGAGTTTCGCGGGGCGCAAAGCCGGCTGGCCGCCTTCGACGACCGCAACCGCGCGATCCAAACAGCCTCCCTACGGGCGCAGCGCGACCGGCTGCAGCAGGACCTGTCGTTCAAGCGCGAGTACTATAACGAGCTTCGCACCGAGGTTACGCGGGCCGAGTTAGAGCTTCAGCGCAGCGAGCCCGTGATCACCGTGATCGAAAAGCCGGTCGTTGTCCTGAGGCCAAGCGGGCCGAGTCGACGGCTGATCGTGCTGGCTTCGCTCGTGCTCGGACTCGTGCTCGGGGTCGGGCTGGCCTTGGGGCGGGAAGTCGTGGGCGGTGGGAGCACCGAGGACCAGGCCAAGTGGGCTGAGGTGCGGCGCAGCTTCCGCTTCCCATGGCGGCGCGCAGCAACCCCAGCAGAAAGTTAGGAAAGCGCTCCACGTAAGGCACAAGCGGCATACCGTTTGCGGAAAGCGCAGATCCCGGCTGCCCCGTACGTGGGCGTCGTGCGAAGAAGCCGCCGAATTGCCTCGCCAGGATAGTCCCTGACGAGGTGCGACGGTAGCTTCCACTTCCGCCAACTTGTCTCTCCGCACACCCTCTACGCCATGCGCGTTTCAGTCATCGGGACCGGCTACGTCGGTCTCGTCTCCGGCACCTGCTTCTCTGAGATGGGCAACGACGTGGTCTGCGTCGACATCGACGAGGCCAAGGTCAACAAGCTCACCAACGGCGAACTGACCATCTTCGAACCTGGGCTCGAAGTCTACTTTGAGCGCAACTTGCGCGAAGATCGGCTCCACTTCACCACCGAGCTCGCGCCCGCCGTCGAGCACGCCGACCTGATCTTCCTGGCGCTGCCGACGCCGCCCGGGGAAGACGGCTCCGCCGATCTGCGCTACGTCCTCGGTGTAGCCAAGAACATCGGCGAGCTGCTGGCTGCCAACCCCGATTGGGGCTACAAGGTGATCGTCGACAAGAGCACGGTTCCTGTGGGCACGGCCGATCTGGTCACCGAAGCCATTGCGCAAGCTGGGGTGGAAGAAGGTGCTCGCTTCGATGTCGTCTCGAACCCTGAGTTCCTCCGTGAAGGCGTCGCCGTGGACGACTTCATGAAGCCCGAGCGCGTGGTCGTCGGGACGTCGTCGGAGAAGGCGGCCGACCTCATGACGCAGCTCTACGAGCCCTTCGTGCGCTCCGGCAACCCGATCATCATTATGGACGAGAAGTCGGCCGAGATGACGAAATACGCCGCCAACGCGCTGCTCGCCACCAAGATCACGTTCATGAACGAGATCGCGAACGTGTGCGACCGCGTGGGCGCCGACGTCGACAAGGTGCGGCGCGGTATCGGCACCGACAGCCGCATCGGGCCCAAGTTCCTCTATGCGGGCATCGGCTTCGGCGGCTCGTGCTTCCCGAAGGACGTCCAGGCGCTCGTCCGGACGGCCCAGCAGAATGACTACCCGTTCGAGATCCTGCAGGCGGTCCTCAACGTCAACGAGACGCAGCGCACGGTCCTCATGCCGCGCATCGAGGAGGTGCTGGGCGATCTCCGGGGCAAGAAGATTGCGATGTGGGGCCTGGCCTTCAAGCCCAACACGGACGACGTGCGCGAGGCGTCCAGCCACGCCATGATCCGGGCGCTCACCGCCGCCGGGGCCGACGTGGTGGCCTACGACCCCGAGGCCATCGAGACGACCCGCGCCATCCTCGGCGAAGGCGACCTCAACGACGGGTCGATCCACTACACCACGGACTCCTACGGCGCCCTCATCGGGGCCGACGTGCTCGTGATCTGCACCGAATGGCCGGAGTTCCGCCGGCCCGACTTCGGCCGCCTGAAGACGATGCTCAAGGCGCCCATCGTCTTTGACGGGCGCAACCTCTACGACCACGAACGGATGTCCAGCAACGGCTTCGAGTACTACTCGATCGGGCGTCCTTTCGTCGAGCCCGTCCAGGAGGTCGTCGTTGCCACGAACGGTCGGGCCTAGGTACCTCCCGGCTCGCTCCCGCGCCCACTTTTTCTCAGCCGCCACGCACGCTCATGCCCCGCACTCTAGTCACCGGCGGTGCCGGTTTCCTCGGCTCGCACCTCTGCGAGCGTCTCCTCACCGAAGGCCACGAGGTCGTCTGCATGGACAACCTCATCACGGGCAACCCGGACAACGTCGCCCATCTGATCGGCAACCCCAGCTTCCAGTTCGTCCAGCACGACGTCTCCAACTACGTCTACGTGGCAGGTGACCTGGACTATCTCTTCCACTTCGCCAGCCCGGCGTCGCCGATCGACTACCTGAAGCTGCCGATTCAGACCCTGAAGGTCGGCGCGCTCGGCACGCACAATTGCCTCGGCCTCGCCAAGGCGAAGGGCGCGCGGATGCTCATCGCCTCCACGTCTGAGGTCTACGGCGACCCGCTGGAGCATCCCCAAAAGGAAACCTATTGGGGCAATGTCAACCCGGTCGGCTTCCGCGGCGTCTACGACGAGGCCAAGCGCTTCGCCGAGGCGATCACGATGGCCTACCAGCGGTACCACGGCGTCGAGACGCGCATCGTGCGCATCTTCAACACCTATGGCCCGCGCATGCGCACCGACGACGGCCGCGCGCTCCCGACGTTCATGAGCCAGGCGCTGCGCGGCGAGCCGATCACGGTCTTCGGCGACGGCTCCCAGACGCGCTCGTTCTGCTACGTGGACGACCTCATCGACGGCATCTATCGCCTGGTGATGAGCGATGAGACGGAGCCGGTCAACATCGGCAACCCCGACGAGATCACGATCCGCGAGTTCGCCGAGGAGATCATCGCGCTCACGAGATCGGCCTCCACGATCGTCGAGAAGCCCTTGCCCGCGGACGACCCCAAGATCCGCCAGCCTGACATTACGAAGGCGCGCACCCGGCTCGGCTGGGAGCCGCGTGTTAGCCGCACCGAAGGGCTGCGCCGGACCCTAGCCTACTTCCGCGAGGCCCTCGACATCCCCGAGTCGGTCAGCGCCTAGCTCTGCTCCCCACGCTTGCTCGGACCTCGCAGGTCCGCCCCTCTTCTGCTCTCGCCCCACGCCCTCCTATGCTCTCAGACGTTCGCCAGATCGCCGTCCAGGCCGGTCAGCGTATCCTCGACTTCTACGCCCAGGAACTCCCCGTCGACTACAAATCCGACGACTCCCCGCTGACGCACGCGGACCGCGCCTCCCACGCCTACATCGTGCAGGCGCTGCGCGCGCTCACGCCGGACATCCCGGTGCTCTCGGAGGAGTCGCCTGAGGACGAGGTGGCTGGACGCAAGGGCTGGTCGACGTTTTGGCTCGTTGACCCGCTCGACGGGACGAAGGAGTTCGTCAAGAAGACGACGGGCCAGTTCACCGTCAACATCGCGCTGATCGAGGGCAACGAGGCAACGCTCAGCGTGGTGTACGTCCCAGTGACGGGCGTCACCTACTTCGCCGACGCCGAGGGCGCGTTCAAGCAAGAAGGCGATGCGGAGCCGCAGCCCATCACAGCACGCTCGGTAGCGGAAGACGCCATCACAGTGGTGGCGAGCCGTGACCACGCGGGCGCCGAAGTAGCGGCTATCCTCGATCGTCTCGACGAAGCGGGCTACGCCGTCGAGTCGGCCAGCATGGGCTCCTCGCTCAAGTTCTGCCTCGTTGCGGAAGGCCAGGCCGATTTCTACCCGCGCACGGTGCCGACCTTCGAGTGGGACACGGCGGCTGCGCAGGCCATCGTGGAGGCCGCCGGCGGCCGGGTGGCCACGCGCGATGGGGAGCGCCTGGTCTACAACAAGGACGACATCCGGAACCCGTCGGTGTTCGCCATCGGTGATCCGGCGTTCGACTGGCAGCGCTTCGTCGAGCAGGAGGTGCCCAGCTAAGCGGGCCTGTCCACGTAGCGTCTACCGCGTTCGCGTTCCCTAGCCCTCGCACGGCATGGCCCTCGACTGGCAGGCGTGGTACACGCTAGCCGCGCTGATCGTGATGATCGGCGCGCTGGTCCGCAACATCGCGCGCCCGGACCTCATCCTGGTGGGCACGCTAGGCCTGCTGCTGCTGGCCGATGTCGTGCCGACGGAGCAGGCGTTCGTCGGCTTCGCGAACCCGGCCGTCATCACCATTGGGGCGCTGTTCGTGGTGGCGGCTGGGGTGGAGCGGACCTCCGCGATCGCCGCGGTCGACGGGATCTTGCGGCCGCGGAGTGGGCGCATCAGCGTCGCCATTCTGCGGCTCATGCTGCCGACGAGCCTGCTCTCCGGCATCCTGAACAACACGCCCATCGTGGCGATGCTCATCCCACGCGTACAGACGTGGGCGCGCCAGACGGGCATTCCCGCCTCGAAGCTGCTCATCCCGCTCTCCTACGCGGCAATCATTGGCGGCTGGGTGACGCTCATCGGCACGTCGACGAACGTGATCGTGCACGGGCTATTGCTCGCCGAGGGGCTGCCAGGGTTCTCGTTCTTCGACCTGACGTGGGTCGGCATTCCCGCGATGATCGTGGGGGGGCTCTACTTCGCCCTCGTCGGCCACCGGTTCCTCCCGGATCGTACCGGCGGGGCGGCGATGGCCGAGGAGCAGGCACGCAGCTACACATTCGAACTACACGTTGTGCCCGACGGTGCGCTTGTGGGGAAGACGATCGAAGCAGCGGGGCTACGTGACCTGGAGAATGCCTATCTGACGTCGATCCGACGCCGTTCCGGCGAGGGCGAGCGGAACACGACCCCAGCCCGGCCCGACACGGTCCTGCAGTCGGACGACGCGCTGCTGTTCACCGGCGATGTGGAGGCCGTTGGGCGGCTGCTCGCCCAGGACGGCCTCGCGCACCCTGTAGAACCGATCCCGCGGCCGCAGCGGCGCACGCTGCCGCTCTTTGAGGCGGTGCTCAGCCCGTCGTCGGACCTCGTCGGCAAGACGCTGCGGCAGGTCGACTTCCGGAATCGCTTTGGGGGCGTCGTGCTCGCGATCCAGCGCAGCGAAGAGCCGCTCCGTGGGCGCATCGGCCGGACGCGCCTGCGGGCCGGCGACCTCTTGCTCATCGAGTCGCATTCGGGCTTTGCCTCCCAGGTGCAAGGTCGGCGCGACTTCGCCCTCATGGCATCGCTCGGGCGCCCGGTCGCCGCGGCGTCCAAGAAGGCACCCATCGCGCTTGCCATCCTGCTCGGGTTCATCGTCATCGTCGGCTTCGGGCTGATGCCGCTGGCCACGGTGGCCGTCGCGGCGGCCCTTGGCGTGATCGTGACCGGGTGCATCAACGGCTCCCAGGCGCGCAACGCTATCGACTGGGGCGTCCTCGTGATGATCGCAGCGGCGCTCGGCATTGGGCAGGCCGTGGAGGCGACGGGCCTAGCTAGCGTCGCCGCGCTCGCCATCGAGTCTGTGGCGGCGGACCTCGGAGTGCTCGGGACGCTGATCTTGCTCTATGCCGTGACGAACGTGCTCGCGGAGTTGGTGACCAACAAGGCCGCCGTCGCGCTCATGTTTCCGGTCGCGCTCAGCGTTGCGGCCGACCTCGGCGTCGACCCGAAGGCGTTCGCCCTCGCCATCACCATCGGATCGGCCGCCAGCTTCCTGACGCCCATCGGCTACCAGACCAACCTCATGGTGATGAGCGCCGGGCGCTACCGCTACACGGACTACACGCGCGCTGGGCTGCTGCTCAGCTTCCTGATCATGGGCGTCACCGTGAGCGTGATCGCCTGGCGCTGGCTCTAGGTCGCGAGTCGTGCCCCGATAGAGACGACAGCCAGGACAAGCCGGCAACGCACAGACGACTCACGGACCTCCTGCGTTATCCTAGTCCGTTCCCGTTGCCCACCGCCGATGCCCGTCCGTCGTTTCCTGCTCTTGCTGTGCTGTGTCTGTGTAGCAGGCGGCGTGGCAGCGCAACCGACGCCGCCGCGCATCGCGCTGAGCTGGTCTGACCCGGTCCCCCTTCGGCAAGCCCTTGACGAACTCGCTGAACAAGCCGGAATCGACCTGGTCTACGCGGACCGTCTGGTCGAGGGGTTCGTCACCGACGGGGGCTGGGCGGGAGACGATTCCGAGGTGGGGCTCGCGGCACTCCTCGCCGAGACGGGCCTTCGGGCCGAGCGCGTACGCCGTGGTCAGTATGTCCTCATCGCGCTCCCCCCGGGCACTCCCGAAGACGAAGACCCCGAGGCGTTGCGCGGCACCCTCGAAGGCTCGGTCGTCGATGCGGAGACGGGGGAGACGCTGCCCGGGGCGCATGTCTTCCTGGAAGACCTCGGCCTCGGTGCCATCACGACAGCCACGGGCGACTTCGCCGTGCCCGACCTGCCAACGGGCGAGTATCGGGTGCGCGTGTCCTACGTCGGCTACCGGACTGTGGCCCTCGCGCTAAGCGTGTTCCCCGAAAGCCCTGCGCTGCCGACTGTGATTCGGTTGCGCCCACAGCCGTTCGAAGCCACGAGCGTGGTCGTCGAGACCGGGCTAGAGCCTGAGGCGGTGCCAGGAGCTTCCGCCGTGCGTCCCGAGGAGGCCGCGCTACCTTCCTTCCTCGGGGAGGGCGACCTCTTCGCCGTCCTCTCGTTTCTGCCCGGCGTCGAGCGGGCGGCTGAAGCAGGAGGCGAGATGGTCGTGCGTGGTGCCGAGAGCCACTACAATCGGTATCTCCTGGACGGCGTCCCGCTCATCCACCCGTGGCACACCTTCGGCTTCTTTTCGGCCTACCAGCCCGAGGCCCTCAAGCGAGTGCAACTCTTCAAGGGCTCGCTGCCCGCGCAGTATGGCGGCGCGCTCTCGTCGGTGCTTGTGGCTGAGACAAAGGATGGCCTGGGCGGACGGCCGCGCGGGGTCGCGGCGCTGAGCCCTGTGGCGCTACGTGCCGTCGCGGAGGTGCCGCTGGCTACCAACGTGGGGCTGACGGCGTCGGCGCGTCGGTCCTACCTCGACCTGCTCCTTGCACCCTCGCTGCGGCCGACCGGCAACGTCGCGCTCACGCCGACCAACGCCGAGACGGAGGCAGCCACCGACTTCGGATACGCCTTCTACGACGTGCACACGAAGCTCTCGTGGCGACCGTCGCGCTGGCACCGGCTCGCAGCGACGGTCTACACAGGCGGCGACCGGCTCAACGCCGACGTGCCGCTCCGCGACCTCATCGACGATCCCGGCGACCTGGACACTGACGCGAGCGTCGGCTACCGCTGGGGCAACCTCTTGCTCTCAGGGCGCTACGACTACCTCTACGGCCGCACCTTTTTCGTCTCGACGACAGCCTACCACTCGGCCTACCGTACGCGCGAAGATGCGCTGGACGAGGGCGATCCGCTCCGCGCGCCGCTCCTCGACAGCGCCTATCGGGTTCGCTTCGCTGAGACGGGCCTGCGCAGCGATGTAGACTATTTCGTCTCGCTCGCGCACCAGGTCCGTGCTGGCCTGGAAGCGCGCTACCGCATCTTCGACAGCGACCTCCGGGAGGTCGTCCGCCGCAACAGCTTGGTGGACCGAACAGCCCGGTCGAACCGGGTCACGGCGGTCGAAGCCGTCGCCTACGCCGAGGATCGGTGGCAGGTCAACCGCCGTTGGCAGCTCCGTCCTGGCGTCCGGCTGGGCATCTATGGACCGGACGGCGATGTCTTTCTCAGCCCGCGATTCTACGCGCGGTATGCCTGGGAGCAGCGGGGCTTCTTCGTGCAGGCTGGCCTGAGCCGACAGGTGCAGACGCTCCATCGGTTACGCGAACGCTACGCAGCCGGCTACGACCTCGCGGCCAACCGCTGGCTTCCAGCCGGCGGGCGGGTCGATCCCGCGACAGGATGGCAGCTCGCCATCGGGGCGGGGTGGCGGCCCGTGCCCCGCCTGTCGCTCGCGCTCGACGCCTACACCCGCCACTTCGACGACATCCTGCTGCCGCTCACCGACGCCCCACGGCCCGACCTGAGCCGCCGTCGCATCGATGCGGGCGTGCTTGTGGAAGACTACGTGGCAGGTGTGCAGCGCAGCGTCGGTGCTGAACTCGCTGTCCAGGTCGAGCAGGAGGCATGGGATCTTGGACTGAGTTATGCGCTGAGCCGCACCGAGGAGCGGCCCGAGGGGGGCAGAGTCTGGCGTGCGGGGCGCTACGACCTGCCACATTCGGCGCAGGTCCTGCTCCAGCGGCAGTCGGAGCGCTGGTCCGTGGCAGTAACCGGAACGGCACGCAGCGGCTTTCCCGTCGCCGAGCGCGTCGAGGCGGGACGCACCCGGCTGCCGACCTACTTGCGCCTCGACCTCGCGGCTAGCATTCGATTCCCGTTCGCAGGCCTCCGGTGGAGCACCCAGGCACAGGTGTACAACCTCACGGCGCGTCGCAACATCGTCGACATCCGCCCTGACGCCAACGGGGTGCAGCGCAGCGTGGTGGGGCTGGGTCTCGTCCCGATGCTGACGCTGACGGCACGGTGGTAGCGCCCCAGTAGGCGGCGCGTCCGTAAACTTCTCGCGTGTGACCGCGTCCCACCGCTCCCTTTCTCATCTACATTCCCCCTCGACACATGGAACTCGGACTGATCGGCCTGGGCCGCATGGGCCTCAACATGACCATCCGGATGCTGCGCGGTGGGCACCGCGTCGTCGTCCACAATCGCAGCCAGGGTCCTGTCGAGACGGCGCAATCCCACGGGGCCGACGCTGCGGCATCGATGGCCGACTTCGTCTCGATGCTGGACGCCCCGCGCGTGGTCTGGCTCATGCTTCCCGCCGGGCAAATCACCGACGACCATCTCACGCAACTCCACGACATCCTCGACGAGGGCGACCTGATCGTCGAAGGAGCCAACTCGCGCTACACCGACACCATCCGGCGTGCGCGGGAGGCGGCCGAGCATGGCCTCCACTTCGTAGACGCGGGCGTTTCGGGTGGCATCTGGGGCCTCGAAAATGGTTACTCGACGATGGTCGGTGGCACCGACGAAGCCGTCGCCCGCGTTGCGCCGGTGATTGAAACGCTCGCGCCGGGGGCCGACAAAGGCTGGGGCCACGTCGGGCCCGTCGGCAGCGGCCACTACGTCAAGATGGTCCACAACGGCGTCGAGTATGCCATGATGCAGGCGTTCGCCGAGGGCTTCGCGATGTTCGACAAGAAGAGCCAGATGGGCGACAACCCGGTCGACTTCGACTTGCACCAGATTGCTGAGGTCTGGCGCTACGGGTCCGTGGTGCAGTCGTGGCTGCTCGACCTGACGGCGGAGGCGTTGAAAGCGCGGCCTGGACTGGACGCGGTCGCCCCCTACGTGCCCGACTCCGGCGAGGGTCGCTGGACCGTCGAAGAGGCCATTGACCTCCGCATGCCCGTCCCGACCATTGCGCAGGCGTTGTTCGAGCGCTTCCAGTCTCGCGACGAGCGGTCATTTGCCTATCGGCTCCTCTCGGCGATGCGGGGCAGCTTCGGTGGCCATGCCGTCAAGGGCATGCCCGAAGCCGGTGGCCTCAACGACGACGGTACGATCGAGATCATCCCGGGCGGCATCCAGACAGAGGGCGCTACGACGCGTTAGGTCGCTGTTTCCTTGCTGGGTACCTGCTCTGCGGTGGACCTAGCGCTAAGGTGGGCCCGAGCTCGTTCGAATGCCTCGCCGAGTGTATCCATGC
>JBCBEX010000052.1:0-33162 GCA_038528235.1 Bacteroidota bacterium
GGCTCTCGGAAGCGGACTTCGTCGCCTACTTCGAGTCCGTGGGTCTCTTTGGCGACGGGCCGCTGACGGGCATTTCACTGCCGCTGCTCTACATGCCGCGCGACGTGGACGCCCCGCCCGTTGCGGGCGGCGGTTCGCAGGCGGCCAACCTCCTCGTGTTCCCGAACGCGGCGAGCCAGGCCTTCAGCCGAGAAGGATGCCGGACGCTGACCTGCACGCTCGAAGCCATCGGCCGGTTTGTAGCGACGGCCTACGGCTTCGCGACGCTGGCCGGCGTCTTCGGGTCGGGCTGCGTCCTGCTTGGCCTCCTCTGCGCACCGGGGATCGTGGCGGCGGCCCTCGTCCTCGGCGTGATTATGCTGGGCGTCACGCTCTACCGCAACTCAACCGGCCGACCGTGCACGTCCACGCTGCTCTGTAGGCCGTTCTTCGGCTCCGACGACCCCAACGACATCCTCGGGCCCGACGGCTACGGCGATGCGAGGTGGGTGCCGCGTGACGAGCCGATGGCCTACCGCATCCGCTTCGAGAACAACCCGGAGACGGCAAACGCGCCCGCCAAGGAGGTCGTTATCACGCAGACGCTCGACGAGGACCTCGACCTGCGAACCTTCCGCGTGGAGCGCTTCGGCTTCGGGCCGTACGCGTTCGACCTGCCTGGCGAGGGCCGCGCGTTCTACGCCGACCGCCTCGACCTGCGCGACTCGCTCGGCGTGTTCGTGGACGTCTCGACGACGCTCGACGCGCAGACCCGCGAGATCACGCTCGCGCTGCGCGCCATCGACCCGCAGACGGGCGACGTGACCCGCGACCCGCTCTCGGGGCTGCTCCCGCCGAACAACGTGCCGCCCGAGGGCGACGGCTTCTTCGCCTACCGCATCACGCCGCGCGAGGACGCCCCCGACGCCGCCCGCATCGACGCGCAGGCCAGCATCGTCTTCGACAACAACGCGCCCATCGAGACGCCGCCGATCTTCAATACGCTCGACGCCTCGGCCCCGGTGAGCCGCCTCCGAACCGGTTCCACCGTCGTCCTCGACTCGACGAGCGTGCAACTCGCGTGGACAGGCTCGGACACGGGGGCGGGCCTGGCAGGCTTCGCGCTCTACGGCCGCCGCGTCGACGCTGGGGCCGCACGCTCGGGCAGCAGCGCCGCACCGCCGCCCTTCGCCACGACGACCGAGTTCGCGCCCATCATCACGGGCACCACGGACTCGACCTACGTCTTCGAAGGCACCTTCGGGACAGCGTACGAGTTCTTTACGCTCGCTACGGACCTCGCGGGCAACACCGAGCCGATGAAATCGGAGCCCGACGGCGGCGTGGTCGTGGCCGACGAGGACGACGGCGAGGCGGCGCTCCCGCGCGTCTTCGAGGTGCAGGGCGCCTACCCGAACCCGTTCCGCTCGAACGCGACGATCCAGTACGCGACCCCTGAAGTCGGCGACGTAGAGATCGTGATCTACGATCTACTCGGCCGCCGCGTGCAGGTCTGGGCGCAGCCGCAGCAGACGCCGGGCGTGCACCACCACAAACTCCAGTTCGACCGCCTCGCGAGCGGCCTCTACCTCTACGAGGTGCGCTTCGAGACCGAGTCCGAACGCCTCCGCGAGACCGGCCGCATCACCCATGTCCGGTAGGTGGCCCGGCTCCGACAACGGAGCCGGGGTGTGCAGGTGTGGACGTATGCACGTGTGGACGAAGAATCGCCCCCTTCACACGCCCAGACTTTCGCACGTTCACCCCAAAGCCGACTTCGGAAACCACAGCCAACCGCGACGCTCCGTCCGGATTGGGCGCTACCGGCTCACCGCGCGGGCATAGTCCCAGGCCGCCTCAACGGCTTCCAGGGCGACGTTGTCGGTGACGCGCGCCGCGCCGATCTCGTCGAGGACGATGAAGCGGAGCCGTCCGGCTTGGCGCTTCTTGTCGGACTGCATCGCCGCGATCAGCTCGGCGTTGGTGAAGGCGTCGAGCGAGCCGGGAACGGGGAGCCGGGCCGCCAGCGCGTCGGCGCGCTCCAGCGGGAAGGCCTGCCGCAGCGTGTGCGAGAGGTGCAGCGCGGCGCGCATCCCCACCGCGACGGCCTCGCCGTGGGTGAACGTGCCATAGCCTGCCGCCTTCTCGATGGCATGCGCGAACGTGTGCCCGAAGTTGAGCAGCGCCCGGCGGCCGCCCTCGCGCTCGTCGCGGCTGACAACATCGGCCTTGACCTCGGCGGAGCGGCGGAGCACGTGCGCGACGGCATCTGGCTCGCGCGCGAGGAGCGCGTCCCAATGTGCGTCGAGGAAGTCGAAAAACGCGGCGTCGGCGATATAGGCGTACTTCACCACCTCGGCGAGCCCGCTCGTCCACTCGCGCTCGGGGAGCGTGGCGAGGACGGCCTGGTCGACCTGCACGAAGCGCGGCTGGTAGAACGCGCCGATGAGGTTCTTGCCCATCCGGTGGTTGATGCCCGTCTTGCCGCCGATGGCCGAGTCAACCTGCGCCACGAGCGAGGTCGGGACCTGGACGAGCGGGACGCCGCGCAGCGTGGTCGCCGCCGCGAAGCCTGCGAGGTCGCCCACAACGCCGCCACCGAGCGCGATCACTGGCCGCCGTCGGTCGATACCGTTCTCCAGCGCCCACGTCTGGATGCGCGCGAGGTGCACCATCGACTTCGTGCCTTCGCCTGCCGGGAGCACGAGCGCTTCAGGCCGCCAGTGGCGCTGCCGGAGCGTGTGCAGGAGCGGCCCGAGGTAATGCGATGCGACATGCTCGTCGGTCACCACGAAGCACGCGCCCGGCGACAGCCCGCGCACCCGCATCCGCATCGGGAGGTCGTCGAGGCCGCCGAAATAGATCGGGTAGCCACGGTCCTCAGGCAGCGCCACCAGCACCGGCGAATGGTCGAGGGTCGATGTTTGATGTTCCATGTGGTCGTGCAAGCCCTGAATTAGCCTATTGCCTATCGTCTCTACTCCGCATCCTCAATCGGACATCGTCAATGGTCTATCGCCTGCGTCTCGATGATGCGACGGGTAACGGCGAGCGTCGGGCCGGTGGGGATGAAGCGCGAGGCGACGGCGCCGACCTTGTTGGGCAGCCCGCTTACGATGGTGCGCTTGCCCCGCAGCAGCGCGTCGAGGCCGACGGCAGCGACCTTCTCGGCGGTCTCGGCGACGCGGAAAAACTTTGCATTCATACCCGCCTCGTCGGCGAAGGCCGTGGCCGTGGGGCCGGGGCAGAGGCACGTCACCGCAACGCCGGTGCCGCCCACCTCGGCAGCGAGCGCCTCCGAGAAGCTGCGTACGTAGGCCTTCGTCGCCGCGTAGACGCTCATGAGCGGGATCGGCTGGTACGAGGCCGTGGAGGCGACGTTGAGCACACCGCCGCGCCCGCGCGCTAGCATCGCCGGGAGGAAGAGCCGCGTCAGGACGGTGAGGTTGGTCATGTTGAGCGTCGCCATGCCGTCCACGCTGGCCGCGTCTTGCTCGGCGAAGGCACCGACGTAGCCGAACCCCGCGTTGTTGATGAGCACGTCGACCTCGTGCCCCGCTTCGGTGACGCGGTCGTAGAGCGCTTGGGCCGCTCCAGCCTCGCCGAGGTCGTGGGCGAGGACGTCGACCTCGGCCCCAGCGCGGCGGAACTCGTCGGCGAGCGCGTTGAGCTTGTCCTCGCTGCGCGCGGTGAGCAGCAGCCGCGCCTGCTGGAAGGCGAGTTGGCGGGCCATCGCCTCCCCGATGCCGCTCGATGCGCCGGTGACGAGGACGGTCTGGCCGTAGTACGAATTCATGGCGGGGTGGGTCGAGGGTCGAGGGTCGAGGGTCGAGGGTCGAGGGTCGAAAGGTGCAGCGAGGGCGCGCCAGGCGTCAACGATACCGCTCCGATCTCGTTCATTCTTCGGGACGCCCTCGGTGCTCCCTCGTGGGACGCTGGCCCTGCTCTTTGTGGTTGGTGCCCGTCGAGCGACCTCGCCTTTACTCCCACACGTTCACACCTGCACACGTCCACACTTCACACGTCCGCTTGCCCCTCACCGGGCGGCACCGCTAGACTGCATGCTCTCCCCCACCGCTGCTGCCCCGATGTCCGACCTGTCGCGCCGCGCCCTGCTCAACGCCGCCATCACCCGCCTGCGCCTCGCGGGCGTTGAGGCACCCGAACGCAACGCCGAGTGGCTGCTCTCGCACGTCATCGGTGTGGGACGGGCGCACCTACTCGCCTATCCCGAGGCGCTGCTCTCGGCCGACGAGGCCGCGCAGTACGAGGCGCTCGTCGCGCGGCGGCTGGCCCGCGAGCCGCTGCAGTACGTGACGGGCGAAGCGCACTTCTACGGCCTCGCGCTGCGCGTCGAGCCCGCCGTGCTCATCCCGCGCCCGGAGACGGAGGAAGTCGTCGAGGCCGCGCTGAAGACGATCGCCGACGCCGACGCGCCGTGGGTGCTCGACATCGGGACGGGCAGCGGGGCCATCGCGCTGGCGGTGAAACACGAGCGGCCCGACGCCGAGGTGTTCGCCGTGGACGTGTCGGCCGAGGCGCTCGACGTGGCGATGCGCAACGCGCAGCGGCTCGGCCTCGACGTGGCGTTCGTGCACGCCGACCTCTTCGACCCGCGCTTCACCGAGCGCGTCGAGAACCGCTTCGACCTCGTGCTCTCGAACCCGCCCTACGTCCCCGACGACGAACTCGACACGCTCCAGCCGGAGGTGCGCGACTTCGAGCCGGAGGGCGCGCTCGTCACCGGCGGCGACCCGCTGCGCTTCTACCGCGCGCTCGCCGTCGTCGGGGCCGAGTTGCTCAAGCCCGGCGGCTGGCTCGTCGTGGAGACGCACGCCGACTACGGCCGGGCCGTGCGCGACCTGTACGCCAGCGAGGAGGGCTTCGGGCAGGCAGCGCTACGCCAGGACCTCGCCGGGCGCGACCGCATCGTGCTCGCCCAGCAGCCTGCGCACCCGCGCTCCGAGTAGCCGCACCCCTTTCGTGTCTGACGCCCTACCTCCCGCCACGTGGCACCGCGACGGCTTTACCGTCACCACCGACCGCACGCGCTTCGACGTGGCCGCGATGCAGGCGTTTCTGGCGACGGAGTCCTATTGGAAGCGCGGCGTCCCGCTCGACATCGTCCAGCGCGCTGCCGACGGCTCGCTCTGCTTCGGCCTGTTCGACGGGAACGACGGCGGCCGTCAGATCGGCGGCGCGCGCTGCGTGACCGACACCGCGACGTTCGCCTACCTCGCCGACGTGTACATCCTCGACACGTACCGCGGGCGCGGCCTCGGGCAGTGGCTCATGCGCTGCATCCTCGACCACCCCGGCCTTCAGGACGTGAGCCGCTGGCTCCTCACCACGCAGGACGCGCATGCGTTCTACGAGCAAGTCGGCTTCGAGCGCGTGCCCTTCCCCGAGCGCTTCATGGCCGTGCTCAAGCCCGACCCGTGGACGTAGAACGCGAGGCTTTTTCGCGTCAGAGCCGATCACGCTCTTCAGGCTCTGCATCTGGCACTTGTGCTAGGGCGGCCTCATACCGTTCGTGGCTGCCCCGACGTGCCCGCTCTGCGAGGTAGTCTTCCGTCATCAGCGCTGACGCCTTCTCTGCTACGGCCGAAGCAACAAACTGCTCAATCGTGACCCCCTCTCGCTCTGCAAGTTGGGCCAGGTAGGCCTGGATCGAACGGGGCAGTTGAATCTCGATAGCGTTCATGGGAGTACACCGATCTCGGTCAGAAACGTGCGTGGCGTGAGGGCGCGAAGACCAAACCGTTCAACGCCGCGAAAATCTTTCAGGTTGTAGGTGATGATGTCAGCCTGGGCAGCGACCGCTAATTCGAGTACAAAGTCGTCCGCCGGGTCGCGGAGGAGTGGGCGCCATAGATAGTGGATGCGATGCGGCTTCGCCACCGCCGCGTGGAAATCAAGCACCGCTTCGACGACCGAAAGCGGCACAAATCGCCCGGCGACTTCGCGCCGCAAGACGTCTTCGTGCTCGAAGGCCAGTGCCACGGAGAGGTGGAGGTCGAAGTGCCCGCGCCCGACTAACTCGAGCAGCCGAAAGGACGCACCTCGATTGGACCGGAGGCCCGCAACGAGCACGTTCGTATCGAGGATGATCTGGGGGCGCTGCATTGCGTTAAAGCTACACGCAGGCAGACAAGTACCCTCAAAGCACAGACCGATCTCATGCGTGCTTGCTCTCCATGCGTCTCAGGCTCCCATAGCGGCTACCGCGTGAGCGTCATCCGGATCGTCTGCTGCGCGCGCTCTGTCTCGACCTGCGCGATGTAGACGCCACTCGGCCACCTCCGCGCATCGATCTCGATGGCGTGCGTCCCCGGCTGGGTGCTCGCCCGTGTCGTCTCGTAGACCGTGCGGCCGAGGAGGTCGTAGACCCGCAGCGTCACAGTGCTCGGCGTGGGAAGCGTGTAGCGGATCGTCGTGCGCGACGCGAACGGGTTGGGCGCATTGGGCAGCACGGCGAACTGCGCCGGGACGCCCGCAGACTCCTCGGCGGCGACGCCGGTACCGCGCTCGGAGACGAGTTCGCGGGCGGGCACGTCGAGCGTGAAGCCGTCGGAGAAGGCGACAGTCGCGGGCTCGCCTTCGGCGTTGAAGGCGACGTAGGTAGGCACGCCCTCGTCGTCGCGGAAGACGGCGGCGGTGGGCGCGTCGGCGGTGACGGTGGTGTCGACCTGGCCCAGCGCGGCGAGGTTGTAGAGCCAGTGCAGCGTGTGCGCGCGGGACTCGCCGCCCTCGGGCTCGTAGGTCGGGTCGGCGAGGTAGAAGTCGAGCGCGCGGTCCGGCTCGCTGAAGGCGAGGTAGTTCCAGAGGATGTCCTTCCAGATCACGGGCTGGCTCCCGCGCGCCGCCACGACGGCGTCGTAGTTGCGCGTGACGAAGTCCGGATGGCGCGCGAGGTAGAGCGAGCCGCCGGTGAGCGGCAGGATGTTGATGCCGTGGATGAACTCGGGCTCGGTACCGAAGAACGTCGTGTGCGCACCCTTGCCACCCCACACGATGCCGAGCGCGACGCGGGAATACGCCTCCGGGAAGACCGCGTCGTTGACATCGAACCAGTACTCCTCGATGGCCGACGCCTCGGTGGCGTAGAGGTAGATGCCGAGGTCGCGGATGTCAGGCTGGCCGGTGAGCGCGCCCCACAGCACCGTCGCCGCGGCGAACTGCATCGACTCGGAGCTCGACTCCTGGTTGTTGCCGTCGGGGAAGTCGCCGTGGCCGGACGCCCAGCCGTGGCCTGCGTAGGCGTCGAACGAGCGCAGAAACGGGAACTGCGTGTCGCTGCGGTCCCAGTTGGCCGCGTCGCGGATGAGCAGGTTGACCATCCCGCCCCAGTTCTCCTGGGCTGCCCACGCGGGGTCGTACTGCGCGACCGTCGCGGCGGCCATGATCGAATAGCCCCAGTGGAAGTGGTGGTCGTTGATCTGCGTGTCCGACCCGAAGCTCGCCGGGTAGCCCGTGAGCACGTCCCACGTTGCGTTGTAGAAGTACTGCTGCGCCCCGCCTGCCGTGAACCAGTCCTGCAGCCGCGTCTTGATCTGAGCGAGGAAATAGTCGCGCTCGGTCGCCATGCCGAGTTGATCGGCGATGTGGACGAGGCGGGCGAAGCGGCCCAGCGCCTTGCCGCCGAAATACGTGTCGATGACCGGCAGCGCCTCGCGGGCCGTCTGCTCGACGAAGCCGCGCAGCGTGGCACGGTCGTAGGCCCCGCGATCGGGCAGCGAGGGCAGTACGCCATCGAACGGGAGGTCGGTGACGAAGGTGTTGCCTTCGAGCAGGCGCATCGTGCCGCGCGGCGATTCGTAGGTGAGGCCGGTGGTCGGCGTCGCGGTGTGGAGCCACTGGTGGCGGTAGAGCGCCGTGAGCGTCTCGTTGCGCAGGCCAGGATTGCTCTCCTTCGCCTCGGTGGTGGTCGTATAGGTCGTCCGCAGGCGGGCCGTGGCCTCGTCGTACGTCCAGTCGACGCGGCTGTCGGTGACGAAGGCGTAGGCGCGGATGCGGAAGCGCGCGAACGTGCCCGGCGTTGTGTCAGGCAGCAGCGCGACGGAGAAGTAGTCGGCGCCGTTCAGGTCCGACGTGACGACGCCCGTCCCGGTCCAGTCAGAGCCGGTCGGGCCGAAGATGCCGTAGTGGCGGCCGTCCACGGTGACGCCGAGCACGTTGCCGTCGTCCAGCCAGACGGTCGGTGTGCCGGCGAAGGCGATGCGCGCGTCGCCGCCGGTGCGCTCGAAGAAGACGAACGGCAGACCGTGCCCGAGTGTCGCCTCCAGCGTGTTGGTCCCGTCGTCCCACTGCGCGGTCACCGTCCAATCGCCATAACCCTTCACCCTCGTTTCGCTCGCTGCGAGGCCTTCCACGCCGACGATGAGGTGTGGGCTGTAGGGGAAGAAGTAGTCGTTGGCGGCGAGGACGGCGCTGGGCTCGTAGCCCATCTGCAGACCCTCGCTCAGCGCGCGGGCCGAGAGCGGGTGCGCGAGGAGTGGCCCTGAGAACGGGTTCTCGAAAAATGGGAAGAGCAGGCTGCTCCAGAAATCGTTGGTCTGAATGGGCTGATCGAACCCGTCGGCGACGAGTGGGAAGACGTTGCGCCCCGCCGCGTTCTGTGGCCCCACCGTGCCACCTGGCTGCGTGGTAGCGTAGCTCCCCTGTCCCACCGGCTGCTGCTGTGCGACGGCTTGTGGCAGTGCCACTAGCGCGACGAGCAAAACGAGAAGCGAGATCAGGCGAAGTCGGAAGGCCATCTATTCAGGGCGATGAAGGGAAGCGCGCCTGACCTACCAGGGGTTCGCGGCATTGTTCGTGCGTTCCGACAGCTACACGCATGATCGACACCCCGTGCTTTCAGCGCAGCGGGCCCTGAGCATCCTGTGTGTTATCACGAAGGCCTCGCGCGGGGCCCGGTGCCGTTCGCATCTTAGGGTGCTCTGTTCACTAAGCCTCTCCGGTCCGTGCGCCTGTCCCTCCTCCTGCTCCTGCTTCTCGCCCCGACCGTGCTGGCCCAACCGGCCCGCCTCGTCACGCCCGACGACTGGGCGGCACACTACATCGAGCGCCTGCAGCGGCGTGGCCACCTCCTGGAGTTGAATCCGACCCTGCTCCCCTACCGCGAGGCCGACCTACGCGACGCGCTCGACGGGCTCGATCCCAAGAGCTTGTCGCGGACCGAGCAGGGCTGGGTGGACCTGCTTCGCGACCGCTACGACGGCAAACGACCCGACTCCGACGCGGTCCAGATCGGCCTCCTCACGGGCGCAGGCGGCCTCTCGACCACCAACGACCGCCTCGACCCGCTGCGCTTCCTCGACGTGAGCGCCCTGCCCGATCCGGCACCACTCTCCGAGGGTGAACTCCTCGACGTAGACGCGCTCCCCGGCGACGAGCGCGCCGCCCGCGACCTCGCCCGGCTCGTCGACCCCGGCGTCCAGGCGGGGCCATTTCGATTTCACTACAGCCTGCACCTAAACGCCTGGATGGCCTACGGCGACGTCATCGCGCAGACGGGCGGGCAGGCTAACTCGGTGCTCAACGAAGACCCCGACGGCCTCGACGTGGTGCTGCGCCGTGTCTCGCGCGTCGAGGACAGCTACGTCGGCTATGGCGGCAAACGCGTCGGGCTCTACGTCGGGCGCTACGCACAGCATTGGGGCATCCCGGGGCAGACGGCGCTCCTGCTCTCGGACAACCCGCGCACGTTCGACCAGATCGGGCTGCGCCTCGGCGGCGAGCGCTTCAGCCTGCACAGCACCATCGGCGAACTCGACAGCGTGACCGACGACGGGCGCTTCACCGGCCGCATCGGCGACCGCTTCCGGAACGAGACGGGCTTCCGGCGCTACCTCGCCGCGCACCGCTTCGACTGGCGGCCGACGAAGCACTTCGGGCTGGCGTTCATGGAGGCCATCGTCTACTCCGGGCCGAATGCGTCGCTCTCGCCCAAGTTCTTCAACCCGGCCTCGCTCTTCCTCCTCCTCGTCGACAACACGCCCAAGAACGACGAGAACAACGGGTTTGCTGCGGGCCTCATCTGGGGGCAGATCGGCAAGCTCACGCTTCAAGGCCAGTTGCTGCTCGACGACCTTGACGTGCTGAACGCTTCGGAGCCTGCCTCGGTGGCGCTCGCGGGCACGGCCACGCTGGCGGGCGTACGGCCGTGGCTCGACCTCGGGCTGGAGGCCGACGCCGTCTCGGGGCGCGCCTACAACACCGAGCAGCCGGAGGGCCGCTACCTCTTCGCGCAGCGGGGCCTCGGCACGCAGTTCTCCGACTACCTCCGCCTCGCCGTCTGGGGCGAAGCCTACGCCGACGCCTTCGTGCCGGGCCTGATGGTGCAGCCCCGCGCCGAGGTGCTCCTGCAGGGCATCCGCGACCCACGCCAGCCCTACCCCACTGATGAGGAAGCGCCGACTTTTCTCGACGGGACCCTCGAACGCACGCTCCGCCTCGCGACGCGTGTGCGCTACCAGCCGATTCCCAACGCCTGGATCCGCGCCGACCTCGGCGTCAACCTCGTCGGCAACGAGAACAACGTCGAGGGCGTGAACCGGACGCGCTTCGTCGGCATAGTCGAGGCCGGCGTCTCGGTCCAACTCGAGCGGATCTACAAGATGGGGTTTTAGAAGGCGTCTCTCGGCTTCGCCGTTTGTGCGGGCCGACTTCGCCAACGCCGGTGCTCCGCGACTACGGGAGAAACGTGCTGGTGCTATCCGGCTTCGGGCTAAACGCGGTGAACCGATACGTCAGTTCGCGCTCGCTCGACCTGAGCACAAACGTGGTGTCGTTGAGGATGCGCCCCGACCTGAGGTACGTCGCGGAGTTGAACGGTTGGGGTACGTTCCAGCGCTCCATCTCAATCTCGTCGCCGTCCACGACGAACACGCCCCAGTGGTAGCGGCGGTCTCCGTACACCGCCAGTTTGCTTTCCAGCGAGTCGCGGCTCGTTGACGCACCACCGTACCGAAGGGCCCCGTTGCGGTAGAGGAGTAGCGCGGCGAAGTTGTCAGTGACATCATCCGGTGCCGTCGCATAGTAGCCGTCCATCCGAAGCTCGTCGCCGGTGTACGGTTCGAACGGCAGGGAGAGTTCGTCGAAGGTCTGATCAAACAAGCCGCATGCCGCGAGGGACGCGGCGAGGAGCGAAACTACGGGAACGACGCGTACGAGACGCATGGGCATGACGCGATGGTAACTGAAGGAGGTAGCCGGACTTCGACACTCGTTTTGGTTCGCCGGAGCACGTTGCCCAAGGCAACAAGGCGAATGAGAACGGGCGGATGAGGATCGGCCGGTAGCTGAACGTACAGGGACCGCGTTTAGTTTACCCCGCGCTCACGGCGGTACCCCCTGCGCGGCCTGACCGCTGACGCTCATAGGGATGTCGTCCCAAACGGCTTTACGCACATCTTCATCTGTTCTCGATCCCAATCGTTCGCACAGCACCTTCGCTGACGCTCCGCTCGCAGGGTCGTAGGTTCGCCCCCTGACTTTCGACCTGCGACCCGTGACCCACGACCTACGACCCACCGACCGCCTCCGCGACGCCATTGCCGCCACGACCGACCGCGGCGAGAAGGCGATGGGGCTCTTTCTCACCAACGGCTTTCCCGACCCGGCTGCCACGCTGCCCATCCTGCGCGCCATCGACGACGCCGGGGCCGACTTCATCGAGCTCGGCATGCCGTTCAGCGACCCGCTCGCCGAGGGGCTGCCCATCCAGGAAGCCTCGGAGCGCGCGCTATCGCACGGTGTCACCATGGCCGACGCTTTCGAGACAGCGCGGGCCTTCCGCGCGGAGAGCGAGACGCCGCTCCTGCTCATGGGCTACACCAACCCGGTGCTGCGCTACGGCGCGGGCAACTTCTGCCGCGACGCCGTGTCTGCGGGCGTCGACGGGCTGATCCTGCCCGACCTCCCGCCGGAGGAGGCCGACCTCATCGAGGGCGAGGCCCAAGCGGCGGGGCTCCCGCTCGTCTTCCTCATCGCGCCCAACACCACGGACGACCGCGTCCGCCTCGTCGATGTCCGCGCCAGCGCCTTCGTCTACGCCGTCTCCATCACCGGCCTCACCGGCACGGGGCTGGGCGACGCGGATCGCACGGACGCCTACCTGGCCCGTGCGCGAAGCCTCGTCGAAGCCAACCCGCTGCTCGTCGGCTTCGGGATCAAGTCGAACGACGACGCGGTTCGGCTCACTGCGCACACCGACGGCTTCATCGTCGGGAGCGCGCTCATCCGCGAGGCCGAGCGCCTCTGGGACGACGCGTCGCTCTCGGACGCCGACCGCCTCGCGCAGATCGCCGACTTCGCTCGTCGGCTGAAATTCGGCTGATGCCACGTGTTGCGTGATTCGTATCTGATCGCCCTGGCACGTACCGCGCTCTTCAACCCACCTACACCACCTCGCTCTCCCACCTTTGTCATGCTGAACCCGTTTCAGCATCTCAGCAGTGCCCCGTAGGACTACCCTTGCTAGAGATCCTGAACCGAGTTCAGGATGACAAGAATGGACGCTCTCGATCTTTCGTGTTCCTCCGCCTCCTCCTGTTGATTTGCTGCCTCGTGCCCTTCGTCGGGTGCGGGTCGGGCGAGCCGTACGTGCCGCAGGCGCGCGGGCTGCTGGGCGAGGTGCTCGTGGTGACCGACTCCGTGACGTGGGCCGGACCCGTCGGCGAGGCGCTGCGCGAGGAGCTCGCGAGCAACGTCACCACGCTCAACCCGGTCGGCGGCGAGCCCGCGTTCAGCGTCCGGCGGCAGGGCCTCACGCCGCAGTTCCTAAACAACATCAAGCTGCAGCGGTCGGTCGTCTTCGTAGCCCCGCTCAGCGACTCGACCAACACGGCGCGCTTCCTCCAGGCGCGCTTCGGCGAAGACACGCGCGCGGCCATCGCCACGGCCGAACCCGGCGGCGGCGTGATCGAGCGGCCCGACCTCTGGGCGCGCGGTCAGATGGTCTACTTCGCCACGGACACCACGCCCGAGCGCCTCGCGGACGCGATCCGCGCCAAAGGCCCCGCGATGCGGCGCACCTTCAACGCCGTGCAGCTTGCCGGGACGACCACGGAGATGTACGACAAGGGCCGCCAGATCCTGCTCGAAGACACGCTAATGCAGGACCACGACTTCGCGGTCGGCATCCAGCACGACTACTTCATCGCCACCGACACGAGCTTCGCGCCCGCCCCGCCGTTCGATGTCGGCACTGAGGCGCACGTCGTATGGCTGCGGCGCACGCTCGTCGAGATCCAGCGCAACCTCCTCGTCTACTACGTGGACGGCGTCTCCGCCGACGAAGCCGCGGCGCTCCTCGAACCGAGTCAGATCGTCCGGCGCTTCGACCGCGT
The DNA here is from genome assembly GCA_038528235.1 of Bacteroidota bacterium. Classification (GTDB taxonomy): domain Bacteria; phylum Bacteroidota; class Rhodothermia; order Rhodothermales; family Rubricoccaceae; genus JBCBEX01. Next base: position 13,332 of record JBCBEX010000052.1, read on the forward strand.
GACGAGCCAGTTCTTACGCGGCGCGCAGAACGACAGCGCCTACGTCTTCACCGAGCCGCGCATCTCGGTCGATGTCGCCGAGACGACCATCGGCGGCAACGCAGCGCTCGAAGTGCGCGGGCTGTGGCGCATGAACCTGTTCGTGCAGGGCGGCCCGTTCATCGCCTACGCCTTCCACGAGCCGACGCAGGAGCGGCTCTACCTGATGTATGGCTTCGTCCTCGCCCCCGGCAAAGACAAGCGTGAGTTCGTGCGCCAGCTCGAAGCGATGGCGCGCACGTTCCGCACCGCCGACCCCTCGGCGACCGGCGCGGTCGAGGTGGCCGCGCATCATCCTACGCAGCATTTCGGCGCGGCTCATCACGAGTCCGGCTGAATCATGGGATCGATGCTCGCGTTGTAGGTTCTCGCTGCGGGGTATTGGTCCCCGTCCTATCTAGCGAGAACCACGCACCTCTACCCCCATGTCTACCCAAACGAAAACCATCTCGCGCCTCGCCAAAAACGGGGCCGACGAGAGCCGCCTCCTCAAGCTCGGCCTGCCCAAAGGCAGCCTCCAGGACTCAACGTTCGACCTCCTCGACAAGGCTGGCTTCTCCTTCTCGGTTCGTAGCCGCTCCTACTTCCCTTCCATCGACGACGACGAGCTGACCGCGATGCTCGTCCGCGCGCAGGAGATGGCGAAGTACGTCGAGGACGGCGTCTTCGATGCCGGGATCACCGGCCTCGACTGGATCGCCGAAACCGGCGCCGACGTCCAGGTCGTCGAAAACCTCGTCTACTCGAAGGCGTCGATGCGGCCCGTTCGGTGGGTCCTCGCCGTGCCCAACGACTCGCCGATCCAGAGCGTCCAGGACCTCCAAGGCAAGCGCATCGCGACGGAAGTCGTCAACCTGACCCGGAAGTGGCTCGAAAGCAACGGCGTCGAAGCCGACGTGGAGTTCTCCTGGGGCGCGACCGAGGTGAAGGCCCCCGACCTCGTGGACGCCATCGTGGAAGTCACCGAGACCGGCAGTTCGCTGCGCGCCAACAACCTCCGCATCGCCGAGGTGCTGCTGGAGTCGAACACGCAGCTCATCGCCAACAAGGCCGCGTGGGAGAACCCGTGGAAGCGCCAGAAGATCGAGAACCTCGCGATGCTGATGCAGGGCGCGATCCGCGCCGAGGGCAAGGTCGGGCTGAAGCTCAACGCGCCGCGCACCGCCGTGCCCGAGATCGTGAAGCAGCTTCCCGCACTGCGCAACCCGACGATCTCGCCGCTCTTCACCGAGGGCTGGGTCGCCATCGAGACGGTGATCGCCGAGCGCGAAATCCGTACGATCATCCCCGAACTGAAGCGCCTTGGCGCAGAGGGGCTGATCGAGTACCCGATCGACAAGATCATTCCGTAGGGCGGCCTGTGGGACGGTCGCGCCGCGTTGCACCGGCTCCGAATGAGCACGAGGCACGTCCCCTGACTCCCCCCGTTCCACTCCCTATTAAGGGTCGTGAAACTGTCCCCCTCACTCCTGAGGGGGACAGTCCGAGGAGCGGAGCGCGTGAGCGCGGAGGCGACGCAGGACGGGGGGAGCCCTGCAAAGTGTAGAGGCCAATGACCAGTATCTTGTGATCTGCTTTTGCCACAGCGACCAACGTAAGGGTCCCATGAAACTCCTCGACATCGCCCATGCCCGCTCGGGCGACAAGGGCGACGCCGTCAACGTCGGCATCATCGCGCGCGAGCCGGAGCACTACGCCACGCTCCAGGCGCTGCTCACGCCGGAGCGCGTGAAGGCGCACTTCGGGCCGATGGTGACCGGCGAGGTCGAGCGCTTCGAGCTGCCCAACCTGCACGCGCTCAACTTCCTGCTCCACGGCGCGCTCGGCGGCGGCGGCACGGTCTCGCTCAAGCTCGACGCGCAGGGCAAGACCTACGCCGCACACCTGCTCAAGATGGAGGTGCACCCTGTCGGTACCGCCGGGTAGGTCGTGGGTCGCAGGTCGCAGGTCGTAGGGCTACGCGGGATGCTGATCGGTGTCCTGCTGTGGCTGGGCGTCCTGCTGGGCGCGCCGCTCGGGGCCGGCTGCGGCGGTGCGCCGGGGGCCGACGTGCCCGACAGCACGATGGTGGCAGCACTGACCGACCTCCACCTGCTCGACGCACGCCGCGAGACGTTCGGCGACAGCACGGCCGGCCAACTCCTCGCGCTCGACTCGCTACGGGTCACTGCTCTCGCCCACCATGGCCTCGACACGACGGTCTTTGAGGCGGCGCTCGACGCGCTCACCGCGGAGCCGGAGCGGCTGCGGCAGGTCTACGACTCCGTGATCGTACGGCTCAACACGGCCAGCACTGCCCTCCGCCAGCAGGACTATTGAGAACCTGTCTGGCAAGAGCACTGATGGGCTGCAAGCGGCTGCGACCCCCCGCCCTCCGCGTTGCGCTGCATCGCCGCTGCGTGCGCATCGCCTGCTTCACGCGCCTCGAAGACGGCCGTCTCGCTCGCTTTCGCCCTGATCCTCCCTCACCAAACAGGTTCTGACGTGCGCATCCTCACGACCTCGTCGAACCAGTCGCTCGTGGCGCGCGGCGTGCGCCGGACGGTGGCGGGGCTGATCCGGTCGTCGCTGCGGTCGAGCTTCCGATCGGTGCGCTGGGTCGGGGCGTGGCCGCCGCTGCCCACGGGCCAGCCCGTTGTCCTGTACGCCAACCACCACAGCTTCTTCGACGGCTACCTGCTCTGGTGGCTCCTCACGCAGCACCTCGCCCGCCCGCCGCTCGTATGGATGCGCGAGCACGACCAGATCCCGCTTTTCGGTCCGCTCGGCACGCTGCCGTTTCCCGAAGACGATGCCCGCCGCCGCGCCCAGACGCTCCGCGAGACCGCCCGCCGGATGCGCGCGGTACCCGAGACTACGCTGTTTCTATTTCCCGAGGGCGAGCAGCGACCGCCGGACGCAGGCATCGGCCCGTTCGAGACAGCCGACCTGGCACGCGTCGCACGTCTGCTTCCGGATGCGGTGTGGTGGCCCGTCGCGCTGCGGCTGACGTGGTGGGAGGCCGACCGCCCTATCGCCCTCCTGACTGGCGACGCGCTGCACGAAACGCCGGACGGTGCCGAGCGCGCTCGCCTCGATGCGCTCCTCGACCGGCTCCGCGCAGTCCGTCCTGCTGGCGACGGCGTGACGATCGACGGCGTCCCGGCGGCTTCGCGGGTGTTGCTCGACGGCAAGCATGCTCCGGGTGAGCGATGGAACCTGACGGCCCTCGGGCCGCTGTTCCAGCGCTTCACCTGAACTGCCCCGTTGAGTTCGCCCTACGCCACCCTCACGAGTTCTTCGGCAGGGGGCGATTCGCGAACTGCCTCCTGCGCCCTAAACTTGCGTGGCGGGTAGTGTATCCGCTCCCGCTTGCTTCGCACGCCTCCCGCCGCCTATGCCGACGCTGCTGGTGCTCCTGCTGACGATGCTCTCGCCGACGCCCCCTGCGTGCTGTGCCGACGGCGACGCGTCCGTTCCGCCCGCCGTGCTCTCCTTCGCCACCTATTCGGACTCGCTCGCGACGTTCTACGGCTCGCGCGACGTGACCGCGATGAAGCGGCTCTACCAGGACGCCGCGACGGTCGAGCAGCGGCTCCTCGCCCGCTACCGGCTCTTCCCGATCACGCAAGACGGCACCTATCTCGACGACCTCCCTGACGCCGACGAGGCGGAGTCGGCCCGCGAGTTGGCGCTGCTCTCGGCGCTCTGGGCCTACCGCGTCGCCAACGCCCCGCCGTGGAAGGTGCCGACCTACGGCCGCCGCTCGGAGGCCCTCCTCGACCGCGCCAAAGCACTCGACGACGACGACCCCTACGTCCTCCTCGTGGACGGCCAAGCCCTGCTCTACAAGCCCTCGATCTTCGGCGGCGACGTGAATGCGGCGCTGGTCCGGTTCCGGCACCTCCGGCGCGTCCTCCCGCAGCACCCGCACACGGGTATCCCCCGCGTGGAAGCCGACGTGTGGGCATGGTACGCGATGCACAAGCTCGGCCACGACGCCGCCGACGGCCTGCGCGAACAATTGCTCGCCGAGCAGCCCCCGGTGCTCTTCCGGCAGTTCCTCACGGACCCACCGTGAGCCTTCCTTTCGACTGGACAGAAGTGGCCCTCGCCGTACTCGGCGCGATGCACGCGGGGATGGCGCTCGTGCTGCTCGTGAACCTGGCATACCTGCGCCGGACGCGCACGCCCCACCCCGTCCCAGACAAGGCGCTACCGGCGGTGTCGGTGCTCGTCCCGGCGCGCAACGAGGAGAACAACCTGCGCCGCCTCCTGCCCTCGCTCGCGGCGCAGATCTACCCGCACATCGAGGTCATCGTGGTGGACGACGCCTCCGACGACGCGACCTGGGACGTGCTGCACGAGCACGCCTCGGCGTTCGAGACGGCGGGGCACACGCTCCATCCAGTTCGCGGCGACGGGCCGCCGGCGGGCTGGCTAGGCAAGCCGCACGCGCTCTACCAGGCCACGCGCAACGCCACGGGGGAGGTGTTCGTCTTCCTCGACGCCGACACGGCGCTCCTCGGCTCCGACGCGCTGCGACGCCTCGTCGAGCGATTCGTCTCGTGTGAGACGGCATCGGGACCGGACGCCACCGCAATGTCGGGGCTGCCGCTCTACCGCGACCGGGGTGGGGCCGCGCTACTGACGAGCCTCGTTCCCTTCTCGATCCTGAGCGCGCTGCCGCTGCCGCTCGTCCCGCGCACCCGTGCCCCATCGGTCGGGGCGCTCAATGGGCAGGTCTGGGCGATTCGCAGCGAGGCTTACCTCCAGCACGAGCCGCACGCCACGCACCGCGACGACATCCTCGAAGACGTGCAGATCGGCCGGACGCTGAAGCGCGAGGGCCTGTGGCTCCACTTCGTCGACCTCGCGGACTGCGTCTCGGTGCGGATGTACGGCACGCTCGGCGAGGCATGGCGCGGCTTCCGCAAGAACGCCTACCTCCTCGCAGGGGGGCGCCCGGCGACGTTCGCCCCGCTGTGGCTGCTCTACGCGGCGCTGTTCGTCGTCGGGCCGTGGCTGGCGTTCGCGGGCGGTGTTCCGTGGCTGCTCGTCAGCGCCGTGGCGCTCAAGGGCGGCTGTGACCTCGCGCGGCGGCTCCCACTGTGGCTCCCCGTCGTCGCACCGCTCGTGTTCGCGCTCGCCAACGTGCTCCAGTTGGACTCAGCCTTGAGCCACTGGACCGGCCGTGTGGCCTGGAAGGGCCGGAGCGTATAGCGAGCCGCTGGCCTCCGCGAGCCAGTGGCTTCAGCGCGCCACTGTGAATGCGCAGACCGTGCAGTCCGCTCCAGCACAGAGCTGCGCCCAGTAGACGCCTGCCGCCCAGCCTCGTGTGTCGAGAGGCAGCGTATGCGTCCCGGCCCCGCGCACCTCGTCGGCGAGCGTGGCAATGCGTCGTCCGAGTGTCGAGCGTACATCGAGACGGACGGAAGCGGGCTCCGGTAGCGTGAGGTGGAGCGTCGCAGGTCCTACGCTCGGGTTGGGGGCGATGGTGAAGCTCAGGCGGATCCGCTCGGGCGTCGTCTCGGCAGGCGTGCCGGTCGCGGCAGCGTAGTGCACGACGGTGACGCTCGTGCCGGGCAGCGTGAGATCGAGCGTAGCTGCGTCGCCCGCGTTGAGCGGGGTCAGCGACTCAGCGTGGCGACCTTCTTCGAAACGATACAGCATGTACCCGGCCATCCCCGCAGGGCGTTCGACGGTGACAGCCTGCGCCTCGGCGGTCTTGTTGAGAAGAACGATGCTCACGCCCGTCTCGTCTTGCATCGCGAAGGGCTGCACGTCGTAGCCGTGGACGTTCATCCCCGAGTGGTGCGGGAGGTCGGGCAGCGGCGCGGCCGTCGTGGTCGTGCGGAGGAGCGTGCTGCCGGGCATCAGGCGGCCGGGCCCGGCGAGGAGTTGCCAGGCGTAGTACGGTGCGCGCTCCTCGAAGGCGGGGTACCACCGTAGCACGCCGAAGCCGCCGAGCGTCTCCCACCGCAGCGCGATGTCGAAGCCGCCCTTCGCCGCGTGTAGCAGCGCCGCCGTCTGCACAACTCCGCCGAAGGTGTCGACGTTGCGCGGGTCGGTCCAGAGTTCGCCGGTCGGCGTGCCGTCGCGCGTCCAGAGCGCGGAGACGTTGTAGGCGTCGAGCATCAGCCGGAGGTCGGGGTGCCCGGCGGTCTGCGTGCGGATTTTGAGCGGGGCCTCCTCGTACCAGATCGTGCGGCCCATGATCGTGGCGTCGCTGTCGTCGCCGTTCCACGAGAGGAAGAGGTTCGACGAGACGAAGTCGAGCAACGCGGGGCCATCCGTGAACGACAGGACGCGCGCGGCCCAGTAGCCGTTCTCCCACCCCGAGAAGCCGGACGGCCCGCCGATCGCGGAGCCCGGATCGGCGTCGCGGATGGCGCGGGCGGCGTCGAGGTAAAGCGCCGCCGAGAGGTTGAGAGGGAAATAGTAGGGCCGGTCGGTGTGGAGGTAGTTGATCTCGTCGTAGACGATCCACGTGTCCACGTCGTCGGCGTAGCGCGTGGCGAGGGCGCGTGCGGCCTCGGTCCAGGCGGCGTGCTGCGTGGCGTCGTTCCACCACGGGTCGTCGGCGGTGCTCGTGCGCCAGTCCTCGCCCTGGAAGAGGCACACGATGGGCGCGTAGCCCGCCGCGACGACCTCGCTGATTTCCCGGTCGAGGGCGCTCCAGTCCCACACGCCGGGCGCGGGGCTGAAGAGCCGCGGGTAGGCCCAGATCCGCACCGACGTGAACGGTAGCCGCTCCAGCTTGGCGAGCGCGACGGGCGCGCTGTAGGTGTTGCGGTGGTACTGGATGCCGTAGAAGTCCGCCGGGATCGTCCGCACCACCTCGTCCGTCACGACGATCTCCACCGGCTGCGCGACGGCGGTGGGCAACAGCAATGCGATGAGGAGCAGGAGGACGTAGCGGACAGGCACAGGCGCATGAGGATTCTTCGCGGAGTCGTGCCCCCTGCACGGTTCGCCGGACGCCCGTGTTTCGCTTCGCTCGGCTTGCTTCATGCGTGGTTGCAATGAGCGCGCCTCAGCCGATCCCGGAAAAATGGCGAGCGGGTGATCACTTTCGCGAGCGAATCGCACGGAGGCTACTACGCACCCCCTTCGTCCCTCCCTGTATCGCGTCCCTCCTCGCAATCTGTGCCGGTCATGCAACGCTTCGTACGCCTCGCGCTCGCCTTCCTCTTCCCCGCGTTCCTCTTTGCAGCCGCGCTTTCTCCTGCGGCTTCGTTCGCTCAATGCTCGATCTCGTGGGCCGAGCCCGCCAACGGCCTCTGGTCCGACGCGACCAAGTGGACACCCGCCCGCGTGCCGGGCGTCGGCGACCAGGTCTGCATCACGACGCCCGGCACCTACATCGTCACGCTGAACGCCTCGGCGGAGGCCGGCAGCCTCACGATTGGCGCGGGCAGCACCGACGGCGAGCAGCGGCTGCGCACCAGCGGCGGCAACGTCAACCTCACGCTCGGCGGCGACCTCCGCGTGCAGACCGGCGGACGCTTCGACTTCTCCTACCTCCTCGACGTAGGCGGCAGCGTGAGCATCACGGGCGGCTTGCTACGCATGGGCTCGTCGACGGCCAGCATCTTCCGCAGCGACGGCCTCGTTGAGATTGCGGCGGGGGGCGAGTTGAGCGTGCAAGGCACCCTCTCCGCGCCGACCGTGTTGAACAACGGCCTACTGCGTATCACGGAGCGGCTCACGATCGAAGACGGCACCGTGCTCGACAACCGCGCGGAGTTGCTCCACGAGGGCGGCGGCGGCGGACGCAGCATCGCGGGCGATGGCGAGCTACGCAACAGCGGCACGCTCCGCAAGGTCAACCGCGGCAGCGTCCCGATCCAGGTCCCGCTGACCAACACCGGCGCGATCGTCGTCGAGGAGGACAACATCCTCATCGAGGCGCCGAGCACGCACACGGGCGCGACACTCACCGTCGCCGATGACAAGCTGCTGCGCTTCCAGAACGGCGCGACCCACACGTTCACCACCGTCACGCTCGGCGGCACGGGCACCATCGAGGTCAACGGCACCAACACGACGCTTGACGCGCCCAACCTGGAGATCCCGGCCGGGCTCACCTTCGAACTCAGCAGCCGGGCGATGTTCAACGGCGGCAGCGCCCTCACCGTACGCGGTACGCTGGAAACCGGCTTCGAGACGACGCTCGCAGGCACCGGCACGCTGACCGTCGCGGAGGACGGCATGCTCGACCTCCAAAGCACCCTCGACGGGTGGACGCTGGCAAACGTGGGCACGGTCGATGTCACCGAAGGCCTCACGTTGCAGAACGCCGAGATCGTCAACGACGGCACGCTCGTCCTGAGCGCTTCGACGCGCGCCATCAACGGCACCGGCCGCGTGGTCAACCGCAGCGATGCGCGCAAGACGAGCCGCTTCTTCTTCGAGCTTGCTGTCCCGTTCGTCAACGAGGGCACGGTCGATATAGAAGACGGCTCCCTGACCATCACGGACATGTTCGAGAACGCCGAGGCGGGCACGCTGCGCGGCGTGGGGACACTGAGCCTGTTCAACGGCACGTTCGAGAACGCGGGCACGGTCGCGCCCGGCCTGTCGCCGGGGCGGCTCCAGGTAGCGGGGACCTATCCCAACGGCGACGGCACGCTCGCGATCGAACTCGGCGGGACGACCGCGCAGACGGAGTACGACGTACTCGGCACCAGCGTGGCCGCGCTCGATGGCACGCTCGCCGTGTCGTTCATCGACGGCTTCGCACCGCAGCCCGGCGACGCGTTCACGCCGATCACCGGCCAGATCGAGGGCACCTTTGCTCAGTTCGACGGCCTCGTGGACGCGGCGAACGGCGTCACGCTCTACCCGAGCGTCGGCGACTTCGACCAGAACTTTGTCCTCACGACCGTGATGGGCGTGCCGACGCTCGGATCGTCGCTCACGCTCGAAACGCCGGTCGTGGAGACCGGTGCCCCGCGCTCGCTGACGCTCTCCGGCTCAGGCTTCGCGCCCGACGCGACGTTCCGACTTGTCTGCAACGGCTGCGCCGACCCGGTGGGTGCCCCGGAGATTCCGCTCGGCATCCGCAGCATGGGTCCCGACCTCGTCGAGGTCGTCGCCGACCTCAGTGCGGGCGGCCAACTCGGCACCTACGACGTCGTGGCCGAGGACCCGCGCGGCGGACGCGCCACGGGCGGGCCGCTCACCATCGCCCCAGGACCGCTCACGATCACGCTCGACGTGACCACACCCGAGGCGTCGGAGGACGGCCGCGTGCCGGGCGTCGTCACGCTCCGGACCAACTTCGCGCTCGCGACGCCCCTCGTCGTCCCGTTCTCGCTGGGCGGTACCGCGACGCCCTTCGCCGACTACGTCACGAGCACGACGCGCTCCACCGTCACGATCCCAGCGGGCGCTCGCTCCGTCGACCTCCTGATTTTCCCGCGCAACGACGCGGACCGCGACGACGGCGAAACGGTCATCGTCACGCTCCTACCCGACGCCTCCTACACGCTCGGATCGACCTCGCGCGGCACCGTCACCATCGCAGACGGCGCACCCTCCGACGCCTTCGACGTGTTCTACGTCACCCCGACCACGGCGGGCAATGAGGGCACGGCGTTCGTCCGCGCCGTAGGCCAGGGCTTCACCGAGGGCGCGTCCATCGAACTGCGCAACGGCGGTACCGTGCTCGCACCGCAGTACACCGAGGCGGGCGCCGACCAGGTGGCTGGCTCGTTTTACCTGACGGGTGCACCGACCGGGATGTGGGACGTGGTGGTGACGAGCGGCAGCGGACCGTCCGAAACGCTCGCGGCGGCCTTCACCATCGAAAACGCCGTCGCGCCCGACCTCTGGGTGGACGTGGGCGGCCCCCCTGCGGTGCGGCCGGGGCGGCTGGCGCGCTACAGCGTGAGCGTCACCAACCGCGGCAACGCCGACGCCGTGCTGGTCCCGCTCTACATCTCGCTCCAGAAGGACCCGCGCATCGAGGCGGCACTCGAACCGCTCTTCGACCTCGGCGACCTCGACACGCCACCGGGCTTTACCGACTTCGGCTCGTGGGAGGAGTACGAGACCGTCCTCGACACGCTCGACCAGATCATCTACCCGCTCGTCCTGCCGCTCGTACCACCGGGCGAGACGGTCACGCTCGACTTCCTCGCGATCACGCCGCAGCTGAGCGCGTGGACGGCCGACCCGATGCTACTCAGCTTCCCGAGCGAAGCCGCCGCGGCACGCCTCGCGCCGGAGTATGAGCAGGCTTTCGCGTCCGCGCTCCAAAGCAGCGGCACGTCGGACACGGTCAACTGCGTCTACGCAATCCTCAGTTCGGCGGCCGATATCGTCCTCGACTTCATCCCCGGCGTCGGGTGCATCCGCAGCGCGGAGATCTTCCTCGGCAAGATTTTCCTGGACAGCATCAGCGGCGCGATGGCGTCCACGGAGGACCAACGCCTGGCCTACATGTCACAGCTGCTGGTATCGATTGGCGGGCTCCTCCTCGACTGCGGGGCCGAGTTCATCCCAGCACTGAAGGCCGGCAAGGCAATCCTCAAGACGATGAAGGTGCTGCTCACGGGCGGCGCGGGAGTCGCCTCGGTGGCAGCCAACTGCGCGCCTGTGATGGACCGCTTCTTCGGCGTCAGTCACGACGCGCGGATCGTGGCGTCCATCGACCCGAACGACAAGCTCGGGCCGTCCGGCGCAGGCGACGCGCGCTACGTCAACGGCCGCGACCCGTTCAATTACCAGATCCGTTTTGAGAACAAGCCTGTGGCGACCGCCCCTGCCCTCGAAGTGATCGTCGTAGACACCCTCGACACGGCTCGCTTCGACCTCGACACGTTCACGATGGGCACGGTCTACTTCGGGACGTGGAGCTACACGCCGCCGCCGGGCCTCTCGGCGTTCACGACGACGCTCGACCTGCGCCCGGACAACAACCTCCTCGTGCAGGTCGACGCCGTGCTCGACCGCGCGACCGGCATCGCGACGTGGCGATTCACCGGCCTCGACCCCGTGACGCGCGCGTTGCCCGAGGACCCGTTCGCGGGCTTTCTGCCGCCCAACAACACGCCGCCTGAAGGCGACGGCGGCGTCTTCTTCCGCGTCGCGACGAAGGACGACCTCCCGTCCGGAAGCGTCGTCACCAACGAGGCGCGCATCTTCTTCGACCTCAACGAGCCCATCGATACGCCGCTGTGGTCGAACACGCTCGACTCGCAGGCCCCGTCGAGTGCGGTGGAAGACCTCGCCGGTGAGCAGACGCGGGCGACGTTCCCGGTGTCGTGGTCCGGCGCGGACGACGCGGCGGGCGTGCAGTCCTACACCGTCTTCGTCTCGGTCGACGGCGGGCCGTACGACGTGTGGCTGCGGACCGATGCCGTAGGCGCGTCCTACACGGGCGAGGTCGGCAGCACGTACGCCTTCTACGCCGTCGCGCAGGACGCCGCGGGCAACCGCGAGGCCGAGCCTATGGAAGCCGACGCCGTCACAACCGTTGTCTCCGACGTGTCTGCTGAGGGCGACCCGACGCTGCCGACGGAGTTCGCGCTGGGGGGCAACTACCCCAACCCGTTCAACCCCACCACGACCATCCGCTACGACCTGCCCTCCACGGAGCATGTCACGCTGGAGGTCTACGACATCGCCGGTCGCCGGGTGGCCGTCCTCCTCGACGGCGAGCAGGCCCCCGGCTTCCACGAGGTCCGCTGGGACGCGCGGACGTTTGCGAGCGGCGTCTACCTCTACCGGTTGCAGGCCGGCTCCTTCCGCGCCACCAAGCGCATGGTCCTGCTGCGCTGAGGCAACCAGATGATGGAGAGCTAAGCCGATTACCACAGCGCTTCGGTCGGCTCCCCCCGTTTCGGTTGACAGTCGCTACGCTCCTGCATCAACCAAAACTGTCCCCCTCACACGTGAGGGGGACAGCTTGACCGCCGTTTCAGGCGCGTCAAGCGGGGGGAGCCGATGCGCTGGCGTGCTCTTCCAGCTACAGCCCGTACTTCTCGATCCGCCAGTAGAGCGACTTGCACGTGAGGCCGAGGTCATCGGCCGCGCGGGAGCCCTGGTTGATGTTAGGGTGCCGCCGTGCCCTTACGGCTACAGTCCGTACTTCTCGATGCGTCGGTAGAGCGACTTACGCGTGAGGCCGAGGTCATCGGCGGCGCGGGAAATGTTGCCGCCGTGCTTCGAGAGGGCCTTGCGGATCACGGTCCGCTCGATCTCTTCGAGGTCGAGGCTGTCGAGCGCGAGGCGGTCCTTGCTCAGGTCGGGCGGCGCGGTGAAGTCGAGCACGTCGGGCTTGACGGTAGACCCGTCGGCGAGGATGACGGCGCGCTCCATGGTGTGCTGGAGTTCGCGGACGTTGCCAGGCCAGCGGTAGCCGCGCAGCTTGTTGCGGGCGCTCGCGGCGATGTCGCGCACGGGCTTGTCGTACTTCTGCGCGTAGAGCTTGAGAAAGTGTTCGGCGAGGAGGTCGATGTCGTCCCCGCGCTCGCGCAGCGGCGGGAGCACGATCTCGACCGTGTTGATGCGGTAGAGGAGGTCCTGCCGAAACGCGCCCTCGCTGACCCGTTCGTAGAGCGGCGCGTTCGTCGCCGAGACGAGGCGCACGTCCACCGCGACCGGCGTGGGGGCCCCGACGCGCGTGACCTCGCGGCGCTGGAGCACGGTGAGCAGCTTCGCCTGCTGCGCCGCACCGATGTTGCCGATCTCGTCGAGGAAGAGCGTACCGCCCGAGGCCACCTCGAAGCGGCCTGCCCGATCCGCATTGGCCCCGGTGAACGCGCCCTTCGTGTAGCCGAAGAGCTCGCTCTCGAAGAGGCTCTCCGTGAGCGCGCCGAGGTCGACCGCCACAAAGATCTCGTCGGCGCGGCGGGAGCGGCGGTGGATGGCCCGCGCGACAAGCTCCTTGCCGGTCCCGTTCTCCCCGAGGATGAGCACGTTCGCGTCGGTCGCCGCCACCTTGTCGATGGTCGCGAAGACAGCCTGCATGGGGTCGCTCTCGCCGACGATGTCCTGGTAGGGCCGGTCGAGGTCGCGCGTGAGGTGGACTTGCCGGTCGCGTAGCGTGGCGACCTCCGCCTTCGTGCGCCGCAGCTGGATGCCGTTCTTGACCGTCGCCACCAGCTTCTCGTTTTGCCAGGGCTTCGTCACGAAGTCGGTGGCCCCACCCTTCATCGCCTCGACGGCCAGGCTCACGTCGCCGTAGGCCGTGATGAGGATGACGACGGCCTCGGGGTCGAGCTTCTGGACGTGCCCGAGCCAGGTCAGCCCCTCTTTCCCCGAGGAGGCGTCCTTGGTGAAGTTCATGTCGAGCAGCACCACGTCGTAGCGCTCCTCCCGGAGCAACGTCGGCAGCGCGTCGGGCCGCGTGGCCGTGTGGATCGTCTCGACGTGCGGCTTGAGGAGCAGCCGGATGGCCGTGAGCACGTCTTCGTTGTCGTCCACGACGAGGACGCTGCCGGTGCGGGCGGTGGGTTCCATGCAGGGGATGAAGGGGTAGGTGGGTTTGCGGGTGGGAGTATAGAGATGGAGCGGCTCCCCCCGTTCGTGTGGACAGTCGCTACGCTCCCATATCCACACAAACCGAAGGTTCACGCAGTAAACTGTCCCCCTCACTCGTGAGGGGGACAGCTTGCGCGCCGTCGCAGGCGTGCAAGCGGGGGGAGGCGGCCAGGCAATGTGCGCGGTCGCCCGGCACGGTGTGCGGAAACGCACAGTCCGGGCAGATCGTTTCGGCGATTTCGGCATGCTTTCGGGGGTTTGGCACGCTGGCACATCGGTTGACATGGGGACATCCACGACGCAGGCACCGCCGTCTGTGTCGAACGAGCCCAGCCCCAGCCCCATGGAAGCCCCTACCAACCCAACCAGCGTCCTGACGCGGCCCATCCAGAGCGGAAGCTCCGGCGGCGGCGAAGGGATGGACCGCCGCGCCAAGAAGCGCCGCCTCACCCCCAAACGCATCGCGATGGTCGTCGGCGGCCTCGCCATCCTTGCCCTCGTCGTCTGGGGGCTCTTTTTCCAGGACACCCGCCGCACGCTCAACGTCGAGCGCGACAAGATCACCGTCGCCACCATCGACCGTGGCACGTTCCAGGAGTACGTCTCCGTCACTGGCAACGCGCAGCCGATCAAGACGGTCTACCTCGACGCCGTCGTCGGCGGCCAAGTCGAGGAGCGCTACGTCGAGGAGGGCGCGATGGTGAGCGCGGGCCAGCCGCTGCTACGTCTCTCGAACGACCAGATGGAGTTGAACATGGCCAACTCCGAAGCTGCGCTCGAAGAGCAGGTGGACCGGTTCCGTAACACGCGCCTCAACCTCGACCAGAACGCGCTGCGCCTGCAGCAGCAGCTCGTCGAGACGAACTATCAGATCACGCGCCTCGAACGCGAGCACACCCGCAACGAGGAGCTGTTCGACCGCGGCGCCATCGCCCAGCAGGAGTATGAGCGCATCCGCGACGAGCTCGACTACCAGCGTCGGCTGCAGGAGCTCACGCGCGAGAGCTACCGCCAGGACTCGCTCGCCCGCGCCATCCAGCTCGGCCAAATCCAGGAGTCGCTCGGTCGCCTGCGCCAGAACCTCGTGCTCGTGCGCCGCAACGCGGAGAACCTCACGGTCCGCGCGCCCATCACGGGGCAACTTTCCGCGATGGATGTCGAAATAGGCGAACTCATGACCCAGGGATCCCGCATCGGACAGGTGGACCAACTCGACGGCTACAAAGTGCGCGTGCCCATCGACGAGTTCTGGATCGCGCGGGTCGCGCGCGGCCAGCGCGGCACGGTGGACGTGAGCGGCGAGACGTACACGCTCGACGTGAACCGGGTCTACCCGGAGGTCTCCAACGGCCGCTTCGAGGTGGACATGCTCTTCGTGGGCGAGACGCCGCGCATCCGGCGCGGGCAGAGCCTCCGCATCCGTCTCGAACTGGGCGACTCCGAGGAGGCGCTGCTCGTCCCGCGCGGCGGCTTCTACCAGACCACCGGCGGCAACTGGATCTTCGCCGTCTCCGAGGACGGCGGGATCGCCGAGAAGCGCACGATCCGCCTCGGCCGCCAGAACCCGCAGTTCTTCGAGGTCCTCGACGGCCTCCAGCCCGGCGACCGCGTGGTCACCTCCGGCTACGATACTTTCGGCGAAGCCGAGAAGCTCAACCTCGAATGAGTCGAAGGTTCCAGGTTCAAGGTCGCAGGTCTTCGGCCTTGGCCTCTTCGGACCTGCGACTTACGACCTTCGACCTGCGACTTTACTCTCGAACAACACAGCCCCACCCAACACCATGATTCGCACCCAAGACATGAGCAAAGTCTACACGACCGACGAGGTCGAGACGACAGCGCTCAACTCCATCAGCGTCGAGATCCAGCGTGGCGAGTTCATCGCCATCATGGGGCCGTCCGGCTGCGGCAAGTCGACGCTCCTCAACATCCTCGGCATGCTCGACACGCCGTCGGGCGGCCACTATGTCTTTGACGGCGAGGACGTCTCGGGCTACTCCGAGCGCCAGCGCGCCGAACTGCGCAAGGGCACGCTCGGCTTCGTCTTCCAGAGCTTCAACCTGATCGACGAGCTGACGGTCTTTGAGAACGTCGAGTTGCCGCTGCTCTATCTCGGATTGGACAGCAAGGAGCGCAAGGAGCGCACCGAGGCCGCGCTCGACCGCGTGGCGATGGCGCACCGGCGCAACCACTTCCCGCAGCAGCTCTCGGGCGGCCAGCAGCAGCGCGTCGCGATCGCGCGCGCCGTGGTCGCCAACCCGAAGCTCATCCTCGCGGACGAGCCAACGGGCAACCTCGACTCGACCAACGGCGACGAGGTGATGAAGCTGCTCAGCGAGATGAACGAGGCAGGCGCGACCATCGTGATGGTCACCCACTCGCCCTCGGACGCGGAGTATGCCCACCGCGTGATCTACCTCTTCGACGGCCAGGTGGTGTCGGAGAACTTCATCCAGAAGGAGTACGCGCTCCCGCGCTAGCGCCTTCCCTGTCTCGGGCGGGGCGGCCCCGGCGGCCGCCCTACCCCTTCACCTCTACCTCGCCCTGTCATGCGTATCGCTTCGACGCTCCGCGCTACCGCCCTTCTCCTCGCCCTTCCTCTCTGGCTCGGCAGCGCTCCTGCTCCCGCCCCCGTCGACCCGTCGGCGCTCGTCGGCACGTGGACCGTCGACCTCCGCCCGACACCTGACGCGCCAGCCTACACCCAGCCCTTTCGGGTAACCGCCGTACACGATGACGGCACCTTCGACGCGCTCTTCTACGGCGCGCCCGTCCAGGTCGCGCGCTACAACGCCGACTGGGACGTGCTCCACGTCGCCTTCGTGACGCGCGACAACTCGACGCGCTACCTCCACGCCGCCCGCCTTGTCGACGGGCAGCTCCACGGGACCACCCACGCGGTGGAACGCGGCTTCCTCTCCGTCTGGACGGCGGAGCAGTAGCCCATCCCCCTCACACCCTTTGCGCGCTGGCGGTGCGCGGCCTGCCCTGGGGCTCGTGCAGTGCCGCTCACCGTCGGTGCGCAGCTTTTTTGTCGAAGGTCACAACAGGTCACACGACCTGGGATGCCCCTGGCCGCGACTCGATCCCCGCACTGTCGCCTGGCACCGCCGTCCGGCACTGCACGTCTGGCTTGTGACCTATGCTCAAGAACTACCTCCTCGTCGCCGTCCGCAGCCTCAGCCGCCAGGGCGGTACTACGGCGCTCAACGTCGGTGGCCTCGCGATCGGCCTCGCGGCGTGCTTCCTCCTCGTGCTCTTCGTGCAGCACGAACTGTCGTTCGACCAGCAGCACCCACTCGCAGACCAGACCTACCGCGTCACCTACGGGGTGACAGAACAAGAGAGTTGGCTCGGGGACGACCCCGAGACGCGCTCGGCCAACATCGCCGCGGGGGTCAAGACGATCCTCATGGACGCGATGCCCGCCGACATCGCCGACTACATCCGGCTCGACTTCCGGTCGCCCTACCTGAGCGTGGACGGCGTCAGCCGCAGCGTCAACGGCTTTGCGACGGCCGACGCCGCAATCCTCACCACGTTCGACCTCCCGCTCATCCACGGCGACCCCGCCACGGCGCTGGACGACCCGCAGAGCGTGCTCCTCACCGAGACGGCCGCCGCGTCCTGGTTTGGCGACGAGAACCCGGTTGGGCGGACGATCCGCTACGACGACCAGGCCGACCTGACGGTGACCGGCGTGCTGCGCGACCTGCCCACCAACCAGCACCTCCGCTTCGACTACCTCGTCCCGATCACCTTCGTGCTGTTCCGGCCCGACATGATGGACGACCTCACGAACTGGAACTACCAGTCGTACGTCGTGCTCGCCGAGGGCGTGACCGAGGCCGACGCCGAAGCCCGCATGCAGGTCGTGTTCGATGAGCAGTTCGACTACGACGAGGATGGCGACAGCGGGTACCTCGCCGACCTCGAGCCGGTCACCTCGATTCACTTCGAGACGAAGACCTACGGCCGCGCGCCCGTCCGCGACCAGCGCTACGTGTGGGCGTTCTCGATCATCGCGGGGCTGATTCTGCTCATCGCGTGCATCAACTTCATGAACCTCGCCACGGCGCGCGCCACGAAGCGCGCCAAGGAAGTCGGCGTGCGCAAGTCGATTGGAGCCGGGCGTGGGCAGCTCATCGGCCAGTTCCTCGGCGAGTCCATCGTGCAGAGCGCGCTCGCGCTCGCGCTCGCGCTGGTGCTCGCGAACATCGCGCGGCCGCACTTCGCCAACCTCGTCGGCGGCGACATCGACCTCACGTTTTCGCCGCACATCGTGGCGCTCCTCGTGGGCATCGGGCTCCTGACGGGCATCCTCGCAGGGAGCTATCCGGCGTTCTACCTCTCGGCGTTCCGCCCAGCGCGCGTGCTCAAGGGCGAGGTCGCCCGGGGGCGCTCGGCGACGGCGCTGCGCAAGTCGCTCATCGTGGCCCAGTTCGCCGTGACGGTGTTCCTCCTCGTCGCGACGGGGACGGTGTGGATGCAACTCGACTACCTTCAGAACCAGTCGCTCGGGTTCGACCAGGAGCAGGTCGTGTTTGCGTCGGGCGCCCGAACCGTGTGGACGCAATACGAGGCGTTCGAGCAGGCCATCCTCGCCGACCAACGCGTGCAGACGATGACGCGCGCCGGAGGGCTGCCGGGGCGCGTAGGCACCTCACGCGGCTACCGCTGGCAGGGCTCGACCCCAGACGAACTCGTCGGCGACGCGATGTCGACCATCTTCGGCGACCCGACCTACCTGGAGACATTCGGCCTCACACTCACCGACGGCCGCGACTTCTCCGCAGACATTGCCTCGGACGAGACGGACGCCTACATCCTCAACGAGGCCGCAGCGCGCGTCATGGGCTATGACCTAGACGCGGGCGAATCGCCCGTCGGGACGATGTTCCGCGCCTGGGACCGCGAGCCGGGCGCCGTCGTGGGCGTTGTGGAGGACTTCCACTATGCCTCGTTGCACCACGCCATCGAGCCCGTCGTGATCAACCTCTCGCCCGACTGGTACCAAGCCATCGCCTTCCGCCTCGCGCCGGGCGATGTCACTGGGGCGATGGACCACCTCGCCGACACCTGGGCCGCGTTCGCCCCCGGCTATGAGTTCGACTACGTCTTCCTCGACGACGACTTCGGGCGGCACTACGCCGACGAGGCGCGGCTTGGGACACTCTTCGCCGTGTTTGCGGGGCTGGCCATCTTCGTGGCATGCCTGGGACTGCTCGGGCTGTCGGCCTATGCATCGGCGCAGCGGACGAAGGAGATCGGCGTGCGCAAGGTGCTCGGCGCGAGCGTGCCTGGCCTGGTGGCGCTCCTCAGCCGCGACTTCGTGGTACTCGTCGCCGTCGCGTTCGCCGTCGCTGCGCCCGTCGCGTGGTGGCTCATGCAGCGCTGGCTCGCCGAGTTCGCCTACCGCATCGAGCTCGGCCCGCTGGTCTTCCTCGGGGCCGGAGCCGCCGCGCTCACGCTCGCGCTCGTCACCGTCGCGACACAGGCCTACCGCACCGCGGCTGCGGACCCAATCAAGGCACTGCGCTACGAGTAGGCGCAGGACCGCTGCGTTACGCGCTGCAAAATGGTGTGATTACGGGAGACAGCGTATGGGGCCTCACTCCTATGTTGCCAGGTAGTTAGCGGGGCACATCGGTGCCTCGTCCTACTCACCCAACCTCATGAGGCAGCACAATGGCACAATCCTGGGATCTCGAATGGTTCTACTTCGCTGACCTACTTGTCCTGGCTTCGGGAAGGCAAGTTCCATGTGATTCCATATCACAGAGCTTTGATGCCACCCGAAAAGGCAACAGCGGAGCACGGGCTCAGCTTGAGTTTGCCAACAAGCTCATTAGGGAGTCGATTTCGCGCACGACTGGCCAAACGCCAGCCAACCGTCGGCTTGCCAAAGCGATGCGCGCTATCATAGCACAAACTGGCACCACAAAGCACGACAGGTATGGAGGTAGATACCAGTGGAAAAGAGCTTGGGGGCATGATGACTCATGGGGGCCCGAGATCCTGTTTTATGACGCGTCTCAAGGACCTATCGGTGAGCATAACAAAAAGAAGTACTTTGAAACCTTCGTAGACGACAAAGGAATTCACCTACCTTGGCCTACCCCGTTCTTTGCACTCCGGCCTTTCAGAGCTGAGATTGCAATTCTATTAGGTATTAACGAAAACAATCTCCCAGCCCCCCCTTCATATGACGAAAGTATTGGATTTAATACACTATTTTTTGCGTATGAAGACATTGCAATGCCAGACGATAATACACTGATGAATTTTAAAGGCCTAACTCCCAGACAGCGACGAAATG
>JBCBEX010000053.1:0-31343 GCA_038528235.1 Bacteroidota bacterium
TGACGATGTAGACGTAGTTGCCATGCGTCTTGAGGTCGCGCCAGGTGGACGTGCCTGTGGCGCTAGCCAGCGTGCCGACGACCCTGGGCGAAACAGGGTCAGCGAGGCTGACGAAGACGGTGCCTTCGGTGGTACCCACGAGCGCGTATTCGACGCCCGTCTCCGGGTCGGTCCAGCCCCAGATGTCATTGCCGCGCGGGGTCCCCGAGAAGGCGCGAATGTTGAGCTGGGAGGTGGTCAGCCGCCCAACCAGATCCACGTCTGAGCAGGGGAAGCTCAGCGCGGTCCCGCCAGAACAGGAAGCCGTGACGGCCTCTTGAGCGGCGAGGGAGCCAGGGAGGATCAAGAGGCTCAGGAGCAGAAGCGTACGCATGTGGGGGAGAAAAGTGGAACGGGAGAGATCGAGGACACGCATGCTAGTGGAGCAACCTCGGCAGGCTATCAGCGCGTGAGGGTCACGCGGCGCGTCTCGGTAAAGGTTTCGCCCACCACGCGCACCACGTAGGCGCCGCTCGGGAGGGCAGATCCGTCAAGGGTAAGCATCGCCGCATCGACCGTGCCATCGAGCAGCGTCGCGACGCGGCGGCCGAGCAGATCGTAGGCTTCGGCGCGAACGCGTTCGGGGCTGTCGAGGGTGAGCGCGAGCGTGGTGCGATCGCCAAACGGATTGGGATACGCCGCGCTCAGCCGCTCGGTGGCGTCAGGAAGCGGGGCTTCCGTGGCCACCCCAACGTCTTCCGGACGCAGCACGAAGAGCCCGCTCTCCCGGTCGTTGAGAAGCACGACGCCGCTCTCAAAGAAGGGGTAGACGCTCCACGCCCCGTCGAACGAGATGTTGGTCCCCGGGAAGGAGTCGAAGAAGCCGAGGAGTTCGAAGTCGGTGGGATTGGCGGGGTCGAAGCGGAAGACGCGCAGGCCGCTCTCGTAATTCGCCTGGTAGATCACGTTGTCGCGCACATAGAGGTTGTGGTCCGACGACGTCACGCCCGACGAGTACGCCCCCACGTAGAACGGATTGTCCAGGTCCTCCACGTTCATCACGATGGTGCGGGTGGACGCCGCGAGGCCCCGCGCCTCGTCCAACTCGTCGTTCATGAGGAAGAAGCGCTTGTCGTCGGTGAGCCAGCCCTGGTGCGTGTACCCCGGGTCAGGATAGGCCGCCGTGCTGATGCCCCTGGGCGAGGTCGCGGTGGTGATATCGCTGATGGAGAGGAACGACGTGTTGGACGAGAGGCACACCGTGCGACCTTGGTAGTCGGGATCGGGGCCGTCGTAGACCAAGCACTGCGCGTCGTGGGTGTAGCCGTCCGCGTCGAAGCAGCCCGACAACGCGGGGGCGAGCGGGTTGCGCACGTTCACGAGAATGAGCCCGCCGGTATTGCAGGAGCGGCTGGTGAAGTCGGCAGACCCGACAATGATCGCCACGTCCAGGTCGTCGCCCGCGATGACGTTGTGCGCGCCACCGATGCCATCGTAGATCGCGTCGGCATCGAAGGTGGCAGGGGGGCTCGTCACGTTGCGCAGCCGCGTCAGGTCAAAGACCTGCATGCCGTGCTGGGTCGCCTCGCTGACGATGAAGGCGTGGGAGCCGCGGGTCTTGATGTCGCGCCAGCGGTTGCCGAAGGCGCCTGGGACTTCCGTGGGCAAGACCCCGACTAGGAGCGGTGCCGTCGGGTCGCTGAGGTCCACAAACGCGACGCCGTCGTAGTGTCCGACGAGCGCATACTCGGTGCCCGTTTCAGGGTCGGTCCAGCCCCAGAGGTCGTTGCCGCGCCGCCCGATGCTGTAGTCGTAGCCGAACGTGAGTGCGTCGAAGTCGAGGTGGGCCAGCAGGGTCACCCGGTCACACTCGTAGCCGTCGGCGGTGCCGTTTTCGCACGGAGTCTGCGCGGCAAGGTGAGCAGGCGCAACAAACAGGGCGCAGGCAACGAGGAGACCGGAAAGTCGGGAAGCAAGGCGCATCGGCGTGGTGGGCATGGACGTGCAGAGGGCAACATGCAAGGGGGCAAGCTACGGTGTCGACCGCTGGGAGTCATGGCACTTCCTGCGAACTACCCCCGAGGGAGGAGAGACACCGCGTCCCAGTGGGACGAAGGACATACCCCTAGACCTGGAAGCGAGCCTACCCGGCCTCGACTTCGAAGCGGTTGGCCGCGCGGTTCTTGCGGACGGCGCCCGCTGAGAAGATCTGCCCGTTCATCGCCACGTAGACACCGGGCGCGAGGCTCTGGACCGCCGCGACGGCAAAGCCGATGTTGAACTCGGCGTCGGTGTGGCGAAAGCGCGCCGGCGTGAGCGACCCGACGAGCACGACGGTCTTCGCAGCGTCGGGCTGGAAGCGCAGGGCAGCTTCGATGGCGCGGCCCGTCTGGGCCATCGTATCGGTGCCGTGCGTGATGACCACCTGCGTAGCCTCGCAGTCGAGCACGCGCTGGACGATGCGGGCGCGGTCGTCGTCGGTGATCTCCAGGCTGTCCTTGCGGAGCAGCGTCTCCGCCTGATAGTCCACGGTGGCGCCGACCTGCTTCAGGATCTCGACAATCTGCGGGTCGCCGACCTGGAAGTCGCTCTTGGCGTCGAAGTAGACCTTGTCGATGGTCCCGCCCGTGGTAAAGATCTGAAGCATGGGGGAGGGGCAGGGGAATCAGCGCGTGGCTGCGTGCCGCGTGCCGAACGCGGTCAGGCGTCGCTTGCGGCGAGCGTAGCCGTCGTGGACGAGGCGGCGGGCCTTGCGCCCGAGCGGGACGTGGTTGCGGCGGCGGAGGTTGTCGTAGCCCGAGGCACGCACCTCGTTGAGGATCTCGCGGTACCACCGGGCGGCGGCGCGGATGCCCGTGCCTGCCCGCCCAGGCAGCGCTGCGATGCCGGCCTCGGCTGCGGTGTAGAGCCGCTCGGCTTCTGCCATGACGTGTTCCACCAGCGCGCGATAGGCCGCGGTCGGGACGCTGGCTTCCAGCGTCGCCGTCGTGACACCGTGCTCGGCCATCAGGTCCGCCGGGAGGTAGATGCGCCGCAAGCTGTGCCAGTCCTCGCCCACGTCACGGAGGATGTTGGTGAGCTGCATGGCGTTGCCTAGCGCCCGCGCGGACGGCGTGAGCGTCGGGATCCGGTTGCGGTCATCCACCAGGAACGGCAGCATCATCGCGCCGACGCTGCCCGCGACGAACTCGGAGTAGGCAACCAGGTCGGCCATCGTCTCCACCGGACGCCCGTCGAGGTCCCAGGCGGCCCCGTCGAGCAGTTCGAAGAGCGGACCGGGGAGCAATCCGAAGCGCGTGTGGACATCGGCGAGGCGATGCCACAGAAGACCATCGGGGGGGGCGCCGTCGAGCGTGGCGGTGAGCGCAGCGCGCATCTGCTCGACCTCGGCCCGCGCGGCTTGCGTGCCAATCTCTTGCACCCGCTGATCCGCAACGGAGTCGACGGCACGGCAGTAGGCGTAGAGCGTAGCGACGGGGAGGCGCACCTCGCGGCGCAGCAGCCGGGCCGCGAGCGAAAACGTCTTCGAGTGGTGACGGAAGGAGCGCCACAGCGCGCGGTCCTGATCCGCACGCGATCCAGCGCCTGCCTCGTCCAGTGCAAGCGCGTCCGCCGCCGTGGTTGGTCCGAGTGACGAGGCCGGATGGAGTGTGAGGTCGGCCATGACAGGGCAGAAGAGCAGGTCGGTCGCCGTAGAGGGGCCCAGGGGCGACGGAGGAGAAAACAGGCGCGTCAGCCTGCGACCGGGGCAGGCGCGAGCGCGGGCGTGGCACGGCGCAGCCGGAGCGCGACAAACGGAACGGCGAGCGCCACCGTACCGATCAGCGCAGCCAGTGGGAGGCCGTACAGGAGCGATACGAATATGGGAAAAATCATGTTCAGTGCAAAGAACGCCGCCGCCCAGGGATAGCGCGCGTCACTGTTTTCCTCGGGGATGCCTCCAAACAGGAAGCGATAGGCCAGCATGATCAGCAGTGAGGTGACAAACCACCCCACCCAGTTCATCAGCGGCATCCCGAAGAAGGCGCCCACGAAGAGCCAGTCGAATGTCTCTGCGATCCACGAGCCCGCGAGCGCAGGCGGGACCGTCGTGGGGTAGATCCAGAAGGGGAACGCCCGGCTCATCGCGGGGTCGAGGGCCACGTCCCAGATCACCATCAGGAGGGAGCCGCCCACAATCGTGCCGAGGGTGCCGAAGCGCATGCGCTGAGCGAGGTCATAGCACACCACGGAAACGGCATACCACGAGGGTGGGATGAACCAGGGCACATGCCCCCCGATCTTCGCGCCCAGCCAACTCGTGTACATGTAGGGGCCGAACGGAAGGCCAGACTGGGTCCCCGCCAGTTCGGCCGCCGCGCCGATCAGGCAGCCGACCACCAGGAAGCCAACAGAGCGCCCCCACCCGAGGACGGGGAGGTAGAGCAAGAACGTCAGCACTGGAAGCAGCGCCATGAAGGTCCACGTCGGTGCCTTGACGAGGCTCTCCATGAACGGCTGAAAGAACGCCGCCGCGGGCGGAATCAGCTTCAGCACGAGCGTGCCCGCGATGGAGAACGCGATGGAGGCCGCAAACACGTAGAACGAGATGCGAAAGAGCCGGTCCGTAGGGGACGCGGAGTCGAGAGGCAACAGCCGACCCAGCATGGGAAGCAGCGGAGAAGTGCAAAACAAAGAAGGGCGGCGCAACATACGCGCGCGCACCCGTTCCGTTCTACCCCCGCGGGCTACCTAGCTCAGCGGCGCGACACAGCGTACGATCGTGCCGCCGTCCTCGCCGGGTGTCACGGCCAGTGTGGCGCTCATCTGGTCGGCGCGGAAGCGCATGCTGTAGAGACCACGCCCGTGCTGGGCCAGCCCTGCCACTTCCGAAACGCGCATGCCCGGCGGCGTGGTGTAGTCGCTCATCAGGACCTCTGTCTGAATTCCCTGTCCGTCATCTTCCACCTCCAGCACGACGGTGCGCGCGTCTGCGCTCGAGGATTCGTAGAGCCGAAGGGTGATGTGCTGAGCCTCAGCGTGCCTGAGAGCGTTTGCCACCGCTTCCTGCGCGATGCGATAGAGATGGCGCGTCGTTCGCCGGTTGGCTACCACCACGTCGTCGATTTCGGCAGTGATGTGCATGCCCTCCGCGGCCTCGTCCATAGACGCCGCGAGACCGAGCAAGGCCGTCTGGAGGCCGTTCGTTTTGTCGAGGACGGGATGGAGCCCCGCCGCAATCTGCCGGGCTTCGACGAGCGCGTGCGCAATCAACTCGCTCACGGTGCGAGCGCTGGCCGCCAGGTCAGGCGCGACGCGCTCCAGCTCGCGCAGGTGAGCCTGGGCGGAGAGGGCCGCGCCTGTGAGCACCTGCCCCAGCCCCTCGTGCAACTCCATGCCGAAGCGTTCACGCTCGGTCTCCGTGAGGTCGTGCAACTGCTGGTCGCGCTCGCGCACCGTGGCCAGGGCCTGCTCGAGATCCGTTGCGTCGTTCTGCACGCCCAAGAAGTAGACGAGGCGCCCATCCGCATCGTAAACCGGGCTGACGTGTAGGTCGTTGTAGAAGAGCGTGCCGTCCTTCTTGTAGTTGCGCAGCACGACGTTCGCCGCTTCTCCCGTGTCGACGTGGTCTCGAAGCACCTGCCGGGCGAGTTGCTGCCGGTCCTCACCCTGCAGGAAGCGACAGTTGCGCCCGACTACCTCCTCGCGGTCATAGCCCGTAAATTCGCAAAAATAGTCGTTTACCCAGACAATGGGGTTGTCCGGGATGTTCGGGTCGGTGAGGACGACGAGGTTGCTGGCCGTGTGGAGCGCCTGTTTGAAGATGTCGGCAGGGAGCGGCGCGTTCGTCGGGCGCGGAAGCTCGGGCGAACGGTCTTCTTGCTCGTGCGCGTGAGAGTCGAGGGTAGACATGCAGACCGCAGGGTGGGGACCTCAAGACGCGGAGGTCGGAGCGCGATGGGCCACTATACCACCGATCACCCATAAGGGTGTTCCTGTGCGGAAGATCAGGTAAACACCGGGGAGTAGGTGGGGACGATCAAGAGGCGCTCTCGTCCCCACGCGAGCGAGGCTCAAGGTGCAACCCGACACCAGCGCACCCGTAGCGCGCCAGAGCAAGGGCAAAGGAACGAGGAGGAAATGGGGGCATGCTAAAAAATTAGCATAAGGCTTGACTTGGGAGGTCGCACCGCCCTATTCTGGTAGTGTTAAAATTTTAGCACCGCATCAACTCGACATGACACAGCCCAGCCTCAGCCGTCGCGAGCGGCAAATCATGGACATCGTCTACCGCACTGGTGAGGCCACTGCGGCCGAGGTGCGCGCCGCGCTCTCCGACGCGCCGTCCTACTCCGCGGTGCGGGCCCTCCTCCGCATCCTGGAGGAGAAAGGCCACCTCGCCCACACTCAAGACGGCCCGCGCTACGTCTACCGTCCGACCGTTGCGCCAGAGAAGGCGCAGCGCTCGGCGCTCCGGCACCTGCTGGACACCTTCTTTGACAACTCTGCCGAGCGTGCGGTCGCCGCCCTCCTCGATCTGAAGAGCGATCAGCTCTCCGACGACGACCTCGACCGTCTCACGCGCCTCATCGACGAGGCCAAGAACGAAGACCAGTAGCCTTCGCCTTCGTCCGCGCTTCCCTGCCCCAGCCGACCGCAGCTATGCCAACGTTTGATCTCTCCACGCTTCTCGAAATGACCTCGGCGGTCCTGCCTGTGGCGCTCCCGCTTGTGGTGAAAGCTACGGTCGTGTTCGCGCTCGGATGGGTGGTCGCGCGCCTCATGCGCGGTTCTTCGGCGGCATGGCGCCACGCCGTCTGGGCGGGGACGCTCGCAGCCGTGCTTGCGGTGACGCTGCTTCCGCTCGCCCTGCCTGCCTGGGAGGTCGCCGTGCCTGGACTGCCCGCTGAAGCCGCAACGCTCAGCGAGGCGCCGACGCTCACCGACGACGCGGCGGGCCCTACGCTGGCAGCCACGCAGCCCGGCGCGTTTGAAGCGGGCGCTTTCGCAGGGTTCAATGCAGCAGAAGAGTCCGCAGCGCCAGCGGCAGCAACGCCCTGGGCGCTCGCGCTGGCGCAGCCGTGGGCTGCACTGGTGCTCGTATGGGCGCTCGGCGTGTTGCTTGTGGGCGCGTGGTGGCTCGTGAGCGCGCTCGCGGCGTGGCGGCTGGCTGCTCGGGCCACGCCCGTGAAGGACGGCGCCTGGCTCGCGCTCCTCGCCGACGTGGCCGATGGCCTCGACCTGCGTACGCCCGTGCGTCTGCTCACCAGCGATCGCCTCAGTGTGCCCGTGACCTGGGGCGCCGTGGGGCCCGTCCTCATCCTGCCTGCCGAGGCGGAGAGCTGGGACGCCGACCGCCGCCGCGCGGTCCTCGCCCACGAGCTCGCCCACGTGGGCCGGCGCGACGTACTGTGGCAGTGGGTCGCCCAGCTGGCCTGCGCCCTGCACTGGTATCAGCCCCTTGCGTGGCTCGCCTACCGCCGCCTGCTCGCCGAGCGCGAGCATGCCTGCGACGACTCGGTGCTGCGCGCCGGGACGCGGCCCACCGCCTACGCCGACGTACTCCTCGACGTGGCGCGCTCCGTGCAGCGTCGCGAGCCGGTGGCCGCCCTCGCGATGGCCCCGATGGCACGCCGCTCGCAACTCGAAGGCCGCCTCCTCTCCATCCTCGACCCCTCCCTCGACCGGCGGGCGCTCTCACGAGTCCTGCTGACCATCCTGGGGGCGGTGACGTTGCTACTGGCCGCATCGCTTGCGAGTGTGCGTCCGGTGGCTCAGGCCGCCGTCGGTGACGTCGCACCGTTCAGCTTCGCAGCGGCGAGCGACGCCCCGCCGAGCGGAATGGACGCCGTGGCAGCGCCGCGCCCCAATCCGCAGCCTAGCCCGCAGCCGCGCGTGACCGGCCTCGGTGCGACGACCTATGCGGCGGACGACTTTAGCTGGACGGGCACGCTCGCGCCTGGCAAGCAACTCATCGTCAAAAATCTCAACGGCGAGGTGAAAGCGCGCGGTGGCGACGACAACAGCGTGGCGATCGAGGCCACAGAGGACCGCTACCGGGGGCGGCGCCCGACGCCCGCCGAAGTCGAGGTCGTCGAGTTCAGCGATGGCGTCGTGGTGTGCGTGCGCTACGAGGGCCAGCGCGGCGACTGCTCTCCGTCTGAGAGCCCCAGCGGCAACGTCAACAACGGCGTCACGATCAACTTCGAGGTGCGCGTCCCACGCGGCGTCCACTTCGAGGGCACGTCCGTCAACGGGGCCGTCGAGGCACTGGGCCTCTCAGGCGACGTGAAGGCCACGAGCGTCAACGGTGCCGTCAAAGCAACGACCTCCAACGGCGACATCGAGGCCACGAGCGTCAACGGGGCCGTGGAGGCATCGGCCAGCGGCACGGTCCGCGCGTCGAGCGTCAACGGCGCCATCCGTGCCGACATGGGCCGCGCTGACTGGACGGGTACCGCGGAGTATTCCTCGGTCAACGGCGCCATCATCCTCACGCTGCCCTCCGACTTCTCCGCCGAGATCGAGGCCAAAACGATGAACGGCGACATCCGCTCCGACTTCCCGCTGGAGATCCGGCGCGGGCGCCATGTCGGCGTGTCGGCCTCGGGCACCGTCGGCAACGGCGGGCGGCGTATGAAGCTCACCACGCAGAACGGCAGCATCCAACTGCGCCGCTCCGGCGCGCACCTTCGCGAGCGCGGCGACCGCCAGGATTCGCGCATCGATCGGCGCGTGGCGAGCCAAGACGACCGCGCCGCTCTGCCGGGCGTCCACCACATCCGTGACGCCCGGTTGCGCACGGCCGTAGTCGACACGCTCCGCGCCGCACACCGGCTCGCCCAGGCCTCGTCCTTCTCCTACTCCGACGCGGACGACGACCTCGATGTCCGCGTGGACGAGCACGGCTTCCGGCTCGTCGTCAACGGCGAGGTGGAGGTCGATCTCGACTGGGACGACCTCGCCGACGAGATGGAAGACATCGTTGAGGAGGCCGTCGAGAGCGTGGATTGGGACGGCATCGCCGACGACCTCGAAGCCGCGTTCGACGACATGAACGTCGATGTCCACCTGAAGATTGGGCAGGCGTTCCAGAGCGCATTCACCTTGGACCGTCCGTTCGCCTACGAGCAGGCCCACGACCCCTGCTGATCCGACTAGGCTCTCTCCGAGCGGCCCGCCAACCGCTCCTCGCTCCCTGGGCAACGTGTGCCCACCTGGTGTGTCCTGTGCGCACCGGGTCGCCTTCTGCCTGTGACAGACGGCCGCGCCTCGTCACTTTTGCGCCGCCGCCCTCGTAAGCCTCTCGTTTTCTGTTTTCCGAGCCGCCCCCCCGCTCGTCTGATGCTGTTCGCTACGCGCCGCCTCGTCCTCCTTCTCGCGCTCGTCGGCCCGATGGCTCTTGCGCCGATAGCCCTCGCGGGTGAGCAATCGTCCGACCCGCCTGGCGGCAAGCAGGGCGAGGGCCCGCCCAAGCTGAGCGCGGTCAGCCTCGCTGAGGCGACGACCGCCACCCTCTCCATCGACGGACGCCTGGACGAGGGGGCCTGGGCCAGCGCACCCGTCGCGAGCGGCTTCACGCAGCGCGAGCCCGTGCCGGGCGACCCCGCCACCGAGCGCACCGAGGTCCGCGTCCTCTACGACGCCAACGCTATCTACGTCGGCTTCCGCTGCTACCTCCGCGACCCGAGCACGCTCATCTCGCGCATGGCCCGCCGCGACGACTTCATCCAGAGCGACCTCGCCCTCGTGGCCTTCGACAGCTATGACGACGGGCGCACCGCGTTCGTCTTCGCCGTCACGCCCGCGGGCAGCCCGCGCGACTTCCTGATCTACAACGACGTCGAGGAGGACACCAGCTGGGACGCCGTCTGGGACGTGGCGACCTCCGTGGAGGAGACCGGCTGGACCGCCGAGTTCCGCATCCCACTCTCGCAGCTGCGCTTCCGCGCCGACGAGGGCGCGCAGGACTGGGGCATCCAGTTCGGCCGCGAGATCGTCCACAACGGCGAGAGCGACTTCTGGGCGCCGTTCCCGCCCGAGGCCAGCGGCACCGTCTCCAGCTTCGGCCGCCTGCTCGACCTGCGCGGGCTCCGCGCGCCGCGCCGCCTCGAAGTCACGCCCTACGTCGCCAGCAAGCTCGAACGCGTCCCCGGCGACGCCGCCGACCCGTTCTACAGCGAAAACGACCTCGGCGCAAACGTTGGCGCGGATCTCCGCTATGGCCTTACGAGCGACCTCACGCTCACGGCCACGCTCAACCCCGACTTCGGGCAGGTCGAGGCCGACCCGGCCGTCGTCAACCTCTCGCAGTTCGAGAACTTCTTCGAGGAGCGCCGCCCGTTCTTCGTCGAGGGCGTGGACATCTTCCAGTTTGGCAACACGCGCACGTTCAACGTCGACTTCCGGCCGACCTTCTTCTACAGCCGCCGCATCGGCCGCAGCCCGCGCCGCAACCTCAGCGACGACTTTGGGGACGCCGACTTCGTGGATAGTCCCAACGAGACGACCATCGCAGGTGCCGCCAAGCTCTCGGGCAAGGTCGGTGACTGGTCCGTCGGCGTCCTCGAAGCGGTCACCACACGGGAGTACGGCCAGCACGTCGTCGGTGACGGGCCGATTGAGCGGGCCATCGTGGAGCCGTGGGCCAACTATGCCGTCGGGCGCGTCAAGCGCGACTTCCGCGGCGGCCAGACCGTTGTGGGCGGCCTCGTCACCGCCGCCAACCGTCGCCTCGCGGACGACCCCGTCTTCGAAGACCTGATGCCGTCGAGCGCCTATGTCGGTGGCCTCGACTTCGAGCACCAGTTCGGCGACCAGACCTACGCCGTCTCGGGCGTCGGCGCGTTCAGCCGCGTCAACGGCAGCACGTCGGTCATCACCGACCTCCAGCGCGCGCCCCAGCGCTACTACCAGCGCCCCGACGACGCCTCGGCCTCCGTCGACTCCAGCGCGACCTCGCTCAGCGGCTACTACGGCCAACTCTCCATCGCCAAGATCCGCGGCGAGCACGTCACGGGCTCGCTCACCTACACCGATATCGCGCCCGGCTTCGACGTCAACGACCTCGGCTTCCAGTTTCGCGCCGGCGTCCGGGCGCTCTCCTATGCCACCAGCTACCAGGACAACAACCCCGCGTCTGACCTGCTCAACCGCTGGCGCGTCAATTTCTTCGGCGGTGGCGGGTGGAACCGCGACGGCAACCGCATCAACGGCTACATGGGCACCTTCAGCAACGTGCAGTTCAGCAGCCGCTGGGGCTTCTTCGGCAACGCGATCTACATCCCGCCCGGCACCAACGACCGGCTGACACGCGGCGGCCCGCGCTCGACCTACCCCGCCGGTCTCCGGACGCTGCTGGGTTCGTTCTCCGACTTCCGCAAGCCGTTCGCCGTCGAGGGCGGCTTCAACCAGCGGTTCGACACCTCCGGCGAGTACGACCGCTACGCCTTCAGCACCTTCGTCTGGCGGCCCAACACGACCGTGTCCGTCGAGGTCAACCCCGAACTCGGCTGGGAGAAGGACACGGACCAGTACGTCGGCACCGAAGACGCCGCAGCGATGACGGCGACCGGCGGTACGCGCTATCTCTTCGCCGACGTGACGAGCCAGAACGTCTCGCTCGGGATGCGCCTCAACTGGACGTTCTCGCCGACGCTCACGCTGCAGCTCTTCGCGCGGCCGTTCATCGCGGCCTACCGCTACGAGAACTACAAGCAGTTCGCCGAGCCGGGCACCTACACCTTCGACGTGTTCGGGGACGACACCGGCACCATCACGCGCGGCCAGGTCGAGGACGGCACCTTCGTTCCCGATGCCGAGGGTGACACCTTCGAGGTGAACCCCGGCGACGGCGGCGAGACGTTCCGCATCGACCGCCAGGACTTCACGTTCCGCTCGCTGCGCGGCAATGCCGTGCTTCGGTGGGAATACCGCCCCGCCTCGGCGATCTTCCTCGTCTGGCAGCAGCAGCGCGCCGGCTCGATCGGCAGCGACCAACTCGACGCAGGGACGTTCAACTTCGGCCGCGATCTCGGCGACGCGTTCCGCGACGAGGTCGAGAACGTGTTCCTGCTCAAGGCGACGTATTGGATCGGCTCCTGAGGAACGTGCGCGAGCGAGCCACACGGGTGGAACCCTAGAGCCAGGCATGACGGTTGGGAGGTGAGCAACGCGGCGGTATCTTGGCCGCCCATCTTCCCACCCTTCTGTCTGTTCTATGTGGACCTCCGCGCGCGCCACCACCGCGCTTGTCCTCCTCGTCCTCGTGTCGGGCTTGGCGGCGCCCCTCCTCGCTCAGTCCGCTCAACCCGCGCTGCCTACGCTTGAGGCGGAGCGTCGCAGCGGGCGCATTGCCATCGACGGACGCATCGACGAGGCCGCGTGGGAGGCGGCGTCCGTCGCGACCGACTTCGTCCAGCGCGAGCCGGATGCGGGCCAGCCGAGCAGCGAGCGCACCGAGGCCCTCGTGCTCTTCGACGACGACGCCCTCTACGTCGCCTTCCGCAACTACGTCGCCGACCCGAGCACCTACCTCGCCCGCGTCTCGCGCCGCGACACCTACCCGGAGAGCGACCGCGTCTCCGTGGACATCGACGGGCGGGGCGATGGGCGCACAGGCTACTACTTCGCCGTCACCGCGGGCGGCACGCAGCAGGACGGCGTGCTCTTCAACGACACCGACGCCGACGACAGCTGGGACGGCGTCTACGCGGTCCGGACGGCGCGCACCGACTACGGCTGGAGCGCCGAGTTTCGCATCCCGCTCTCCCAGTTGCGCTTCGATGCGGGCACGCCGGCATGGGGGCTGCAGCTCCAGCGCGACATCGCCCACCGCGACGAGGCGTCGTTCTGGGCCCCGATTCTCCCCGACGTGCTCGGCTACGTGTCGCGCTTCGGCACGCTGCGCGGCGTCGGGAGCCTGCAGCCGCGCGCCCGCGCCGAGGTGCTACCCTACTCCGCCCTCCGTCTGGAGCGCCTCCCTGGCGACGAGGCCGACCCGTTCTTCGACGCCAACGCGCTCCGCTTCGCCGCCGGGGCCGACCTCGAGCTCGGCATCGGGAGCGACCTCACGCTCAACGCCACGTTCAACCCCGACTTCGGGCAGGTCGAGGCCGACC
This sequence comes from Bacteroidota bacterium, assembly GCA_038528235.1. Classification (GTDB taxonomy): domain Bacteria; phylum Bacteroidota; class Rhodothermia; order Rhodothermales; family Rubricoccaceae; genus JBCBEX01. The sequence continues at coordinate 13,080 of JBCBEX010000053.1, forward strand.
CAGCCGTGCTCAATCTGACCATCTTCGAGGACTTCTTCCGCGAGCAGCGGCCGTTCTTCGTCGAGGGCACCGAGATCTTCGACTTCGGTCGCACGCGCACCTTCAACAGCGACTTCGCCCCGCGCGACTTCTTCTACACGCGCCGCATCGGGGCGAGCCCGCGCGTCGGCGTCGGCGGCACGTTCGTGGAGGCGCCGACGGAGACGACCATCGCCGGTGCTGCCAAGTTCACGGGGCGCATCGGGGACTGGGACCTCGGCGTCCTCGAAGCCGTCACCACCAGCGAGACGGCGCGCTTCGCCAACGTCGACGACGAGGGCAACCTCGTGCGCGGCGAAACGACCGTGCAGCCGTGGGTCAACTACGGCGTGGTGCGGGCGCGACGCGGCTTCCGCGGCGGGCGTTCGGTGTTCGGCGGCCTCGTCACGGCGACCAACCGCGCGCTCGGCGATGGCGCGCTCCTGAATGACAACCTCGCCTCGGGCGCCTACACAGTCGGCCTCGACTTCGAGCACGCGTTCGGCGGCGGGCGAACCTGGGTGCTCAGCGGTATCGGCGCGCTGTCACACGTGCGCGGGAGCACCGACTTCATCACCCGGCTCCAGCGGCGCTCGATCCGCTACTACCAGCGCCCTGACGCGGGCTACGTCTCCGTCGACACGGCCGCCACGAGCCTCTCGGGGCTCTACAGCCAGGTGTCGTTCGGCAAGTTCTCAGGCCGCTGGCTCGGCTCGCTCACCGCCACCACCGCCACGCCCGGCTTCGAACTCAACGACCTCGGCTTCCAGACCCGTGCCGATGGGCTCTCGCTGGCGGGCAACGTCGCCTACCGGCAGCCGCGTCCCAGCAGTCCGCTGCTGCGCTATTGGGAGCTGTCGTCCAACCAGGGCCTCACCTGGAGCTACGGCGGCGACCTCGTCACGGCCTACGTGCGCGGCTTCGCCGATCTCTTCTTCGAGAATCGGTGGGGCATCTTCGCGAGCGCCGTGGTGCGGCCTGAGGTGTTCGACATCCGCCTCACACGCGGCGGCCCGCTGATGCGCAAGCCCGCCGAAGTCGGCGGCATCCTCACGGGCTACACCGACCGGAGCCGCACCGTCTACGCCGAGGTCCAGGTCGATGGCGAACTCACCGGGCTCGATGGCTCCTCGGCCAGCATCCAGACAGAGTTGGGCTGGCGACCGTCGCCCTCGGTGCGCCTCGAACTGGAACCGGAGATCTACTGGCAGACCAACCCGCTTCAGTTCTATCGCAGCACCGACGACCGCAACGCTGCGGCCACGTTCGGCCGGCGCTACGTCTTCTCCGACACCCGCACGACTGAGTTCGTCTTTGGGGCACGCCTCGACTGGACGTTCACGCCTGAGCTGTCGTTCGAGCTGTTCCTCCGCCCATCGATCTTCGTAGTGGACTACGGCCAACTCAAAGGGCTTGCCCGTCCTCGCACGTACGACTTTGACGTTTTTGGGGACGACGCCATCGAGCGCGGCAACCTCGATGGTGACGGTATGTTTGTACCCGACCCTACAGGAAACCGGCTTCGGATCGACGCCGACGGTGATCCTGGCACCGCTGACTCGTTCCAGATCTCCCGCCGCGTCGACTTCAACGAGCGGGTGCTGCAGGGGACGGCGGTGCTGCGGTGGGAGTACCGCCCCGGCTCGGCGGTCTTCCTCGTCTGGCAGCACGAGCGCGTGGGCGACGACCTCGTGAGCAACTTCGACCTCGGGCGCGACCTCGGCGCGGTGTTCGACCTGCCCTCGGAGAACATCTTCCTCGTCAAGGTGACCTACTGGCTCGGGCGCTAGGAAGGAGGGCGTGGAGGCTCTGCGCGCGAAGTCACGCAACTCGGCTCCGACATACGCCGGAGATCAACGTGGAGGCGGGTCGCGCACGGCCCCGCCAGTGAATCTCGGCTGCGCGCGGAACCCGGGGGGCTTCGTCGAACTCAAAGAGAAACTGTGAACTTTCAATTCGTACTGAAAGCTCGTCTCTTGACCCCCGCTCTCATGCCTGATCGCCTGACTACCTGGGCCGACGCGCACCGCGACATCGCCCTGGACCTCATCCGCATCTACCTCGGCGTTGGCCTGTTCGCGCGCGGCATCGTCTTCCTCAACGATTCCGGTGCCGTCGTCGAACTGGCGGGAGCCGACGGGGGCGAGCTCTCGTCCGTGGCGCTCGCCCACTACGTCGGCCTAGCCCACCTCGGCGGAGGACTCTTGCTTGCCGTTGGCATGATCACGCGCGTGGCAGCGCTCCTCCAGATTCCGGTGCTCTTCGGCGCGGCGTTCTTCGTCCACTTCCCCGAGTCATTCTTAGCGGCGAACCAGTCGTTCGCGTTCTCGGCGCTGGTCCTCGCGTTGCTCTGCGTCTACGCGATCTGGGGCGGCGGCCGTTGGTCGCTGGACCGGGCGATCACTCGCTGGAATGCTGCGAACGCAAAGAAAGAGGCGCAGATCGTCGAGAGCCGCCTTCAGGAGAGCCGCGACCGCGAACGCCGCCGTCGGCTCGCCGCGGAGCGCGCGATGGCCCCGCGTCCCTCCAAGGAGCCCGAAGCACCGCCCTGTGTTCATGGCTACGACCGGAATGACCCGCACGTCGTAGCGGAGCGGACGTACAGCCCAATCTCGAGTCTCCGGTTCGTCCTCGGCACGCACCCGCGTCCGAGTTCGGTCACCTTCCGTTGCAAGAAGTGCAAGGGCGTCGTCGAGGTGGCTACGGATCCCGAGGTGATGGAGACGTACCGTTTCGAACGCTAGCCGCAGTGCTGGTCGGCAGACTGATCGGGAGCGCACTTCCGATAGGAGCATCCTCGCCTCGTGCAGTGCGTGGCCTCTTGCGTTTCCTCGTTGCCTGGCTAGCTGGGTAGGGCGGCTATTCGTCGGCCATGCGTGACGAGGAGCGGTGGGCGAAGCAGTTGCGAACGAGAGCTGCTAGCACTCTTACAATATGAGTGCTATATACTATTGGTAATAAACATCTTGGTGGGGATTGGCAAGTGGTTTGCGTTTGTGAGGAGTAGCCTGTATTCATGGGCCGCTTCGGGGATTTCGCCCGCCCCGATTTCATCACCGACTCCACCGTGCAGCACCACCTGTCATGGCGACGCATCACCCACTGACGCTCGACCTTTTCGTCTCCGACGACGCCGAACTCGTCCGGTACCGCCTCTTGGCGGGCCTGCAGCGCGTCCGCCGCGCCTTCGACCAGACGCGCGTCTATCCGCACCTCGCGGACCTCATCCGGCTACGCCGCGACCTCGTCGCGCTGCGTGACCAATCGGCAACGCTCCGCAGTGCGCAGCCCGGTCGTATCCAGGGCATCGACTGGAAGAAGCGCGAGGTCGTCTATGTGCGCCCCGACGTGCCCGGCCTCGACGCGCTACCCGTCGGCGACCTTGTCGACTGGACGCTGCCGCGCTTGACGCAGGCCATCGAGGAAGGGCAGGCGATCTACGAGTTCGTGGAGTCGCACACGGCGGTCGAGGCCGTCGGCCTCGTGCCACGTTACCAGGACGAAGGCTACCTCCTCATCCCCGAGGAAACCGGCTGGCGCGCGGTCCGCTATGCCGTGAGCGTGCTCGTGGCCCCTGGCGAGGGCGACGCGCGCTACCGCAGCCTCCGCACCTCCGAAGTGCCGCTCCCCGAGGAGGCCACGGAGCCCGGAGCCTGCAAGCGCGCGCTCGCCGAGCAGCACCGCGACCTGCCCAACCCGGCGACCTACTGCGTCCACGCCGACGTCACCGTGCCGACCGACGCCACGCTCATGCCCGTCGCGAAGCGCAAGCTGCTGCGCTACCTCGCCGAGCGCGGCCCTTGCGGGGAAGCCTGACGGGGCTCCCCGCCATGGTGCGAACGCAAAGCGCGGCGCGCCCCGGTGGTGGGGGGCGCGCCGCGCGTACCGAGAGGGCCGGCCGGGGTGAAGGCCGGGAGGTGCCTCGGGTGAATGCGAGAGGGGAAGCTTAGCTCAGGGCTTGGGTGGCCAGGACGCCGGTGCGGTCGAAGCGGACCTGGAGGCGTTCGGTGCCGTGGCTGTCGGTAAAGGTGAGGAGGCCCTTGCCGACCGCGTAGGCCGTAAGGCGGAAGCTGCCGTGGTTGCGGTAGATCGTCAGGGCCTGAAACGTTTCCGGGGCGTCGAGGAGAGCGAGCGGGTGGTCAGCTTGGGTGGCGGCAGCGACCTGAAGGTCAGCGACGAGTGCGTGCGCTTCAGAGCTGAGCGCGGCGGTTTCGGCGGCGTGCGTTGCGTCTGTGGGGCGCGTCATGGCAGAAGCGGCCACGAGCGCGAGAACAAGGCAGGCGGCGACAGCGAAGCGAGGCATGGGATTCGGTGCGGCTGGTCCGAAAGAGTAGGAGCCCGCCTGAGCGGGAATGCCTGCGATGGCCGGGTGTGTATGCCACAGCGGACGGTGTGTGCAGGCACGGGTGTCCCAAGCGCCGTGCCGTTGTCTCAAATCAGGGTTCAGCGTGCGACGCGGACACGTCCACAGTCGCACCGCGCCCACTGAACGTTGGCAGGTCGAACGATGAGACAGCAGGTCCGGCACAGTCCCCAAAACGAGACGGGATACGCAGCAGCAGCCTCGCGCCCGCTTCGATACCGAAACAGGCGCCGTACAGCCACGCCCGCAGGGCCTCGTCGCGTATCATCGAACACCGGGCGTCCGCGATGGGACGGTCGGCTTCCCACGTCTGTCACCCCGTCCTGCTATGTCGTCTCCGCTCGTGCCGTTCTCGCCCCGCGTCTACGCCCCGCGCCGGGTGCGCCTCGCTGCCGACCTCGTAGCCGCGGGCGAGTCGGGCCTCGCGCTCATCCCCGGCAACCCGGCCGCGTCGATGAACTACGCGGGCAACCACTATGGCTTCCGGCAGGACGGCACCTTCCGCTACTTCTTCGGCCTCGATCAACCCGACCACGTCGGCGTCGTGGACCTCGACGCGGGGACGGCGACGCTCTACGGCCCGGAGGCGTCGCTGGACGATGTCGTGTGGGAGGGGCCGCAGCCGTCGCTGGCCGAACGCGCGCAGGCGATTGGGGCGCAGGCGGCCAAGCCGCTCGCCGATCTCGGCCCCGACGTGCTCGCCGCCATCGACGCGGGCCGGCCGGTGCACATCATCCCGCCCTACCGCGCGGCGACAAGGCAACACCTGGCCGCGCTGCTCGGAACGCTCCCGGATACGCTCGGCGGGCACGTCTCGGAGCCGCTCATCCATGCGATTGTGGCCCAGCGTTCGGTGAAGTCCGACGCCGAGGTCGCCGAGATCGAGCGGGCGCTCGCCGTCACGAACGCGATGCACCGGCTTGCCATGCGCCACGCGAAGCCTGGCACGGCGGAGTGGGAGACGGCGGGCTGGATGCGCGGCGCGGCCCTCGCAGGCGGCGGCGACGTGTCGTTTCCGATCATCCTCACCGCGCGTGGCGAGACGCTCCACAACCATCCAACGGGCACGCCGCTCAAGCGTGGCGACCTCGTCCTGGCTGACGCCGGGGCCGTCGCGCCCTCGGGCTATGCTGCCGACATCACGCGGACGTTTCCCGCTGACGGGGTCTTCTCCGAGCCGCAGCGGCTCATCTACCAAGCCGTCCTCGACGCGCAGACCGCGGCGCTCGCCGCCATCAGGCCGGGCGTGCCGTTCCGCGACGTGCACCTTGTGGCCGCGCGGCGCCTCGCGCAGGCGCTCACGGCGCTCGGGCTGATGCGCGGCGATCCGGAGCAGGCCGTGGCGGCGGGGGCCCACGCGCTCTTCTTCCCGCACGGCCTCGGCCACATGATGGGCTTCGACGTGCACGACATGGAAGCGCTCGGCGAGGACTACGTTGGCTACGACGCCGAGGTCACGCGCAGCGACCAGTTCGGGCTCGCCGCGCTACGCCTCGGAAGACGCCTCCAGCCGGGCTTCGTCGTGACCGTCGAGCCGGGGTGTTATTTCATTCCGGCGCTCGTCCAGGCGTGGAAAGCCGAGGGTAAGCACGCCGCGTTCCTCGACTACGCCGAGATCGAGCGCTACCTCACGATGAACGAGGGCCGCGGCTTCGGCGGCGTCCGCATCGAAGACGACGTGCTCGTCACCGACGACGGCCTGCGCGTGCTCGGCCCCGCCATCCCCAAGACCGTCGCCGAGGTGGAAGCTGTTTGCGCCGAGATGAGCGGAGGGCTGTAGCGGAGCTATCGGCTCGCGGTTCTCAACAGTTCACTTCACGGCTAGAGTCGCGAAGTCGTGACGCTGTGGAGGCGTGATGCGACGCACACCAAGGCGGCGCGTGGTGTGATGCTATCGGTGAGGCCCCAGTTGCCGCCGTGTCATCCTGAACTTGGTTCAGGATCTCCAATCGGTTTGTTGAGATGCTGAATCGAGTTCAGCATGACAAGATTGGGAGAACGCGGTCAACCAGGACCGCACGTAGCTTGCCGACCTCTCCGCACACCGCACTCGATCCATGACCCAGGACCTGCGACCCACGACTCAGGACCCTCAACTCGTCGTCGTCCACGTTGAGAAGACGGCGGGCACGGCACTCATCAAGGCGCTCATCGAGCCGAACGCGCCGGGCTACATGCGCTCGGCGAGCGTCACCCGCTACGCGCGCCACGGCTGGAAGGCCCCCGCCTTCATCGGCCACATCCCGCACGGGCTGCACCGCTTCACGCGCCGCCCTGTCCGCTACGCGACCGTGATCCGCGAGCCGCTGGAGCGCGCCGTGAGCTGGTACTACTACATCCGCGGCCAGGACGACATCGACCTCTGGGAGCGGCACCCGCTGCGCAACTTCGCCGACCGCGTCACGCTGGTGCAGTTCTACCGCGACGAGCGCTTCGAGAACCGCCAGGCGCGCTTCATGGCCGGTCTGCACTACGACCGCCTCTATCCGACGCTCCGCCGCAGCACGCTCTTTCGCCAGCGCCTCCTCGACGCGGCGAAGCGCAACCTGGAGTCGTGTGCGGTTTTCGGTGTGCAGGACCGCTTCCAGGACACCGTCCGCGCGTTCGAACACACGCTCGGTTGGACCTACGCGCCGCAGGAAAAGCGCTGGGCCGCCGCGACCAAGCGCCGCACCCTTCAGGACATCGACGACCTCAACCCGAGGGTGCTCCCGAAGCTCCGTGAGTGTCACGACCTCGACTACGAGCTCTATTTCTTCGCCCAGCAGCTCTTCCAGGCGCGCTACGGCTGGCTCTCGAAAGAGAAAGTCGATTTGTGATGTTCGATTCGTAGTGCCGGGGTGCTTGATACGCACGCCAAATCAGCCAATCGTCAATCCAACATCGAAAATCCACCATGCCTCGTGAGCAGCCTGCGGCGTCGCCCTTCCCATTCAACGTCGAGAAGCTCCACGCCTATCTCCAGAACACCCTCGGGGTGCGAGGCCCGGCAACGATCGGCCAGTTCCCGCATGGCTTCTCCAACCTGACGTATCGCGTCATCCTGGACGACGAGAAGCGAGGGCCCCTCCAACTCGTGGTGCGGCGTCCGCCCGTCGGCGCAGATGTGCAGGGCGGGCACAACATGACGCGGGAGTGGATGATGCTCGACAAGCTGCACAGGCACCTCCCGGTCCCGAAGCCGCTCGCCTATGATGGCTTCGGAAACGTCATCGGAGCGCCGTTCTACGTGATGGAGCGCGTCCACGGAGTCATCCTGCGCGGGACGACGACCGACATCCCGGACGCGGCAACGGTCGCGGGCATCGCGGAGACGTTCGTGGACACGTTCGCGATGCTACACGGCCTCGACCTGGAGACGATCGGGCTGGCGGAGTTCGGGAAGCCCGAAGGCTACGTCCGCCGCCAAGTCGAGGGCTGGGCGCAGCGCTGGCAGCAGGCGCAGACCGACCCCGTGCCCGACATCGACCGCGCGTGTGCCTGGCTCGACGAGCACCAGCCGGGCGAGTCGTACGACCGCGCCTCCGCGGCGTCGCTCATCCACAACGACTTCAAGCACGACAACCTCATCCTCGACCCGGACGACCTCACGCAGATCCGCGCCATCCTCGACTGGGAACTGGCGACCGTCGGCGACCCGCTCATGGACCTCGGTAGCACGCTCGGCTACTGGATCGAGCCCGGCGACCACCCGGTGCTCCGGAGTCTCAACGTCAGCCCGACGACGTGGCCGGGCACGCCGACGCGCGAGGAGTTCGTGGCGCAGTACGAGGCCGCAACCGGGCGCCCTGTTGAGCATGTGGTGTTCTACTACGTCTACGGCCTCGTCAAGCTCGCCGTGATCGCGCAGCAGATCTACGCGCGCTGGCAAGCCGGCGTGGCGACCGACGCGCGCTTCGAACACCTCATCCACGCCGTGCGCGCGTGCGGCGAGACGGCAGTCCATGCCATCGAGCGGCGGCGCATCTCGGCGCTGTTCGACTGAACGCAGCGCGGGTCAGCCTGGATTGGGTTGGGCGATGCTGCTTTTTCGTCCACGTAGACGCGCCGTCCAGCGTGCCGAGGGGCGGTTCACCACCGCAACGGGGCCGTTCGTCGCACGTAGGGCGGGACAGGACGCGAAATGCGGTCACGTTGGGGTTGTAGAGGGTAGAACTTGCGCACCGTCCTGCGCTATAACGATCCTCCCACGCCGCGCCGGTCTCGGCTGCGCCTTTTCTCTCATGCGATGCGCTCAGCGCCAACCTCCCGCTTGATGCGAAACACCCGAACCCTCGTCCTCGCTGGCTGCTGCATCCTCCTCGTCGGCTTGCTGCTCGGCATGCAGGTCCGCGACGCCGCCTCCAGCGACGACCCCTACCAGAACCTCAAGAAGCTCGAAGAGGCCTACAGCTACGTCACGCGCAACTACGTCGACCGCGTGGACTCCGCCGACCTCGCCGAAGACGCCATCCTCGGCATGATCGAGGGCCTGGACCCGCACTCGGTCTACATCGACGCTGAGGAGATGCGCAGCGTCCGCGAGAACTTCGATGCCTCGTTCCAGGGCATCGGCATCTACTACGAGTTCATCGACGGCGAGGACGACCAGGACACGCTCGCCGTGCTGCGGCCCATCGTCGGCGGGCCGAGCGAGGAGGCGGGCCTCGAACCGGGCGACCGCATCCTCACCATCGACGACACGACCGCGCTGGGCTTTTCCACCGAGGAAGTCCAGCGCTACCTCAAGGGACCGAAGGGCACGCAGGTTGACGTGACGGTGCGCCGCCGCGGCTTCCGCGGCCCGCTCGCCTTCACCATCACCCGCGACGACATCCCGCTCAACACGCTCGTCGCCGCGCACATGGTGGACGACGAGACGGGCTACATCAAGCTCCAGCGCTTCGCGCGCTCGACCTACGACGAGTTCATGACGGCCATGAACGACCTCAGCGACCAGGGCATGGAGCGCCTCGTGCTAGACCTGCGTGGCAACGTCGGGGGCTACATGGACCAAGCTGTCAAGATCGTCGACGAGTTCCTCCCGAACGACGAGATGATCGTCTACACGGACAGCCGCCACGTGGCGTACAACCGGGAGTACACCGCCACGCCGGGCGGCTCGTTCGAGGGCAAGCCGCTCATCGTGCTCGTGGACGAAAATTCGGCCTCGGCGAGCGAGATCGTGGCGGGCGCCGTGCAGGACCACGACCGCGCCGTGATCGTCGGGCGGCGCACCTTCGGCAAGGGCCTCGTGCAGCAGCAGTTCCAGCTCAACGATGGCGCCGTGCTCCAGATGACCATCTCGCGCTACTTCACGCCGAGCGGCCGCCTCATCCAGACCGCCTATGAGCGTGGCGCTGGCGCTGAAGACTACTACGAGGGCAAGCTCGCCGTTCGCGAGGGCGAGATCGAAGCCGTCGAGGAGTCCGGCCGCTCCGTGTTGCCCTCGACCGAACTGGCGGCGGCCTACCCCGACAGCCTCCGCTTCGAGACCGACGCTGGGCGCGACGTCTTCGGCGGCGGCGGCATCCTGCCCGACTACGTCGTCGTGCCGGACTCGGCAGGCCCGGCGCTCCGGACGGTGATTCGCCAGAGCCTCGACAGCCAGTTCGCCCGCGACTTCTTGGACGAGGATCCTTCGTTCCGCGAAAGCTGGGGCGACCGCGAGCGCGAGTTCATCCGCGAGTACCGCCTCAGCGACGACCTCTGGACCGAATTCCTGACCTACGCCGACGCGCAGGGCGTGCCGGTCGTGGACGAGGCCACCGAAGACACCCAGGAGTCCGTGTTCGTAGAAGCGCAGCTAGCCCGCGAACGTGGCGACGTGGAGGCGCGCATCAAGGCGTTCCTGGCGCGGCGGCTCTATGGCGTGGACGCGTTCTACCCGGTGATCCAGGAGGTGGACCGCACCTTCCAGGAGGCGCTCCTGCTGTGGCCCGCCGTGGGCGACCTCGCCGACTTGCGAGCGTCTGTGGACTAGGCGCATTCGGGGCGCCGAGGCGCCTGAACAGACAGGGCGGGCGGTAGGGGCAACTCTGCCGCCCGCTTCGTGTCTAGCACGTGTCGACCGCCCTCCAATCCCCGGGCAATCCGTCAGAGAGAATGGGGTGGGGGCTCTGGAGTCGCGTTGACAATGTGAACGCTATTCGTCATATTGGTGAATGGATCTCACGCCCGGCGTGCTGCCACCCACCTAGTCTCCCCATCTAGCGTCGGAGCACCCGGTTCTTCCATCTCGTTCACCCACTCTCTGGACACGATTCCCCCTTGAGGTAGACGCATGAAATACTACGCGCTGCTGTTGCTACAGGAAGCCGCCGCGAATGACACGTTCGCCAACGAACTCGTCAAGCGCTTTAACGAAGGCGGCCAATGGATGTGGCCGGTGCTTATCTCGCTCGTGATCGGCCTCGCCATCGCGTTCGAACGCATCATCACGCTCAACCGCGCCGACATCAACACCCGCAAGTTCATCCGCAGCGTCAAGGACGCGCTGGAGAGCGGCGGCATCTCCGCAGCCGAAGAAGTCTGCGCCAACCAGCGCGGCCCCGTGGCCTCGGTCGTGCAGGCGGGCCTGCTGCGCTACGACGAGGGCATCGACGCCGTCGAGAAGGCGGTCGTCTCCTACGGCTCCATCGAGATGAGCTTCCTGGAGCGCGGTCTCGTGTGGCTCTCGCTCTTCATCTCGCTCGCCCCGATGTTCGGCTTCCTCGGGACGGTCGTTGGGATGGTCGAGGCGTTCGACGCCATCGAGCAGGCGGGTGACATCTCGCCGAGCCTCGTGGCCGGCGGCATCAAGGTCGCCCTCCTGACGACGGTCGGCGGCCTGATCGTGGCCATCATCCTGCAGGTGTTCTACAACTACTGCGTCTCGAAGATCGACCGCATCGTGGTCGAGATGGAGGAAGCTTCCGTCGAACTGATCGACGCGCTGGCCATGATGCAGATGGGCCGCCCGCTGCGCGACAGCATTGCCACCTCGGAGCAGGGCCAGATCGAGTCTGGCTCCTAAGTCCGCACTCCAGAGAGACCCCGGGCCCTCCGGCTCATCCGGCCGGAGGGCCTCTCTCTAGCACCACCGGATCTGCTCGCCCCCAACCTCTGCTCTTATGGACTTCGCTCCTATCCTCATCTACGTCTGCCTCGGCCTCATCGGCATCGGCGCGCTGCTCATCATGGGCTTCGGCGTCATGAACCTGACGCGCGGCAAGTCTAGCCCGATCACGCTGGGCATCATCGCCGTGCCGCTCATCGTCTTCGCGGTCTGGTACGCGCTGGCCCCGGCCGACTTCCTCGCCTCGCTCGTGAAGCCCGACGGCAGCTACTCGGTCGGCGCAGGCGGCTACGCCGTGATGATGACCGCGCTCACGATGCTCGGCCTCGGTGCCGTCGGCCTGCTCGTCACGACCGCCCGCGGCTTCTTCAAGTAAGCCCTGCGTTCGGCCCCAGAGCGGGCCGCCCCTGCGACTGCCTGCGCTAACCTGCACTCCCCATGCCTCTTCTCAAACGCCGCACGACCCGCGAGGCCGAGATCCCGACGTCGTCCATGGCCGACATCGCGTTCCTGCTGCTGATCTTCTTCCTCGTGACCACCACCATCGACGTGGACACGGGCATCTACATGGAACTGCCGCCACCGCTCGAAGACACCGAGCCGCCGGAGATCAGCGACCGTAACCTCCTCACGGTGCTTGTCAACCGCGACGGCGACGTGCTCGTGGAGGGCGAGTTCATGACGCTCGGCGACATCCGCCAGGAGGTCATCCGCCACGTCACCAACAACGGCGCCGACCCGAACTACGCGGACACGCCCTCGAAGGCCATCGTCTCGTTCAAGACGGAGCGCCAGGCCAGCTACGAGATGTACGTCGACGTGCTCGACGAGCTGCGCAGCGCCTACGTGGACATCCGCGACGGCTACGCACGCAGCAACTTCGGGGCCCCCGACTACGCCACCTACAAGGAGCGCCTCCCAGCTGACCAGGAAGACCAGGTCGCCGATGCGTTCCCGATCAAGATCTCGCTTGCAGAGCCTGACCCAGGCACGGGCGGCTGATCGCCTCGGCGCTTGCTGCATGCAGGCGCTTGCTCCTCAGGCTCTGACTCTACCTCTATCCCAACGACATGGCTCACTTTACTAAGAAGGCCAGCACCAAGCAGGAGATTCCGACCGCGTCGCTGCCGGACATCATCTTCATGCTGCTCATCTTCTTTATGGTCACGACGGTCCTCCGCGAGGTGACGCTGCTCGTGCAGAACGCACTCCCGCAGGCCGAGGCCATCGAGAAGATCGAGCAGAAGCGCCTCGTCTCGTACATCTACATCGGCGAGGCGAAGGAGGGCGACCTCCGCGGCGAGCCTGCCGTCCAGATCGACGATGCGCTCGTGGAGGACATCAACACGATCCGCGACACGATGTACCGCAAGCTCCAGGAGGAGCCCCGCATGATCGTCTCGCTGAAGGTGGATTCCGACTCGGAGACCGGCCTCCTCTACGACGTGCAGCAGGAGTTGCGCGTGGCGCAGGCGCTTCGCATCAACTACTCGACGCGGCGCGAACTGCCCAATTAGCGCGGATGCGGCGCCTTTCACGCGCCCTCAGCGCAGCGGCGCGCACCAGCCTCGTAGTTTTCACACCCAGAGAGCCTGGCTTCGGTCAGGCTCTCTGCGTTTCGTCCCTTTCGCGTCCGTCGTCTACCGATGATCCAGCGTAAACAATCGATCTTTCTGCTCCTAGCTGGGGTGTGCCTGGCCGTGTTTCTCGCGCTCAGCGCGGCCTGGACCGTCGGCCCCATCACGGCGCTCTCGTGGTTTTCGACGACCGCGTACATCCTGGGCGGCATGACGGCCGTGGTCGCCTTTGCGAGCATCTTGCTCTACAAGCAGCGCGCCCAGCAGCAGCGCGTCGCTACGGTGGCGCAGTGGCTCGACCTGGCGCTCATCGCGGTCGTGGTCGTGGCGCTCGGGCTGACCTTCCGGGACACCGACGCCGGACCGCCCGCCGAGTGGCTGCTCACCTACTGGAGCCTGACGCTGCCCATAGTCGCCTACGTCTTCATCTGGCTCGCCAAGCGCGGCATCGCCGCCGATATCGCCCTCGTGAAGTCGATGGACCGGCTCCGCTAGCTGCGCTCTCTGCTAGCCACCCCTGCTGATCATGGCCTCACCCGACGCCACGACGACGCCCAACGCGACGACCGAAGCGTCGGTGCCGCAGCACGTCTGGCTGGCGCTGACCGCCGGGCTCGTCTCGATCTCGTCAGCGGGCATCCTGATTCGGTTCGCCTCCGACGCCGAAGGGCTGACGGTGGCGCTCTGGCGGACGATGTGGGCGGTGACGTTGCTGCTGCCCGTCGTGCCACGCGCGCGTTCCGACTGGAAGGAATTCGCCCGGCGCGACTGGATGCTGGTCGGGGCCGCAGGCGTCTTCCTTGGGCTGCACTTCATCCTGTGGATCACGTCGCTCTACCACACGTCCGTGGCAAGCGCGACGGTCCTCGTGACGATGAGCCCGCTCTTCATCGCCGTGCTGGGTGTTGTGGCGCTGCGCGAGCGGCCGTCTCTGCGGACGTGGGTCGCGATCGCCGTGGGGCTGGTCGGCGCGGTGCTCATCGGCGTGGGCGATGCGGGAGCTGGCGTCTTCCCACGCGCCTGGCTGGGCAACGGGCTCGCGCTCACGGCTGCGGCACTATTCTCGGTCTACATCGTGATCGGACGTGCGGTGCGGCAGCGCGTGTCGTTTCTCGCCTACCTCTTCCCGCTCAACGTTGCGGCCATGCTCACGGCGCTCGTCGGCACGCTCGTGACCGGCGCTTCGCTGTCGGCCCCGCTCAACGTGATCGGCTGGACCTTCGTGATGGCGCTCTTCCCGCAGATCCTCGGCCACGGCTCGTTCAACTACGCCGTGCGCTACATCTCGGCGGCGATGCTGGGCCTGCTTACGCTGACGGAGCCAGCGATCGCTGCGCTGCTTGCCTACGTGTTCTTCCAAGAGGTCCCAGGCGGTCTCGCTCTGGCTGGGATGGTCGTGGTCCTCGTCTCGCTCGCCGTCGTCATTGTGCGCCGACGTCCATAGCAGAGTGGTTCGTAGCTGCGTCAGTCGGGCAGCGGTTCGAAGTGCTCCGAGGGGAGGTCCGAGAATCGACGGTGCTTGCGCAGGAAATAGTCGAGTGCGATCGAGCGACGGTAGGGCAGGGCGACGGGCGACGACGCAGGGCGCTGGTCGAGGTACGCCCCACGCATCCGGTGAGCGTCGAGGTAGGCGCGGGCAATGGCGGCCGTCTCGCGCGGCCGGCCAGCGACGAGGGCGCGGGCAGCCGCAAGCGTGTCGAGGGCAAGGCGGCGCGGGAACGTGGCGAGCCAGGCGCGAGGCGGCAGGTTCTTGAACAGCATCAGCAGGCTGTTCCGAAAGTTGAGGTACGTCTTGCGCGGATCGCCCTGCGGCAGCGAGGCGCCGCCGATGTGGTAGACCTCGGCGCTCGGCTCCACGCGCACGCGCCACCCAGCCCGCCACAGCCGCCAGCACAGGTCGATCTCCTCCATGTGCATGCCGAACGTCTCGTCGAGGAGCCCCACGTCGTCCAGCGCAGACCGTCGCAGCAGCAGCGCCGCGCCCGACGCCCAGAAGACACCGCGAGCGTCGTCATATTGTCCCGCGTCGGGTTCTAGTGTGTCGAAAAGCCGCCCGCGCGTGAACGGGTAGCCGACGGCGTCGAGGAAGCCGCCGCTGGCGCCAGCGTACTCGAACTGCGACCGGTCGCCGTGCTGGAGCAGCTTCGGCTGGACGGCCGCCACCTCCGGCATCGTGTCGAGCACGCGCACGAGCGGCGCGAGCCAGTCGGGGGGCACCTCCACGTCGTTGTTGAGCAGGCAGACGTAGTCGCTCTCGGTGTGCCGGATCGCCTCGTTGTTGCCGCGCGCGAAGAGCCAGTTCTCCGGGTGCCGGACGACGCGTACCTCGGGGTGCGTCGCTGCCAGCCACGCGACGGTGTCGTCCGTCGAAGCGTTGTCCGCGACGACAATCTCAAACGACTCGAAGTCGGTGGCGAGGACCGAGGGTAGACACTGCTCTAGCAGCGCCCGCCCGTTCCAGGTCACGATGATGACAGAGACGCGCGGCACGGCGATCTAGCTCTGCGTGACCGCCTCGGTCGCCGCGCCCAGCCGTTCCAGCAGGCTCCGATACCACGCCGTTGCCGCATCAACGTGGGGGGCGAGGTCGCGATGGCCCCAGACCAGCGAGAGGGTGCGCCGCGTGCCGTCGTGGGTCTTCGTGCGCTGGCTGTCCTTGACACCATTCGCGCACGGACCTTCGGCGTCGAAGAGGCAGAGCAGGCCGCTAAGGTCGATGGTCTGCCCGCTTGCATTGAAGGCGTACGTTGCCCCTTTCTCGGCGAGGCCGACGCGGAACGGAGCTGCTGCTCGGTCGAGGTCGACGACGCTGATCGGCAGGCCGCTGTGCAGCGAGACGACGTTGCAGGCGTCCACGACGGCGTTGATCGATCCGAGTTTGCCGTTTTCGGCGGCACGGACGAGGTATTCCGATGCGGGCTTGCCGCGTCCGGTGGGCTTATAGCCACCGTGGCGCAGCAGATTCCGCGACGTGGCGCGGATCGTCTCCGAGCGCTGGACGGGGGTCTCGGGATGGAGCGTGAGCAGCGCCGTCAGCCAGTCGGGCGACGGCGTTTCGTCCAGCGACGCAGGCAGCATCGTCTCGAACGCGGCGAGGTGGAGCAGCGGGTGCGGATCGACAGTGAGCGTCATGCGGTGTAGGGAAAGGCGAAAGCGCGTGCGGAAGGTAGGCTGGGACGGGAGCGGGCGCTAGCGTCCCTGCATGCGTGCTTGCTGGAGTGCCTCTGTGCTTCGCGCGGCCTCCGCGCGCAGGTCGTCGAGGTCGGCGTCGCGGACGGGTTCCAGCAGTGAGTCGGCTTCGGCGAGGAGCGAGGTCTGGTCGCCATCGCCGAGGGCGAGCGCGATGAGGGCGTCGGCGAGGCGGCGCTGCGTCGTGAGCATTCGGGCGTCGTGCTCGGGAAGCTCCGCCTGCTGTGACGCGAGGGCCTCCCGAAGCAGCGTCTCGGCCTCGACGGCCTGCTGCCGAACCGTGAGCAGGTCGCCGAAACGGGACTGTACGACCGCACGGCTCGGGTGGCCGTTGGGCCAGGCAGCGTCTATGGTCGTGAGCGCGTTCCGATACGCGCGGGCGGCCTCGGCCCAGCGCTCCTCGTCGTGCAGCACCGAGGCGAGGCTGCTGAGCGCCGTCGCCGTGTAGGGGTGGGCATCGCCGACGGTAGCCTCGAAGAGACGAATGGCAGCACGGTACTCCCGTTCGGCTGTGGCCACATCGCCCGCAGCCCGTGCGACGCCCGCGATGTTGTTGCGGGTGAACGCCACGTCTACGTGCGTCTCGCCGAAGAGAGCGCGCTGCACGCGAAGCACGTCGCGGAAGCGGGCCTGGGCGGCCCTCAAGTCACCTCGGTGGTAGTTGAGGACGGCGAGATTGCCCAGCGTGTAGCTGACCTCAACGTGCTCGGGACCGAGGCGGTCAATCTGCGAGGCGAGGGCGCGCTGGTAGAGCGAGTCGGCCTCGTCGTAGCGACCGAGGCTCACGAGCGTCGTGGCGAGGTTCGTCATCGCGTTGGCCACGTCGGGATGGTCGGGACCGAAGACCGCCAGCCGCCGGTCGAACACCTGCCGGTAGAGCGAGTCGGCCGTGGCATAGTCGCCTGTGTTGTAGAGGAACGTCGCGTAGCCATTGCGCGCCGTCGCTACATCCGGGTGATCGGGACCGAGTTGGGCCTCCCGGGTGCGTAGGGCAACCTGGTAGAGCGAGTCGGCGAGGCCGAATGCGCCCGTGGCGTTGTGGAGGGCCGCATGGTGCAGCGCGGTCGTCGCGCGAGCGAGGGGGGCAGGTGGCGTGGCGGCTTCCCAGAGGGTGAGCGCCTGGCGAAAGAGCGAGTCGGCTTCGTCGTAGCGCCCCAAGTCCATCGTCACGACGCCGTGCTGGTCGAGGAGCCGAGCACGCAGCGGCGTAGGCAGCCCAGGCGTGCGCAGGGCCAGGGCATACAGCGAGTCCGCGGCATCGAGCCGACTGCGCTGGCGCTCCAGTTCGGCGAGCGCGCCGAGGGCGTCCGCGATATCGGGGTGGTGCGCGCCGAGCGTGTCGGTGCGGAGCTGGACCACGTCCTGGAGCAGCGGCTGCGCCCGGTCGAAGAGGCCGAGGTTGGCGTAGACATCGCCCACGACGGCGAGCACGGACGCCTGGAGATCGGGTTGGCCGCGCAACTCGTCGCGCGCACGGGCCGCCCCCGCGTCGAGGATCTCGCGGGCCGTGATGGTGTCGCCGAGCGAGGTCGTCGGGTCGGCGACGCGGAAGACATCGAGGAGGAAGTCGGTAGTCTGTTGTGCCTTGCGTGCCTCGCGCTCCGCGACGAGCCGGGCTGCCTGTGCCGCCTCCGCCTCGTTGGCGGCGCGCTGTGCCTGCCAGAGCGTGGTCGCGAGTCCGAGCACGAGCGCGAGCACCACGAGGGCTGCCGCGCCAACGCCGAGCCGGTGGCGGCGCACGAACGACCGGACACGATAGCCGACCGTGCTCGGGCGCGCCGAGATTGGCAGGGCGGCGAGGTGGCGCGCGAGGTCGTCCCGAAGTTGCGCCGCCGAGTCGTAGCGCGCCTCGGGCTCCTTGCGCAGGGCCTTCATCACGATCACGTCCAGGTCGCCTGTGAGTCGTCCCCGTCGTGATGCGACGCGCGGTGTTTCCGTATCGGCGTCGAGCACCACCGTGCTGGGCCTGGCAGGCATCGTTTCGCAGATCAGGCGCTCGACCTGGCTCGGAATCAGGTTGGTCACCTCGTAGGGCCGCTGGCCGGCGAGGAGCTCGTAGAGCACCACACCGAGCGCGTAGA
>JBCBEX010000054.1:0-30360 GCA_038528235.1 Bacteroidota bacterium
GTAAACGGCGGCCGTAACTATAACGGTCCTAAGGTAGCGAAATTCCTTGTCGGGTAAGTTCCGACCTGCACGAATGGTGCAACGAGTTGGGCACTGTCTCGACCGCGCGCTCGGTGAAATTGTGGTCCCGGTGAAGACGCCGGGTACCCGCAGCGGGACGAAAAGACCCCGTGCACCTTTACTACAGCTTAGCATTGACTTCGGCCAAAACATGTGTAGGATAGGCGGGAGGCTTTGAAGCGGTGTCGCCAGGCATCGTGGAGCCACCCTTGAAATACCGCCCTTGTTTTGGTTGGAGCCTAACCGCAGGGACAGTGTTAGGTGGGTAGTTTGACTGGGGCGGTCGCCTCCTAAATTGTAACGGAGGCTCACAAAGGTGTCCTCAGCACGGTCGGTAATCGTGCGCAGAGTGTAAAGGCACAAGGACGCTTGACTGCGAGACACACAGGTCGAGCAGGAACGAAAGTTGGTCTTAGTGATCCGGCGGTTCCGAATGGAAGGGCCGTCGCTCAAAGGATAAAAGGTACGCCGGGGATAACAGGCTTATCTCCCCCAAGAGTTCACATCGACGGGGAGGTTTGGCACCTCGATGTCGGCTCATCGCATCCTGGGGCTGGAGAAGGTCCCAAGGGTTGGGCTGTTCGCCCATTAAAGCGGTACGTGAGCTGGGTTCAGAACGTCGTGAGACAGTTCGGTCTCTATCTGCTGCGGGCGTAGGAAACTTGAGCGGATCTATCATTAGTACGAGAGGACCGTGATGGACTGACCTCTAGTGTACCTGTTGTGGCGCCAGCTGCATCGCAGGGTAGCTATGTCGGGAAGGGATAAGCGCTGAAAGCATCTAAGCACGAAGCCCACCGCAAGATTAGGTTTCCCTTATGGGTCGTTCGAGACGAGGACGTTGATAGGCGGCAGGTGGAAGCGTGGCAACACGTGCAGCCGAGCCGTACTAATTACCCATGAGACTTAACGCCCACACACCGACCTTGAGCATACCTCTCGAAAGAGAGGAGTTATCCAGAGCACAGTATGCTCGTGGCCCCATGTGATTCTACTTCGGCTACCATATGTCATCCGTTTCTTGGTGACTGTAGCGCAAGGGGTACACCTCTTCCCATTCCGAACAGAGAAGTTAAGCCTTGCAGCGCCGATGGTACTGCCACTAGGTGGGAGAGTAGGTCGTCGCCAAGTTCCTTTCAGCCCGATCCTCAGCACGAGGGTCGGGCTTTTTGTTTGGGGCTACCGTGCCTTTCGGGACTCGCGATCATGGATTCGAGGCACGCAAGCTGTCGAGCGTCTGAAGCGCCTGCATTGATGCCACCGTGTCAGTGTTCGCAACAGGCAGTGCCTCTTGTAGCGTGAGGAACCGCTCTAGATCTCCAACTGCAGCATCAGACTGCCCAACCCGAGCCTTGAGGAGTCCGCGTTCGTAGTAGAACGCCCCGTTCCCAGGGTCAAGCGCTATGGCCTCGGTGAGTGCTTCGATGCTACTCTCGAACTGCTCCATGCTCATGAAGACGATCGCGCGCATTCGGTGAGCGCGCACGCGGTCCTGCGTATCAATGTTTTCCGAGGCGCCAGCCCGTGCCAAGTCTGGAAGTGACCGCTCCGGCGTGTCTGTTGCGAGCAGACTCAAACCGCGCAGGAAGTACGCCATGCCCAGTTCTGGGTCTAGCGCTAAGGCGCGATCCATGTCCTCAACAGCCTGCATGTATCGCTGGCTCACATAGCGAACCTGCCCTCGACCAATGAAGGCTCCTACCACGGTTGAGTCGAGTTCGATAGCCCTGCCGAAATACTCCTCCGCATCAGCCAACTGCAGTGCGGCAAGGGCTTGGTTGCCATCGGCTAGCGCCTGCTCCTGTGGAGACGGACCAGAACTGCAAGCGACAAGGCTAGCTAGCAGCCACAAAGAAGCGAGAGAAGGCCAAGCGGTACGAAAGTGCACGTGAACGAAGTGGAGCATGGTAGACAGACAAGAACGAAGAAAAGGGGATCACTCAGGATAGAATCAGCCCACGGGTGCCTGAGCGTCCTCTGTAGGCTCAGGTAACGCTTTCCATACCAGCCACGCCATCAGTAGGATGACGACGCCCGACGCAAGGGTGTCGCTGACATAGCCATAGCGCGCGTAGAGCCAGCCAGCGAACGTCGCGCCGAAGCCTGTGCCAATCTGCCCAATGGCTATGGTGAGTGACATAAACGAGCCACGTTGTTGAGCAGGCACGAGTGCAGTGAGCAAGGCCTGGAGCGGAGCCATTCTCATCGAAAAGAGGCCCATAATGGCGATATAAACGGGGTAGGCGACCCACCGGACGACCACGAGCTCGGTCAGCAACATCGACACGGCGGCAAGACCTAGGCACGACGCGAGGATCAACGGCTTGCGGCCGATTCGGTCGGAAAGCGTCCCAGCGGTGGGCCCTATGAGTACGCTCACCGTTCCGCCCACGAGAAACAACGTCGCGATGAAGTCGATCTGGACATCGCCGAACTGGAGGGGGCGCCCGAATAGCGACACGCCGAGCGCGAAGTTGTCCGTGAGCCACTGCGGTAGCAGCACTACGAGCAGACTTAGGCTCATGTACATCAAGAAGTATGTCAGCGACGCAACGCGTACATCCGAGTCGCCAAGGAGCCGACCGTAGCGCTGCAACCCAGACTTGAGCGTGATCGCATCCGTGTCGCGCTGGACATCGGGCTGAGGGACGAGTAGCAGGATCATCAGAAACGCGACCGCCATGATGACAGCAAAGGCCATGAAGGGGATGCGATAGCCCAGCGATGCGGCCAGCACACGACCGATCGGGATGCCGATGACGAGCCCGAACGGAACGCCGCTCATCACGAGGCCTGTCGCCCACCCGCGTTTCTCGTAGGGGAAGTAGTCGCCGCAGTAGGCAACAGCAGCCCCGCTGAGCATCCCGCCGCACATGCCGGCAAGCACACGCACCGAGGCGAATGACGCAAACGAGGTCGCCAGGCCGTGCAGCCCCAGCACGACAGCGATTGCGCCTGAGCCGATCAGGAGCACCCGTCGTCGCCCGATCCGGTCTGAGATGGGACCCATCACCAACGCAGCGAAGGCGAGCGCGTAGGAATACGCCGAGACTAGCCAGCCGAGCTGGGCGACCTCCGCATCGAGCGCCTCGCCCAGAATGGGCAGAATCGGCGTGATGATGATGGTCTGGCTCGCGGCGGTGAACACCATGAGCCAGAGCGGGAAGAGAATCGCGGCGGTTCGTAGCACGCTGGTGTGAGGTCGGGGGTGCGCAACGCGCAAAATGACGAGCAACAGGCGTGCTTCCTCGTCAGTGAATGCGCACGATGGTCTCTATCACGAACACCGTGCCCAGCCAAAATGTATGTCGAAACAAGGAAGCGAGGAGGGGTTGTGAAGAACGCCGAGGTTACGATGAGGTAATACGGCGGTAAAAGCGAGGTAATAGACGCCCTCTAGCTTGCCGGCCTGAAGACCAGTCGCGCCCTGGCGCCCTGGCCCCTCTCCCCACACCCACAACTTCAGGCATCCATGGACACCACCACACAGGTGCGCCGCTGGCGCAGCCTCCTGGTATACAGCGCGCTACTGTTAGGCATCGCCCTACTCGGTAGCCCGGCGTTGCTCGCGCAGACTGGCGTCATCGCAGGTACCGTCGTCGAACAGAGCACGGGCGAGACGCTCCCGGGCGTCAACGTCGTCATCGACGGCACCACACAAGGCTCGTCGACGAGTCTCGACGGCGACTATCGTATCGGCTCCGTCGCACCCGGAACGTACACCCTCGTCTTTACCTACATCGGCTTCACCACGCAGCGCGTCACGGGCGTTGAGGTAACGGCAAACGAGGTCACTACAGTCGACCTTGCCATGGGCGAAGAGCCGCTCGAACTCGGCGACGGCCAGGAGGTCGTCGTGGAGGCTCGGCTTATCCGCGACAACGAGTTTGCCCTACTGGCCGACCGCGCGCGTGCCGCTCAGGTGAGCGACGCAATCTCGCTCGAAGAGATCGGCCGCCGAGGCGCAGGCGATGCCGCCGAGGCGATGGCGAGCGTTACAGGCGCGAGCGTGGTCGATGGCAAGTACGTCTACGTCCGCGGCCTCGGCGACCGCTACTCCAACACGACGCTGAACGGGGCTACGCTCCCCAGCGCCGACCCCGACCGCAAGGCGTTCCAGCTCGACCTGCTGCCCTCGGGCCTCATCGAGAATATTGTCACGCTGAAGACCTTCACGCCCGATAAGCCCGGCGACTTCGCAGGCGGTCTCGTGGACATCGCGACGAAGTCGTTCCCGGAGCAGTTCACCTTCTCGCTCGGCCTCTCGGCCACCTATGACGCGCAGTCGAGCTTCTCGGACGTGCTCACCTACGGCGGCAGTGGCACTGACTGGCTCGGCTACGACGACGGGCAGCGCTCGCTCCCGGACGCGCTGGCCGACCCGAGCGTGGAGATCCCCGGCCAGATCGAGGCGCGGGACATCAACCTCACTAACGAGGAGCGCCTGGCTGCTGCCGAGGAATCGCAGCGGCTGACGGAGGCGTTCAGCCAAGACTGGGCGCTGGGCCAGGAAACGGTCCCGTTCAACCAGAGCGTGTCGCTCTCCCTCGGCGGCCCAGCTACATTCCTCGGCGGTCAACTCGGCTATACGGGCAGCTTCAACTATGGCCGCTCGTTCTCTTGGTTTCCTGACGCCACCAACGCGGCCTGGGTGCTCGCAGCGAGCCGCTTCGGCGACCCGGGCGACATCACCGAAACCGACCGGCTCAACAACGGCACGATCTACTCCAACGACCTCGCGGCCTTCGAGGCCGTCGACTTCGACTCCTTGGACGCCGCGCTCTTCCGCAACACCCGTTCGGTGGAGGAAGTCAACTGGGGCGGCTCCGGCACGGTCAGCTACCGTCCGGTGCGCAACCATGAGTTCGGCCTGACGATGCTGCGCACCCAGTCCGGCGCGAAGGAAGCGCTCGATCTCGGGGGCATCAATATCCAGTCGAGCACGCGCGCGCTGCGCAGCCAGGCCCAGGGCTATACGGAGCGTTCGCTCTCCAGCGTCCAGTTACGCGGCGAGCACCTCTTCGGTACACTCCGCGCCGAGTGGAAGGGCGCCCTTAGCAACAACCAACAGGACGAGCCCGACCTGCGGCTCTTCACGTTCGGCTCCAACCGCGTTGTCAGTAGCGAGGGGGTGATCGACACGACCTTCGCTCTCACCGGAGCGGGCGGCCAGGAGCCCACGCGCTTCTTCCGCGATCTCAACGACGACACTCGCAACGCGAGCCTCGACCTCTCGGTGCCTTTCGGCTTCTGGGACGGTCTGCGAGCCACGGTCAAAGCCGGTGGTGCGTTTGTACAGAGCGAGCGGCGGTTTACCGAGCGGCGGTTCATCTACCGCGAGGGCCGCTCTGCAACGCCCTTCTCGGAGTTCGACGGCGACATCGCCGCCTACTTCAACCAGGGCAACGTGCCCGAAGAGCAGCAGTTTGGCGAACTCAGCGCCTACAACCTTGGACTCTTTCTCGAAGAGCAGTCGCTGCCGCGCAACAGCTACGACGCGGACCAGAGCGTGGTCGCTGGCTACGTCATGGTGGATCTCCCGATCACGGAGACATTCCGGTTTGTCGGTGGTGCCCGTCTCGAGACGACGGATCTCAACCTCATCAGCGACGGCTTCGAAGCGCAGCGCGATCAGTTCGAGCCCGCCGAACTCGACTCGCTGTTCCGCGCGGACCAGTCCTACACGGACCTGCTGCCTTCGGCAAACGTGGTCTATGCGCTGGCTGACAACATGAACCTGCGTGCGGCTTGGACGCAGACGCTCGCGCGTCCGACGTTCCGCGAACTGGCGCCCTACGAGAGCTTCGAGCTGCAGCGCAACGAGTTCTTCGGCGGCAACCCTGACCTAGAGCGCACGCTCATCACCAACTATGACCTGCGGTGGGAGTGGTTCACGCGCCCGGGTGAGCTGTTCGCCATCAGCACCTTCTACAAGAACTTCGACAGCCCCATCGAGCGGACGATTCGCCAGAATACGGGCGGCGAGTCGCAGTTCATCACTGTCCGCAATGTGGACCGCGCTCAGGTCTACGGGGCCGAGTTCGAGATGCGCAAGCGCATGGACGGCCTCACGGCACTGCCTGTTCTCCGCAACATGCAGTTCGGCGGCAACCTCTCGCTCGTCTACTCGGTGGCCGACATCCCCGGTGCCCCGGACGACCTCAACACGGAGCTCGGCAACATCATCGCCATCGACCCAGACGCTGAAGACTCGCGTCCGCTCGTGGGGCAGTCGCCATACATCATCAACCTCGACGCCACCTACCAGAACATCGACCGGGGCACTACGCTCTCGGTCCTGTTCAACGTGTTCGGCGAGCGCCTTTCGCTGATCGCGGAGAACGCCACGCCTGACGTGTTCGAGCAGCCGCGTCCGCAGCTCGACGTGACGGCGTCGCAGGCCTTCGACAGCATCGGCCTCACCGTGAAAGCAGGCGTGAGCAACCTGCTCGGCTCCGACTTCGAGGAGACGCAGACGTATCGCGGCGAAACGTACGTCTACCGCAGCTATGAGCTGCCGCGCCGCTTCTCGCTAGGCGTGACCTACTCGCTCTAGGCCAACAAGCTCGGCACCTGGGAGGCGTGAGGATGTCTCCCAGGTGCCCTCCCACACTCCCGCAGATCCTCACTTCGTGCATGCGCCCGCTGCGGGTGCGTCCTACCAACCCACTCACTTCTCCTCTCATGTATCGACTCTTCGCTACGCTTCTCCTCGCCGCGTTGCTCGCGCCGGCGGGCTGGGCGCAGGTCGCGCCGACCTGCCAAGCAACCGGCACCGACGAAGGGCGCCCCTCGTGCACCCTCACCGATGCTAGCCTCGAACCCGGCACAGACTATCAACTCGACGCAGGCACCACCTACATCCTCAGCGGCATCGTCATCGTCGAAGACGGGGCCGTGCTCCGCGCTCCGGCGGGCACGCGCTTCAAGGCGGAAGCCGGCACCGGCACGGACGCTACGGCACTCGTCGTGGCGCGCGGTGGTCAGCTCATCGCCTCGGGTACGTCCGTCGAGCCCGTCATCTTCACCTCGATCCAGGACAACCTCGATACGGCTGACTTCCTGACTTATCAGGACCGCGGGCTCTGGGGCGGCATTATCCTGCTCGGCTACGCGCGTAACAACAACACCAGCGGCATCTCCGACATCGAGGGCGTCAACGAGATCCTCTCCGGCGACCCGCGC
The DNA here is from genome assembly GCA_038528235.1 of Bacteroidota bacterium. Lineage (GTDB taxonomy): Bacteria > Bacteroidota > Rhodothermia > Rhodothermales > Rubricoccaceae > JBCBEX01. The sequence continues at coordinate 7,246 of JBCBEX010000054.1, forward strand.
ATCGTCTACGGGTGCACCGGCGACGACTGCAACGATGGTGACTCCTCAGGCTCGCTCCGCTACGTCTCCATCCGTCACACCGGCATCAACATCGGCCAGACGGACGGCAACGAGATCCAGGGCCTCACGCTCGGTTCGGTGGGCTCGGGCACGGAACTGGCCTTCGTCGAGAGCTATGCCTCCGCCGACGACGGCTTCGAATTCTTCGGTGGCACCGTCGATGCCAAGTGGCTCGTCGCAGCCTTCTGCTCGGACGACTCGTTTGACTTCGACCGCGGCTACCGTGGTCGCGGCCAGTACTGGTTCGCCATCCAGGCTCCGGACCAGGCAGGCGCGCTCGCCGAGCAGGACGGCGCCTCGGGCTCCACGCCGGGCAACACGCCGTTCGCCACGCCGACGTTCTACAACTTCACGCTCATCGGCGCGGGCGTCGGCAACCAGCCGGAGACCGACCGCGGCTCGGCGCTCTACTTCCGCGAAAACTTCGGCGGTAGCTACTACAACTCGGTCATCACCCAGTTTGAGACGGCCGACGGTGGCTTCGCCGTCCGCATCCGTGACGATCTAGAGCCGGACTCCTTCGACCGCTTCCAGGCGGGCGACCTCACGCTGGGCAACAATGTGTGGTGGGACTTTGGCAACGACGCCGCCCCGACGACCGACCTAACCTCGCTCGTGCGCTCCGACTCGGACAGCGCGCGTGACGCGATCGTCGCGGGGCTCGGCGCCAACGGCAACACGCTCGTCGACCCGGCCATCGCTGGAGTGGATCGCGCGGCGGTGCCGTCGAACGGGCTCGACCCGCGCCCGCTCAACAACGACAGCCCGCTCGTGACGGGGGCCCGCGCCACACCGCCCAACGACGGCTTCTTCGACAACGTCGCCTACCTCGGCGCTTTCGGTAACACCAACTGGCTCGAAGGCTGGACTGCGCTGAGCGACGCCAACTACCTCGGCGACATCTCCGTCGTGCAGGTGGCCAACGAGGACGCGTTGCCGCAGGACGTGTCGGTGTTCGAGGTCTACCCGAACCCGTTCGCGCAGCAGGCGACGGTCCGCTTCGGCGTCGAGAGCGCTCAGGATGTGGACGTCGCGGTGTTCGACATGCTCGGCCGCCGCGTGGCGCAGCTCGCTGCGGGCACGATGGCCGCTGGGTCGCAGGAGGTGACCTTTGAGGGCCACAGCCTGCCGTCGGGCGTCTACTTCGTGCGCGTGCGCACGGAGGCAGGCTCGGCCATCCAGAAGGTGTCGCTCGTCAAGTAAGCGAACATGGCGCCTCGTGCGCCTCTAGATAGTTACCTCCGTAACAGGGGTAGCTCCGAGCGCCGGTCTTCTCGTGGGAGGGGGGCCGGCGCTCATCGTTGTAGGAGCACCGCCCACCGATGCCGCAGCTACGGATAGAGCGGCAGCCGCTCGATGCGGTGGAACGTGATGAAGCCGAAGGCCGGCTGCGGCGGGACGATCGTCACCTCGAAGCGGACGGCCCCGCTCGCGCGGTCGACCTCTACCATCTTGCCGTAGGGCGTGCTCGTGTCGATGACGGCCCCCGGCATGAACACCACGCGATCCACCTCCGGGTGCACGTCCACGTCCGAGACGATGCGCGAGAAGGTGTCGGTTCCGCGCTCCTTGCCGTACTGCCACACCTGCTGGATCGTCCTCGCGTCGTCGTCGATCTCGTAGAGGACGGCGCGGCTGTAGCGCGGGCCTTGCCCGTCGGGGAGATAGTGCCGACTATCGCCGTTGTCGAAGAGGGCGAGCGTGCCGTCCGGGAGGAGCGTGGGCGCGTGCTGATACCAGGCCCATTCAAAGTCGGGGTGGGGAGCGGCGCCGTCCAGGACGGCTCCGTCCGTGATGGGCTGGCCCGCGGCGTCGAGCGGCTGGAGGAGCTTGCGGCGCAGGTTGGTGCCGTCGCCCGAGGTGCTCCAGCCACGGTGTGGTGCGAGGATCCACACCACCTCGTTGTCGCGCGTCAGTTTGACGACGCCCTGCGTCCGTCCTGAGACGATGATCGCGTCGTCGTCGGCGTCGTACGCGAGGGCGTTGCCATGGAACCAGTCTACCTCGAGATCGGCGAAGTCACTTGGCCAGGCGCGCCGTCGGTTGTCGAGCGACTGGTTGAGGTCCCACACCGTCACGATGGCTCCGCTCTCCCGGTCGATCTCGATGACGTGGTCCTCGATGGTCCCGAGCCCCACCTTGTTGACCGTGGCGATGAAGTTGCCGTCCGGCTTCTCGATGACGTTGTGGTGGAAGCTGAAGCCCGGCATGTCCCAGGTGCGCACGATCTCGCCGAGCATCGTCATCTCGTAGATCAGCGAGGTGCTGTTGCTGCCGAAGTAGAGGTTGCCGTTGGCGAGGCGCTCGATGCCGTTGTCGTAGAACAGGTTGCCGAGGACCGGGTCGTCCGTGAAGTCGAGCAGCCAGCGCGTCGCGCCGGTGGCGTCGAACATGAAGGGGCGCTGGGGCACCACGTCGCCGTTGTGGCCGAAGTAGCTGACGAGGTTGAGCCCTGGGCGTCCTCCGCTCGCGGGTACGTCGATAAAGATCTGCGGCATCGCGTCGCCGACGCGATCGGTGGTGACGGTGACGGTCGTATCGCCCAGGACGGCCCCGTTGGCGTCGAAGAAGCGCAGCATGACGGCGTTCTCGGTGGCGGCGTAGAGGCCGAGCACGGGCAGCGTGTGCGTCTGCGCGATGTCGTCGAAGCGGTGCTGCAGCGGAATCCCCGTCGGCCCGCGCCCGGCGATGCGCACCTCCACGGATGTCGGCTGCGTCGTCGTCACAGCCACTTCCGCGGCGAGTGGGGCTACGCCGGTCGGGTTGAGCGTGACCGCCAGCGCCGTCACGAAGTCGAGACCGCCCTCGACGGGTTCGGAGTCCGGCTCGGCTTGGTCACAGGCGGACACCAGCGAAAGCAGCGTGAGAAGGCTGGGGAAGCCGAGAGCACGAAGGCGGATCAACATGGGGAGGAAAGGCAGCGGCTCGGGGAAAGCCGGAAGGTACACGCGGACCCTCGCCGGAACCTGGCTCGTATACATACGCTCTGGACCGCGTATTGCCGCGCCCGACTGTCGTGCGGTTTGTGCGCCCCTCTGACCTGTGTCACCAACGCTCAACCCTATGCCCAAGCAAAAACCGATTGAACAAGAAGGCGTCGTCACGGAGGCGCTGCCGAACGCGCAGTTCCGCGTGGAGCTGGAGAACGGCCACGAGATCCTCGGCCTCCTCTCCGGCAAGATGCGGAAGTTCTTTATCCGCATCCTCCCCGGCGACCGCGTCAAGGTCGAGATGTCGCCCTACGACCTGACGAAAGGCCGCATCGTCTACCGCTACAAGTAATTCCAACCCCACGCGTGGAGTTGCGGTGTGGGCGTTTGGAAGTATGAAGGTGTGGACGTCAGAAGCGTGCACACGTGCATACGTTCACACCTGGCGTCGAGTCTGGTGCCTAGACGAGATCGAACGGTCCCTAGACACGACAGAGGCGGTCAACGGTTACAGGCCGTCTGCGTCCCCTTCGCCCGACGTTGGCTCGGCGGGGGGCTCGGTCGGCACCCTGTTGGATGACGCCGCGCTGGGTGGCGCCGCGCTGGATGGCGTTGCCTCCGCAGGCATGGCTGCCTCGGCAGAGACCCCGTCGGCCGACGCGTTATCGCTCGCCTGGCGGGCTTCGAGTTCTTGGCGTAGCGCTTCGAGGCGCTGTTCGAGTTCGTACAGCTCGCGCGCGCGCTCCTCCAGCGACTCGTAGGTTTCCGAGAGCGCCCGCTCGCGGATCTCGAAGGGCGCCAGTTCGAGGTAGCCGCGGTCCTCGTAGTAGCCCTTGAATAGGAAGTTGTGCTTGAGCGCCTCCATGTTCTCAGCGAGCCTGAACATGGCGAGGTTGCCCCAGTTGGCCGCGTCCTCCGAGCGCTCCAGCACGAGCGTGAGGTCGTTGGCGATGGAACCGAGGCGGGCCGTGGCGTCCTCCACGTTCTCGTAGACGCTCGGGTCGTTGATGAAGCGTGCGAGCGTGCCGTCGCCCTCGTTGACCTTGCTGATGATCGACTCGATGTTGGCCGAGGCGGTCGCGGCGATGGTGACGAGTGTGTCGGCCTGAGCGGTGATGCCGCGGAGGGAGACGCGCGTCTCCTGGGCCGTCGCCACGAGGCCGTCGTAGAGGGCGGGGTCGTAGATGAAGCGGCCGAGGGTGCCCTCGCCGGTCTGGATGTCCTGCATGATGCTCGTGAGCGTGACCGTCACGGAGTCGAAGCGCGACACCGAGTCGAAGAGGCGGTCGGAGACCTCGCTGAGGTCGAGCGGGTCCACGCCTACGATGCTCCCACCTTCCGCCACCGGGGGCTCTAGCTCGGAGCCCGCCGTGATCGAGACGATCACGCTGCCGACGAGGCCGTCGGTCTGGATGAGCGCGCGCGAGTCCTCACGAATGAGGTGCTGGGCGTCCTCGCGGATCTCCATCATCACCGTAATGGGTCCCCCGGGACGCGCCGGAAGCTGCACGCGCTCCACGCGCCCGACGTTGATGCCTTGATACAACACCTGACCGCCGCTGAGCAGGCCCGCCACGCGGCCAAACTCGGCCTGCACGCGGAAGGTGTCCGAGAAGAGGAACGTGCGGTTGGCGATGATGAACAGACCAAGCACGAACGCGGCAATCCCCGCGATCATGAGCAGTCCGAGCCGAGCCTGTCGAGACATGAGGGAAGGAAGAAGTTGGAAGTAGGGAGTTAGAAGTGGAAGACTGTTTGGATGTTCGAGGTGGGTAGGACGCGTCGAGGAACCGTACTCCTCACTTCAAACTTTTCACTTCTCACCTCAAGGCTCGTTGCCGAAGAACTCGCGGAGGGCGGGGTGCGACGAGTGCTTGAGTTGGTCCAGGCTTCCGCTCTCGGCGATTTGGCCGTCGTAAAGGAAGTGGGCGCGGTCGGTAATGATACTCGCCGCCAGGAGGTCGTGCGTGATCGCGAGCGACGAGATGCCGAGCGTGTCGCGCAGCTCGACGATGAGCTCGCTCACCACGCGCACGCTCACCGGGTCGAGGCCCGTCGTCGGCTCGTCGTAGAGAATGATCTCGGGCTTGAGGATGAGCGCGCGCGCCAGCCCGATGCGCTTCTTCTGACCACCGGACAACTCTGCAGGGTATTGGGCCCCCTTCTCGGGCAGCTTCACCGCCGTGAGCAACTCGTCGATGCGGTCGTCCTTCTCGCCCTTCGACATCTTCGTGTGGCGGTCGAGGAAGAAGCGCATGTTCTCGTAGACCGTCATCGAGTCGAAGAGCGCGCCGCCCTGGAAGAGGTAGCCGATGGCGAGACGGTTTCGGTCGAGCGCGTCGCCGGTGAGCAGGTCTACGCGCTCGCCCTTGACCCACACCTCGCCGGCGTCGGGCCGCAGCAGCCCGACGATGTGCTTCGTGAGCACGCTCTTGCCCGTGCCCGAGCCGCCGAGGATCACGCCCGACGTGCCGCGCTCCAACTCCACGCTCACGCCACGCAGCACCTCCTTCGTCCCGAAGGCCTTGTGCACGTTCCGCATTGCCACGATGAGGTGATCCGACGGTGGCGGCGAGCCCCCCGTCACCGGAGCCAGGTCAACGTCTTTGGCCTTAGCACGCACGTTTGAGGTGGGAAGTGGAAAGTGAGAAGTTCGACGTGGAGAGCAGCCTGGAAGTCTGAGGCGGGCGAGAAGTCATGTGGCGACTCCAACTTCTCACTTCATCCTTCTGACTTCCCACTTTGCCTAGACGGATTCGCTAACGTCGCCGAAGATCATCAGGGAGAGGCGGACGATGACCACGTCGGCGAGGATGATGAGGAGCGACGAGACGACGACGGCGCGCATCGCGGCCTGGCCGACTTCGCGGGTGCCGCCGCGCACGGTGTAGCCGAGGAAGCACGACGTGATGCCGACGAGGAAGCCGAACACACTCGTCTTCATCGTGTCGACGACGATGTCCACGAAGCGGAGGCTGGAAAACGCCTCGTCGATGAAGATGCGGTAGTCCATGCCGGTGGCGAAGCTGTTCTCGATGAACCCGCCGACGAGCGCCAGGAAGTCCGTCATCGCGGTCATGATCGGAAACATGATCACGCAGGCGAGCACGCGCGTCACCACGAGGTAGTGGTAGGGCTTGAGCGCCGCGACCTCCAGCGCGTCGATCTGCTCGCTCACCTTCATCGAGCCGATCTCGGCCCCGATGCCCGCGCCGAGCCGCCCGGCGAGCACGAGCGAGGTGAGCACCGGTCCGATCTCTTTGACGACGGAGAGCGCGAGCATGCTCGGCAGGAACATCTCTGCGCCGAAGCGGGCCATCGTGCCGCGGCTCTGCATCGAGAGCACGATGCCGATGGCGAAGCCCGTGGTGCCGGTGAGGAGGAAGCTCTTCGCGCCGACCTCGTCCATCTGCTTGAGCAGCTCTTTCCACTCGAAGGGGCGCCGCCAGAAGCGGGCGAAGAAGTGCCAGCCGAACGCGAAGAAGTCGCCCGCCTGGTCGAGGAAGCCGTAGGCGTTGGCTTGCGACGCCTGCAGCCGCTCCGTGGCGCGCTCGGCGAGGCTCTTCTCCTGGAGAATCTTCTCGTTCGCGCGGGCACGCCGAGCATCGCGCAGCCGCTGCGAAAGCGACGCCTCCGGCAGCGCATCGGAGGGCACGTCCTCGGTCGGGGCGTCGTCGTAGTCGGCCATCAGTGCGGCGAGAGGAGGCAGGGCAGAGGGGGGCGTCCCGCTTACGATACGACCTCCCGGAGGTTCATGCAGGAGCGATCGACGAACGGCGGAGGGCCGCGGTGTGAAGGTGTGGACGCATGAACGTGTGGACGAAGAAGAGCCTCGTCCACACGCTTAGTCCTGCATGCCTCCGCGCCCAGGAGCAGGGCGAGGTCTCAGTCCCGCCGCAGCGCGCGCGCGGGGTCGATGAGCGCCAGCCGGACGGTGTGGTAGCTCACCGTGCCGAGCGCCAGCAGGAGCACCGCGATCGCGGGCCACAGGAACAGCCCTACGCTCAGGTCGATGCGCGCCGCATAGTCTTCCAGCCACCGCCCGACGCCCCACGCCATCAGCGGCACCGCGATCACAAGCGCGAGCGCTACGAGTTTGCCGATGTCGGTGAAGAGCAGCCGCGCGATCTCCGTCGGCTTGGCGCCGAGCACCTTGCGGACGCCCATCTCCTTCGTGCGCTGCCCGGCCGTGTACGCCGCCAGCCCGACCAGGCCCAGGCACGCCACCACGAGCGCGAAGCCCGCGAACACGCCGAAGAGCGTCCCGAAGCGCCGGTCGGCTTCGTAGAGCTGGTTGAACTGCTCGTCCACGAAGCGGTACTCGAACGGGTTGCCAGGAAACACCTCTTCGAAGGAGGCGCGCACGCTAGCGATGGTGCCACCGAGGTCCTCCGAAGCGACGCGGAGGGTAAACCATGCACCACCGTGCCTCGGGAAGAAAAAGAAGGGCGCGATCTCCTCGTGCGCCGACGCCCAGTAGATATTCTCGACGACGCCGACGATGGTGGCCTCGTTGTCCGAGCCTGCGCCGCCCATCAAGATGACTTGGCCGATGGCGAGCTCAGGCGACTCAAAGCCCAACTCGTCAACGGCGGCGCGATTGAGGACGAGGTCGCTCTCGCTGAACGCGTCGCCGAAGTTGCGCCCGGCGACAAACGTGAGGCCGTAGACCTCTGCGAACTCAGCGTTGATCCACACGCCGGTGGCGTAGACTTCCTCGGTAGCAGGCGCGCCGCTGCGGAGAATGCTCGTGCCCCAGTTGTAGCCGTTGCCGGGCACGTTGTCCGACATCGCCACGCCCTGCACAGCGCTCTGCTGTTCGATGCGCTGGGCGAGGGCCTGCATCATCCCCGTGCGCGTGTTTACGCTATCCGTTTCTACAGCGCTCGGACCGCTCACCAGTAGCAGCCGGTCCGCCTCGTAGCCGAGGTCGATGGTGCGCAGGTGCTGGACCTGCTGGTAGACGGCATAGGTCCCGATCAGCAGCGCGAGCGACGCCGCGAACTGGAACACCACGAGTGCCCGCCGCAGCCGGTCCTTCGAGAACGCCGTGCCGAGGCCGTCCTTGAGCACCGTGATCGGGCGGAACGACGAGAGCACAAACGCCGGGTAGAGGCTCGCCAGGATCGCCCCCAGGACCAGCACGAGGAGCGCTATGGCCCAGAACGACGGCTGTGCCCAGATGGCGAAGGTGATCTCGGTGCCCGCGAGCCGGTTGAGCAGCGGCAGTCCCAGCGCCGCGAGTCCCATCGCGAGGCCGAGCGCGATGCTGTTCACGAGCGTCGCCTCGACGAGGAACTGGCTCACGAGTTGTCGCCGGAATGCGCCGGAGGCCTTGCGCACGCCGACTTCGCGCGCGCGCTCCATCGCCCGCGCCGTGGTGAGGTTGACGTAGTTGACCCACGCGATCACGAGGATGAAGAGCGCCACGAGGCTGAACACGCGCAGCATGCCGGGGTCGCCCGTTGGGAACCACCCGTTGGATTCGGTGAGGTAGGCGTCGGCAACGGGCAGGAAGACGTAGCGCATCTCGGTGCCGTTCTCCGCAAGGTCCTCGCCGTAGACCTCCATTGCGATGTCGGTCGCCTTGGCGGCAGCGTCTGCAACGCTCGCGTTCGGTTCCAGGCTCGCGTAGGTCATGAAGTTGGTCCAGCCCCAGCCGTCGTTCTCGGCGTACTGCGGGTTGGTCGTGAGCAAGTCGTACAGGGGCAGCAGCATCTCTGCCTGGAGGTGCGAGTTGCCGGGCATGTCGGCGTACACCCCGCCTACGGTATAGTCGCGTCGCACCCACGAGCGAATCTCCAGCGGCTCGCCCACAGGGTTCTCCATGTCGAAGTACTTCGCCGCGAGCGTCTCGGAGAGCCACAGGGTGCCCGGCGTGCCGAACGACCCGAGGTTACCGTGGAGCGCATCGAGAGCGAAGTGGTTCACGAAGGCCGAGTCGACGTAGTAGGCCGACTCCTCCTCGCGAATGATGCGCCGCTCGCCCGCCTCGCCCTGCAGGATGACCGTCATCGGGCCGTAGTTGGGGTGCACGCGGAACGCCACGTCGACTTCCGGCACGGTCGCGTTGATCTCGACCGCGAGCGCATACGGCGAGTGCTGCCCCTGCCCGGTTTCGCCATCGACGGTGCGCTGCGCGTCGACGCGGTAGAGCCGCTCCGCCTCAGGGTGATGGCGGTCGTAGCTCTGCTCGAAGGCGACATACTGGAAGATGAGCAGGCACACCGCCATCGCGATGGCGAGCCCGCCGATGTTGAGCGCGGAGTAGGACGGGCGCTTGCGGATGTGGCGCAGCGCGAGACGTACGTAGGTGCCAAGCATGATCGAGCGGGTGAGTGAGCCGCGAAGGAGGAAGGAGGGGAGCGAGCGGACGAACTGGCCGACGTACCACCGCGTGGCCAGCGCGGGCCCGTCGTCGAGCGCGCGGTCGGCGAAGCCTTCGGCGAAGTCGCCCAGGACAACCTCGCGGTCGGGCAGGGGCGCGAAAGCGGCGACGAGCCGCTCGGCCCAGCGGGGTGGGGCCGATGGTTGCTCGCCAGGGGGCGGGTGCTGGTCGGCGTTCGGTGTCGGGTCCATCGTCATCGGGAAAGGCCTAGGCCAGACAGAGAGAGCCCGAGGCGTTTCCAGGCGAGCTCGGGGAGCCGCGCCCACATCGCCTCGTGGAGGTCGCGGGCGGCGCGCAGCGCGGCGAACCCGGCGGACGTCACGCGGTAGCGGCGGCGCGGGCGGCCCCGGCGCTTGGCTGTCGGCGCGCCCTCCTCCGTCTCCAGCAGCCCCTTGCGGACGAGCCGGTCGAGCGGGACGTAGACGCCGCCCACGGAATAGCGTCGCCCGGTGACGGCTTCGACCTCGGCGCGGATGTCGGCCCCGTAGGCGTTGTCGCCGAGGCGGCAGGCAGCCAGCAGCAGCATCTCTTCGGTGCGGGTGATCGTCTCCATCCGGCTTCGGGGACTCGTGCGACGTAAGGGGTTTTCTCTACGATGTAGAGCAACGAGGTGCGCGCGGCTACGGGAGCCTCGTCAGCGGGTTGCGCTTTTTTCTACAACGCAGAGAAAAAGACATCCGGCTAGCCCATCGTCGATCCTGTTGGCATGCCGAGCGAGATCACGTCGAAGCGGTCTGGCTCGGGGCTAAGGATCCGCGTCCAGCACGTATGGCCGGAATCGCGGTCACGGCGAGGCTGCAGTGGCGTCGCCGGGCGCGTCTAGACGCAGGGGGCGTACCTGCATGCCGATCACAACAACAAGCAGTCGAAGGTGCACCGTCCCGTCTACGGGTACTGACGAGTCACGGCAGACGCGCAACGTCTACGGTGTCTCTGGAATGGGTGTGTGTGCAGCGCCACACCTCGGCGCGTACGTCGCACGACCAAATAACGGTGCTAAACGGCTCGTCATAGCGCGGCGTTTCCATCGTCAGCGTGAGCGATTCATCCGTTGACATACCGGTTACCGAGCCCGGTGCATCGCTGCCCACGAGGCCCGCCGTTGTCACGCACGTCCCAGCAACCGAAGGGCCGTTCTGGGTGAGCACGAATGTAGTCATAAAGGTGCCAACGTCTTGTCCCAGCGCGTCTATCCACTCCATCGGGGCAGCTGCCCACGTGCCACTCACGTCAGCCACGGCCTCTTCATCGGCGCTGTTGCCTGTGTCACAGGCGGCAAAGACAAGCATGGCAATAAGAAGGACGCGTTTCATGGTTAGCGAGAGCAAGGCATAGAACACAAGCCCCAGCTAGAGGCTGTCATAATCTACGCGCCGCCCATACCGGCCTGCTCCGTTAGGAAGGAGGGTCAGGATCGTGTTGCTTCGCCGAGGTTATCTCGTGCTGCGGGGGAGCAGACACCTCTGTACCGCTTCCCCCGCTCGCCACTTTTCCATCCTCCGAGCTGCGCCAGAGGCTCGGCACGAGGTAGCTCACGAGCATGAGCAGCGCGCCGAAGCCGAGGAAGAGCAGGATGCGCCAGATCGCGTCCAGTTCGGCAAGGTCCACGACGAACAGCTTGCCGACGACCACGAGCAGGGTCGCCAGCCCGACGCGCCGGACGAACTCGCTGCGGCGTTGCCAGCCGAGCGCGAGCGCCCCGAGCGCCACCGCGCCCCACGCCACGCTCACGAGCGCCTGCCCGTTGCCGAGCGGCTCCAGTTCGCGCCAGAGCCAGCCGAGGCCGAGGACATACGTCGCCAGGAGGTATGCCGTCTGGGCACGCCCTTTTTTGAGCGTGGCGGCGGCAGCCCCGAGCAGCGCCAGCGCTGCGAGGTCGGCCAGCGCGTAGCCGGTCACGAACGGCGGCGGGGCAAGGCTGCGCTCCAGACGCACGACGAGGAAGAGCACGAGCAGCGCGCCGAAGCCGTGCCCGGTGACGCGGAGCCCCCGATCCCCCAGCCGGTAGGCGGCCGCGTGCGTGGCCGCCACCACCAGCGAGAATGCCACGAGCCCGCCGGTGTCGTCGTCGAAGAAGTAGCCGCAGCTTATCGCGGCCAGCAGCGCCGCTGCCACGCCGTGCGCCGAGCCGAGCCCGGGCTGCCCCCGGCCGCGTAGCCAGCCGAGCAGCCCCGCGTAGCCCACCGCCGCGCCCAGCAGGATCAGCCCCTGGCCCCACTCCGGTGCCACGAACAGATCCTCGACGAACCCCCACGTCACGAGCGGCACGAGCACCGCGAGGAGCCGCACCGGCTCCCTTGCCCACGCGTTGCCGCGGAGCCACGCGAGCGAGGGGCGCGGCCAGCGCGCCGGTGCGCGGTGGTGCTGCACGGCCCGCCACAGCGGCACGCCCCAGAAGAGCAGGCCCGCATAGACGACGCCTGCGAGCACCACCGTGTGGTCGAAGCCACGCGGCTGCGTCACAAAGAGATCGATCATCTCGGCCCGCCCGATGCCGAGCACCAACCAGCCGCCCACGATGGCGGTGACGAGGAGCGTCCGCCAGCCACGCAGCGCGTAGAGCGCGAAAGCACACGTCAGGAGGACCGCCGTGTAGCCGACGAGCGCAGCAATGTCGCCGCTGCCGGTGTGGAGCAGGAACGGCGTGCTCAGCCCGCCCTGCGTCGCGACGACGGCCGCGAGCACGTCGCCGCAGCGGTGGGCGAGCACGAAGCCGAGTGCTGTCACGCCGAGCATCGCTCCAAAGGCGACGGGGTAGCTCAGGAGGTCGTAGAGCTGGAAGGCGGCGAAGAGCGTCGTGTAGAGCACGGCGAGGCCGCCGCCCATGAGTGCTTGCCCATAGCGCAGCCGCTTCGGCCGCAGCCGCAAGCCCAGCCCGATCAGCCCTACCCCGAGCGCGACGCCAAACCCGACGCGCACGAGCGGCCCTACCCAGCCCTGCTCGATGCTGTAGCGGAAGAGGAACGCCAGCCCGATGAGCAGTAGCGCGATGCCGAGGCGGTTGAGCCAGTCCTCGCTCCGAAACACGAACGACGCCCGCTCGCGGACCTCATCGATTAGGGAGGGCTCGTCGATCAGGGAAGACTCGTCGCCGGATGCACGTCGCTCGTCGGACACGGCCAGATGCGCCCGTTCTTCGCGGGGGCGCGGTCGTTCAGGGCTTCGCTCTGCCGATCTCGAAAGTTCAGGGTCAGAGCGGCGGGGCTCGGAGCGCCGGCGTCCCGAACGTCGCCCTTCCTGCCGGTCGTGGAGGTCCCTCACCACGTCCACGAGACGGTCTACGCGTGCTTCCAGGCGGGCCAAGCGCTCCTCGACCGAGGGCTCTGGCGACGGCGCCGAGGTAGGGTCAGACGATTCCGGGGGCGGGGGGACCGAGGCCATGGGTGCGCGAGGCAGACCGGAGAGGACAGGGCGAGCCGCAAGGTAGGCGTCTGCCCGGATACGCCCAACGCCTCACCGAAACTGCCGCCGGTACGCTACCTCCGTGCGCAGCGTCGCGACGAGCGCAAACACTGCAGCCGCAAGCAGGTCGAGTGCGATCCAGCCGACGGTCATCGCCCACGTCGTGTCGGGGTCGAGCCAGACCGCGAGGACGAGCAGCAGCGCCAGCGGGAAGGCCCACCGCGCGCTCAGCCCGAAGCGCACCCACACCCACGCCGACGGCGGCTGCATCCAGAGGTCGAACGGGGCCGGGGCGATGCCGCGCCCCACCACCCGCAGCAGCGCCGCGTTCTTGAGCACCACGAACGCGCCGAGCCCAACGGTGAGCGTCTGCGCGGGCGCGTCGATCAGGAAGAGCACGGCGAGGAGCGCGAGCGCGAGAAAGACGAAACGCCCCAGCGGCAGCGTCCGGTCGAGCTGCGTGAGCGTAGCCCAGGTAGACGGGCGCAGCGCCGACGGCATCCAGTAGACCGCGTCATAGGGAGCCGCTGCGCGGCCCTCGGCAAGCACTACGTCCGGCTCAGCAAACGCCTCTGCGTAGAACGCATGCGTGTGGTAGAACGCCGCGTCGAACGCAGCCCGCAGCCGGAGAAGCCGGATCAGCGCGAGTGCGAGCAGAACGAGGCTCGGCGTCCACGACCAGAGTCCAAGCCCCCGCCCGTCGAGCGCCGTCGCCACGATCACCGCAGCCGAGCCGACGAGGAAGATGCGCCCCGTGGTGAAGAGGCCCGGCACGACGCCATTGGGCACCTGGAAGGCATAGGTTGGCGCGGCGGTTCGAAAGCGCTGATACGCGTGCCCTGCCTGCCCTTCGCCCCAGGCTTGCGAACGTGCGCCCAGATTGGCATAGCGCCCGAGCGCATACAGGCCCAGCCCTAGCCCGAATAGCAGCGCCTCGGCGACCCGCGCCGCGACGAGACTTCCAGGTGCTGTGCCGAGCGCGCCGAGTGGCAGCACCACAAGCGGCACCGTGAGGGCGACGACGATCCCGCCCCAGCGGCGCACGACCCGCATCAGCAGCGCCGTCGGCGACGGGTTGGCGAGGTGGAGCGCCTCCGTCTCAGGGTCCGGGAAGAGCACGTGCGGTACCGCGATCGCGACGCCGCCCGCCACGAGCAAGCCTACGTACCGCAGCGCATACGCCCGTGCGGCAAGGTCCGCGCCTTCGACGGCGAGCGCCGCAACGTAGGCGAGCACGGCCACGACGCCGAGATACGCCACCATCGCCCAGCGGGCTGAGGGCGTCGCAGGAATGGGATAGGCCATGAGAGAGGGCGCGTGCTAGGGGAAGCACGAACGTACGCGCGATGAGGCGCCGCGTTACCTCGTTCGCCTCATCTCCTCACGCGATTCTCTACCGCAGCGTGCCGATGTACTGCGTACCGTCGGGGAAGCCTGCGCGGGCGTCGTGGGGGAGCCGCTCCGCGAGGCCCTCAGGATAGAGCCGGAGGTGCTGTAGGTTGTCGAGTGGGATGAACCGCGCTTCCTGGAGCAGCTGCACGCCGTCGGCGAGAAGCTCGGGGTCGGTGCCGGTGCGAAGACGGCTTTCGAGGTCCGCGTAGTCACCGTCGGCAGGGTAGACGCGGAAGTAGAACGATACCGCGTGCAGCGGGGGGCGGACAAAGTCGAGCACGTAGGCGGGCTCGCCCACGCGCACTGAAAGGCTCGCTTCCTCCTCGAACTCGCGGCGGACGCCCTCGCTGAGCGCCTCGCCAAACTCGATGGCGCCGCCCGGGGGCGACCAGAACGGCCCGTCGTCCCACAGCCCATCGTGCTTCAGCAGCAACACGCGCTCCGGGTTCTCGGCGCGGTCGAAGAGCAGCCCAGCTGCGCGGACGCGGACGCGGTGCCCGAACGCACGCTCAACCGCCTCGCTCGCCAGGGTGGCGCTGCGGAGTTTCGTAGCGGCAACGGGGTCAGTCGGGACCTGCATGGGACGCGGAATCCGGTGAAAGAGAACGGCGCGAGACGGCTTGCGTGTCGCCCTTAAGATATCGGGGAAACCCGCAAGGCTCGTACCGGGCTACCCGAACCCGACGAATCAGCGCAATCTGAATACGGCCAATTCGACCGGCGACGAAGAAAAAGGCCGCCTGCTGGCTCAACCAAACCCGCGCGATTTTCCGACGTAGCAGCGTCCCTAGTTCGTCCTCATTCCGTCCTTCCGACTCCTAGCCATGCGCATCGCGCTCTGCCAGATCAACCCCACGGTCGCCGACCTCGACGGCAACGTCGAGCGCATCCTCGGCTGGGCTCAGTGTGCAGCCGAGGACGGAGCCGACCTCGCCGTCTTCCCCGAGCTGTGCGTCACCGGCTACCCGCCGCTCGACCTCCTCGACAGCCCCGGCTTCATCGCCGACGTGCAGGCCGCGCTCGACCGCCTCGCTGCGGACCTACCGCCCGAGCTCGGCGTGATCGTGGGCGCGCCGGTGCCGAACACGGACCACACGGGTAAGCGGCTCTACAATGCCGCGCTGCTCTTCGACGGCGGTGCCATCGTCGCGCAGGTCAACAAGACGCTGCTGCCGACCTACGACGTGTTCGACGAGTACCGCTACTTCGAGCCGGCCCCGCAGCGGCGCGTGGTGACGTGGCGCGGGCGGCGGCTTGGCCTCCACATCTGCGAGGACATGTGGAATAACGAGGAGCACGCCGACTACCACCTCTACGACGAGAACCCCATCGACGAACTCGCCGAGCAGGGGGCCGAGCTGTTCGTCAATATCAGCGCGAGCCCGTTCTCGGTGACGAAGCAGGCTACGCGCCGCCAGATCCTCGTCGACGCCTGCCGCGAGCACGGCCTGCCGTTCGTGTTCGTCAACCAGATCGGTGCGAACACGGAGATCATCTTCGACGGCGACAGCCGCGTGCTCGACGCTGACGGCACGGCGCTCATCACGCTCCCCAGCTTTGAGGAAGGCTATGCTGTCTGGGACTGGACGAGTGCGACGGAGAATGGCGCGGCTCCTCCACGACAGAACGGCCGCACGGCAGAACCGCCGAACGCGGAGGCCTCCATTGCCGACCTCCACGACGCGCTCGTGCTCGGCATCCGCGACTACTTCGCCAAGACGCCGGTCTTCGCCAAGACACTCATCGGGCTCTCGGGCGGCATCGACTCGGCGGTGACGTGCGCGCTCGCGGCGAACGCGCTCGGCCCTGAGCGCGTGGTCGGGATCACGATGCCGTCGGCCTACTCGTCGTCGGGCTCCGTCTCGGACTCGCAGGCGCTCGCCGACGCGCTCGGGATCGAGTTTCACGAGGTGTCGATCCGCCCCGCCGTGGACGCCTTCGGGACGATGCTCACAGACGTGTTCGCGGGCACGGAGGAGAACGTCGCCGAGGAGAACATCCAGGCGCGGGCGCGCGGGCTGACGCTGATGGCGGTGTCGAACAAGTTCAACTACCTCCTCCTCACGACCGGCAACAAGTCGGAGATGGCCGTCGGCTACGCGACGCTCTACGGAGACATGTCGGGCGGCCTAGCCGTGCTCTCGGACGTATTCAAGCAGGAGGTCTACGCCCTTGCGCGGTACATCAACGACCGCGCGGGCCGCGAGATCATCCCGTCGACCACGATCACGAAGCCGCCGTCCGCCGAGCTCAAACCCGGCCAGCAGGACTCCGATTCGCTCCCGCCGTACGATGTCCTCGACCACATCCTGCGCTGCTACATCGAGGACCACCTCCCGCTCGACACCATCGTCGCGCAGACGGGCTACGACGCCGCGCTGGTCCGACGCATCCTGCGCATGGTGGACCGCAACGAGTACAAGCGCCGCCAGGCCGCGCCGGGCCTCCGCGTCACCACGAAGGCGTTCGGCCTCGGCCGCCGCATGCCCATCGTGATGAAGCGCACGCACACGATGACAGCCTTCACGGCTCCCCCCGTCCTCGTCGGCTCCGCTCCTCGGACTGTCCCCCTCATGCCTGAGGGGGACAGCTTCGACCGCCATTCAGGCGCGTCGGAGCGGGGGGAGTGAAACGGCCTCACCGCAACAGATGAATCGCCTCGTATTTGCCCTCGCGGTGTTGCTCGCCACGCCTGCCTTGGCGCAGGGTGATGCGCCGCGTGACGATGCCCCGCTCGTGCCCCTCGCTGAGGTCGCGCCGAGCGTTGTGCAGGATGTACGCTATGCGACCGCGGAGAACTTCGTCGGCACGCGCATCGACGGCTACGAGGCGCCTTCGTGCTGGCTCACGCGACCCGCAGCCGAGGCCCTCGCAGCGGCGCAAGCCGAGGCGGAAGCGTTCGGGCTCACGCTGGTGGTGTTTGACTGCTACCGCCCGCAGCGCGCCGTGGACCACTTCGTTCGCTGGGCGGCCGTGCCCGCCGACACGCTGATGAAGGCGCGCTACTACCCCGCCGTGCCGAAGGACTCGCTCTTCGCCTACGGCTACATCGCCGCGCGCTCGGGCCACAGCCGCGGCAGCACCGTCGACCTCACGCTCGCGGATGCGGCCACCGGCCAGCCCCTTCCGATGGGCACACACTACGACTTCTTCGACGCGCTCGCCCACACCGAGAACCCCGCTGTTGGGACCGAGGCGCGGCGCAACCGGCTGCTCCTGCGCGCGCTGCTCGACCGCCACGGCTTTCGCAACTACGCCCGCGAGTGGTGGCACTTCACCCTCCGCGACGAGCCGTTCCCGGATACGTTCTTCGACGTGCCTATTCGCGAGAGCACAGTGAACGACTGAGCGTCACGCCCTTGGCTTTTTCCACACCACCCGCGTGAGCGCGGCGAGACCTTGGTGATACAGCCCCTCGTCGAGCACGGCCTCGACCGTATCAAGCACGAGGAGCCCCGCATTGTCGCGCGGATCGCGGCCGAAGTGGGCGAGCACCTCGTCCGAGGACACCGTCATCGTCACGTCTCTTGGCCCGCCGCTCGTGTAGCCGCCAGTGACTTGCTCGGGGCGGTACCATTCCGCGATGAACAGGCCGCCGGGCCGCAGCGCGCGACGGGCAAGGGCATAGACCGCTGGGCGCACAGCCTCGGGAAGATGCAGAAACGTCGCCACGACGGCGTCCCACTCTTGCGGCGGGTCCCACGCCGTCACGTCGGCCTGTACGGTGGCGACCGTGACGCCATGCTCAGCTGCTAACGCGTTGGTTTTGGCGAGGCCCTCTGCGGCAAAGTCGAGGGCGGTGACGCCATAGCCCCGGGTTGCCATCCACACCGCATTGCGGCCTTCGCCTGCGGCAAGTTCGAGGACGGTCGAGCCCGGAGCGACGTGCGTCGGGACGGCCTCGGCAACGAAGGCGTTGGGCGCGGTCCCGTAGGCAAAGGCCTCGTCGCCGAAGCGCACGTTCCAGAAAGCAGGGTCAGACGGAGTCGGCATCGGTCAGCGAGACGATTGGTTGACAGGAAAAGGACGCGGCGGAGCGACCCCAAGATCGCCCCGCCGCTCAAACCAGTGCGGTGTCGGACGTGCTACTTCAACCTGCACACTTCTGACTTCGAACTTCGCTACGCGGTCATCCCGCCGTCCACGGCAATCTGCGCGCCGGAGACGTAGCTGGCCTCGGGCGACGCAAGGAACGCGACGACGTTGGCGATTTCTTCGGCGGTGCCATAGCGGCCGAGGGCGGTCGCGCCCGCCATCATGCCCGCAGCCGGGTTCACGTCCGGGTCGCCCGGGTTCATCTCCGTGTCGATGGGGCCGGGGTGGACCGTGTTGACGGTGATGCCCTTGGCGCCGAACTCCTTCGCCGCCGAAGCTGTGATCGCGCCGACGCTGGCCTTCGTGGCGCTGTAGATCGACGCGCCTGGGAAGCCGACGAAGGCGACGACGCTGCCGATGTTGATAACGCGGCCGTCCTCACGGAGGTGAGGCGCGGCAGCCCGGAGCGTGGCGAACACGCCGCGCACGTTCACGTCGATGCTCTGGTCAAACTCGGCGTCCGAGAACTCGGCGATGGGGCCGACGAGGTAGACGCCCGCGTTGTTGACGAGGATGTCAAGCCCGCCGAAGCGTTCGACGACCTGCGCGACGAGGGCATTGGCTGCGTCAGCATCGGCGGCATTGGCCTGGAATGCGGCGGCGGTGCCACCGGCCGCTTCGATGGCCGCGACGACTTGGTTGGCACGGTCGGGCGACGAGTTGTAGGAGATCGCCACGGTCGCGCCGTCGGCGGCGAGACGTTGGGCGGTCGCGGCGCCAATGCCGCGGCTGCCGCCGGTGACGAGGGCGACTTTGCCAGAGAGGGAAGCCATGAGAAGAGTGGGTTGGGCTGATTGAAAAGCGTGATCGGCCCGTTGAAATATGTATCGGAACGATTGTTCCGAAAACAAAGCTAGAGATTTCAGAGGCCGTTGGGTCGAAGAGTTGGAGCGGCGTCGATCCGACTTGACGCACCTCGCCCGCCGCTGCACCTTTTCGACCTTCGACCTTCGACCTTCGACCTTCGACCTTCGACCTTCGACCCCTCAGCCGAGCAACTGCATCGTCTGGTCCACCACGTCGTCGAGGACCGCGCGGTCGGGGCTCACGCGGGCGGTCACGCGTAGGCCGTAGACCGTGTTGGCGAGGAGCCGCGCCAGCGCCGTTGGGTTGCGGTCGGCTCCGATTTCGCCCTGTGCCTGCGCCTGCCGGACCGCGCGCTCGAAGCGGGCCTGGAGCGCTGCGAGGCTCTCGGCGGTTCGCTCAGCCGTCTCCGGATCGTGTGGGGCACGCTCAGCGGTGGCGTTGACTACAAAGCAGCCGAGACAGTTTGCGGCAGCATCGTCCACGACGGCGCGGAGGTAGGCTTCGATGCCTGCGCGGGGCGAGCCGAGCGCGTCGCCGAGCTGCTGGAGCGGGTCTACCTCGGCCCCCCGGTAGCGATCGAGCGCGGCGAGGTAGAGCGCCTGCTTGCCACCGAACGTGTCGTAGAGGCTGCTGCGGCTCAGGCCGAGGTGGTCCACAAGGTCCTGGATCGACACGGCTTCGTAGCCCCGGTCCCAGAAGAGGGCTGCTGCGCGTTCTAGGACGGCGGCTTCGTCGAAGGCTTTGGCGCGGGGCATGGCGGACGCAGGCAGGCTCGTGACATCGTTCGCATTCTGGAACGGACGATCCGCGACCGGGTTGCGCAGCCCGCTGCCAGGACACTCCCGGTCCGACCAGAGGCGCGCTTCCAACTGGCATGAGGTCGTCTTCGTCAATCGAACCCGACGACGAGGGCAAAGCGGAAGATGTGGTGCGTCTTGGGCATCGCCGTGTTGACGAACTGGGCGCCCTCGGCAATGGCCGCGTCGATCACGCTTTGGGGGAGGCGTGGCGGGTCGTTGTCATAGGCGATCGTGTAGACGGGCGCGATGCTCACCGAGCCGTTCGACCCGATGTCGGCCAGTCGGAAGGTGAGGCGCGCGGTCGCGTCGATGCGGTAGTTGCACCGCCCATCGCCCGAGCCGCAGCCGTCGAAGTCGTAGAGCGGGAATTTGAAGTAGGGTCGCAGGTCGAAGCGGACGCGCTCGAAGGAGTCGCGCAGCGTGAGCGTGGGGCGCACCTCGAAGCGCGCAATCGTGCTGCCGCCCAACTCCACGTCCACGCTCGTGGTGTCCATCCCAAGCGCGCGGCGGGCCGTGACGGTCGACTGCTCGAACTCAAAGAAGGGCCCGGCGAGGAGGCCAAGCCGGAGGATGGTGTGCCGCTTCCGAACGGCGCGCTCGGCAAACGTCGCATAGGGCCGGAGCGCGTCGAGGTCGGCGAGGACGCCTGCCAGGAGCGCGCCCTGCGTGGTCGAGTCGGCGTGGGCAGCCGCAAGGCAGCGGAACCAGTCGGTCTCGGCAAGGGCAGCGGCGGCGGCGGCGCGCGCGCTATCGCCCTCGGCGGTGACGTAGCTCGGCAGGTTGTCCAGGCGCTTGCGCAGGGCCGTCCGCTTGCGGGTGTCCCACGTGTACGTCTGCCCGATCAGCCCCCCGCCGATTTCGTAGCGCTGGTCGATGCCGAGGAAGTTGTCGGTGTCGCGCTTGACGAAGGCGTAGGTCTCGAAGTTGGGCGAGAGGTGGTGGTCGTAGGAGAGCGTGAGCGACGAGACATTCTCCTGGACGGTCCCATCCTGAAGGGTGACATCGGTAGCCGCGCTGAAGTTGATCTCGCCGGGATATTCGCCGCGGTCGAGGCTCACGCCGACGGCGAGCCGGTAGAGGGAGCGCTCGTCGGTGGCGTCGCTGGCGAAACTGGCCCGGGCCCGGCCGGAGAGGGCGCGCTGCTGGCGCTCTTCCGCCTCGATGAGGGCGAGCGCGCTCCATACCCCGTTGCCCGTGGCGGCGGAGCATCCATCGACCCGCGCCATCATCCCGTCGAGGGGCGGCGCGAGCAGCCGCAGCCGGGCGAGTGCGGCATCGAGGTCCTGGGCGACCACTGGCGGCACGCTAAGCGCGGCAACGGTGAGCAGCAAGGCGAAAAGCGAGAGGCGACGGAGCATCGGGATGCGGGGACGGAGGAGGAAAGCCTGCGGCATCCTAGCGCCGCTGCCCGTATCCGCGCAAGCCGCGCGCGTCGAGGATCACCGATCCGCTTGGGTTCGGCGAGCACTGGCGAGTGGCCTGCGTGCTACCGCGCCAGCGTCATCTTGTGCGTGATGCTGGTCTGCGGCGTCGAGAGGCGCACGAAGTAGACGCCGCTCGGCAGATCGCGCGCGTCGAACGGAATCTCATGCGCCCCTGCGGCCACCTCCCGGTCGACCAGCAGCGCGACCTGGTGGCCCGAGACGTCCCACACCGAGAGCTCCGCGCGCTGTGCCGAAGGGACTTCGAAGCGGATGAGCGTCCGGTCGGGGAAGGGGTTGGGCGAGTTCACGAGCGTGAGAGGCAACTCGCCATCGGTCGTGCCGAGGCCTAGCTTGACCGCTCCTGAGATGCGATCCGGGCCCTCGCTGAAGACCTGCCGAACGCGGTAGTAGAGTACCTGCCCAGCGGGAGGTAGGTCCGTGTAGCCGAAGCGCATCGCGCCGTTGGCTGCCTCCGCGATGCGGTCGCTCAGTTCGAGACGCGTGACGGCGGTGAACGTCTCGCCGTCGAGCGAGCGTTCGACCACGAAGGCTTCGTTTTCGCGGTCCTGCGTTTCCCACGACAGATTGACGAAGCCATCCTGCGCCTGGGCGTCGAGGCGCTCGATGGGGAACGAAAACGTCAGGTCGCCGCGCTCGGTGGGCCACGCGTCTAGGTCGCGTGCGAGCAGACGGGGCGGCGGGGCGGCGTCGAAGCCGAGGCGAACCACGCCGCGCGGGACGTCGGTGAGTTGGCGCCGCATGGTGCGCCGAAGCTGCGTCTCGGTGCGTGCCTGGGGCCACACGCGCACCTCGTCCAAGAGACCCGTGTAGCCAGCCGCTTGGGCGTTGGCTTCCCGTGCTAGGAGGCGCTGGCCGAGCGTGAGGGGGCGGTCGTTGTCGGTGCGTGCTGCGATGCGCAGCGAGTCCGCAGACGCCCCGTCGAGGTAGAGCCGCGACCAGCCTCCGCGTGGGTCGTGGACAATGGCTAGGTGGTGCCACTGCCCGTCGGCGACGGGCGTGGGGGTGCGCATACCGTGATGGCGGTCGCGTGCGCCGCTGTAGAAGAGGAGGTGACCGTCATCGGCCACAGTCAGTTCGAGCGGGTAGGGTGCGCCGTCGAGACCATTCCAGGTGGAGAGCACGACCTCGTCGGTGCCGACCGTCTGCATCCAGAGTTCGAGCGTGAACGGCGTGGCGACATCGAGTGCAGGGAGCGCGTCTCGCCGCAGCGACAGAGGCGTACGTTCTCGGGCGGGACGCAGCGC
The DNA here is from genome assembly GCA_038528235.1 of Bacteroidota bacterium. Lineage (GTDB taxonomy): Bacteria > Bacteroidota > Rhodothermia > Rhodothermales > Rubricoccaceae > JBCBEX01. The sequence continues at coordinate 29,809 of JBCBEX010000054.1, forward strand.
CGCGTTGCGCCGACTTGTCTCGATGACATAGGGTTGCCAGACGCGCCGCCGTGTTTCGAGGGCACGCGTGCGCTCGCCTTCCTGGATGAGGGGGACGAGGGATACGCGTTCAGGTCCACGGGCGCGCCCGACCTCGAAGCGCAGCGCGACGCGGATGCGCCCCCGCAGTGGCCGTGCTGCTGTGGCTAGAAGGTGGCCCTGCGCGTCGGTCGTGAGCGCGAGGGGCATGCGGGCGCCGTCGCGGCCGGTGGCCCACGCGTCGCGGAGCTGCCATCCGGCTGGAAGCTCCGTACGGACGCCCTCGAACGGCTGTGGGCCCGTCCAGTCGAGGAATGCTGTCGCGGGCTGTCCGGCGCTGAGCCGCTCGGCAGGGGCGACCGCCTCCCACTGTGCCTGGACATCTGGCGCTGCCACCAAGGACGCGAGGAGCGCCATGCCTAGCAGCAGGGCGCGCGGGCGCAGTCCGAGCCAAGGGAGTAGCAGTCGGCGCAAGAGCGCAGGTGGTGGGTCAGCAGGGGCGACAGGGCTGCCAAGGTAGGCGTGCGCTGCGGG
>JBCBEX010000055.1:0-29989 GCA_038528235.1 Bacteroidota bacterium
CGCCAAGCGCTCCGGCTGGATCCGCCGCGCGCTCGTTATTGACCTCGACGTGCACCAGGGCAACGGCAACGCGGCGTTCTTCGCCGACGATCCGAGCGTCTACACCTTCTCGGTGCACGGCGCGAAGAACTACCCCTTCCGCAAGCCGCCCTCGTCCCGCGACGTGCCCCTCCCCGACGGCACCGACGACGACGCCTACCTCGCCACGCTGCGGCGCCACCTCCCGGAGGTGCTCGCCGAGGCCGCCCCCGATCTGGTCGTCTACCTCGGCGGCGTGGACGTGCTCGACGGGGACCGCTTCGGGCGACTCGCGCTCACCCGCGACGGCCTCGCCCGGCGCGACCGCTACGTCTGCGAGACGATCCGCTCGGCCGACCTCCCGCTGTGCCTGCTGCTCTCGGGCGGCTACGCCGAGACGCCCGCCGCCACCGCCGACCTCCACGCGACGATGTACCGCGAGGCCGTGCAGGTCTTTGAGACGGCGGTGCCCGCCGCGTCGTGACCTGAACGTTTTCTATGGTTTAGCAGGCCTACGTGTCTATGGTTCGCCTGCTTCCTGCCGCCGTATTGCAACGGCGCAGCGGATTGGTGCTGCTTTCGACTGAGGCTTGAGGCACTAGGCTATGCCATCGGCCCTGTTTCTCGGTCATCGGCCCTGTTTCTCGCCCTCCCATGCCGCTGCGCTCGCTCCTCCTCACGCTCGCCACCTTCGTCACGATGGGCGCAGCAGCACCGTGGATGCCGACCGCGCCCCTACCGCTCGATCTCCGCGCGAGCCGCGTCGAGTGGACCGTCTCGAAGGTGGGCAAGGACTACCACGGCCTCGTGAGCCTAGCCGCCGCCCGCCTCGACGTGTCCGACTCGACGCTTGCCGGGCACCTCCTCTTCGACATCAACGCCGCGACCTGCTCGAACGCGACGGGCCGCGAACTCGACGAGGTCATGGAGGTGATGCACGAGCGGCTCTTCGACACGGCGCACCACCCGCGCGGGCACCTGCTCATCCAGCACGCCCGCCGCCTCGGCCCTGCCGACGCCGAGGGGTTCATTCTGTTCGAGGTCACCGGCGACCTCCGCGTCCGGGGGCAATCGCAGACCGTCACGTTCCCGGTGCGCGTCCGTCCGCATGCTACGTCCGGCACCGTCGCTGGCGAAGCCACGCTCACGATCGAGCGCGCCCGCTGGAACCTCCACTACGGCCCGAGTCTGCTCGATCAGGTCAAGGACCAGGCCATCGCGGACACGATCACCTTCCACGCAGTGTTTGTGGCGGGCTAGGTCGTGGGTCGTAGGTCGTGGGTCGTGGGTGCCTTTAGACCTTCAGACTTCGCACTTCCCACCTCTGGAGGGTGCTCTGCTTCACCGGAGGAGTGTCCTGGAACGTTGCGTCACGCACTACCCTGTTCACTTCCAACTTCTCACTTCATCCTTCCCACTTCCTCCGTGATCGTCGTGTGACGTTCGTGTGGCGTCGATTTGAGAAAGGATGACCCGCGCGTGAGGCGGCGGTAGGAGGCGACAGGGCAGATTGGAGCCAGATCGTTGCCCGGCCGGGATCGTCCCACGCGGGCAGGCTTCTCCAACCTCCTCCTCTCATGCTTCGCTCTCCTTCGCGCTCGCTCCTCGCGGCGCTCGTCCTCCCGCTCCTCCTCGCCGCCTGCGACGCGGGCGACCTCACCGGCACCGAGTCGCCGGTCACCGTAGCCCCGACCTCCATCGAAGCCGCCGTCGCGGCCGAGATCGATACGGCCACCCCTGAAACGATGCGCACGGCCGCGGCCGTCGCGGCGGACGCCTCCATGGGCGTCGAAGCGATCAGCGGCCCGACGACCATCACCGAGCCCGGCTTCTACACCCTCATGAACGGCTTCGCCACCGAGGGCGACGGCATCGTCATCCAGGCCGACAACGTGTTCCTCGACCTCGGCGGCTACACCATCACCGGGCCGGGCAACAAGGCCGGGCGCGGCATCGTGCTCGACGGTGTCACGCGCGTGCTCGTCACCAACGGCACTGTCGAGACGTTCGGCGTCGGCGTGCAGTGGCTCGGCACCGACCGCACGGCCGTCGTGGGCGTGACCGTGGAGGGCGGCGACGAGTTCGCGGACCCGCCGAACGGCGTCGCGCCGCAGATCGGCTTCCTGCTCGTCAACAGCTCCCGCAACCGCGTGCTCGGCAACGTGGCCAACGACACCAACCTCGGCATCTTCGTCCGCGGCGGCGGCAGCTACCGCAACCGCATCATCGGCAACCGCGCCGAGGCGGGCGAGTTTGGCCTGCTCGGCATCTGCTACAACCCTGCGCCGGACACCGAAGACCCGGCCGGGCCGCAGCGCGACCTCGTCGCGGGCAACGCGCTCATCGGCTTCGGCGTCGGGATCCAGGTCAGCGCCGGGTCTGCCGAGAACCGCTTTGTCGAGAACCTGATCGGCTATCTGGAGTCGCCCTACGAGGACGCCAACGGCACCAACGTGTTCGACGACACGAACGAGACGTTCCAGATCGGCGACGGCGCCCGCGGCCCGGTCACGCTCTAGAGCGGCCGCTCTGGGGCGTCGTCCTGGACGCTCCATCGCACAGCGTCTAGCGCTCTTGGCGCGCCTGCGGGGATGACTCGCGGGCGCGCCTTCGTTGTGGGAACAGGCCGCCGTTCTGCGCGGAGCGGCCTCCGTGCCACGGAGGGCAACGGGCGCTGGATGCTACCTTGCCGCTGGCTTCGCCCGCTTCCCATGTTCACGCTCACTCCGGCCTCGATCCCACTGCTCTGCCAGACGCTGCTGGCCGGGCTCACGGCGGCGTACCTGCTCGCGCTGCGCAGCCGCGTGCCCTCGACGCGCTGGCTCGCCAGCGCGATGGTGATGCTGGCGGGCTATGCCGGCTGCTTCTTGCTCTCCTCGGCGGTGCCCGTGACCTCCGTAACGGGCCTCTACGCCACCCTCGGGCTCTACTTCTTCGTTGCGGCGACCATCGCGGCCTTGGTGCAGTTCGCGTACACCTTCCTCGACGACCCCGTCCCGCGCGAGCGCCGCACCGTACGTGCCCTGTCCGCGGTAGTGCTCGCCGTGCTGGCAGGCGTGAGCTTCTGGATTGCGGTGCGCCCCTCGCTCGTCGTGCTGGAACGGCTCTTTGTAGCCTACGGCGTCCTGCTCCTCGCTGGCATCGTATGGGCAGGGGTGGTGCACGGGCGGCAGTATCGCCGCTTCCAGCGTGCGGCTGGGCGCGGGTGGTGGTCGCCCACCCGCGACGCACGCGGCCACCTCGCGTTCGGCTTCCTGACCGACGTCTTTGGCGCGATCGGCCTCGCCAACTTTCTCGTCTCGCTCGACATCATCGGGCTGCGCACCTTCCAGTACATCGCGCTTCTGTGCGGGCTGGCCGTGTCCCTCGGCTATGTCGTCGCCTTCATCAACCACGCGCGGGAGCCGACGATGGTGCAGGGGAAGCTCGTCGGGTTGGTGCTGGCGACGGTGCTGGCGTTCCTCGGGCTGGCGGGCGTGCGCCTCTTCAACCCGACCGACATCGCGCGCGAGGCTGGCAACGCGCTGCCGCGTCTCCAGACGATCCGCCTCACGCCCCTCGACGAGGGCGGCTACAAAGTCGCCACGCTCCCACCCGAGGGCGAGCCGACGGCGCCGCCACTCGGGCAGGCGCTCGCCGACACCGACCTCGCAGGCGGGCTCACCCTCCCCTTCGCGTTCCCGCTGTTCGACGCCGCGTTCGCAACGGTCTACCCCAACCCCTACGGCGCCCTCCACTTCGACCGGCCGGTAGACCTCGCGGTGCCGTTTCTCAACACCGAGGGGCCTCTCATCGCGGCGCTTCTCGCCCCGTGCACGTCGAGTTGGGCGGAGGCACGCACCTTCGTCTACGCGCAGGACGACGCCGTGACGTTCACCTGGCGGCACGAGTACGAGTTTTCGCGGGGCGTCCCCGTCACCCTCCGTGCAACGCTGCGGACCGACGGCTCCGTGGACCTCGGCTATGAAGGCCCGCCGATCGCGCCGACGTTTGGGCTGCGGGGCCTCTGGCAAGGAGGACCCAGCATGGCGCTGCCCGTGCGGCTCGGCGGCGAGGCGCTGCTCGTCGAGCCCGGCCAGGGCCTCGTCGAGGACTTCGCCGCGCGCTACCGGCCGCGGGCCCATGCGAAGGTCGGACCGCTCGCGCGCCTCGTCTTCTTCGCCACGCTCTTCGTGCTAGGTGCGCTGCCGCTGTTCTTCCGGGCGAGCCTGCTGCAGCCGCTCGCCCACCTGCTCGCCGGCGTGCAGCGCATCGGGCGCGGCGAGCGCGACGCGCGGGTCGAGATCCGCTCGTCCGACGAGCTAGGCGCGCTCGCCACCGGCTTCAACGAGATGGCCGACGCGGTGGCCGAGGCCAACCAGCAGCTCAAGGCCTATGCCGAGACCCTCGAAGAGCGCGTCGAGGAGCGCACGGCGACGCTGCAGGCCGCCCTCGACCGCGAGCGGGCGATGCAGTCGCAGCTCGTCCAGTCCGAGAAGCTGGCGTCGCTGGGGCGGCTCACTGCGGGCATCGCGCACGAGATCAAGAACCCGCTCAACTTCGTCACGAACTTCGCCACGCTCTCGGCGGACTACGTGGACGACCTCGCAGACCTCCTGCGCCGAGACCCCACCTCGCTCTCCGACGACGACCGCGCCGAGGTGGCCGACCTCCTCGCCGACCTCAGCACGAACGTCGCCAAGATCGAGGAGCACGGGCGGCGCGCCGACAGCATCGTGCGCGGCATGCTGGCGCACGCGCGGGGCGGCGAAGGCGAGCGCCGGACCGTTGAGGTGAACGCCCTCGCCGAGGAGTTCCTGAGCCTAGCCTACCATGGCATGCGCGCTCGTCACCCCAGCTTCCAGGTCACGCTGGAGCGCGACTTCGATCCCGACGCTGGCACCGTCGAGGTGCTGCCGCAGGACCTCGGCCGGGTGCTGCTCAATCTGCTCTCCAATGCCTTCGAGGCCGTCCGTGGCTATGCCCAACCTGCCTCCGGCGACAGCGTCGCGCCGAGCGCCCCCGCAGGCTACCGCCCCACCGTCACCGTGCGCACGCGTCGCACCGCAGACCGCGTGACGATCACCGTTGCCGACAACGGCCCGGGCGTGCCGGCCGAGGCGCAGGCGCGTCTCTTCGAGCCGTTCTTCACCACCAAGCCAACCGGCGAAGGCACCGGCTTGGGCCTCTCCATCAGCCACGACATCGCGCAGAGTCACGGCGGGAGCCTTACGTTTGAGGACCGCCGCAGCGACGTTCACGCTTCCACGGGTGCGGCCTTCGTGCTCACGCTGCCCACCGACCCGACCGTCCCCCTCTCGTCGTCCCCCTCGTCTGTGCCATGAGCCTCTGGTCGACCCTCACGGGCTCGGATCCCGACACGGCCTACCTGCGCCGCAGCCCGCTCTTTGCAGCGCTCTCGGACCGGGAACGCAGCCAGCTTCACCGCGCGATGCACGAGCGCTACTACATGGCGGGCGCGACCATCTTCCGCAAGGGCGACCCTGGGCTCGGCCTGTTCGTCCTGCGTGAGGGCGAGGCCGTCGTCGTCACCGAACCCGACGACCGGATCGTGCATACCGTCCGCGCAGGGGACTGCTTCGGCGAGATCGCGTTGCTCCACGAGGCGGTCCGCTCCGCCACCGTCCGCGCGAAGAGCGACACGCACGTGGCCGTCCTCGCCCAGCCGATGCTGCGCAAGCTCGTCGACCAGCGCCCCCGGCTGGCCGCGAAGTTGCTGTGGTCCGTCGCTCAAGCCACCGGCCAGCGGCTGATCGACGTGAGCGAAGAGCTAGCTCAACTCCGCCAGCGCAGCACGTCGCGCTGAGGCAACGACGGGCTCCGTCCCATCCTGGACGCGCACGGCGTCTTCGCGCTCAGGGCCGCTCCTACTCGGATGCCGCCCCTCAGCGAGTCTCTCCCCTACGGCGATGCTCTCGGCGATCGACTCCTCGGCAAGTGCTGCCTGGAGGCGCGTCCTTAGCGCTCGGTAGGCGTCCTGGACCGCGTTCACGCCGGGCCTGTGCGTCGACACGTCTCCGGCGAGCAGTTCCTGTTCGAGTTGCTGGCAAGCGTCGGCGAGCGCATCGGCACCGAGCAGCGCGGCGCTCGAGCGCAGCGTCTGGGCCGCCCTGCGCGCCGCGTCCTGGTCGCCGCGGTAGAGCGCGTCGTAGATCTCGCCCAGCAGCAGCGGTCCGCCCGCCAGAAAGCTGGTCAGCATCTCGTGGACGAACACCGGATCGTCGTCGTCGATGAGTTGCGCCAGGCGTGCTCGCAGCGTCCGGTAGAACTGGGCGGCCGTCTGGTGAGATTGCGCCCCCTTGAGCGGCTCCGCTAGCCCAGACTCTTCCGCTGTGTTGGCACCCTCTGCTGTGTCGGCTGCGTCCGTGGGACTAGCCGCGCGGTCGGCGTCGTCCTGTGGCAGGCGTCGCGCCTCGTCCAGGATCTGAGCAAGAGCGTCGAGACTGAACGGCTTCGCGAGATAGGCGTCCATGCCCGCCTCCAGGAACGCGTCCCGATCCCCGTCCATGGCCTCAGCGGTCAGCGCCACGATGCGCGGCTGCGCGTCGAGATCCAGCGCCCGGATAGCATGCGTGGCAGCCACGCCGTCCATGACGGGCATCTGTACGTCCATCAGCACGAGGTCGTAGGGGGTGCGCTGCACCGCCTCCACCGCTTCGCGCCCGTGGATCGCCAGGTCGGCATCGACGCCGAGGCGTTCGAGGAGACGTAGCGCTACCTTTTGGTTGGTCGCGTGGTCTTCGACGATCAGCACACGCAGGCCTGTTCCGTCTGTCGCCCTCCGCGTGGACCTCTTTGCGTGCGTCGTGTGAGCAGGCACTAGGATCGCGTGCAGGGTGTCGTGCAGCGCGGCGTCCTTCACGGGCTTCGTGAGCCGCGCGGCCAGAGGCAGGCCGATGACGGGCTGCTGGAGGCTTGCAAGCCCGACGACGGGCAGGGCGGGGTGCCGGGTGTGCAGGCGCTCCACACGCGCCGCGCTCGCCTCGTCCGCAGTGAGGTCCAGCAATAGTACGTGACACCGGTACCCGTCTTCCAACGCTGCTTCCGCGTCGTCGAGCGCGGTGTAGGACGTGGCGTCGAGCCCCCATGCACGCAGGCGCACGACGAGAGCCTCGCGGAGCGCCCGGTTCGGCACCGTCACGCCCACGGCAAAGCTGGTCAGCACGTTCACCTCCTCCACGTCGTCGGCTATGGCTGGTGCCTCGATGGTCACCGTGAAGGTCGAGCCGACCCCGACGATACTGTGCGCGGTGATGCTGCCTCCGAGCAACCGAGCGAGGCGCTTGCAAATGTGGAGGCCGAGCCCCGTACCCTCCCGCTGGCGCTCGGCCTGCTGGTAGGGACGGAAAAGCTGTCCAAGCACGTCCTGCGGGATGCCTTCGCCGGTGTCGCGCACCTCGAAGACGAGCCGGTCGGAGCCGAGTTGCTCGGGCCGCACAGCGACCACGACCTCGCCCTTGGCTGTGTGGCGCACGGCGTTGGCCAGGAGGTTGACCAGGATCTGCCGAAGCCGGGTCGGGTCCGTCTCGATCTGCTCTGGGATGCTGGGCGCGGGCGCATAGACCAGATCGAGGCCCTTGCCTGCAGCCCGCGACGCCACGAGGTCGAACGCGGCCTCGACCAGCGGGCGCAACGCTACGGGCTGGGGGTCCAGCTTCACCTCCCCCGCCTCGATCTTCGAGAGGTCGAGCACGTCGTTGATGAGCGTGAGCAGCACGTCGCCGGAGGAGCGGATCGTGCTCACGAAGTCGCGCTGGGCACCGTCGAGACGGCTCTCGTCGAGGAGACTCGCCATCCCGATGACGCCGTTCATCGGCGTGCGGATCTCGTGACTCATCGCGGCGAGGAAGGCGCTCTTGGCCTGTACGTTCGCCTCGGCGCTGGCGTGCGCCTCCTCCAGCCGCTCGACGTCGTGCTGGAGGTCTTCGGCGCGTCGCAGGGCGGTACCGATCGCCTGTTCGATGCTCTTCCCGAGGGGACGCACTACCAGGAGTGCGTAGCTGCTCAACAGCAGCGTCACCACGGCCAGCTTCGCCGCGAGTGAGTCCCAGGCATGCGCCAGCACCAACGTCAGCAGGACGAGCGCAGCCAGGATGAGCTGCGTGAGCAGGAGCGTGCGGCGGAGTTCACGAGCAGTCGGGTGATCCATCCGGGCGAGGGGCGAAGCGAAACGGCGGGACGCGGACTTGCGGCCTCTCGCCCAGATCGGCAACAACTGTGCCCAGGGAAGCCACCTGACGCCACTACAGCCAGGCGGCACACAGGAAAACCCGCACCCTTACGCCACCGTTACCTACAGGGTTGGTACCAATGCAGCGCGCCGCCCGACCGATGTCGAGCGGCGCGCTGTGTATGTAGGGTGCTGACTCCCTTACTTGCCGTTGACGGCCAGCTCTGGCTCCTCGGCCACGCTGTCGCCTTCCATCTCGTCGGCGGGCAGCATGCCCAGTTCGCGACGGACGGTGTGCTTGATCTCCTCGCGGTAGCCGGGCTCGTCGAGGAGCCACTGCTTCGTCGCCTCGCGGCCCTGGCCGATCTTGACGTCGCCGTAGCTGTACCACGAGCCCGACTTCTGGATCACGTCGGCGTCGACGGCGAGGTCGATCAGCTCGCCTGTGGACGAGATACCCTCGCCGTAGATGATGTCGAACTCGACCTGCTTGAACGGCGGGGCGACCTTGTTCTTGACCACCTTCACGCGGGTGCGGTTGCCGATCACGTCGGTGCCGTCCTTGATCGCGCCGATGCGGCGGATGTCCATGCGGACGGACGAGTAGAACTTGAGCGCGCGGCCGCCGGTCGTGGTCTCGGGGCTGCCCCAGGAGACGCCGATCTTCTCGCGGATCTGGTTGATGAAGATGAGCACCGTCTTGGTGCGGTTGATGGTGCCGGTGAGCTTGCGGAGCGCCTGGCTCATGAGGCGGGCCTGGAGGCCGACGTGCGAGTCGCCCATGTCGCCCTCGATCTCGGACTTGGGCACGAGCGCCGCGACCGAGTCGATCACGACCACGTCGAGCGCGCCGGAGCGGACGAGCACGTCGCAGATCTCGAGCGCCTGCTCGCCCGTGTCGGGCTGCGAGACAAGGAGGTCGTCCGTGTCGACACCCAGCTTCTCGGCATAGGACGCGTCGAAGGCGTGCTCAGCGTCGATGAAGGCGCAGGTGCCGCCCATCTTCTGCGCCTCGGCGATGATGTGGGTGGCGAGCGTCGTCTTACCTGACGACTCCGGGCCGTAGATCTCGACGATGCGCCCGCGGGGCACGCCGCCGATGCCGAGGCCGTGGTCGAGCATGAGCGAGCCGGTCGAGATGGCCTCGATGCGGACCTTCGGAGCCTCGCCGAGCTTCATGATGGCGCCTTTGCCGTACTGCTTCTCGATCTGCTTCATTGCCAGACCGAGCGCCTTCTGGCGGGCGGCGTCGTTGACGTTGGGATCAGCCATGTTCCTCAAAGATGACAAGATGGATGGGGGACGCGCGCCACGTCGGCGGTTTGATGGGGTCGCCGTGTCGGGTGGGCAGCGCATCACAACGAATGCAGCAGCAAGCTAGACCGGGGTACGTGTCAGCCCTGTGTCATAGGCCTGCTGCGGTTGAACTGCTTCTTCAGACACGAGCGATGCTGGAATGTAACCTGGCTCTCTCGTCTACGGGTGCCAGCCCTCGGTGTTTTCGCCCAACTAGCCCCAGCGGCGATCCCTTATCGCACAAACGGGCACCCCAGCTATTGCCGAGGTGCCCGTTGCGGTCTCCCTCAGGAGACGCCGTTGCGTCAGGTCACCGCACCACCACGAAGCGGCGGGCCTCGCTGAAGGTCTGGCCAACGACCTGGAGGACGTAGGTCCCCGCAGGCAGGTCGTTCGTGGCGAAGGACACCTCCGTCGGCGTGCCCGGTCCCGTCTGGCCATCGAAGACCACACGAACGGTACGCCCGAGGACGTCGTAGATCGTCGCCTGCACCGGCTCAGCCGTCGGCGTAGAGAGCCGCACGCTAGCCTGGACCGTCGTGGGGTTAGGGTGCACAGCACCGAGTTCAAGCTGGTTGGGCAGCGTGGGATCCTCGGCAGCCACGGGGTTGGCCGTGGCATCTACCTCGATCACGAAGCGCTCAGCGGGCTCATCCTCGGCCTGCTCGAAGGCGTAGCTCGACGCGGTGCGCACGTCGACGCGTGCGCCGGTCACGGTGTCCACGAGTTCGACGCGCCACACCTCGGGCACGTTTTCGAGGACGGGCCAGCGTAGCTCGTAGGACGACGCCGTTCCGAACGACGCATAGGCGAGCGGGATCGACACGACCTTGCCCGGATTGAGTGGGAGCGACTCTTGGACCTTCCAGCGCGTCTCCCCGGCGCGGTCGCCGAGAAACGCCGCGAAGGCGTAGGGGACGGCGAACGACCCGAGCGACGAGGCATCGAACACGTCCCATCCCTCGCTTGCCGCGTCTGTGAAGAGTAGGGTGATCGGGTTGGCGATGGGCCGTCCGTCGTCGGCCGCGGTGGCGAGCTCGAAGCGGATATAGCGCTCGTCGAGGGCTGCCTGGCGCCCCACGAAGCTACCCCCGGTGGTCTGCTGGGCGACATCGTACGTGACGTCGATCGCGATGCCGACTGGAGGCGTCAGCAGCCCTGCATCCAGCACCTCGATCCAGTAGCCTTGCCACGGAGCCACCACCTGCGGGTTGCCGCCGGCTCCGGTCCGCGAGTAGGAGACGTAGCCGCCCACTCCGGCATTGGCGGCGGCATCCCAGATGGAGACGACATCCTGAATAACGAGCGGATCGACGCCGGTGACCGGCGCTACCGACACCCCGCTCAGGTTGAAGCTCTCCGTGAAGGGATTGCCCGCGATGTAGAACCCGTCGTTGGGGTCGCGGCCCACAAACCGGACGGTCTTATTGGCGGCCAGTGCGGTCCCCGGGGCAGTCAGCGCGATGGGAAGCTGCTCGACGACGCTCGTGCCGCCGCCTGTGAGCGTAGGCGGACTCGCTGCGTCGAAGAAGTACCACCAGAAGCCTGCGCCCGGTTCGAGCACGTCGGTGAGGGCCGTCGCCGGGGCGTAGCCGTCGTTGCCGCCAGGCGTCTGGTTGCCATCATAGCTCAAGAAGAGGTTGGGCGGGTCGGTCGGGTACTCCGTGCCTACACCCCGGACCAGGTTGAGCGGGAGCACGTCGCTCACGGTCAAGCCGTCGAGCGGAGCCGAGAGCAGGCGCCAGCCCTCTGCCGTGGATGTAGCGACGACCGCCTGTCCGTTCGTGGCGAGCGGCGTCGGCGTGATGACCTCGGTCGTGGTGCCACGTTGCACGCGCTGGATCGACAGGCCTTCCGTCGGCGTTCCGAAGTCCTCGACACCGAGGTTTGTCGTACACACGGTCGGGTTGGTGACCGTCCGTCCGCCGTAGACGAGTCCGATGTACTCGCCGGAGGCTGGGTTGCAGAAGTAGAGACCCTCGGACCCGTCGTTGATGACCGAGACCGACGAGCCGTCGTTGATGTCGAAGTAGCCCGCCGGCACTGTGCCGTCGTAGTCGAAAATGAAGACGATGAACTCGCCCGGCGCGACCACAAGGCTTCCGGGGATGGTCAGCTTGAGCCCGGCCGCGTCGTAGAGCTCGTAGCCGTTGAGGTCCACGTTGGCCGTCCCGTTGTTGACGAACTCGATGAACTCGTCGTCGCGCTCGAAGACGCCGTCGCCGTCGGTATCGAACCCCGACGTTGAGGTGATATTGGGTTTAGGAAGGACTTCGTTGAAGATGATGCCATTCAGGCTGGCTTGCCCTGCGGCGGCGTTGGTGGCCGCATAGAGCAGAAAAAGGACGGTACAGAGTCGGATCACAGTAGCCTCTGGGTTGTGTGCATGAAGGGGTCCCAAGAGGGCGCTTACTGGTCGTGCTGGCGGAGGCGGCGAGCCGCATACCCTGCACCGGCGAGGGCGAGAAGTCCCAGCCCCCCGTCGATCGGGACTTCCGGAGGGTTGGGCGTGCTCTCATCCATCGGAGGCTCGACCTGCGGCGCGCTGGAGGCGGCATCGGAGGGAGCTGCCCAGTCTGGGAGCGACTGGGCCTGAGCGTTAGGAATCCACGAGACAGCGGCGACTAGCCCTGCCACCAGGGCCATTCGAGGCGTAACCATAGCTAAGAAAGGTGTGTGCGAAAGGAGGGGGCGCTGCTCGCAGGTCACATGCAGAGCAGCTAGCTCCATTATACGACGTTTGATTGTGCAACACATGATTTCCCCTCATTTCTCCGGCGTTTGCTTCACCCAGCGCAGCGCGCATCTGCGAGGCACGCCTCAAACGACAACGAGCACCCCAGCCGCCGCCGGGGTGCCCGTGTTGGTCGTCGTGCACGGACGTTTAGCCCATGAGCGCCTTCAGCTTGTCGAGGTTGACCTGCACGTGGTCCGCCGACTCCTGCATGAGCGCCTGCTCGTCGGCGTCGAGGTCGAGTTCGACGATCTCCTTGACGCCGCCCGCGCCGAGCTTGAGCGGCACACCGATGAACATGTCGGTGAGGCCGTACTCGCCGTTGCAGTAGCCCGCACCCGGCAGCACGCGGCCGGAGTCCTTGACGATGGCTTCGACCATCTCGGCGGCCGCTGCACCGGGCGCGTACCACGCCGAGGTGCCCATGAGGCCGACGATCTCGCCGCCGCCCTTCTTCGTGCGCTCGACGATCTCTTTGAGGCGCTCGGCCGAGAGGAACTTCGTGATCGGCGTGCCGGAGACGTTGGTGAAGCGCGGGAGCGGCACCATGGTGTCGCCGTGGCCCCCGAGGAGCATCGCCTGGATGTCGCGCACGGAGACGCCGATCTCCATGGCGAGGAAGCTGCGGTAGCGCGCCGTGTCGAGGACGCCCGCCATGCCCATGACGCGGGACGGCTCGAAGCCGGACGTCTGGTAGGCGGCGTAGACCATCGCGTCGAGCGGGTTCGAGACGATGATGAGGATCGTGTTGGGGCTCTGGGCGACGATCTGCTCGGTGACGCTGGAGACGATCTCGGCGTTCTTGGCGAGGAGGTCGTCGCGGCTCATGCCCGGCTTGCGCGGGAGGCCAGCGGTGATGACAGTGATGTCCGAGCCCGCGGTGAGCGCGTAGTCGTCGCCGCCGACCAGCTTGGTGTCGAAGCCGTGGATGGGGGCCGACTCCCAGAGGTCGAGCGCCTTGCCCTTGGCGACGCCGTCGCGGATGTCGATGAGGGCGATCTCGTTGACGATGTCCATGCGCGCGACGCACTCGGCGACGGTCGCGCCGACGTTGCCCGCGCCTACAACGGTGAGCTTCATAGCTGTTGGGGGTGTGGTTGGTATGAGAACGGCGAAGCGCCGAACCCTGCCGGACCGAGCCCGACGGAAGCGCTTCGGAATGGGTATGGATGCAGTATAGCCGGTCTGTGCATCCCGGTGAAGCCGTCAGCGCCCCCCCACCTTGAACGCACCGAAAATTGGCAGCCTTACGCCACGAGCGAAGTCACCGCGTGAGCGGCATCCCCACACGAAAGAGAGCACGCCCGACCTGGAAGTCCAGGCCAGGCGTGCAGGAGGGCCGTTCCACCACAAACGGCCCTATCGCTACCCATAGCGCCATCGCGCACGGAAGTGGATCATCGCACGACCGTGAACCTCCGCGCTAGCGTGACCGTGGGTGTGACCGAGCGGACAAGGTAGACCCCGGCAGGCAACCGCGCCGCGTCGAGCGCGAGCGGATGCGTCCCTGCGGCGAGGAGGCCGTCATGGAGCGTCGCCACGCGGCGGCCGAGCAGGTCATAGATGGCGGTGTGCACGTCCGCGGCCTCTGGCAACGTCACAGCCACCGTAGTCGCGGCGGCGGCCGGGTTCGGGTAGACCCGCACGTCGAGCGCAGCCTCGTTGGGCGCGCCCTCGGTGGGCAACGGATTGGTGTCGCTCGCAAACACGAACTCGCCGAGCCGGGTGAAGCCCGTCGCCACGATCTCGCCCGCATCCGCGTCGTAGGTCGTTGTCAGCGGCTCGAAGTCGCCGCCTCCGACGTATTGACGGCGATAGACGACGATGCCGGCGGGGTCGACGATGCCCGGCATGGGGATATCATCGACGTTGAAGCGCACCTCGCTCGCCGCAGCCACAAGGCGCAGGTCGCGCTCGGGAATGATCGTCCAGCGGTACGGCGCGACCTCCTGCTCTGGAATCTCCGCGGCATCGAGCGGTGCGTTGCGATAGCGCGTCACGACGACATTCGCCCCACCTCCCACTGTCCGTTCGCCGCTCTCTGGTTCCGCCGCGACGAGGTCCAGCACGAGCGTGACCGCCGTCCCATCGAACGAATACGTGCCATCGTTGCCCACCACCGTCTCGGACTCCGCCTCGGCGTCGGCGCTCGTCAGCGCCTGAATGCGCGCGCCGTCCAACACCCCGACGAACCCGATGTTGGCGCCTTGCGTCGGGGCCCCGACCGCGATCTCGTTGAGGCCGTCCCCGTTGATATCGCCGATGGGGGCAAAGGACTGGCCGAAGCGCCACTCGAAGGTCGTCGGGAAGTCGGGCAGGCTTGGGTAGACCTCTGCGAGGTCCGTCGCGAAGTCCTGGCCGATGGTGGCGCCGCTGGTGATGAAGAGCGCGCCGGAGAACGGCGCGGTCAGCGGCGGTGGGAGAAACTCGAAGCGGTTGAATTGCCGGATCGCCGAAATCCCAACATCGTCGACGCCATCGTTGTCGTAGTCGCCGACGTTCTGGATGTCCCAGCCGTAGAAGCGCTCGGCCTGCCGCTCCTCCTCGACGTAGGTGCCGATGCGTGCGCCGGTCGCGCCGTTGAAAAACGAGACCGTCCCATCACGGATGCTTCCGCTGACGCCCTCGAACGGCGCGCCTACGGCCACATCGGGAACGCCGTCGCCCGTCACGTCGCCCAGCGCAGCGAGGCTGATGCCAAAGGCTCCGCTCGCCTGTGCATTCCCGGAGGCCAGCGTATGGACGACCGAGCCGTCGGTGCCGTCAATCACGAACGCCCGGCCGGCGTCGGTCGTGCTCCCTACGTCGGCAAACGCCGCGCTCGTGATGAGGTCGGGGACGCCGTCTCCTGTCATGTCCTCGGCGCCCTCCACCCGGCTGTAGTAGCTGAAGGCTTGATTGATATCAGCGGTCGAGGTCCAGAGGAGCGCTCCGTCAACACCGCTGAAGGCGTAGATGGCGCCGTGGTCTACGCGCACCGCCCCGTTGATCGTGAGGTCTTCGTCGCTCGCAGCCACCGCGACGTCTTCGACGCCATCGCCGTTGAGGTCGCCCGCAGCCGCCACATCGAACCCAAAGAAGCCGTTTTCCTGGGCGTTTGGCGAGGTGAGCGTGCGGAGCGTGGACCCGTCGGCCCCGCTCACGAGGTAGGCAACACCGGCGATGGCCTGTCCGGCTACAGGGTCGTTGCTGCCGATGATCAGGTCCGGCACGTCGTCGGCGTTCACATCGCCCGTGACCGCCAGCGAGCGCCCGAAGAAGCTGTTTGGCGCGTTGGTCCGCGACGCCACCGTGCGGATCACGCTCCCATCGACCCCGCTCAAGAGGTACACCCGGCCTCGCGCGCCCTGTTCGTCGGGGGCGCCCACCGCGAAGTCAGGCACCCCGTCATCGTTGACATCCCCTGCCGCCACCACGACCGCTCCGAAGAAGCCATCGTTCTGGCTGTTTGGGCTCCGTGCGGAATAGAGCGAGGTGAGCACCTGCGCTTGGACGGGAATGGTCAGCGCGCCGCCGAGCAGGAGTAGACAAAGCGCCGAGACAAGAGGCGAGGGGAGCACGCGCATAACCGGTGGTAGCAAGCGGGTAGGTGAGCAACGGCCCGGGTTGAGCAGAGGGCCATATCTGCATAAACGAATTCGTCGCACCAATCCCCTCACCTTCGCTCCGTGATTCTTGAGCGGACGGCCTCGGAGAGCACTGTGTTGGCTCACCGTACGACCGTGAACCTCCGCGCTAGCGTGACCGTGGGTGTAACCGAGCGGACAAGGTAGACCCCGGCAGGCAACCGCGCTGCGTCGAGCGCGAGCGGATGCGTCCCTGCGGCGAGCGGCCCGTCGTGGAGCGTCGCCACGCGGCGGCCGAGCAGGTCGAACACCTCCGCGCGGACCTCCATCGCCTCGGGCAGCGCCACCTCGACCGTCGCCACGCCCGACGCCGGGTTGGGATAGATCGCCAGCGCGAACAATTCGGGCAACGTGAGAGGTCCCCCTTCGCTCGCGACGGCCAGCGCACTCGCTGGGACGACGAGTTCGCCCGCGCGATGGCTGAACCGCAAGGGCGCGTCAAGCCGGATCGAGCCGAAGCCCGCAATCGTCCCCCGCTCCTCGGTCGCGCCGCCGGGGTTGAGGATGACCTCGCCACCGACGACATACGTGCCCTCGCCGTCGGCGTCCAGAACGCTCGACCCGGCCTCGGCGTCGGAGGCAAGCGGGAGCGCGGTGCCCCGCGGCGCGAGCACGAGGGTCGCCTCCCCCACCAGGCTCGCGTCGCCCTGCGACACGGCGCGGACGGTGACCACGCTCGCGGCGTCGAACGCGATGGTGGCGGTGACGATCTCGACGGCGACGGCGCTGGCCGTCAGGTCGACGGTGAACGACGACGGGCTGGTCACCCACCCGCGCTCGTCGGTGACCGTCACCGTAAGCACGTCGTCGTCCACGAGCGGGCTCGCGAAGCGCACGGGGATCTCGACAGTCGAGGTGATCCCCGCCTCGGCCACGTAGCGCTCGGGCACGACCACGACGCCGAGCGGCGCCGTGAGCCACCCTGCGAAGTCGACGCCCGGCGACACGGCATCGCCATCGCCAGGGCCTGCGCCGGAGGGACCACTGGCGGCGCCCCACCAGTTCTCTGTCGCCACGATGCCGTCCTGCGCGAGCCGACTAGCGTTGCTTTCGGCGACGACGCCGAGGCCGTTGCCCTCCACGTTGTTGAACCGGAAGAGGGCCGTATCCAGGTCGCCGAGCCGGAGCGCCGCGCCGCTGTTGTCAGAAAACGTGTTGCGCAGCCCTTCGAGGAGGCCGCCGGTCTGGCGGACGCCGTCGCCTAGGAGCGCGTCGAGGGGCTGCTGCTTCTCGAAGCGGTTGCCGTCGAGGACGATAGAGGAGTTGGTGCCGAGGATGCCCGCCCCGTGCCCGAAGATCCGCGAGAGCGAGAGGGTCAGCTGGCCGACAGCGTCGGCGGCGATGGCCGCAGGCCCGTTGGTGCGACGCGGCTCTCCGTCAGGGCCGAGCTCGCCGAAGTCGCTGTTGGTGATCGTGATCGTCCCGAGGTTGCTCAACTCGAGCCCGGCGGCCTGGCTGCCTGCAAAGGTGACCCCGTCGAAGAGGATGTTGTCCGTCTGCTCCAGCGAGGCCCCCCTGTCGTTCGCGAGCGCGGCGAACACGGCGTCGCTCTCCAGCGAGCCCGGCGGCGACGCCCCGATGCCGAGGCCCGACCCGAAGATCCCGTCTGACTGCTCGATGGCGAGCCCGCGCGCAGCGGCCCCGTTCACGAACACGTCCTGCTGCACGCTTCCCGGCGGCCCGTCCAGCAGCCGCCCGAGCGCGACCTGCGAGCTGCCGAAGATCGAGATGCCGTCCTCAGCGGGTCCGAACACGTCGCCCACACCCATGACCGGACCGAACAGCGATCCGACCCGTGCGCTCGGAATCTCGATGCGCGACGAGTTGAGCACCTCGATGCCGTGCCGCCCGCTCGGCCCGGCCACGATCCGTCGCAGGAGCCCGCCGGTGACGCGGTTGAGGCAGAAGCCGCTGCGGCCGTTCGGGAGCGGGATCGCCGACCCGTTCTCGGGCTGGATAAGGTCGCTCAGGAGTCGGGTCGCGGAGATCGAAATGAACACGGAAGCGTCGGCCCCATCGACGCCTGCGGGTTGCGGCGCGAGGTCTTCGAAGAGGTAACCGTAGTGCGCGTTGCTCCCGGAGACGACCTGCTCGGCGTCGGTGTCCCCGCCGAAGAGACCGCCGACCCCGTCCGCGAGGTGGAGCCCGCTACCCAGATTGCCGATCCCTGCGAAGCCGCCCGGTGTCGTGCCGAGGTGCAGGTTCAGGAGACGCAGCGCGGTCGTGCCCGTGCCCGTCGCGAAGAGGCCGGCCTGCGGCTGCCCGGCATCGCCGCCGTTGTTCGCGAACACCGTGGGGACGCCCGGCGCGCCGACCGTCACGCGCGGCGAGTTGCCGATCCGCATGCCGCCGAAGGGGTTGCGGAGTTGCTGGAGAAGCGGGTTCGGTAGCGCGACCACGTCCGGCGTGAGGCCCGCCCACAGGTTGTAGACGCTCACCTCCTGGGAGTCGTCGATGTCCATGAACCAACCGCCCGTCGCTCCGCCCTGCACGGGGTCGTCGTCTGGGTTCAACGAGCCGACCGTGATGCCGATGCTCTGGCGAATGCGCATGCCGCTCCCGCCGATCCGCCCGATGTGCGACGCGCGGAGCAACTGCCGACGGCGCATCCCGAGGGCCATGCTGCTCACACGGACGTTCTGCGAGGCCTCGATCTCGACCCCATTCTGGCCCGCGTCGCCGATGAGCAGGTTGCGCAGGGTGGCGTTCGCCACGCCGACGAGGCAGACGCCGTTCTGCTGGTTCGGCCGACCGACCGGCTCGCCGAGGGCGTCGATGAAGCCCGCGGTCACGTTTTGGATGGTGACCCCGATGCGGCGCAGCCGACCCGCGACAGGCTCGCCTGCCCGCATGGCGCGGATGAGCGCCGCGTTGCCCTCGTCGCGCACGTAGATGCCGTTCTGGAAATTCCCCAGGACGGCCACGCCGATGTTCAGGAAGCGCGCGGAACGCGCCTGCCCCCCGCCCTCCGAGCCGATCTGGATGTTCGTCCCGCCCGAGACGTGGATGCCGTCGCCGCCGTTGCCGAGGCCGTCGGTGCCCGCGGCGTCGGACCCGACGATGAGTTGGTCGAGGCGGGCTCCGTCGCCCCCGACGACGTGGATGCCGTGGCGCCCGAAGCGGGTGACGATCAAGCCCCGGACAGTCACCGCGTCGGCGTCGATGCGTAGGCCGTCGGTGTCGTCCCCGGCCTCGGCCCCGTCGAGGCGCACGAGCGGGACGGCGTCGGTGCCCGGCTGCGTGGCCCCGTCCAGCGTGAGCGGGTCGGTGATGGCGGGCAGCGGCGAGCCGGGCGCGATCACGAGATCGGTCGGGTCGAGGTCGAACGCGACGAGGTCGGCGCCGTCACGGGCGTTGGCTTCCTGGAGGGCCGCGCGCAGGGTGCACTGGTCGCCCGTCGCCGCCGCGTCCGTGTCGCAGCGCCCATCGCTGAGGTCGGCATCCTCGTCGTCGCCCGCGTCGTTCACGATGAGGTCATCGGGCG
This sequence comes from Bacteroidota bacterium, assembly GCA_038528235.1. GTDB lineage: Bacteria > Bacteroidota > Rhodothermia > Rhodothermales > Rubricoccaceae > JBCBEX01. Next base: position 19,329 of record JBCBEX010000055.1, read on the forward strand.
GCGCGAGCACGGCGCGCCAGATGATGGCCTGGCCGCTGAAGTTCTGCCCCACGCCGATGACCACCTGGCCGTCGGCCGACACCTTCGGGTGCCCGCCGTCCGAGCCTTCGCCGCCCACGCGCCCACGCAGCGACGCCTCGACGTTGAGCCCATAGTCCACCACGAGCACGTCGAGGAGCGAGCGGGCCTGCCCTTGCGTCCAGAGCGCCGCGCTGCCGTCGGGGCTGGTGCGCGTCCGGTTCCAGAAGCCGACGAGGACGCGTCCGTCCGCCGACGCGCTCGTCACCCCCGCGCCGATGCCGTCTTCGAACGGCGTGGAGACGAGGTCGAGGGCCTGGTAGCCCCCCTTGGGCGTCCAGCGGAAGGGCTGGTAGATGAAGTCAGTTGGACTGGTTGGGAGGAAAGCCGTACCCGCGCCTAGCGTGCCGCTCGGTGCCGGGAAGAAGTCGACCATCGAATCGCTCCCGAACCGCCCGAGGTCGCGAAACCCGCCTGACTCGGTCCACCAGAACGCGGCGTTCGTGTCGCCGAAGACGCTCGTCTCCTCGATCCAGCGTCCGGCGACCACGCGCCCGTCGTCGGAGACGCCCTGCGGCTCGACCGCCTGCTCCACCCCGCCGAGGCGGCTCGCGCTGCCCTCGGATAGGCGGAAGCCCCCCGTGGGTACGGGCAGGAAGGTGCCATCGACGTTCCGGCTCGCCGATCCTGCGACAACACGTCCCTGCGACGACACGGCGGTAGCCCGCGTGAAGTCGGCGTACCCGACCTCTAGCACCTGCACGCCGCCGCTCGGCGTCCACTGCGTCGCCGTGCTTTGTCCGTCGACGAACGTGACGCCCACGGCTGTGCCGTTGCTGGAGACCGCCACCACCGGGTTCAGCCCCGTATTGAACGTCTCCGTGGTTCCGTCCGCCGTCCACCGGAGGAGCGTGCGCCGGTCCGGGGCGAGGAACCAGGCACGTGCGCCATCCTCCGCGACCGCCATCGGCGTGTGGTCCCCCGGCACATCGAGGACGTCGAACGACTGCGCGAGCGCAACGCTGGGCAGCAGCGTCAGGGCGAGGAGGGCGAGGACGAAGCGCATGGGGAGCGAGGTCGACGGGAATGGATGGAGGTACTGCAATCCACGCAAAGCGGGCGGCGATCTCATCACACTGCCCGCAACATAGTCCCAAGGGCAGCCTGTCTCCGTGCACAACGATGCCTCAGCGCACGACCGTGAGCCGCTGCGTCGCGGCCAGGCCCTCTGCGTCGAGGCGCACGACGTAGACGCCCGCAGGCAGCTGTGCTGCGTCGAGCGCGAGCGGGTGCGTACCGGCAGCGAGGAGGCCATCGTGCAGCATCGCCACGCGGCAGCCGAGCAGGTCGAACACCTCGGCGCGCACGTCGGCCGCCTCGGATAGCGTCACCGCTACGGTGGCGGAGGCAAACGTCGGGTTCGGGTACGCCGACAACGTGGCAGTCTGCGGCGCGCCTACCTCCTCGGCGTCCGTGCCGCGCAGCACCTCCTCCACGGCGGCGAGCGCATCCACCTTGCCATAGCCCCACTGCGGATTCGGGACGGTCCCCGTAAACGCATCGGCGCGGGCCGTCTGCTCCAGGATCGCGCGCACCTCCGCGGCGTCGAGCGTCGGGTCCGCCTGGAGCATCAGCGCGACGATACCGGTGAGCACGGGCGCGCCCCCGCTCACGGCACCCAAGACGCCGTAGGGGTCGTCGCCGTCCTGGATGACGTTGCCGCGAAAGCTGTTGAAGAACGACCGCGCGCCATACGCGCCGATGTTCGTGTTGCCGGGCACGCTCACGGCGACGCCGAGCCGCCCGTCGTAGGTCGGGCCGACGCCGCTGCCCGGCCAGAGCGCACCCGGACCGACCTCGCTGCCGACGTTGGTGCGGGTGGTTCCGTCCACGTCCGTCCAGGTGTCGCGGAGGACGTAGGCATTGGGGCTCAGGTTGTGCTGCGCCGACGCCCAGTCCCAGACCGTGTAGCCCGGCACCGCAAACGTCGCGAAGCGGTTCGACACGGTACTGATGATGCTCGACGGGTTGAGCGACGCCTGGAAGCCGCCGTCGCTCACGCTCGTGCCGGTGAGGCGCACCGTGTAGGTGCCCGTCGTGGCGCTGTTGAAGTCGATGAGCAGTTCGCGGCGGCCGTTCGTCGCGCCCCAGAAGTCGACGCCGACGCCGTTGTGGAAGAGCGTGAAGCCGGGGCCGCTCGCGCTAGCACGCGCGCCGTTGCCGGGCGGCACGTACGGCCCATTCACCGTCCCGTCCGGCGCGACGACCTCGACGGTGAGCCGGTCGCTGCCGGCGTACCACAGGTCGAGCCGTAGGAACGTGCTCGCCTTCTCGATTTCCAGATCGATGCTCTGGCTAGCGTTGACAGCGCCTGCCGCGTGGTTGTCAACGCCGCCGTCGTCGCTCGACCCGGTGATGAACACGCGGCCGGGGAAGCCCGGCCCAAACCGCGCGTCGATGTCGCGGGCGCGGGCGCTCGTGCCGTCCATCGGCCCGCCGCTCGACCCGAAGTTGGCGAGCACCACGAGCGGCTTGCCCTCGGCCTCGGCGAGCCCGATCACGTAGTCGAGCGCGACGGGCAGCAGGTCGGGGCGATAGAACGGCGCCTCGGCGGGCTCGGAGCCGTGCGCGGGCGCGCCCTCGCTGGTGAACTTGACGATGACGAACTCGACATCCGGGGCCATGCCAGCATACCGCCCGTCGGAGGCGGCCCCGTTGCCCCCGGCGATCCCGGCTGTGGCCACCCCGTGCCCGACGGCGTCGCGGTGCCCGAGCGGCGTCCCCGCAGACAGCGCGGCGTCGATCTCAGCGCGGGTGTAGACCGTCCCGAAGCTGGTCGGGTTGTCCGCGTCTCCCGCCCCCGCGTCGTCGATGAGGTCGTAGATCGCGAGGAGGCGCGTGGTGCCGTCGGCGTTGCGGAAGTCGCGGTGCGTCGGGTCGATGCCCCGGTCGAAGACGGCAACGAGGACGCCCTCACCGGTGAGCCCGTACTGCTCGCGCACGTCCTGCACACGGGTTTCGGCACGGACGCGCTCATCGGCGCGCACGGGTAGGGCGAGAAGAAGCAGGACGACGACGAGAAGCGAGCGCATGGGAGGCACCGAGCACGATGGAAGAAAGCATCGTCTCTATGTACGGCGTTCTCGCCTCCGTCTCTTCAACCGTATTGGCTTCCGTGGCGCCGCTGCGCCTCAAAAGCAAGGCGCCCCGCTGCGAACAGCGAGGCGCCTCAGGTCTATCGACCAGGTGTGCCGTGACCTGTGTGCCGGGACCTAGCGCGACACCACCATCGAGCGGGTCAGGGTCTCGGCTCCTGCGCGCAGGCGGAGGAAGTAGGTCCCCGCCGCCAGCGTGGAGGCGTCGAAGGCCAGCGAGTGCCGCCCAGCCTCCATCTCATCGTTGGCGAGCGTGGCCACCTGCTGCCCGAGCACGTTGTAGACGTGGATCACCACGCGCTCCTGCGTCGGGAGCGCGAAGTCGACCGTCGTGGTGCGGTTGAACGGGTTCGGGTAGTTCGGCGCGAGCGTCAGCTCGGTCGGCAGCCCGGCCTCGTCTTCGTTCGAGACGGGGTTGCCAAAGGCGACGTCATCCCAGTAGTAGGTCGCATCGACCATACCTGGACGCGGGCCGCCCGAACGACACCAGAAGTCGAAGAAGATCGACGCCTTCGTGTAGCTGAAGTCGAGGTTGAGCGGGGCGGTGCCCATGTCCTCGTTGGCGAAGTCGAAGACAAGCGTGTGCCACGCCATCGCCTCCGTCGTCGTCGCGACCGTCTCGACGCTCTCACCGGCGTTGTTGACGTTCTCGACCTTGAGCAGCACCGGGATTCCGACCTCCGGCGACCACACGCGGACCGTCATGACCGTCGCGTCCATCGTGAAGGGAAGCGGGGCCGTGAAGCCGGTCACGTCGCCCACGGTGGTGCCCGCGAAGCAGGTCTCGCCCATCGGGCGGAACGTCTCCACGACAGTGTTGGCCGCGTCCTCGGGGTCCTCGACGATCATCGACATGGCGTTGCCGAAGTCGACCAGCTGGTAGTCGACCTCCTCCTCGAACGTGATCGGCAGCGCGACCGGCGGCGGCAGCGCGTTGATGTCGGCCAGTTCGATGGCGAGGAGTTGGTAGCCATTCGTCGCCGGGTCGTCGAACGTGAACTGCCCCACGACGCCCGTGAAGATGAACGGGCCGTCCGGGATCTCCGTGCCGTCGATGTCCGAGTCGTCGGCGTTGGGCACGCGGAGGACGCCGGTGCCGGTGCCGTCGGTGACCTCGTAGTTGGTCCGCTCGGCGAAGGTGCCCATCTCGGCTGTGGTGAGCGTGAGTTGGACGAGTTCGGCTTCGTAGGCCTCCCCGTTGGTGTTGAGTTGCTCCACGGTGATGGCGACCGGCGCCGGGACGCCCGCCGTCTTGCCGACCATGTACGACGCGAGGTCGTCCTCGTTGATCTGCTGGAGGCCGCGGAACGTCGAGAGGGTGCCCGTGAGCGTCAGGACGGTGCCCGGCGCGATGGTGCCGTCGGCGACCTGGTCGAAGAACATGCCTTCGGTCTGACGGATCGTGAGGCCGGCCGTGGCGTCCTGGATGTAGGCGAAGTCGCCGCGAGCGCGGGTGACGATGCCGGTGACGGTCACCTCGTTGCCGTCGCCCAGAGCGCGGGCGTCGGCGATGGTGGTGCTCCCCATGTCACCGCTGCCAAAGGCGAGGTCGTCCCAGTAGTAGGTCGCGTCCATCATGCCCGGGCGGGGCGTGCCTGGGCGGCACCAGAAGTCGAAGAAGACCGACGCCTTCGTGTAGCTGAAGTCGAGGTTGAGCGGGGCAGTGCCCATGTCCTCGTTGGCGAAGTCGAAGACGAGCGTGTGCCACGCCATCGCCTCCGTCGTCGTCGCGACCGTCTCGACGCTCTCGCCTCCGTTGTTGACGTTCTCGACCTTGAGCAGCACGGGAATGCCGACTTCCGGCGACCACACACGCAGCGACATCGTAGTCTCGTCCATCGTGAACGGGATCGGCTCCGTGAAGCCGTTCACGTCGGCGACGGTGGTGCCCGCGAAGCAGGCCTCGCCCATCGGACGGAACGTCTGCACGACCGTGTTCTCGGCATCCTCCGGATCAGCGACGATCGTCGAGGCAGCGTTGCCAAAGTCCTGGAGTTCGTAGTTGATGTCCTCTTCGAACGTGACCGGCAGCGAGATCGGGTCGGCCGGCACGCCGCCGAAGGTGACGTCGTCCCAGTAGTAGGTCGCGTCCATCATGCCGGGGCGCGGACCGCCCGAGCGGCACCAGAAGTCGAAGAAGATCGACGCCTTCGTGTAGCTGAAGGCAAAGTTGATCGGGGCGGTGCCCGCGTCCTCATTGGCGAAGTCGAACACGAGCGTGTCCCATCCCATCGCCACGGTCGTCACCGCGATCGTCTCGACGCTCTCACCGGCGTTGTTGACGTTCTCGACCTTGAGCAACACCGGGATCCCCGCCTCCGGCGACCAGACGCGTACCGACATTGTGGTCGCGCCCTCGGCGAATGGGAGCGCCTCGGCAAAGCCCGACACGTCGGCGACGGTCGTGCCCGCGAAGCAGGCCTCGCCCATCGGACGGAACGTCTGCACGACGGTGTTGGCCGCGTCTTCCGGATCGGCGACGAGCATCGACATGGCGTTGCCGAAGTCGGCCAGCTCATAGTCGATGTCGTCCTCGAAGGTGATCGGGAGCGGGATGCCCGCGTTGGGGACGGTGATGTCCGTCTCGTTGATGGCGAGGAGCTGGTAGCCACCGAACGGATCGCTCGACGAGAACTGCCCCACGACGCCCGTGAAGTCGAAGGCGCCGCCCGGGATGGGGAGGCCGTCCACGTCGGAGTCGTCGGCGCCGACCACGCGGAGGGTGCCCGTGCCGCCGCCGTCGGTGACGCTGTAGTTGGTGCTCGCCTCGAAGGTGCCCGTCGCGTCGGTCGTCAGGCCGAAGACCGAGACGACCTCGCCCTCGTAGTTCTCGCCGTTGTCGAGGAGCTGCTGCACGGAGATCACCGTGGGCGCGGGTGAGCCACCGTCGCCACCGACGATGTAGCTCTCGAGGCCGCCGCCGTTGAGCTGCGTGAGGTTGTTGAACGACGAGAGCGTGCCCGTGAGGACGACGTTGGTGCCCGGCGCGATGGTCCCATCGGCCACCTGGTCGAAGAAGGCGCCTGAGGTCTGGCGGACCGTGAGGCCGCCGGTGATGTCCTGGACGTAGGTGAAGTCGTTCTTCGAGCGCGTGACCGTGCCGACGACCGTCACCTCGGCACCGTCGCCGAGCGCGCGCGCAGCGGCGATGCTCGTGAAGGTGGGGGTGCCGCCGAAGCTGACGTCGTCCCAGTAGTAGGTCTCGGCTGCGACCGGGACTTCACTCGGGCACTGGAAGTTGAAAAAGATGGAGCCCTTCGTGTAGGTGAAGCCGAAGTTGACCGGGGCGGTGCCGGGGACCTGGTTGGCGAAGTCGAAGACGAGCGTCTCCCACGCGCCGCCGACGGTGGTGGCGACCTGCGTCTCGACGCTCTCGGCGGGGTTGCCAGCGTTCTCGACCTTGAAGCGGACCGTCGTGCCTGCGAAGGGCGTCCACACGCGGATCGACATTGTGGTCGCGCCGTCAGCGAAGGGCAGCGGCTCGGCAAAGCCCATCATGTTGGCGACGGTCGTGCCCGCGAAGCAGGCCGCGTTGGCAGGGCGGTCCGTCTGGACCACGGTGTTGGCCGCGTCTTCGGGGTCGGCGACGAGCATCGACATGGCTTCGCCGAAGTCGGCGAGTTCGTAGTCGATGTCTTCCTCGAACGTGATCGGGAGGGTGATCTGCGCGCTCGCGAGCGGGGCCGCAAGCAGACAACAGGCAAGGAGTAGGGCTCGAGTCATAGTCAAGGAGGAGGAGGGGGACAGGGGTGAACAGGTCGCGGCGCGCGACGCGCGACGGAGACGGGTAGGGAGAAAGGCCACAAGAAAGCGCTTTCTCCCAAGGAATATGACGCTTCGCGCGGTGGCTTGCAAACGTTTTCATGGAATCGATCCCGGAAAGCGGGCTCCTCCATGTCCTCCACATGCCCCCGTCCACGCAGTCAGTCTGCCCTGCACCGCACTTGGGGCCCGCGGTCGCTCGCGGCAAGCCGATGTCGCCGGACCGGATAGCCCAACCGTCGGCCCGGGGTATCTTCGCCCCTCACACCCCGGAGAAGCGCTACCTGCCCCACCCTCTCAGCGTACCGCCTCATGTCTCTGCCTCCGCACGAGGTCACCCGCCTGCTCGCCGCCGCCAGCGACGGCGACGACGCAGCCCTGGACGCGCTGCTGCCGCTGCTCTACACGGAGCTGCACGCGCTCGCCCATCGCCAGCGCCAGCGCCAGCACGGCCCAGCCACCCTCAACACGACGGCGCTGCTGCACGAGGCCTACGAGAAGCTCGCCCACGCCGACGGGCAGTACGCCAACCGCAGCCACTTCTTCCGCATCGCGGCGCAGGCCATGCGGCAGATCCTCGTGGACTATGCGCGGCGGCGGCTGGCCGTCAAGCGCGGCGGCGGCGTGGGCGCGGCGACGTTCGAGGACGGCGGCTTCGCGCCCGACGCCCGCTCGGAGGAGATCGTCGCCCTCGACGAGGCGCTCGTCCACCTCGCCCAGCTGAGCGAGCGGCAGGCGCAGGTGGTCGAACTTCGCTACTTCGCCGGGTTCACGCTGCCCGAGGTGGCCGACCTGCTCGGCATCTCCGCGGCGACGGCGTGGCGCGACTGGGCCGCCGCGCAAGCCTGGCTCCAGCAGGCGCTCGGCGAGGAGTGATGGGGTGAACGCATTCGACACTGGGGGCGGAATAGCGCAGGACGTGGTGCGTGTTGACCTCGATCCCATACGCGACGCGGAGTGCGCAACAGGCTTCGATCACGATGGTCCAGACATATACCGCGAGCCTCCATCGGTCTGCGCATGACGAGATGGCTCCCACTTCTGCGTAGCTCTCAGGAAATACCCTTGCTGTGCCGACGATGACCCCGACCCCCGAGCGCTGGGCGCGCCTGACCAACCTCCTCGGCGACGCCCTCGAACGAGCGAGCGCCGATCGGGCGGCCTACCTGCGCGAGGCGTGCGCCGACGACCCGACGCTCGTCGCGGAGGTGGAGCGCTTGCTCACGGCGCACGAGATCGCGGAGTCGTCGCAGCGGTTTGCGAGCGGCGTGTTTGACCTCGCCCCGGCGGCGCTCGCGGAGGCGGCCCCGCTTCCCGACATCGGCTCCTACCGGCTCGTCCGCGAGATCGGGCGCGGCGGCATGGGCACGGTGTGGCTCGCCGAGCGCGCCGACGGCCTCTTCGAGCAGCGCGTGGCTGTCAAGCTCATGCGAGCGGGCGTTGTCTCGGAGGACCAGCACCGCCGCTTCCGCGCCGAGCGCCGCATCCTCGCCGGGCTCGACCACCCGCACATCGCGCGGCTCCTCGACGGCGGCGTGACTGCGCCGGCATCAGGGGTGGGTGCGGGTCAGCCCTACCTCGTGATGGAGTACGTCGAGGGCGTGCCGATCACGACCTACTGCCGCGAGCGCAACCTCCCGCTGGCGGGCCGCCTCGCGCTCGTCCGGGAGGTTTGCGAGACGGTCGCCTACGCGCACCAGAACCTCGTCGTCCACCGCGACCTCAAGCCGTCGAACATCTTCGTCGCTGAGGGGGCCGACGGGCAGCCGGTGGTGAAGCTGCTCGACTTCGGCATCGCCAAGCTGCTCGCCGACGGCGAGGCCGAGGAGCTAGCCCCGGTGACGCTCACCGGACAGGCCCTCATGACGCCGGAGTATGCCGCCCCCGAGCAGATCCGCGGCGACGCCATCACGACGGCGACGGACGTCTACGCGCTCGGCGTCGTGCTCTATGAGCTGCTCGTCGGACAGCGTCCCTATGCCATCGAAGACCGCTCCGCGACGGCGCTAGAGCGGGCCGTCCTGGAGACGACGCCGACGAAGCCCAGCACCGCCGTCCGCGCCGCCGCCCCTGCCGACCACGTGGCCCCGGCCCGCCTTGCCAAGCAGCTACGGGGCGACCTCGACACGATCGTGCTCAAGGCGTTGCGCAAGGAGCCCGAACGGCGCTACCGCTCCGCCGCCGACCTCGCCGACGACCTCCGCCGCCACGTCGAAGGCCTGCCCGTCGCGGCCCGGCCCGACACGACCGGCTACCGCCTCCGCAAGTTCGCCGTGCGGCACCGGGCGGGCGTGGTGGCGGGCGCGGCCCTGCTCGTGGCGCTCCTGCTGGGCCTGGCCGGGACGGTGTGGCAAGCCCGCATCGCGGCGGCCGAGCGCGACACGGCGCAGACCGCCCTCCGCGACGCCGAGGCCACGATGGACTTCCTCGAATCGGTGATGCTCCAGGCCGACCTCGAAGAGGCCGACCCCTCGCGCCCCATCGGCGCCGTCCTCGACAGCGCCGCCTTGCGCATCGACGACGAGCTGGCAGGCCGCCCCACGGTCGCCCAGCAGGTCCACGCGACGATGAGCGACATCTACCTCGGCCTCCGCGCCACCGAGCAGGCCGAGCACCACGCCCGGCGTGCTCTCGCGCTCGCTCCAGACTCGCTCACCCTCGCGTTTGGGCGCGCCCTCTACCTCATCGCGCTCGCCCACGACTACCGCGGCGACGACACCGAGGCGTTCCCCTACTACGAGCGCGCGATCGCCGTGCTGCGTCCCCAGCCAGACTCGCTGGCCCGCGCCGCCCTCGCGCGGGCGCTCAACAGCTACGGCACCGCGCTCTCCGACACCGACCGCTACGACGACGCCCTGGCGGTGCTGGAGGAGGCCATCCCGCTCCTCGCCGAGTATGACCTCGACGAGCTGCCTTCGACGCACAACAACATCGCGGCCATCCACCTGGCCCGTGGCGACGACGCACGCGGCATCGAGGCGCTCCAGGGTGTGCTGTCGGCGATGGCCGCCCAGGGGAAGGCCGACAGCTACGAGTACGGCGTCGCCCAGATCAACCTCGCGATCGGCTATGCCAACTCCGAGCGCTACGCGGAGGCCGTGGCCCAATCCGGCCCGGCGGCTGCGACGCTCGCGGGCGCGCTGACCCCCACCCACCCCGAGGCGGTCGCTGCGCGCGCGACGTTTGCGCTGCACCTCGAACTGGCGGACCAACCCAGCGCCGCACTGCAGGAGGCCGACTCGCTGCTCGCCCTCACCGCCGCCGACCCATCGATGATTCTGCCGGTGAAGGCCTACGCGCTGATTGCTGCCGGGGGCGTGCTCTGCCGCTCGGGCCGTCCCGACGAGGGGCGCCCGGCGCTCGCGACCAGCCTCGCACTCCGGCGCACGATGGTGCCGCCCGGCCACTGGATCATCGGCAGCGGCCTCTCCTACCTCGGGGCCTGCGACGCGGAACTGGGGAGGCCCGCCGAGGCCGAGCCGGCCTTGCGCGAGGGCTACGAGATCATCGCCGCGGCCCTCGGCGCGGAGAGCGCGCGCACGATGGAGGCCGCCGAGCGCCTGCGCGCGTTCTGCGACCGCCACCCCTGCGACGCCCGCTCGGTGGAGGCGCTGGCAGCGATCGTCGACGAAGGTGTCTCGGACGACCTCTAGAGCGTGTGGACATTTAAGAAGTCCAGCCGATTAGGCCGATACCCCCGGCAGCACCAACCCTGCTGCCATGCAT
>JBCBEX010000056.1:0-29585 GCA_038528235.1 Bacteroidota bacterium
TGCGTGGACGAGCCGCCGTTGCCGCCGGTCACCCCCGTCTCGAAGAAGCTGCCGACCTTGAAGAACGCGCTGGAGTAGTTCTGGAGGCCGCCCTGGAAGCACCCGTAGTCATCGCTCGGGTTGTCGAGCGGGCCGGTGCCGAGGGCGAGCGCGTTCCAGTTGTCGCCGCTGTAGAGGTCGAACTCGATCGTGAAGCGTTCGGGCAGCGTCTCGGAGAGAGGCAGCGCGATGCTGCTGTTGTCGGCGAAGCGAAGCTGCTGCCCGCCGTCGGCGGTGCGGACGACCTCCATGACGCCGCTCTGGAAGTCGAGGCGGCGCGGCACGTTGCCGACGTAGTCGTCCTCGTAGTCGTCGAAGTAGAGCACGCGGTCGCCAGGGACGAAGTCGTAGTTGGCCCACGCGCCCTCGCCGGGGCGGAGGCTCTCGGCGTCGGACGAAGCATCGGGGGTGTCAGCGGGCGCGGCGCCGGTATCGACCGGGTTGCCGTCGTTGTCCACGTAGACGACCTCTTGGCCCTCGGCCTCGGCACGGCGGACGCAGGCCTCGTCGCCGAGGACGCACTCGATGGCCCCGGTGACGATGCGGTCGGCGCGGCGCTCGGCCTCGCGCTCGACGGCGCGCTCGGCCCCGCGCTCGGCGGCCCGGCGTGCGCGCTCGAAGATGGACTGCGCCTCGGCGGGCGGCGCGAGAAGCGTGAGCGGCGTCACGACGAACAGGAGCAGGAGAAAACGGGTCAGCATGGCTGGTCGGGGTTGGGGAGAAAGGCCCAGGTCACTCTCTAGTACGGAACCGCGCGCCGGAGCGGATCACCGCCTAGCTGGATCTACGTGCGGCCCCACGCTCGACGGTCCGGCGCAACACCGCAGCGGACCCAGCCGTAGTCGCTCGGTGCGTTGTTTCTCGTCCAGCCTAGCCTTGCAGCCGAGCCCCGCTATGTCCCGTCCGACCGACCTGACGGCCACCACGCCGTCCCGCTACCAGAAGCCCGTTGGCCCGATGACCGAGGAGCAGGCGCGGCAGCACGTCGTGAAGCTGAAGGAGTTCTACTGGCACCTCGCCAGCTTCCTCGTCACGATGCCGATCCTGCTCGGGATCAACCTCTTCACCGACCCGAGTCACCTGTGGTTCATCTACGCATTCCTCGGCTGGGGCTTCGGCGTGATGGGCCATGCCGCGGAGGTGTTTGGGGCGCCTGGGCTCGGATCGAAGTGGGAGGAGCGCAAGATGCAGGAGCTGATGGGCACCCAGCGCGATGAGGGCGAGGCATCGATCGAGCGGCTGCGTGCGCTCGTCTACGAAGCCGTCGACGAAGAGGAGGCGCGGCACCGCCAGGCGCAGGACGTGGACACGGCGCGCCTGCTCCGGCGCATCGAGCACCTCGAAGCCATCGTGACGAGTCGGGACTGGGAGATCGTGGAGGCCGACTACCGTGCCCAGACGACACCCGAGGCCCAGAGGACGCCGCCCGAGGCGCCATTGACGCAGACACCGTCGGCCAGGGCACAGCGCATCGACCTCGACGCGCTGCCGGAGGACACCGGGCAGGTGCCCGACGAGGCGCGCGCCGCCTATCTTGCGAGGCGCGTCCACTAGCTCCTCGCCTTGCCCTCTATGCTTCTCGGCTACATCATTCTCTACGTCCCGGATGTCGAGGGCACCGTTGCCTTCTACGAGCGCGCGTTTGGTCTCGGCCGACGCTTCGTCCACGAGTCCGGCGACTATGCCGAGTTGGAGACGGGCGCGACCGTCCTCGCCTTCGCCGCCGACGAATTGGCGGCCTCGAACTTCACCGCGGCCTATCGCCCCGCCGATTCGTCGGCGCCGCCTGGAGCCTTCGAGGTGGCGCTGGTGACCGACGATGTGACCGCCGCGTTCGATCGGGCTACGGGGGCAGACGCTGCCGTGCTAGCCGAGCCTACGCACAAGCCGTGGGGGCAGACCGTCGCCTACGTCCGCGACCTCAACGGCGTCATCGTCGAGTTGTGCACGCCGGTTGGCGGCTAGCTCGCTTCCTCGTTCGCCTCGCTGCGATGTCTCTCGCTGCTATGTCCACGCCTCTCCGCGTCCTCGTCGCTCCCCTCAATCGCCTCGCGGCCGACGCGACACCTGCGTGGGGCCAGATGACACCGCAGCATATGGTCGAGCACCTCGGGCTGCTGGCCGCGCTCAGCTACGGGCGCGTCACCTCGCCGGTCACGCCGCCCGAAGCAAAGTGGGAGCGACGGCAGACCGCGCTCCACTCGGACAGCCCGTTTCCGCGCAACTTCGACCCGTTCGGGCGCGGCACGCGGCCGAAGCTGCGCTACGCGGACCTCGACGCCGCCCGCACGAAGCTGATGGATCACGTCGCCCGCTACGAGGCGCACTGGGCCGCGCACCCTGATGCGACGCACGTTCACCCCTACTTCGGCCCGCTCGACCAGAACGGCTGGGCGCGGTTCCACCACAAGCACGTCCTTCACCACCTCGCGCAGTTCGACCTGCTCGCGCACCTTGACGCGGCCTAGGCTCGCCTCGCTTATGACCGCTGCCAAGCACGTCGCCCTCGTGGCGCATGACTACAAGAAGGACGACCTGCTCGCCTGGGCCGAGCGGCACCGCGACGCGCTCACAGGGCACCATCTCTACGCGACCGGCACGACGGGCAAGCTGCTTCAGAAGACGCTCGGGCTCGACGTGCACCGCTTCCAGAGCGGCCCGCTCGGCGGCGATCAGCAACTCGGCGCGCGTATCGCTGAGGGCGGCATCGATGTGCTGATCTTCTTCTGGGACCCCCTCCACGCGCAGCCGCACGACCCCGACGTGAAGGCGCTCCTGCGCATTACCGTCGTGTGGAACGTGGCCGTCGCCTGCAACGAGACAACCGCCGATTACCTCATCGCCTCGCCGCTGATGGCCGGTCCCTACCAGCGCCTGCTTCCGGACTACGAAGGCTATCTCCAGCGGGACGTGTAAAGCATCGCCGGTGAACGGAACCGGCCGCATTCGTCGGAGGTGGGTGCCTGCTGATCTCCCCATCGTCCTGCACGTCTCCGCTCTCATGTCCGATCTCCGCGCCCGCATCGAAGCCCTCGTCGCCACGCCTGACCTCGACCGGGCCGCGGCGCTGCCGGTCCTGGGCGACTTCCTCGACGCGCTCGACGCGGGCGAAGTCCGGTCGGCCGAACGCGCGGAGGACGGCACGTGGCACGCCAACGGCTGGGTGAAGCAGGGCATCCTGCTCGGCTTCCGCCTCGGCGAGATCGTGGACCAGTCCGAGGGCGCGCTTCGGTTCTTCGACAAGGACACGTATCCGACGAAGCCGATGACGCTCGCCGACGGTGTGCGCGTGGTGCCCGGCGGCTCGACGATTCGGCGCGGGGCACACCTGGCGCGGGGCGTCGTGTGCATGCCGCCGATGTACGTCAACGTCGGCGCGTACGTGGATGCGGGCACGATGGTGGACTCGCACGCGCTCGTGGGTAGTTGTGCGCAGATCGGGAAGCACGTGCACCTCTCCGCGGCGGCCCAGATCGGGGGCGTGCTGGAGCCGGTTGGCGCGGTGCCTGTCGTGATCGAGGACCACGTGTTCGTGGGCGGCGGCTGCGGCGTCTACGAGGGCTGCGTCGTACGCGAAGGGGCGGTCCTGGCTGCGGGCGTGATCCTCACCGGCTCGTCGCGGGTCTACGACCTCGTACACGAGACCATCCACACGCGTGGCGAGTCCGGCCAACTCGAAATCCCCGCCGGGGCGGTCGTCGTGCCTGGCAGTCGGACCGTCTCGTCCGAGTTTGGGCAGCAGCACGGCCTGGCGCTGGCCGCCCCCGTGATCGTGAAATATCGCGACGCCTCGACGGACGCGGCGACGGCGCTCGAAGGCGCATTACGGTAGCACGGCACGGGTGACGCGCGGGGTTGATGTGGGGGCGGCAGTCGGACCGTGTTTCGTATCTCTCCGTATTGCTCTCCGCCTGTCCTCGTGCTTCCATGCTCTACGCTGCTGACCTCGCCACGCCGCTCGGGCCGTTTCTCGTGGTCGTCAACGGCGATGGAGCCGTCGTTCGAACCGCGTTCGCCTCGGTGGATGAGGCCGAGGCCCGGGTGGGCGAAGCCGTGACCATCGCCCCCGGACGCTGCGCGGATGCGCTGGCGCAGCTTGCGGCGTACTTCGCAGGCGACCGGCGCACGTTCGACCTTCCGCTCGCCCCGTCGGGCACGCCGTTTCAGCAGCGCGTGTGGTCGGCGTTGCAGGCGTTGCCCTACGGCGCAGTGACGAGCTACGGAGTGCTCGCCAAGCGGCTCGGTCAGCCCGGAGGCGCGCAGGCCGTCGGGCGGGCCAACGCAGCCAACCCGCTGCCGGTGGTAGTGCCCTGCCACCGAGTCGTCGGAGCCGACGGCAGTCTGACAGGCTTCCTCGGGGGCCTCGACAAGAAGCGGGCGCTGCTCCGCCTCGAAGGCGCGCTTGCCGAGACGCCGGACCTGTTTGCAGAACAACGCTAGCTCGGCCATGAACCACCTCTGGAGTCCCTGGCGCGCCGCGCACGTGGAATCGTACGCGCCGCCGCCGCCGGGCACGGGCTCGGTCTTCAGCCGCATCGCCGCATCGCCCGAGCGGGACGCCGAGCACTTCGTCGTGTGGCGCGGGACGACCGTCTTCGTGGTGATGAACCTCTACCCGTATAACAACGGGCACCTGCTCATCGTCCCCTACCGCGAGGTGCCGACCTACGCCGACCTCGACGACGATGCGCACGTCGAGATCGCACGGACGATCCGCCGGGCAATGAGCTGGCTGGGGGCGGCGCTCGCGCCCGACGGCTTCAACGTGGGCCTCAACGAGGGCGCGGCAGCGGGGGCGGGCATCCCCGAACACCTGCACGTGCACGTGGTCCCGCGCTGGACGGCCGACACCAACTTCATGCCCACGGTCGCGGGCACCAAGGTCATCCCCGAGGCGATGCGCGCGACCTACGAGAAGCTCATCGCCGCCGTCGATTCGGAGGAAATCGAGGCCGAGGAGATGGAGGCGGAGGGCGGCACGCAGGCTGCCGCGGGCGACGGACGGGCTGCCGCCGGGGAATGAACGTCGTTTTCGCGGGCGAGGCGTGAGCCGGGCGGTAGCTTCGGCGGCGCTGCTCCACCCACCCGGCCCCGCGCTCGATGGCGCCCCCCACGCCTCCCGCTGCGTCCTCCTTCCGCTGGCGCGACCTCGTCTGGCCCGTGGCCTTGAGCGTGGTCGTGCTCGGCGTGATCGTGGGGTGGACGTACGAGCCGGGCGCACTCGCCGAGATCGCCGCGACGCTCGACCTGCGTGTGGCTGCGCTGGCGCCGCTGGCGTTGCTCGGCATGGTGGTGATCGGAGGGGTCCGGCTGCGCTTCTTCTCGCACCAGCACCTCACGTGGCGCGGCGGGGTGCGCGGTCAGATCGCGTGGGACTTCATGAGCGCCGTCACGCCCTCGGCGATCGGCGGAGCCCCGCTGGCGGGCTACTTCGTGGCCAAGGACAACCGCTTGCCCGTCGGCGAGGCGATGGCGCTGATGCTCTTCGCCATGCTCATGGACCAGATATGGTTTGCTACGGCGGTCCCCATCATCCTCATCGCGTCGGGCTACGTGGACGTCTTCCCCGAGGCAGCGGGCAGCATCGGGCAGGGCCTGATCGCGGCCTACTTCGTGATTCTGTGGCTGTGGGTGGGTCTGTTTGCCTTTGCCACGATCATTCGCCCGCAGGTGCTGAGCAGCGTGGCGCGGTGGCTGGTGCGCTTCCGGTGGCTCCGGCGCTTCGCTCCCGTCGTGGAGCGCGAGACGGCGGCGCTCGAAGCCCGAGCCACCGTCATCCGCAAGGAGTCGCCGGGCTTCTTCGTCGTGGGCTACCTCTACACGGCGGCGATCTGGATGTGTCGCTACCTCGTCCTGTTCGCGCTCCTGGCGAGCGTGGCACAGATCCCCCCCTTCACGACGCTGATCCGCATCATCGGCATGTGGCTGACGGCCCTGCTCATCCCTACGCCAGGCTCGTCGGGCGGGATGGAAGGGCTGTTCATGCTCTTCGTCGGTCCGTTCTTGCCGCTCGCGGCCCGCGGCGTGGTGGTCACGGTCTGGCGGCTGCTTTCCTACCACCTCATCATCGGCATCGGTCTCGTCGTGACGATGGGGACGATCCGCGAGACACTCACGCAGCGGAAGGACGACGGGGCGGAGGGCGTGTAGCCGATTAGCCGAAGAGCGTCCAGAAGACGCCGAAGCGGAGGTGGTGCGGCGCAAACGGATAGGTCGGCACCACGAAGGTCCCGGCGTAGGCGCGTTCGGCGAGCGCGTTCTCATAGACGAGGTAGACGCTCGCGCGCTTCTGAAGCCGCGTCAGGAGCACGAGGCCGAGGGTCCCGCTCGTGGGCGCGTCGATGGTCGCCGCGCTGGGGATGGGGAAGAGGCCCGACGGCGGGTGGAAGGTGCGGCTGGCGAAGCTCGTCCAGGCGCGGCCGCGCAGCGCGATATCGAGGTCGAGCACGCCGTCGAAGACGCCGAGCGCTCGGAAGCCAACCTGCGCGTGGCCCCAGACATCGGGGAGCGCGGCGAGCGCGCGGATCGCCACGCTCGTGGAGCCTTCGCCCGAGTAGGTGCCCTGCTGCACCGAGGCGGTGGTCGTGGCATAGAGGCCTCGCCGCGCATCGGGGCGAAAGGCGAGCGTGGCCGTGCCGATAGTCCGCTGGAGCGTGCCGGGTAGCGTACCAAACGTTGCGCCGCCCTCGTCCGCGCCTCCGGCTTCGGGGCTGTCGGCGAGGAGGAGCCGCGTGTTCTGTTGCAGCACCACGGTCCCGCGCACGCCGATCCGAAACGCACCGAGGTCGATCTGGCCGCCGAGGCTCGCCTGGGTCGTCCGCTCCCCGTCGCCGAGGTTGTCGGCCCGCAGCGCCACGCCGCCCGTCGAGTCCGGAGCATAGCCGCCGACCTCGGCCCGTCCATAGCCGACGCCACCGTAGCGCACGCGGGCGTCGAGTTGAAACGGACCTACACCACGCTCGACCTCGGCATAGCCGCTCGCGAACGTGCCCTCCGGCGTCACGTCGAGCCCGGCGCTGAGCTGCACCGCTGCGCCGCCGAGCACCGTCGAGTCGGTCAGCGCAACGTGTGCGAAGGAACGGGCCTCACTGGTGGGCATGAGCGCCGCCGAGGTCGAGTCCAGCGCCGCGTCGCGCCAGGCTGTCGCCCGGATGGCGAGGCGGTGCGCGCCGAGCGGTAGCGGCTGCACGAGCACCACGCCTATCCGCTGCGCCTCGACCTGAAACACGTCGTCTGAGGTGGCGACGAAGCCGGTGGTCGGCGTATAGCGCGCCGTCTGCGCCAGCCGGAACACCGTCACAGCAACGGGGACTGGGAGCAGCCCCGCGTCGAGCCGGAGCCGTGCTGAGAGTAGGTGCACGAGGTCGACGCGCATGGCCGTCTCGTCGGCGATGGTGGCGGAGAACGGGTTGTAGAGCGCGGCGTTGGGCGTCACCGCGCCACGGGCGCTGGCCTCGAGACGGGTGCGGTATTCCGTGACAGCGAGCGCCCAGCGCGGCCGGTTCACGGTGACCCGGGCGAGCACGCGGTAGCCACCGACCTCCGAGCCATCGTAGAAGCCACCCGCTCCGACGCCCGCTACGTGGAACAGCACGCCGAGCCGCCCGTCGCGGCCCACGAAGTCTGGTCGGCGCGTTTGGGCATGCGTGGCCCCGATGAACTGCACGCCTTCCTGACCAGTGAGGTAGCGCAACTCCGTGCGGGCGACGGGCGCATCGAGCGGGCGCAGGGCGCTGTGGGTGGCAGAGGGCGCGCCCAGGGCCGTTGGTTCACCGCTGAGGCGCCCGAGCACGTCGAGCGGGAGCAGGTCGTAGCGCGGACGGCCTGTCACGAGGTCGGCCATCGGTGCGCCGTCGAGCGTGAGTGCAGCGCGACGGGGCGCGCGACCTGCGAAGCTCAGCCCATGGGGCCAGCCAGGCTCGCCGAGGTCGTAGACGAACGCGCCGTCCGGGTCGGCGTGAGCCTCAGCGAGGAGCGGCAGCACAGACAGCCCTGGCTGCGTCGCCGGGACCTCGCCGAACACTACACCTGGCGCCGGTACGTAAGCGCTCAGTGGGGTCTGCGGAGGCGCTTCCTCCACAGCCGTCGAATCAGCAGCGGGCGCACCAGCGGCACTGGAGTCGGTCACGGCCGAGGAGTCCGCTGGAAGCGCGGAGGGCCTCACCGCGACGGAGTCGGTTTCCTGCGCGGCGGTGCCCAGCGAACCGACTAGGAGCACGAACAGACACGCAGCGGTTCGGAACCCCCACATCCTCACACACCCAGGCGCCCCCACCTGCTCACTCTCCCTCCGGGAACAGCCCGAAGAGGCGGCTCTCGATGCGGCTGATGATCTCGAAGCGGTCGGCGTCCTCGTTCACGAAGTCGAGGTCGTCGGTGTTGATGATGAGGCGCGGCGCCTCGTAGCGGTCGATCCAGTCCTCGTAGAGCCCGTTGAGGCGCTCCAGGTAGTCGATGCGGATCGACGACTCGAACTCGCGGCCGCGCGACTGGATCTGGCGCACGAGCGTGGGGACCGAGGCGCGGAGGTAGACGAGCAAGTCCGGTGGGCGGAGGTAGCTCGTCATGATGTGGAAGAGCGCGCGGTAGTTCTCATAGTCGCGCGTCGCCATGAGCCCCATGTCGTGCAAGTTGCGCGCGAAGATCTCGACGTCCTCGTAGATCGAGCGGTCCTGCACCACCGAGTGCGGCACCTGCTCGATGGACCGCTGGTGCTCGAAGCGGCTGGAGAGGAAGAAGACCTGCAAGTTGAACGACCACCGGTTCATGTCGGCATAGAAGTCCGACAGGTAGGGGTTGTCGTCCACGCGCTCGTAGAACGCCTCCCACTTGAAGTAGTCGCTCAGGACGCGTGTGAGCGAGCTTTTTCCCGCGCCGATGTTGCCTGCAATGGCGACGTACTTCTTTCCGGAGGCGGGGGGGGCGGGCATCAGCGGGCAGCGAGGTGAAACGAGCGCACCGAAGGTACGAAGCTGGTCGCCGTGCGGCGCGCTACGATGGCCGCGAGCCATCCAGCCGCATCCCGGCGCCCACCATCCGGAGCAGCGCGCGGGCTGATCCTACCTGCCACGGCGTACCGTCGGGCGCGGGGGCGACGTTGTCGAGCGCCGCAGCGAGGTGGCTCAGAGCAGCGGCCTCCGTTTTCTGCGCGGCCTCGCTGACGGCACCCTCCGCAGGAGGGCCCGCGCCGAGGTAGCGGTCGCGCAACAACGTGGTCGCCACCGGCTCGAGTTGGGCGAGGGCATCCTCGACGGCGTGGCGCGTTGCTGGCGCGGCTAGCGCGATCGAATCAGCGGAGTTGGAACGAGAGGCGTTGGAACGAGGAGCGTCGGGCATCAACTAGACACGTGGTAGTAAAAAAGAAAGGTCGGACAGGCCAAGTCGGGGATGTGGCAGAAGGTGCTAAATATAATGGGATTACAGGACGTGGGGGGCGTCGGGGATAGGGGAAGTTGAGGCAGGGAAAGACGGCGCGCACCAAAAAACTTGGGACCGCGCCGGAAAAACACCTGGCTCGTCAGCACTAGATGATGAGGGCCTAGTGCGCTCGTGGGTGCTCCCCACATCGGGTGTCTCCCGCCCTCGGTTTTTCTCACACCAACCTGCGTCTCTCATGAAGACCACTCCTCAGACCCGCACCCCGTCGACGGCCGCCCTCTCAGTGCGCGGTGGCATTGCCTCACGTGCCGTGCTCAGCGTCCACGTTCACCGGACAACGTGGCCTCCTTGCGGTGCCGATACACGCAGCTAGTGCACAGCGCGCGCTGCCCAGGTAGCCGCGTGCATGCCTAGGCCGAGCCAGGTGCTCTCGCTGTGATCGTGTCGCTACGACCCGTGTTACAGCGAGGGGCCTGGCTGTTTGTTTGCACCTACCCTACTCTGAGCCGCTTGTGCTCATTGCCTGCCCGCCATGACTACCTCGACCTATCTCCTGCACCCACGCCTGCGAGCACGCACGCTCTGCCACGGAGCCATCGAGCTGGTCGACCCCGACCTCGAAACCGTGGTGCTCGTCACCGATGTAGCACACGCGCTGACAACGCTCGTGCACACAGGATGCCTTCCTGAGGACCTCTCGGCGGAGGCGGTGGACGACCTCGAAGCGCTAGCGAATGCAGGGTTCTTGCTTCGCCTGCCTCCCGGCCTCATGCCCGATGTCGCATTGCGCTGGTGGGACCTCGGTGTGGCACCGAGGGAAGCAGCAACGCTGCGTCGCCACCGCGTGTCCGTAGCAGCCCTCGATGTCACGACGAAAGGCATAGCCGCGGCCCTAGCCGACTATGGGCTGCACCCATCACGTTGGACCGAAGACACCCTGCTTGCCGACGTAGGGTTGATCCTGGCTGACGATGCCGCCTGTGTGGACGCCTTGCCGTGTCAGGTAGGTCTGCCCACGCTTGTCGTGCAGACGAACGCGGCCTTCCCCTGGGCCGTCTGGTTGGAGCCGGGACGTACCGCATGTCCGTGCTGTTTACATCGCCACCTGCAGGTCAACACACCGACGGCGCCGCTCGTCGTGCCACGGCAGGGCAACGTGCTCGGAATGTCTGCTGAGCGCATCGCGGCGCTCCTCGCCGAGGGGCTCGCCCGCGCCGCATGGACGGCTGAGGTTCCCGAACTCACCACGCTAGACGGTCTCGACGATACTGCCAGGCATACGGTGCGCCGTGTGCCGACGTGCCCGGCGTGCGGCTCGCCACCCGTCGAGAAGCCCCCGACGTGGACCTCGCGTCCAAAGGCACCGGGGAGCCACCGCTGGGCATCGCTCGACGAAGCCTTCGACCGCCTTGAGACGATTCACAGCCCCATCGTAGGCATCTCGTCGGATTTGCCGACGCTGGCCGAGGACCCTAGCGACCAGAACGAACCCCAGGAGTCAGAGGGGACATCGTCTGCCTGGCGACCTCGGCAGGGACTCGGCGTGCGGTATCGCGCGCTCTGGCCCGTGCAAGCGATTGATGGTCTCCACCACAGCATCACGCTGGTGGCAGGCGGCACGGGGCCGACGCTTCGACACGCCCGCTTGAAAGCGCGAGGGGAGGCGGCCGAGCGGGCCTCCGGAGCGTGGTGGGCTGACCGTCCGCATGTCGTCGCCCGCGCTGCCGATCTCAAAGGCCGCGTGTATACGCCAGAGGACCTCCTCGGCTTCCGCGCTGACCAGTATGCCGACCGCGCCGCATGGAACGCACGCACCCACAGGTTTTTGCGTGTCCCGGAGCGCTTTGACCCGGCGCTACCCACGGCTTGGATCCGGGCATATCCGCTGCCTAACGAAACGGGAGCCGAGGCTACCGACGAGGTACCGGTCTGGATGCCGGCCGGGTATGCGTTTTACCAATATGACTTTGGCGACGGGCCTATCTTCGCCAACGCTGACAGCAATGGCTGCGCAGCGGGTTCATGCGTGGAGGAGGCGGCGCTGTTCGGCCTCTACGAAATCGTCGAACGGGACAGCATCGCGCTGTGGGTGCGCTCGGGTGCGGTTCGGCCCGGCGTGGACCTTCGGACTGCGGCCCGCGCGGCGTTGCAGGATGCCCCCGAGCACTACGCGTCGAGAGGCCGCTCCCTTGCCGTCATCGATGTGACTTCCGACATCGGTGTGCCGGCGTTCATCGCGCTCTCGCACCGGCTGCATGGGCTGATGGGCTGGGCCCTCGGCTTCGGCTGCCACCTCGACCCAGAGGAAGCAGTGTCGCGCGCGGTCGGTGAGGTTACGCAGTCGGTGCGCGAAGTCGAAGACGGATCCGACGCCCTCGCCTGGGGCGACGTCGCCACGGTGGAGGCCTTTCCGCACCTCGCCCCCGACTCGAATGTGCCTGCCATCGATCTCCGTTGTTGGCCTGCGGCCGCCACCGACGATGTGCTGGGTGACCTGCACGAGGTCGCTGCACGGGTGCGCCGCGCGGGCTTCGAGCCCTACGTGATCGATCAGACGCACCCGCTCGTGGGCATTCCGGTCGTACGGGTTGTGGTGCCTGGGCTTGGGCACTTCTGGCGGCGTCTCGGCACCCCGCGCTTGGCGACCGCGCCGTACGAGTTGAGATGGGTCTCCGCTCCAGGCGTCATCGACGACCCGGACTGGACGGAGGTGACCGTGTAGGGCCTGTCTGAAAAGCTGTCCAGAATAGGCCTTTGAGGGCGTAGGTAGGCTGGCTATAGCAGCAGCAGGGTGCTAGATTAGGCCTCTGGTCACCCACCCGGCTGCTCGCTGTGCCAGCAGGCCTCCTACACCGGATCCTCCTATTCGGCGTGTGTCTGGCGACACTCGCGCCCGCGCCGGTGCGTGCCCAAGAGGCCGGACCACCGCTGCTCGTGCGATACGGCACCGAGGACGGACTGCCTTCCGCACTCATCACGGAGGTCCAGCGCGATGCCCTGGGATTCTTGTGGGTCGGCACACTCAACGGACTGTGCCGCATGGAGGGCGCCGCATTTACGTGCTACCAGCACGATCCTGCAGATCCGAGTTCTCTCGCGCACGACACGGTCATTCCTGAGGGGCTGACCGTGGACCGTAGCGGACGGCTGTGGGTGAACACAAACGATGGACTCCAATATTTTGACGCACACTCCGGGCGCTTCGTCGACCACCCGGGCGTACGAGACCTCACGGTCTATGCCATCGCCGAGGCGAGCGAGGGCGGTCTGTGGGTGGGCACCTTATCGGGGTTGTACCGCGCGCTGACGTTGGAGCACGAGGCTGAACACGTGTGGGGCACCGCGCCCGTGTATGTCTTGAACGAAGCTGCAGACGGAACCCTGTGGGTGGGGGGGGCGAAGGGATTGGCCAAGCGCTCGCCCAGCGGTACGTTCGAGGACGTAGGGGGTCCGACTAGTACCGTCTTGACATTCCACCTGCTCCCTGATGGGGGTGCCCTCGTGGGCTTTGAGCAAGACGGTATATGGCAGCTCAGCGCGGATGGACGAATGACTCCTCGCGCGTATCCAGACGCCTCCCATCGTGTGGTCACCGTAGACGCAGCTCCCGATGAAAGTGTCTGGGTCGGCACGTGGTGGGACGGACTCTACCGGGTCTCGGCCACGCGAGACACGGTGCTGCAGCACATCAAGCCCCAGCCTGGGGTGGTGGGAGGACTTCCCAACATCAGTGTGGCGGATGTCCTGGATGACCCGCAGCTCGGTACTTGGATTGCCACCTGGGACGGATTGGTGCGCCTACTCCCGCCCTCGCCCTACCAGGCGCTTGAGCCGCGTTTCGGGATGGATCCCTATGTGATGGCCATCGACGAGCAGGCCGGTGCGACGCTTTGGGTCGGAACGCTCGGCGGCGTCCATCGGGTCGACCCCCGGACGGGACGTTGGAGCACGATTCCGGGGACCGAAGGCTGGGCGGTACGTGCCTTGGCGCAGGACGACCAAGGCAATCTCTGGAT
The DNA here is from genome assembly GCA_038528235.1 of Bacteroidota bacterium. Lineage (GTDB taxonomy): Bacteria > Bacteroidota > Rhodothermia > Rhodothermales > Rubricoccaceae > JBCBEX01. Next base: position 13,434 of record JBCBEX010000056.1, read on the forward strand.
TGGGACGGAACAGCACGGTATCCAATATTGGGATGCTCAAACCGGTGCACTGACTGTGCGCTTTGCTGGGGTCTTGCCCCCGGGCACGGGTAGCGTTCTATCCCTCCACCTCGCTGAGGAGGGTGACCTGTGGATTGGCACCGGCAGGGATGGGGTATGCCTTGTCCCGACCCGCACTGTGTCGAATGATCCGGAAGACGTGACGTGCATCAACACGGAGGGGCCTCCTGGCCGCGCGCTGACCTACGACGAGGTGTACACCCTTGCGGAAGGCAGCGACGGAAGCGTGCTCGTGGGGACATCAGGGGGCGGCGCTCTGCGCGTCGATGCAGAGCGGCGTGTGCACCCGCTTTCGCCACAGGCGGCCGCGGATCCGAGGCTGTCCACGGCACGGGTGGTCTCGCTCTTGCTCGACACGGAGGGCGGCGTGTGGGTCGGTACGTTCAACGGCGTAGCGCGCGTGGCGCCGAGTGGCGACGTCCAGTGGTATGGCGTGGCCGACGGGCTTCCTCACTCAAGCTTGGGGTGTTTGCTTTCGGACGAAACCGGGCAGGTTTGGGCGAGCACCGGCGCGGGACTTGCCGTCTTCGAAGCAGGGCGCTGGGAGCCGCGTGGACGCCCGGAACAGCTCATCACGTCGTCCTTCACCATGGGAGCGTGCGCCCAGGCCTCGACCGGGCTCTGGTTCGGCACCCGCCAGGGAATCGTCGGCGTTGACCCTGCCGCGGTGCCTACCACGCCGGAAGCACCCTCGGTGGCGTTCGCGCGCCTGGAGCGAGACGGGACCGATGTGCTGCCAGCACCGACGCCGCTCGCCAAACTCACGCTACGCCCCGGTGACGACCGCCTCATGGCCCACCTCGTCAGCCGGGCCCACCCCCACCCCGAGGCTGTCCAGTTTGCCTACCGCCTTGAGCCTGCCCGTGCGCGCTCCGACGCGGACTGGGCAGCGCTGGATGGGTCCTCGTTGCTGCTGGCCAACCTCGCACCGGGGCGCTACGTGCTACGTGCGCGTGCGGTCGGAGCCACGGACCCTGCTCAGGAAGCGCGCCTCACCCTCGTTGTGCAGGCCCCACTGTGGCAGCGAGGCTGGATGCGGTTTCTCGTGCTCCTGGTTGTCGCTGCGCTGGTTGTCGCGATGTATCGCTACCACCTCCACCGCGCCCTCGAAGTCGAGCGCACGCGCCGGCGCATCGCCGACGACTTGCATGACGACCTCGGGAGTCGCATCGGCGGGCTCGCCAACCAACTCATCCTTGCCAGCAACCGGGTGCCCGTCGAGCACAAGGCCGCCCTACGGGGATACGGGAACCGCACCCAACTCCTCGCCTCGGACCTCCGCGATCTTGTGTGGGTGGTCGACGCTGCCCGGGACTCCCTGGAAGCGCTCGCCGAACGCATTCGCGGTACGGCACACGACCTCCTAACCGAGGTTGAAGTCGAGGTCGAGGTTACCGGAGCTGTAGCGCTTTCCCTGCCGATGACCGTGCGGCGGCACATCCTGTTCATCTGCAAGGAAGCCTGTCACAACATCGCTAAGCATGCGGGCGCGTCGCGGGTGCACCTGCGCCTGGAGGCCGCCGCCGGAAGGCTCCAGGTCTACATCGAAGACGATGGTCGGGGCATGCCCCTGCGCAACGACAGGCCTACAGCGCGCGGGCACGGCCTGGCATCCATGCAGCGCCGCGCCGATGAACTGGGTGCCGCGCTGACGACCTCGGCGAGCACCCTGGGCGGTGTCCGTCACCGCCTGGACGTGCCGCTCCAGTCGCATGGACGCGGGTACTATCGGTGGTACCAGCGCGCGCGGGCCTTCTTCGGGCGCCCGAAGACTACACCACCGCCGGTGGACGGGACAGACCCGTTCCCAGGAGATGGCTACCCAGGCTCGGACGTGCCGACGGCGTCCCGAGCCTCGCTCCGCGATGCGGCATAGAATAGCGGACTCCCGCGATAGGCACCGCCTTCGTGTGCCCGTACCCTCCGCCACGCACCAACTTGCTACGTCCCATGTCTGTCTCTCTACCCGAACCCCTCGCGATCTGGCTAGTCGAAGACGATGGGCAGTTCCAGGACGACTTCGCTGCGGTGGTCGACGAAGCATCCGATCTCATGCTGACCGCTACGTTTGGCACGGTGGCAGCCTTCGAGCACGCGCTAGACGATCCGACGCGGGATCGCCCCGACCTCGTCGTGATGGACGTGCGCCTGCCCGACGGCGACGGGATCACGGCGACCCGGCGCTACCGGGAGGACTACCGCGGTGGTGCTGTGCTGATGCTCACGAGCGTGGACGCGCCGGACACGGTCTTCGCAGCGCTCCAGGCTGGGGCCGTGGGCTATATCCTCAAGGATCGCCTCGCGGATAGCCTCCTGAAGGCCGCGCGGCAGGCCGTGCAGGGCGGCATGGACGTGTCCCCAGGCGTTGCGGCCTACGTCCTGGACTATTTCCAGAAGCTGCCGAAGGTGCCCGCTCAGAAATCACTCCCGCCGAAGGTGCCCTCGCCCCTCTCGGCGCGCGAGGAAGAGGTGATCCGACTGATGGCCCGCGGCTTCAGCCAGAAGCGCATCGCCGACGCGCTGTGCATCAGCACGCACACGGTGGACACGCACGTGCGCAATATCTACCGCAAGCTGCACGCCTCGACCGGCCTCGAAGCCGTCGCCATCGCAGTGCGGATGGGCATCGCGGACTGACGTTTCCAGACCGGGGCGCTAGGTCGCGGAATGGTTCGGTCAGGGACGGCTTGGAATCGGAAGCGTCGCCGAAGGGTGGTGCAGGCGGAGGCGCGGGGCGCCGTGAGGTATGACTCTTGCTGATACCCAGCAGGCGTGTCTGTCTCGCACTCACCCAGAGCCCTCGTGTCGTTTGCCTATCGTCTCATGCCAGCCTGGCCGTCGCTCGCGTGGGTGGCGTGCGGCCACCGCAGGCGGCCGAGCATCGAGGTGCTGCACGGCTCCGGCGTCGTGCGCGCAGACGACTGGTTCGGCGAGGTCGTCTGGGACGGACCGTATGAGGCGGCGGCCTTCGACCAGACCGACCTCGTCTATGGGTCGGGTGCTCGAAAGAGCGACGGCGGGGTCACCTTCGTCTCTGCCTCGCACACGATGGACCGCCTCGTCTGGAGCAGCGATGGCGAGACCTTCTGGGTGAGCAACAGCCTCCCGGCGCTCCTGGCCGTCTCCGACACGACCGTCGACCCCGTCTATCCGCATTACCCCCGCGACTTCACGACGATGACGCTCGGGCTGTCGGGATATACGCGAGAGGTCGCCGCGACGAGCCCGGCTTCGCGGACGGCGCGCCTGCTCTACCACGATAACCTCCGGCTGGACGAGCATGGCCTCCAGGTGGTCGCCAAGCCGATCATCGAGCGGGACCTGTCGACCTACGCGAGCTATCGGAGATTTCTGGAAGCGGCGCTGCAACGATGCGCCGCAAACATGGCCGACGCTCGCCGCCGACAGCCCTACGCCTGGATGGGCACCGTCTCGACAGGCTTCGACTCGCCGACGGCAGCGGCGCTCGCGCGTGGAGCGGGGCTGAACGAGGCGCTCACGATCACGTCCGCACGCGGCGGAGCGTCCGACTCCGGCGACGCCATCGCGGAGTACCTCGGCGTCGCGCTGCACCGCGTGGCGCGCGATGCGTGGCGCGCGACGGCCTTTCCCGAGGTCCCCTTCCTCGCGGCGGACGCGAAGGGGGAAGACGTGTATTTCCGCGGCGCTGAGTCGCTCCTGCGCGGGCGGGTGCTGCTGACGGGCTATGGCGCCGGCGCGTGGGCACGACGCGAGGCTCCGCTCACCGAGATTCGCCGGGGCGACCAGTCGGGCCTGTCGCTCACTGAATACCGACTGTGGGCGGAGTTCATCAACATGCCGCTGCCTACCTTCGGGCTGCGCAGCGGGGGGGGCATCTACCGCGTCAACCTGAGCGACGAGATGCAGGCGTGGGCGCGCCCTCGTTCCTACGACAAGCCGTTCTGTCGGCGCGTCCTCACCGAAGCGGGCGTGCCCGACGGCCTCTACGCGACGGAGAACAAAGCGGCCTCCGTGCTTCTCTTCGATCGGCGGAGCTTCCTTTCGGAGACGTCTCTTGCGGACTTCGAGGCATACCTCGCCCGGCTGCGAAGCACGAATCGCGCGGCGGTGGTTGGTCAGCAACTCCGCACGCGGGCGCGCAGCCTGGCCGCACGCACCATGGTGGAGGGGGCTGGGCGGTTGCCGGGCGCTTTTGCACGTCGGCTTCGTCACTCCGGGCGGCTCAACGAGACTGCCTACCGAGACGCGCGCTACGACTACCTCTTTGCCTGGGCCACGGAGCACGCGGTTGCCCGCTATCGGCAGACCGTCTAGGACGGAGGTCGGAGCGCTGCGCGCGTGTTCGGGAGGCCGAACCGGAACGCAATCATCGCAATGCGCGGGCGTGTAGGGATTCGGAGCGCTCCTTGCTAGGCAGGGTCTACGTCTGCTGTTGCGCTAGTCCCATGTCGCCATGCAACCCCCCGCTCCTTCTGCGCCGCGTCGCGCGCCCCGCTGGGTGCGCTGGAGCGTGGCCGCGTTCATGGCCGTGTGGGCCTCCGGCCAACTCGTTGTTGTGCAGACGCAGGGCTTGAGTTCGTGGCGCGCCGGTGGCTTCGGGATGTACGCCAGCTTTCACCCTGTGCAACGCGACGCTTGGGTGCAAGCGGAAGGGCAAGAAGAACTACAGCGATTCTGGAAGAAGGGCACCTACGAGGCGCCGGTCTTCGAGATCGTTCGTCCGCACCTCACGTTTCCTCGCCCAGAGGCTCTCCAGGACGCGCTCGATGCGCACGCCGCCGCCGGTCACCCGCGCTACGCCGTCGAGATCACGACGCTCTCGTTCGACGTGGAGACGCGCACGCTCTCCCATAGCCCGGTCCTGAAGGTCGCGGCGACGGGCTTCCAGCCCCCCGCCGAGCCTGCTCCCGTGCCTACATCGGCAGCTACCCCTGCAGAGGACTAGCCATGAAGACGACCCTGCTCGCCCCTTCAGCCTCTCCAGGGCGCTCCATCGGCACGCCTGCACCGAGCCGCTCGGCGCTCGAAACCCTGCGGGTGTCTCTCGCCGTGGCCGCCCTCGTTTACCTGGGCTACATCTTTACGTCGGTCCGCATCGAAGAGACGCTGCGCATGGGCCTGGCGATCCTGCTCTTCGGCACCATCGTCCTTGGCGTGACGACACGGCGGGCTCTCCTGGTGTGGCCAGTGATCTGCGTGACCCTAGCGATGGGGCTCGTCGCCCGCCCGCTCGACATGCCCAATCACCACTGGATGGTGACCTACCTCGCGGCCGTGATCAGCATCGCGACGCTGTGGACGCGCGACCCGGCGGCCCAGGTGGAAGCACTTCGTGCGAATGCGCGCTGGCTGCTCGTCGTCTTGATGGGTTTCGCTACGGTGCAGAAGCTGCTCTCGCCCGACTTTATGGACGGCTCCTACATCGGCTTCGAGCTAATCCGGGGTGGCTTCGCTGGGCCAGTGCTGGAGCTGATCCCCGCGATCGGCAGCGTCATCGGGCCGAACGCGGAGGCGGTACAGCACTTCCACGAGACCCCCCCGGCCGACCTCGCCTCGATCACGCTCGCCTCGCCGTTCCCAGGCTTTGCGACGGCAGCCTACACGATCACCGCGCTGACGCTCCTCATGGAGGCGTGGCTCTGCCTGGGCATGTGGGCGTTTCCGAAGCGCCGCATCACGCACCTCTCGTTGATCCTGTTCATCGTGACGCTCGCCGTGATCCGCCAGGAGGTCACGTTCATCTCCGTCGTGTGCGTCATTGGGCTGCTGGCGTGCACGCCGGAGCAGCGCTGGCTGCGGTGGACCTACATCGGGTTGGCCGTCTTCACCGCCGCTGCCGTGCTGAAGACGCTCAACCTGTAACGAGCTAGTCGGGGGACAGGCTCGACATCGCCGCTTTCGTTCCGGCTGGCTCGGCATCGTCGAGGCGCATCACGAGGGCGTAGCAGCCCCACTTGAGGACCGTGCCCAGCGCTGCGGCGAGGAGAAGCCCAGCGGCCGCACCGTTCAGTCCATAGGCGTGTCCCAGAGGTGCGGCGAAGAGCACGATCATCACGAGCCCAGCGAGGTTGAGCCCGAAGTTGACGTGCGGATACTCCAGCACCGAGATCACCTTGGTCGCTACGAGCGCGAGGGCAGCAACCCCCACCGACCCAGCGAGGAGGACGAGCGTGGCGAGCATGCCATCGTACTGCGGCCCGTAGATCACGCGGGTCGCAGGGGCACCGGCCAGGGCGATGACACCCATGTAGAAGATCACAGCAACGAGAGCGAGGCGGGTCACGCGGGCCGTCGTTCGGGCGAGTTGGGGACGACCTCCCTGCGCGCGCTGCTGCGCGAGGATCGGTGTCATCGCGTTGCCTGCACCTTGTAGGAAGGGGCTCGCGAGCTGCACGATCGACCAGAGCGCCGCGTAGACGCCGGCGGCCGCGAAGCCACCCGTGATGGCGAGGATCCAGTTGAGTGCATAGCCCTGGAGCACGTGGCTGGCCTGCGAGAGCGCACCCCATCGCCCGAAGCGGAACGACTGCCCGGCGTCCTCTCGTAGCCAGGCCCGCCGGAACGCGAGGCCTCGCCATGCGGACACGAACCAGCCGACCCCGACGGCCCCGCACGACCCTGCAAGCACCATCGTCATGGAAGCCGCGTCGAGGCGCTGGGTGACCACGAGGACCACGAGGCCGCCGATTTGGAGCGCGGAGGCGACCCCGTCGACCACCAGCGCCGCGCCGAAGCGGAGGTCGGCGAAGAGTACCTGGCGGGCGGTCTCGCGCAGCGCCCAGGCAGGCAAGGCCAGCGTGACTGCCGCCGCCAGAAGCAGATACGTGTCTCCCACAGCGGCGGCAGCAGGCGACCCGTTGAGCAGCACCGCGACGAGGCTTGCGAGCAGCGTAATCCCCCCGGCGAGCAACGCCCACCCCAGCACGACGCAGCCGCGCATGCCCTGCCGCCGAGCCTCCGTGGCTCTCGGGGCGAACACAGCGTAGGGCGTGATCAGCAGCGAGCGCAGTGTCGTCGCGACGATCATGATCAGCGAGAACCCGATTGCGTAGCGGCCCAGCACTTCGGCCCCGGCCACACGCCCCAGCACGGCCACCGTCACGAAGTTGGTGCCGCTCACCACCATCTGATCGACGATGGCGAGGCTGCCCCGGCCCCGGTTGCCTCGGCCCTGGTTGCCCCGGCCTCGGTTGCCCAGGCCCCAGCCGCCTGGGCGGCGAAGCCCACGTTCGAGCAGGAAGCGCACGAGCGATCTACCTGGAAAGGTGAAGTGTAGAGCGACGTTGAAGGTACTTCCGGTATCGGCGCAGCAGAGCCCCAACGCGTTCATTGGCCCAATGGCGGCGGCGTTCGTAACAGGTGCGCAGACACTTTGCAACGCCGTACGCCAGGCGAGCAACGTGGCGCGCTTGTTGCTCGCGGGTTTGGGTTCGTCCCCGTCTCCCGCGCGGGACCACGGTCGCGGTCCGCCCGCGCCGTCCGCCAGCTGCGCCGTCTAGTGCCATGCGCGTCCTTTTTTGCCACACCTATTACCAGTACCGAGGAGGCGAAGACCTCTCGTTCGAGTCTGAGGTGCAGATGCTCCGCGAGGGTGGCGTCGAGGTGATTCCGTACGTGCAGCACAACGCGCAGATCGGAGCGGGGGTATTCGACCGGGTGCGGGCTGTGGGGCGGGCCGTCTACAACCGCCAGGCCCGCCGCGACGTGGAGGCGCTCATCCGGAAGTACAAGCCGGACGTGATGCACTGCAACAACCTCTTTCCGCAGATCTCGCAGTCGATCTACGCCCCGGCTCGGGACCTCGGGGTCCCGATCGTGCAGGCGCTGCGCAACTACCGCACGTTCTGCGCCAACGCGTGCTTCTACCGGGCGGGTGCGGTGTGCACGGCGTGCCACACGCAGCGCGCCGCGTTCGCCTCGGTGCGCCACGGTTGCTACCGAGACAGCCGCGCCGCCAGTGCCGTGGTGACGACGATGCAACTCGTCCAACGCACACTGCAGCGGATGGACGACGCCGTCTCGGTCTATTTCACCCCCTCCGAGTTTGCCCGCCGTGTGCACATCGACGGAGGGTACGACGCCGAGCGCGTCCACGTGAAGCCCAACTTCGTGCACCCCGACCTGGGGCCTGGGCCAGGCGACTCCGAGGCCTTTGTGTTCGTAGGGCGGCTCTCCACCGAGAAAGGGATCGACACGCTGATGAAAGCCTGGGATGGGTTGCGTGTCCCGCTCGTCATCGTCGGCGATGGGCCGCTGCGCCCCGACGTGGAGGCGTTCGCCCAGGCACGCCCGATGGTCTCATACCGAGGCCAGGTCGACCTGAAAGAAGTCGTTGCCCTGCTCGGCGACGCGCGCTGCCTGGTCATGCCTTCGCAGTGGTACGAGACCTTCGGGCGCACCATCGTCGAGGCGTTCTCGCGCGGGACGCCTGTGATCGCGAGCAACCTCGGCGCCATGGCCGAGCTGGTGGCCGACGAACACAATGGACTTTTGTTCGAGGCTGGCAACGAGGCCGCTCTCCGCGCCGCGGTAGGTCGCATCGGGCACCTGGCACCTGCCCGCTACGCCTCCTTGCGGGCGGCTGCCCGGCAGACGTTCACCCAGCGGTTTACCCGGGCGTCAAATTTCGAGCGCCTGCTGGAGCTGTACGCGTTGGCCCTCGGCTCCCGCGCGTCCGGGACGCACCCGGCTGGGACGCACCCGGCACAGCACCCCTGGGTGGGCGATGGCGCCCTGGTTCCGACGCCCAGCCCCGAGGTCCGGTGAGGCTCCTCCGTCATCTGCCCCGGTTCCGAGCCGCGCGGGCCGCGCTGGCGGTCATGGAGGAGCGGGAGCGCTGGGTGCGCTCCGACATCGAGGCCTTTCAACTGGAGCGCCTCAACCGGGTCTGGGCGCACGCCCGGGGCTACGTTCCATACTACCGGCAGCTCGCCCAGGCGCATCGGCTCCCAGATCGCTTCGTCTCGCTTGCCGAGTACGTCCATCGGATGCCGATGCTCGACAAGGCGGTGGTGCGCGCACAGCCGGACGCGCTGCTCTCCGAAGCGGCCGAGCCTGGAGGCTGGCATCGGACGGGCGGCTCCACGGGCGTGCCGATGCGCGTCTACTGGAGCCACGAGGCCCACTGCGCCTCGCTGCGGGTCCGCTATCGCACACTCGACCAGTGGGGCCTCGACACGTTTGACCGGACGGCGTTTCTCTGGGGGCACAGCGGCTCCATCGCGCCCGGGTGGGCGGGGGTGAAGCAGCGCCTCCGCCGCCCCGTCGAGGACTGGCTGCGCAACCGGCTCCGCCTGAGCGCCTACCGCCTCGGCCCCAACGACCTCGACGAGCACCTCGCCCGGCTCGCGCGCTTCGCGCCGACCTCGCTCTACGGCTACAGCAGCGCCGTGGGTCTCCTCGCCGCACGGGCCCACGAGCGGGGCATCCGGGTGCCTTCGCTCCGCGTTGCCCTCCTGACCGCCGAGCCCGCCGATGCAGCCACACGCACGGCCATCGCCGAGGCGTTCGGGTGCAACGCCGCCGTGGAGTATGGCTCCGTCGAGTGTGGCAACATGGCTGCGAGCGACCGCGCGGGCGCCCTGCGGGTCCGCGAGGATGCGGTCTTTCTCGAGACACACGCGGATGCCGACGGCCATGAAGAGATCCTCGTGACGGTGCTCACCAACCCGTCGTTTCCGCTGCTGCGCTATCGCATCGGGGACGTGGCCGAGGGGCGGATGGCGCGCCCCGAGCAGGGGTTCGCCGTGTTGCCAGGCGTACGCGGGCGGCAGAACGACATCCTGGTGAGCCGGTCGGGACGCCTCGTGCACCCGCTGGCAGTGAAGCACGCGCTGGAGCACCACCCGGCAGTCCGTCGCTTCCGCGCCCATCAGGACCGCGATGGCGCGCTCACCGTCGCCGTGGAGGTGGCGCCGGACGAGCCTCTTCACGAGGCCACCGTGTGCGCCACGCTCACCGAGATGCTGGGCGGCTATCCGGTCCGCATCGAGCGCACCGAGCGGCTCGAAGGCAACCGGGCAGGCAAGCACCGCTGGGTGATCAGCGACCTCGCCGCTGCCCGCGAGCACTCGGCGGCGACCGCGTCCTGAGCGCCGCGCAGGCACACGGCCAGCTTGGGAGCACGAACGCGCTAACTCCCCGCGTTGAACCAACGCTCCGGACCCGACTCCGCGGCACCGGGTTCACCTCCCGACCTGCGACCCTCGACCCCTGACCTACGACCCCTCTATGCCCCGCATCCTCTGGGCCGACGACGAGATCGACCTTCTCAAGCCGCACATCCTCTTCCTCGAAGCCAAGGGCTACGACGTCACGAGCGTCGCCAACGGGGCGGACGCCGTCGCTAAGAACGAGCAGGAGCGCTACGACGTCGTTTTCCTCGACGAGCAGATGCCCGGGATGGGCGGCCTCGACGCGCTTCAGGAGATCAAGGCCAACCGCCCCGAGGTGCCCGTCGTGATGATCACGAAGTCGGAGGAGGAGCAGATCATGGAAGACGCGCTCGGGCGGCAGATCGCGGACTACCTCATCAAGCCGGTCAACCCGAAGCAGATCCTGCTCACGATCAAGCGGCTCTTGGACCGCGAGCGGCTGCGTGGCGAGACCGTCAGCCAGGACTACCTGAGCCGCTTCGGCCAGATCTCGATGCGCCTCTCCGGCGGCCTCGACCACGCCGAGTGGGTGGACCTCTACCAGGAGCTCGTCCGCTTCGACCTCGACCTCGGCGACGCCGACGAGAACGTGGCCGAGATCCTGCACAACCAGTACCGCGAGGCCAACCGCGAATTCGGCAACTTCGTCGAGCGCTACTACGCCGACTGGATCGAGGAGGCCGACACGCTTCACCGCGACGGCGACGACCGCCCCGCGCTCTCGCACGAGGTCCTCTCGAAGTACGTCCTCCCGCACCTCGAACCGCACTCAAAAGGGCGAGGGGGCGACGGCAAGCCTAAGCGCCCCGTCCTCTTCTTCCTGATCGACTGCCTGCGGTTCGACCAGTGGCTCATGCTGGAGAGTCTGCTCTACCCGCACTTCGAGATCCAGAAGGACTGGCACTGGTCGCTCCTCCCGACGGCCACGCCCTACTCGCGCAACGCCATCTTCTCCGGCTTGCTGCCGATCAACATCGCGCAGCGCCACCGCAACCGCTGGAGCGCGGGCGACGACGACGAGAGCCTCAACCAGCACGAGGAGTTCTTCCTGGGAGACCTCCTCAAGCGCCGCCGCCTCGGCGACATCCGGATGCGCTACGACAAGCTCATCACCGGCGCCGACGGCCAGGCCTTCGCCGACAAGGTCCTCGACTACACGCAGCACGACCTCGCGGCCATCGTCGTCAACTTCCTCGACATCCTCACGCACTCCCGCTCCGACTCGGCCGTGCTCAAGGAGATCGCCCCCGACGAGGCGGCGTTCCGTGGGCTTGCCCGGACGTGGTTCGAGCACTCGTGGCTCTTCGAGGCCTTCCGCACGCTCTCCGAGCAGGACGTCACCATCGTCCTCACGACGGACCACGGGGCCGTGCGCAGCCTCCGCCCGACGAAGGTGATCGGCGACCGCGACACCTCGACCAGTCTACGCTACAAGTTCGGCCGCAACCTCAAGTGCGACCGCAGCGACGCCATCTTCGTGAAGCACCCGGAGGACTACGGCCTCCCGCGCGGCGGCCTGAACGAGAACTACATCTTCTGCAAGGAGGACTTCTACTTCGTCTACCCGACGAGCTACCACCGCTACGTGCAGCGCTACAACGACACCTTCCAGCACGGCGGCGTGTCGATGGAGGAGATGCTGCTCCCCGTCGTGACGCTGCGACCAAAGGGATAGCGGGAAGGCAGAATGCTGAAGGATGAGGGCAGAAAAGGTGTGATGCCTGTGCTGCTCCTGCCTGGCCTCGACGGGACGGGTCTGCTGTTTGAGAAGTTTGTGGCAGCGACACCTGCCGCGTTCGCACCAACCGTGCTCGCATATCCGACGATGGGTCCGCAGACCTATGAGGCATTGGGGGCCTGGGTCGCGGAACGGCTGCCCGGCCGCCCCTTTGTGGTAATCGCCGAGTCATTCTCGGGGCCGCTCGCTGTTCGCCTTGCTGCTGAATATCCCAAACGACTCCGCGCGCTCGTGTTGGCTGCCTCGTTTACACGCGCACCCACACCCTTTGGTATAGCGGAAAGCCTGGCTCGGCTCGCCCTCACGCTACCTGGAAGCACACACGCCGCTGCCTTAGCACTACTGGGCACGCGCGCGTACCCAGCGCAGCGCAGCGAGGTGATCCGAGTCATAGAGCAGGTGCCTACATCTACACTGGCGGCACGCGTCCATGCGGTGTCGCATGTCGATGTACGCGAGAGCTTGGCGCACGTGACCGCGCGTGTGCTTTACCTAAGGGGAACGCGAGACCGCATCGTGTCCAGCAAGCATGCTCATGACGTGCTGGCAATCGCTCCCGATGGCACCTGTGTCTGTATCGAGGCCCCGCATCTCGTCCTACAGTCTGCGCCTGCGGCGTGTTGGCAGGCCATCGAGCGCTTCGTCCAAGCGCTACCCAACTCTCGTTGAATCACAGTCAGACAACTACCGTGTCCTGGCTCCAGCCGCGGTGCAGGTACCCGACGGCGTTTTGGCACGGCGTCGCCGCCGATATGCGCGGGATGAATGGTGGTTTGACCACGTGCACCCCAGTGCAGATCGCCCCGAGAGGATGCCGGTGTCGTCGTCGTAGCGCCGTATCCGGTGCGTCAATCGGCACAAAGCTTGTGGCCAAACAGGCAGGTACGTTGTTCGATCAACATCCGGAAGTTAGGCGCTTGTCTCGGCCTCTTGTGCGCATCTGCGTGACTTGCCTCGGCTTGCGAAGCGCTTCTGGAATGCCTACACTGATAAGATCCGTCCTAGTCGATAGAGACGTTGGTTCCTTCAAAGCGCTTTCGTTACGCCATGCACACCTTTCGTTACATCGCGCTCCTCGCCGCATTGCTAGTAGCTATGCCGGTCACGGCGCAGAGCCTGCCCGACTGGGCTGCGCCGTCTGAGACTCCGGCCCCGGAGGCTTTCGAGGAGACCCCAAATGAGGCCACGCCAAACCCGCCTGAGGTCCCGATTGACGGGGGTCTCGGCCTGCTCGCGCTTGCCGGTGCGGGCTTCGCCGCCCGTCGCCTCCGCCAGCAGCCCGCCGAGTAGCGCGCTGCTCCGCCCCCTCTTTCCGACGACTTTGACCGAATATGAAACGCACGCTACTCCTCCTCATGGCTTTCGCGCTGGCCTCGCCCAGCGTGTGGGCCCAGCAGACGATTGCTAGTCAATCCTTCGACGGGGTTGGACTCTCCGTCGACCAAGTTGTGACGGCCAATCCGTTCAACAGCACCAATGCGCCTTCGGCGTTCAACGCGGGAGGTCCTGAACTCGACTTCTCTTCAAGCTTCACAGACTCGCGCGGAAACGGACTGACCGGCACGGTCACAGCGGGTGAAAACGGCGACGCCATCGGCGTGTCTACAGGCAACGCGGCGCCCCAGGTAAACGGGGCACCCACGAACAACCCCGATGGGAACCCGATCGGGGCCAGCGAGCGCGTGTTCGTCTTCGACAACACAGACGGCGGCATCACGCTCAGCTTCGAGCCCGTCGATGTCAGCGAGTTTGAGAGTCGCCAGATTCGGGTCCCCTACACAGCCGCAGCGACGACGTTCGGCACCAACGACGAACTGGTCGTGACGGTTGGGGACGGCTCGACGACGGTGACCGTACTCGAAATCCTGAGCAACGACCTGGAACTGCTGCTCGCAACCTGGAACACCCTCGTGGTGGACCTGGACGATGTGATCACGACGAACGGCCTCGACGAGACCAACATCATCCTGAGCGTCAGGGGAGACACCAACTCCAAGGGCGAAGAGCTCTTCATAGACGAAATCCTCTTCACGGGCACCCTCTCGTGTTCGGGCGAGACCGACCCGTGCGCCGTGACCTCCGGTGTGGAAGGGTGGCGCATGATCTCGGTACCGGGCACTGGGCTGACGGTCAACGATCTTGCCGCCTTCAACCTCGTGCGTGGCATCGCGACGGACGACACCGACCCGCCCAACATCTACACCGCCTACGGCGGCAACCAGGCACCGGGCGGCAACGACGGCTTTGTGGCGCCGTTAGCCACGGACGCGCTCGTCCCCGGCGAAGGCATCTTCTGGTACTTCTTCGACAGTGCCGACCCACCAGTGGTTGATCCCGACGCGCTCGGGGCGATCCAGGAACTCCCCATCCTGATCGTGGACACCGTGACGCCTGTGCCTGGTTCGGCAGGCGTCTCTTATCCAGTGCGTCCGAACAACGACGGCTTTTATCTAGCAGGCAACCCCTTCACCACCAGCTTCAGCCTGGCGGGCATTGCCGCGCGCAATGGGACGACCCTGGCGACGCTCACGGTCTCCGACGTGGTCACCATCTGGGATCCGGCGCTCAACAGCGGGGCTGGTGCCTATGCGACCTACTCGCGCTCCGGCGCAGGGGGCAACCCGCAGATCGTCGCGCCGTGGCAGGGCTTCTGGCTGGAGATCACCGACGGCGCTGGTGGCACGGTCACGGATGCGACCGTGGAAGTGGGCTATGGTGCGGCATTCCAGACAACGGGCGGCGGCTTCGTGGGTCGCCAGGCGGTCCCTGTGGGCCTCAAGCTAGTGCTCAGCGGAACCGCCAACGACGGCCGAGCGCTCGCCAATGAGGTGTCGCTGTTCTTCCACGAGGAGTCCACCGACGGCTGGGACACCTTCGACGCGTCGTCGCTGGGCTCGTTCGGCACGCCGTACGTCCTCGCAGGCCTCGTCGGAGACCGCGGCGACGAGACGGACATGTGGAAGTACCAGGATGCGCGTCCGCTCGTCGACGACCTCCACACGTTCGACCTTGCCTACACCGGATTCGGCGTCGAAGATAGCTACGCGTTCTCGTGGCCTTCGCTGGAGAACGTACCGGAGGCGTGGTCGGTTACGCTGCGCGACCTGGTTACGGGCACGGAAGTAGACCTCCGCGCCGAGTCGAGCTACGCGTTTACGCCCGCCGAAGGCGAGCCTGCTGCCCGCTTCGAAGTGTTGGTCGGGGTGAACAACACCGTGTCCAACGAGGAGGGCCTGCCGGACGTGTTTGCCGTGGGCGAACTCTACCCGAACCCGTCGTCGATGTCGGCGACCCTGGCGGTGCGTGTGGCTGAGTCGCAAGAGGCCTCAGTGACGGTGTACGACGTGCTCGGTCGCCAGGTGCTGGCGGGCGCGGTGACGCTGCGTGCCGGCGCGGAAGAGCGGCTCGATGTCGATGTGTCGGCGCTGCCAGCGGGCACCTACGTGGTGCGCGTGGCGGGCGAGAGCTTCGCAGAGACGCGCCGACTGACCGTCGTGCGCTAGCCACGCGGACTAGGGCTCGCCGCTGCGTGCAGACGGGCGAGCATCTACAAAGCGTAAAACAAGGCAGGGATGAGGTACTCACCAGCGCGGTGGGTACACTCATCCCTGCCTTCTTTGGTATCTGCACGAGCGCGAGGCGACGTAGCTAAGGACGTAGCGCCCGAGGGACGCGGAGGTGGGTACCAGGGGCGATGCCGTGACCCAGAGACGCCGGGGCCCCGTCCGTCTTCCGGATCGAGCAGAGCCGACCCTGTATCACGTCGCCCTTCTACTCGTGCTTGGCTTGCGAAGCGCTTCCAGGATGCCTACTCTGTCTAGGCTCCGTTCACCAGTCGAGGTCGCCATGAAGGGATATGTCCGCGCCACCGTCGCCGAGCGGCTTGACGTCACGCACGACCTCGCCGTGTTCAAACTTGCCTGGGACGAGCCGTTCTCCTACGAACCGGGGCAGTACGTCACCCTCGCGCTCGACCGGGACGGACGCACGGTGAAGCGGGCCTACTCGATCGTGAGCGCGCCGCACGAGCCGCAGATGGAGCTGCACATCGAGCACGTTGCGGACGGTGCGCTGACGCCGGGCCTGTTCGCTCTCTACCCAGGCGATCCGGTGTGGGCGCGCAAGAAGATCGTTGGGCACTTCACGCAGGAGCCGTCGAAGCGGGCGCACGCGATGGTAGCGACGGTGACGGGGGCGGCGCCGTTCATCAGCATGATC
>JBCBEX010000057.1:0-28521 GCA_038528235.1 Bacteroidota bacterium
GCGGGCCGCCCTGCATGTAGAGGATCGCTGGGTACTGGAGGTCAGGGTCGAAGCCAGGCGGGCGGATCTCCCAGACGAGCATCGACTGGCCGTCCGTCGTCGGCACATCGCGGCGGTGAACGGTTGGCACGTCGAGGCCCTCGGTGCTCTCGATCCCTGCCGCCGTGAGCCGTGTCAGCGCGCCCGTGCCGAGGTCGACCCGGTGCAGGTCCGTCGGCTCGATCATCGACTGGCGGCCGACGACCACGACGGGAGCCGCGGCCGTCCCACTAATGGACACGGAGGTGATGTTATGCACGCCCTCGGTGACGGGCGAGCGGGTGCCGTCGGCCACCGCGATGCGGTACAGCTGAGTCGTGCCCTCGGTCGAAGTCGTAAACAAGATCGTTTCGCCGTCGGGCAGCCATGCCGGGTGGTAGGCGTTGCCGTCGAAGCCCTCGGTGAGCTCGCGGCGCTCACCCGTCGCGAGGTCCATCACGAAGATCCGGTTACGGTCGGACTCGTAGCCGTCGCGCGCCATGGACGACCACGCGACCTGGCTCCCGTCGGGCGAGAACGCCGGTTCGATGTCGTAGCCGGGATTGAAGTCGGTCAGGTTGGTCGTCTCGCCCGAGCGGACGTCGTAGAGAAACACGTCCGCGTTGGTGCTGGTCGCCGCCTCCAGGCCGTCGAACGGGCGCGCGGTGTAGGCGATGCGGCGGCCGTCCGGGTGCCACGTGATTTGCTCCGCGCCGCCAAACGGGCGCAGCGGCGTGTGGATCTGTTGGCCCGGCATGGCGTCGGTGGCCTCGCCGACCGTCAGCGTGGCCGGGTCGAGCGGGGCCACGAACAGGTGCGAGTAGGTGCCGTCGGTCCACTGCGTCCAGTGCCGCACGAGGAGGTCGTCGTGGATGCGTACGGTGGTCTCCGGGAGGTCAGGGTACTCCTCCGTTGGCGCTGGGACGAGGCGGACGTTGCGGGTGAACGACACGTAGTCGCTCGTGGGCGCAATCTCGACGTTGGCTGCGTCCTCTGGGATGCCCGTGATGACGGTCCGGCCGTCGCCAGCGACCATGCGCCGCCCATCAGGGGCGACGTGGACGAGACGGCCCGAAGGCAGCCACATCGGCCCGCGGCCCTCGGCGTGTCGCATCGGCTCAGCACCCGGAGCCGTACCGACCGTCCAGACCGCCGTCGTCATCGTGTTGGCGCTCACGTCGGGCGTCGAGACCGTGTAGGCGAGTTGCGTGCCGTCGGGCGAGAGCGTCGCGCCGCCGACGCGGTCGATGGCCCAGAGGCGCTCGGGGGTCATCCGCTCCGTGGGCGCAGACGTTTGGGCCGTCGCCACCGGCATCGCGGCTGGCATCGAGACCACGGTGAGCAGGAAGACGTTGATGGCCCAGAGGCGGGGCGTCAGAAAAGTCGGCATGGGGACCTCAAGAAGCAGGACGACGAGATACGGAGAAGAGACTTAGTCGAGGACGCGGACCCGAAGGCGCGACGGGTGCTCCGGCGAGACGAACACGCGGTGCGTCGCCTTCTGGTAGTCCTCGGTCGTCGCCTCGGCGATCGCCATGAACCGCTGCGGGTTGCGGTCGACCATCGGGAACCACGTGCTCTGGACCTGGACCATGATCCGGTGCCCGCGCTTGAACGTGTGGGCCACGTCCTGCATGTCGAACGTCACCTCGGTGACGGCGCCCGGCACGAACGGCGCGGGGTTCGAGAAACTGTCGCGGAACTTGCCGCGCATGACCTCGCCGCGCACGAGCTGCTGGAACCCGCCCATCGGGACCGAGCACGCCGCGTCGGGCAATTGGCACTCGTAATCGCCGGGGTAGACGTCGATGAGCTTGACGACGAAGTCAGCGTCGGTCCCCGTCGTCGTCACGAAGAGCGAGGCGAAGAGTTCGCCGGCCAGCGTCACGTCCTCGTCGAGCACGGGCGACTCGAAGACGAGCACGTCGGGGCGGGTGCTCGCGAACCGCTGGTCCTGCACGACGAACGCGTCGTCGCGGCGGATCACGATCTGGTCAGTGTGGGGGACCGGTTTGGCCGGGTCCGAGATGTATTCCTCGAACGCACCAACCTCCGTGGGGGCGTCGAACCCGAGACCCCCGCCCGGCTGGAGGTAGAGGCTCGCCGCGCGGGCCGCACGCGGGGGCCACGCCTCGAAAAAGCGCCAGCGGTTCGCGCCGGTCACGAACACGGACGCCTTCGCGAGGTCGGGCTCGCCTTTGCCCTTGAGGTACGCGTCGAAGAACGGAGCCTGGACGTTCTCGCGGTACCACACCGCCGTCTGCTGGCCGAAGTGCAAGTCGCCGTAGCGCTCGCCGTCGGAGCGGGCCCACGCGCCGTGCCACCACGGGCCCATCGCGAGGTACGACGGCGTCGCGCTGTGGGCCGCGACGGTCGCGTAAGTCTTGAGCGGCCCGTAGAGGTCCTGGGCGTCGAACCAGCCGCCGGTCACGAGGACGGCCGGCTGCACGTCGCGGAGGTGGGGCAGCGGCGTCCGCGCCTGCCAGTAGGCGTTGTACGTGTCGTTCTCGACGATTTCCTGCCAGAGGTCGTTCTGCCCGTCGAAGAAGCGCTCGTTGACCGTCGCGAGCGGGCCGAGGTCGAGGTACCAGTCGTAGCCGTCGGGCGTGCCATAGTCGCGGAAGCTGGAGGCCTGCTCGCTCGTCGGCTCCGGGCGGGGCGTACCGTAGTAGGAGAGGAAGCTGAACGTGGCCTGGAGTTGGAACGCCCCGTTGTGGCGGCGATCGTCGCCGATCCACCAGTCGGTCACAGGTGCTTGTGGCGAGACGGCCACGACGGCCGGGTGCGCGTCGATGAGGGCGTGCGTGGCGTAGAAGCCTGGGGCCGAGATGCCCCATACGCCGACGCGGCCGTTGGTCGAGACGTTCGCGAGCAGCCACTCGACGGTGTCGTAGGTGTCCGTGCTCTCGTCGACGTCGCCCGGCTCTTTGTTGGCGATGTGCGGGCGGACAGCCACGAACGTGCCCTCCGACATCAGCCGTCCACGGACGTCTTGGTAGACGAACACGTAGCCGTCGCGCATGAGCGACTCCGATGGGCCGAGCGAGGACTTGACCTCCTCGCCATAGGGACCGACACCATAGGGCGTCCGCTGGAGGAGGACCGGATAGGTCCGAGAGCTGTCTCTAGGAGCGTAGACCACCGTGAACAGCCGGGTGCCGTCGCGCATGGGCACCAGGTGCTCCGACTTCGTGTAGTGCTGGCGGACCCAGTCAGCTTGGGCGTCGGCGGAAGGGGCCACGAGAATGAGGGCGAGGAGGAGACGGAGGACGAGCGAGCGCAATGGGACAGCAGGTTAGCAACGGTGCGGGGCATCTTTGTAGCACGACGAGAATATCGGGATTCCACCGCTCGCTGTGTCGGGCCCCTGCGCTGCACCCGCCACTGCGCTGAGCATGCTGAACCGAGTCACGATCGACTAGCGCGAACGACGTAACCGGGCATTCTGTCGCGTACCGAGAGCCCGAGCGAAGGCACTGTGGTTCTGCAACATACCCTGCGGCTCCAGAACACCGCGCGCCCACCGTTCAGGACACTCAGCACCCGGACACGTGGAGTCTGCCCGTACGACCTCTTGCAAGACGGCACAGGACGATGCTACACGGGGTCGTCATCCGGCAGCGCTACCTGCGGCGAGGTCGTCATGCCAGCCGCTTCTTTGAGCCGCTTGACTTGGTCGGCGGCGCGCGTCGTCCATCGCTCGGGACGGTAGCGCCGGACCATGAGCACCGAGCACGGGGCGCGGTCGGCCAGGATATCCGGAATCGTGCCGAAGACGGCCGTGCGGAACGACCACTCGTGCGATGCCCCAATGAGCACGAGGTCGTAGTCCGCCTGCGCCATCCGCCCCTCGATGCCCTCGATGACGCTGTCGGCGCGGTCGACGTGATAGAGTACGGGGTTGTAGTCGCCGACGATGGCCGCCACGTCTTTGACGAGCGCCGCGCGCTCCTGCGCGGTGTCCACGTCGCTCCGCACGATGCGCTGAAGGTGGACCGCGGCCCCCGTGGCGCGCGCGATGCGGAGCGCAAGTTCGAGGCCCAGATGTGCGTGCGTGCCGCCTCCCCACGGCACCAGAATCGTGCGGACGGTGCCCAGTCCCCGGTCGCGGAGGATGGCGAGGTCGGTGGGCGTGTCGAGGATGACGCGCTTCACGGGCGAGTCGCTGCTGCCGAGCGAGAAGCCGCCGCGCCACCCCATCAGCAACAGGTCGGCCTGCCGCCCCGGCACCTCGGCCACAAGGCCGCCGAACACGTCGTGTGCCACGTCGGTGAGCGTCTCCACAGAGGTTGCTCCGAGCGCGTCGCCTTGCTCGCCGTACGCATTGCGCTGGGCCTCGGCGGCTAACCGTTCGAGGGTAGCCTCGATGGCGGGGCGCTCGCGCACGAAGCGGTCGCGCGCTGTCGAGAGCGGCGTCTGGATCGGCACGCGGACCATATGCAGCCCCACAACCTCGCCGCCCGCCTCGGCTCCGGTGGCCACGTAGCGGCCAAGCCGGAGCAAATCGGCGCCGTGCGCAGGGTTCGCTACGGCGACGAGCACCCGGCGCCGGTCGCTCGCGTCGATGCGCTCGCGGACCGGCGCGACAGCCTCCGCCTCATCGGCATAGACCGGTGCCTTGTCGAAGAACATTGCCCAACCGCGCTCGGCGAAGCGGGCCTTGAGGTTAGCGACGGCGTGCTCAATCTCGACACGGTTTCGGCCCCAGACGACGTACCACCCGAGGCTGAGCACGATCAGCCCGAGGAGCGCAAACTGCGCGAAGGTCCCCGAATAGCCGATGATGGCGAGGCATGCCAGCGCCGCGAAGACCTGCACGAACGGCGTACCGGGGACGCGGTACGACGGACGGTACCATTCCGGCCGCGCCGCGCGCAGCACCGCGCAGCCGAGGTTGAGGGCGGCGTAGCTGTAGAGTTGCAGCACGCTGGCCGTCTTGGCGAGCGTCTCCAGGTCCTCGATCAGAAGCAGCGCGAGCGTGAGCACGCCCGTGATGAGGATGGCGCGGTAGGGCGTGAGGCGCGTCGGATGGATCGCAGCGAGCCAGTTGGGGACCATCCGGTCGCGCGCCATCGCAAGGTTGATGCGCGACGCCGCGAAGATGCTTGCGTTGGCCGACGAGAGCGTAGCCAGCAACCCGGCGAAGATCACGATGCCCGCGCCGACGGGCCCGAGCAGGCTGCGGGCGGCCTCGGTCAGCGGGTCTTTCACCTCGGCGATCACGTCCTGCGGGAAGAGGCCCGCGATCACGAGCACGATCACCCCGTAGAGGATCGTCACCAGGATGACCGAGCCGATGAGCGTGCGCGGCAGGTTCTTGGCCGGGTCCTTGATTTCCTCAGCGACAGCCGCAATCTTGACAAAGCCGAGGAAGGAGACGAACACGAGCGCGGTCGTCGCGGCGATGGGCGCGCTACCGAAGGGGAAGAACGGCGCGTAGTTCTCCGCCTCGATCTGGAACGCCGCCAGGGCGCTGAAGCCGCCGAGGATGACGAGCAGGATGAGC
The DNA here is from genome assembly GCA_038528235.1 of Bacteroidota bacterium. Classification (GTDB taxonomy): domain Bacteria; phylum Bacteroidota; class Rhodothermia; order Rhodothermales; family Rubricoccaceae; genus JBCBEX01. The sequence goes on from JBCBEX010000057.1 coordinate 5,525, forward strand.
ACGATCACCACCTGCACCCGCCCCGACTCCTTCGCCCCGACGATGTTGAGCGCCACGAGGAGCAGCCCACCCCCGAGCGCGCCCCAGAACGGCGTCAGCGGGGTGAACTGAGCGAGATACTCCCCCAGCCCGAACAGGTAGAACGCGATGGCGAACGTCAGGCTCAGCCAGATCCCGATGCCTGACACGGCGCCGAAGGCGGGGCCGAGCGCGCGCGACACAAAGTAGTAGTCGCCTCCCGACGTCGGCATGCCCGTCGCGAGCTCGGCCGTGCTCGCCGCCGTGATGACGCAGACGACGCCCGCCGCGAGGTAGGCAAACAGGGCAGCCGGGCCGGTCATCGCCACCGCCACGCCGGAGAGGAGGAAGATGCCCGCCCCGATCATCGTCCCGACGCCGATCGTGAGCGCGTCCCAGAAGCCGAGTTGGCGGAGGAGGGCGTCGTTCTTCTTCACAGCAGTCGCGGGTGGTGGGGCGAGGCAGAAGGTGCGGCCTCAGAGGTGGGAAGCGGAAAATACCCCGGCCTCTCCCCTGTCGGCGCGCGCTCAGCAGGCGAAATGCCCGTCGCAGACGATGTCGAGGAGAACGAAGAGCCCGACAATCAGCACGTAGCCAAGCACGCTGACGACCGTGAACGCGACGAGCCACCCGACCGGCGCGCTGCTCCGCTTCATCCAGAAGAGCACGTTGCCAAGGATCGTCCAGATCGGGTACGTCACGATCGACAGCGCGAGCAACCGCGTGATCGGGTTGCGCTCCGAACCGGGCGCGTCGAACATCATCGCCGTCGAGAGCGCCAGCATCGGCCACAATAGCACGCCCGCGGCTGCGATCACGTTGACGATGGACAGGAAGAGCTTCATGACGCAGCGCGTTCAGTCGATCGACGGGGCCGAGTCGGTGCCAAACAGGTAGGTCAGCGGGCGCCAGAGCCGGCGCGCCCAGTCGCGCTCGGTGTGGTCGGCCTCGTATGTCTCGAAGAAGACCTCGCCCAGTCCCCGCGCACGCAGTGTCTCCACGACGAAGGTGTGGCTCTCGGCGAAGAACTGGTCGATGCCCTGCGTGCCGTTGTCGAAGTAGAGCGAGACAGGCTCGCTCGGCAGCGGCATCGTCGCGATGTGGTCTACGAGGTCGGCGTTGTCGTAGGGGAACGCGCTGGACAGCGCCGCCGCCTTCGAGAACACCTCAGGGTGCCACATCAGGAGGTAGAACGAGATCAGCCCGCCCATCGATGCGCCCATCACGGCGGTGTGGTCACGGTCGGGCCGCGTCCGGTACGTCCCGTCGATGAGCGGCTTGACCGTGTTCACGAGGAAATCGGCGTAGATGCGCCCGAACGGGCCGCCTGAGTACTCCGCCCACCGGATCTGTGTGTTGTTGATCCCGACAACGATCATCGGCTCAATCTGGCCGCGCGCGATCAGGCTGTCGGCGACCTCGTCCATCCGCCACTCGCTGCCACCGTACGAGGTCGAGCGGTCGAACACGTTCTGCCCGTCGTGGATGTAGAGCACGGGGTAGCGACGCTCTGGGTCTTCTTCGTAGCCCGGTGGGAGCCAGACGACGAGGTCGCGCGCCTCGCGGGTACGGGCACTGGCGACGTGGTGGTGGTACCGGATCGACCCCGTGGCTGAGGCGAGCGCGGTGTCCTCCCAGTCGGTTGGCTGCAGCGTGACCGTCGTGTCCCCGGTCACTTCCAGCGTAGTGGCGGGCATGGGAGTGCGCGGACCGGAGAGCGCCTGGCGGCCCCACGTCCCGCGCGTCACGTTGAACACCAGCGTACGGCCTGCCTCGAACGTGCCCGCGAACGTCCAGCGCGTGTCGTCGACCTGCTCCATGGCTGCGCCTGCAGGATTCCAGTCGCCAAACTCGCGCCCCTGCCCGGCGAGGTAGAGCGTGGCACCCTCGGGCGTGTGGGCCGGCGGAAGTACCTGGATCGTGACCACGTGCTCCTGTGCACGCGCCGACGAGGTGCAAGGCAGAGCGAGGAGGCAAACGAGCAGGTGGACGTAGACGCGGACGATCATGGGAGCCTGCGTGGTTGAATGCGGGGACGACGCTGCGAGACGTAGCCCCAAGATGCACCACGTGCGCCGGTCGGCGTCACGTCGCTGGTGGTTCCTCGGCACCGTCCCACTCCGAGCGCCGGGTCGCGCGCTTCGCCTTCCACGCGCGTAGCACCTCCTCGCGCGTGGCGTCCGGGTGCGCACGGTGGTACGCCCGCGTGTGGCGGTTGAACTCCAACTGCGCCTCGATGGGTCGGTCGGGGTCCTCGTTCGACGCCCGCCACACCGCCACCGCCTCCGAGAGTGGTTGCCCAGCGCCCGTCTTGATGAAGTCGATCAGCGCGCGGTTGAAGCGAAAGGATACGCCGACCTCGTCCACGAAGTAGGCGCGGAGGCGTTTACCACAGGTCCAGCCACGACCGATCAGCGTAGCACCGGTGAGCGTCTCTGGCATCGGATCGACGGGCCCCGTGCGTCTGGGCGTGGGCTTGAGCACCGTGCCGTCGCGGAGGTAGGCCGCGATGCGCTCGCGCACCTCCACCTTCGATCCGGTGGTGGGAAGCCCTGCCCGCTGGCAAAACCCGACGAGTTCGGCCTTGAGCCAGTAGAAGTCGAGGAAGTCCTCGACAGCGAGGTGTTCGGTGAGAGCAGGGCGACTCATGGAGGACTCAGCAATACCTGTCAGCTTCGGAGTGAGAACGGCTGCGTTCGGCCGGCGAAGCGCAGCAACGCCATCATGATAACGGGGACGTGATGACGGAGACCGGACGCCGCGTGTTCTTTGCGTGCGGCTACTTCGCTGCCTCTGCGTCGAAGTGGTAGTGTAGCGTCATCGTGTGCGTCCCGTCCTCTGCTTGCTGGATCTCGACCTCGCCCGTGAGCCCTACTAGGTCACCCGTCCCAGACCCCGGCACGACATGCCCGAAGGTGCGAGGTGGCAGCCCAGGACCCATGAGCCCGCCATGCTGAAACACGAAGCTCCCCGTACGGTCGCCGAGCCGTCCCACGATCCGCTCGCTCACGACGTAGCCCGCCCCGGCTTCTGGGTTGCCCAACCCGCAGAACAGGCCCTCGCCTGTGCCTTCTCCTTCGATGTCTCCTCCCTGGAATGCCTTTCGTATGCGGACGCGCGTCAGAGCAGGACCTGCGTCTGGTTCGTCGGAGGAGACGGCGTCCCACTTCGTGACGTCGAATGGGGCGATGGCTTTCATGCGAGCCGGGCGTTTCGTAGTGGTGTCGGCTGTGTTTGCGAGAGCATATCATCCGGCAGCGCCAACAGGCTGTCAGCCCTCGGAAGCGGCTCCGCCGGTCACCCATCCGACGCCGCGACGGCGTAGGCATCGCGAGCGCTGCGCTTGCCGACGAGAAACAGCCCGACGCCGCCCAAAATCGCGACGGACGCGACCAGCAAGCGCACCGTGATCGCCTCGCCGAGGAGTGCCACGCCGCCGACCGCGGCGAGGATAGGCACGGTCAGCTGCACCGTGGCGGCGGTGCCCGCCGTCAAATGCGGCACGACGGCGTACCAGACGGCGTAGCCTACACCAGACGCCAGCGCCCCCGACGCGACGGCCAGGGCGAGTCCCAACGGCTCGACGGCGGCGTCTCCCCAGAACAGCACACTCAGCACCACCGCAAGCGGGACGGCACGGACGAAGTTGCCCGCCGTCTCCTGCGTCGGGTCGCCAGAGCCGCGCCCGCGCAGCGAGTAGACGCCCCACGCGACGCCCGCGGCCAGCATGAGCACGGCGCCGAGCAGCGGAGGCGCCTGGAACCCGGGCAGCAGCAGTCCGACCAGTCCGCACAGGGCAAGGACAGCCCCCATCGTCTGCCACGCCGTGAACCGCTCCCCCGTCCAGAAGCCATAGCCGATCATCGTCGCCTGCACTGCTCCAAACAGAAGCAACGCCCCCGTCGCAGCCGTCAAGCTGAGGTAGGCGAAGGAGAAGCCCGCCGCATAGACGAACAGGGCGAGCGCCGACCGCCACGTGCCACCCAGTGACGCCGTACGCCGACGCGCCATCACCAAGACGGCAAGCGTCACCGCGCCCGAGAGCAACCGCACGATGGTGAACGAGGCGGCGTCGATTGAGCCCCCAGCCAGCGCCTCCCGGCACAACAGCGAGTTACCCGCAAACGCCACCATGGCGAGGCTCGTGTACACGGCCAGTCGAATTGGGGGCATGCGTTCCTTCGGCGTGGACGGTTGGCGTGGGCACCGCACCGCAGGCACAGTCACGCGCACGAGGCCGTGCCCGATGGCGGTGGTCGTCGCTCAGGATACGCCGCCTGTCGGACCGCACGAACGTTGAGTCCCAGCGCCAGCAGGAAGCACCGCGCCGACGCCCTCAAGACGGCCCCGAAGCGACGGGAGTACGCCCCACAGGTTCGCCCCGTCGAACGCGACGCCAGAGGAACGGGACCGAGACGAGCACGGCGGCGGCTACCCACTGCGCAGGCGTGAGTCCGGCGTACGTCGCGTCGCTCACGCGGAGGAAGTCGAACCCGAACCGGACCGGCATGTACAGCACAGCAAACGCGCACAGGATGAACCCGACCGGCCGCGGCTTGCGGTCGAGCACAACGAGTACCGGCAAGACGAACGCCGCGAGGTACACGACCTCGTAGAGGCCGAGGTCGTGGAACCCCAGCGATGGCAATACAGACGGCGGCGGGAGCGCGTCGACCTGGCCTGCGGCGGCGTACGCGTAGGCGATGAGATTCTGGGCGGGCTCGGTCTCCAGGCTCACCGCAAGTGGGAAGTCGGTGATGCGGCCGGGGTGGTCGTGGACCAGCGCGCACCCAACGCGGCCGATGGCGAGCGCGAACGGGAAGACGAACACCGCCACGTCGAGGTAGGCCCACCGCTGGCGGAGGTCCGGGGTACGGAACCACAGGTAGAGCGCCGCGCCAAGGAAGCCGCCGATCATGCCGCCGAACGAGCTGATATGCTCCCAGACGCGCAGGAGCAGCCACGGATCGCGCGCGACCTGGTCCGGGAAATAGAGCAGCACGGCGAAGAGGTGCGCGCCGAGAAAGCCGCCGATGAGGAGCCACGTCGCCATCTGCTCTCCTACCGCGGGCTCCAGCCCGAACCGCGTGAACCGCCGCCGCGCCATCGCCAGCCCGACCAGCACGGCCACGGCGACCGTGAGCCCGAAGACCTGGATCGTCAGCGGCCCCAGGTGCAAGGGCGGTACGTCAGCGAACGGGATCATGGATTAGGGGGAGTGGAGCGAGTATGACAGCGGCCGATCATCCGCGAAGGGCTGCGTACACAATGCGCGAACGAAGTACCGACGGTCGGACAAGCCGAGGACGCTCGCGCGAGTGTTGTCCTGCAGCGGTGGGTTACACGGCCTGCGCTCCTCCCTGTTCATTGGCCAGACTGTCCAGCAGCCACTCCAAACCAGGTCCTGCTTTCGATGGGACGAACTCTACGATGCTGTACTCCGCCACCCCCTCACGACGGAAGGGGTCTTCGGACACCGCGCTCGTGATGACCTCTCTGTTGTGAGCACGAGCAAGAATGACTCCGCCCGTCCTTGGCTCCCGCCGTCCGGAGAGCAAGAAGATGCCCGACTCGTAGTGTCGATGAAGGAACGCCTTGTGTTCGTCAAGTAGAGCATCAACCTCCCCTAGAGGCGCACAGTACTCAAGCGTGATCAGGTATAAGTGCATGAATGGAAGAGAAGCACAGAGGAATTAGGAGCCGGGTAACACCAGAGCTCGGCACACGTTTGTTAGGCGGCATAGTTGCGCATCTCATCGGGGTTGCGCATCTCATCGGGGTTGCGCATCTCATCGGGGTTGCGCATCTCATTGGGAAAGCCGAATCGGCCGTTTGTGGTCGACGATGTCCTGACTCGCGCCTATCCGCACGGACGGGACGGCCCCGGCGAACTCGCCCGCTCTGACTTCGACGTCCGCTGCCACTGAACCGGTGAGTTCCTCGGCCTCAGCGAACGCAAGGGCCAGGCTGGCGGATCGGTCCTCGGATCGCAGTTCGAGTCGCTCGGTCATGTCGAGGCGTGAAGCTCAAGAACAGTGGGCCGCTCAACCGCGAAGGGCTGAGGGCACAGAGTCGGAACGAAGCGAAAGTAGCGCCGACGCCCGGACGAGCCGAGAGCGCTGACGCCCTTCGTCGGCTTGCAGCGGCGGGTTATGCCGCCCCTTAGCTACCGTTGCCATCGTGGTCTGGGCCTAATCTATGAACTAACCGAATTGACCTCAGTCCTGAAGTAGCCGCGCTCATCTTCCGGATGTTCTTGTCTAGATCCTCAGGAGTTGTCAAGAGGACAAGGAAGAAGATAGACCCTTCGAATTCCACGAAGCCGGTCAGTTCGACCGTGACATCATCTGGGTAGCGCGCGACCCGGAGTGCCGTTTGGGACACAGGATGGGGCGGAGGCGGCAGAGTCTCGATCGTCAGGCCCTCGATTACGTCGACCATATATGCGCGTTGGTGCGCTAGCAGCTCGGGTATAGTCGTCGCAACTTCGTCTTTCTGCCAGCACTGGACGTACATCCATTCCCCCGCACGCATCGCTGTCTCTAGCGTCCGGCCACGTCGGTAAAGCACGGCGAGTGCGTCGACCGGGCCAGTGTCTAGATCCAAGACCCACCCGAAGGGTGCCGACAACAGAGCGCCGTTCGATCCTGCATATGGTATTCCCCCGAAACCCTGAAAACGACGGAGGTCTTCGAGGCTGAGTACGTCAAGCTCAAGGTTATCAGCACCCTTCCACACTCGCTGAATAGCTGCCTCGGAGTAGCCTTTGGGACATATCAGCATCCCGCGCTTCACGTCCAAGTCGTGGAGTATTCCGATAAATGCCTCGACATCTTTCACGTGCACCTTCCGGCCGTACCTCTTTATCTCAACAACGACCGGATCCTGGTCCGCCATCTCGAGCACAAGGTCAATCTGGCGACTAGTGCCCGAGAGCACGCCCGTTGTCTTGACGTCCCGCTGCACACTAGACCCGGGGTAGCAACGCTCAAGCTCGCTAGCCACTTCGGCCTCATATTCCTGCCACGTCATGTGTCGGAAGACGGCATAACATCCTACTATGCCAAACACATTCGGCATATCACGCACGGCGCTCGCGCGCGAAAGAGGAACTAGGCCGGAGCAACAGCGCGCAAAACGAGTGATTTCGGCGCCGTGATGGTGCTTGAGCCCGCGTTCCGTTCGGCATAATACACTGCTTCCGCTCTGCGATGAAGCCGACGCGCGACGTGCTGCACGCTGCACCTCGTGGCCGCGCGTGGCTGCCCGAATCCCGCGCCGGGGTGGGGCGTACATCGCCCGCCCTTCTCCTGTGCCCGTCCCACCGCCTCCTCCCCGCATGGCTGTCCTCGAAGCCGACCGCCTCACGAAGACCTTCACCAACGCCGGCCGCGCGCTCACCGTCCTCGACGCGGTGAGCTTTGCCGTGGAGGACGGCGCGACGTGCGCCATTGTCGGGCCGTCGGGAAGCGGCAAGACGACGCTGCTCGGACTCTGCGCCGGGCTCGACGCGCCGTCGTCGGGCACGGTGCGGCTCGTCGGGCAGGACCTCGGCGCGCTGAGCGAGGACGCCCGCGCGACGCTCCGCCGCGACCACGTCGGCTTCGTCTTCCAGCAGTTCCGCCTCCTCCCTACCCTCACGGCCCGCGAGAACGTGATGGTGCCCCTCGAACTCCAGGGGGTGCGCGGCGCAGCAACGGAGGCCGCGACGCTCCTCGACCGCGTCGGCCTCGGCGACCGCCTCGACCACTACCCGACGCAGCTCTCGGGCGGCGAGCAGCAGCGCGTGGCCCTCGCCCGCGCCTTCATCCACCGCCCCCAGATCCTCTTCGCCGACGAGCCCACCGGCAACCTCGACGACGGTACCGGCGCGCGCATCGAAGACCTCCTCTTCGACCTCAACCGGGAGCGCGGCACGGCGCTCGTCGTGGTCACGCACGACCTCCGCCTCGCCGACCGCTGCGAGCAGGTGATCCGCCTGCGTTCGGGACGAGTCGAAGAGCCAAGAAGCCGACAAGGCGAGGCCGAGGCGACTGTGCACGGCTAGCCTGTTTGTCATCCTTGTCATCCTGAGCGAAGCCCAAAGGGCGAAGTCGAAGGATCTCTGTGCACCTCCGAGCTTCGACCCTTGCTTGGACGCTGGCCCCCAGATCCTTCGACTCGCTATGCTCGCTCAGGATGACAGTGCATGCGTTGAGCCAGTCCGAATCACACCCCACACCCAATCCCCATGTTCATCCTCAACACCGCGTGGCGCGACAGCCGACGGATGCGGCGGCGGCTGTTCCTCTTCGTCGCCTCGATGGCGCTCGGCGTGGCGGCGCTGGTTGCGATCCGGTCGTTCGGGGCGAACGTAGAGGCGTCGGTGACGGCGCAGGCGCGCGAGCTGTTCGGGGCCGACCTCGAGATCGAGTCGCGGCAGCCGTTCTCGGACGACAGCGAGGTGCTGATCGACTCCGTGCTCGCGGCGTTTCCGGGGCGGCAAGCTGGGGAGGCCTCGTTTGCGTCGATGGCGCTCTTTCCGGCTCCGGAGCGCGACAGCCTCGCGGGTGGGACGCGGCTCGTGAACGTGCGCGCCGTCGAGGGTGCGTTCCCGCTCTACGGCTCCATCGAGACGACGCCCGACGACGCGCTCAGCCGCTTTCAAGAGCAGGACGAGGCGCTGGTGGCCGCGTCGCTGATGCTCCAATATGGCGTTGAGGTGGGCGACTCGGTGCAGGTCGGGCAGCGGACGTACCGCATCGCGGGGCGCGTGGACGGCGTGACGGGGCAGACCGACATGGCCGAACTCGTCGGGCCGCGCGTCTACCTCCCCTACCAGAACCTCGACCCGGCGCTCCTCACCGCCGGGAGCCGCGTGGACTATGCCCGCTATCTCGCCTTCGACGGCGCTGACGCTGACGAGGCGCTCCCGGAGCGTGCCCGCGAGGCGTTTGCGGCCAGCTTCCGCGCGCGCAACCTCGACGTGGAGACGCTCGCGAGCGTCGAGCAGGAGTGGAGCGAGGCGCTCGGCGACCTCGGGCGCTACCTCGAACTGGTCGGCTTCGTGGCGCTGCTGCTCGGCGGGCTCGGCGTGGCGAGCGCTGTGCACGTCTACATCCGCCAGAAGCTCGACACCGTCGCCACGCTGCGCTGCCTCGGCGCGACGGGCGGGCAGGCGCTGGCGGTCTACGCGCTCCAAGCCGCGGCGATGGGCCTCGCCGGAGCGACACTCGGGGCGGTGCTCGGCGTGGGGGTGCAGTACCTCCTCCCCGCCGTCCTCGGCGCGTTTCTGCCTGTGGACGTAGAGATCGCGCTCGTGTGGCCCGCCGTCTTTCAAGGCCTCGCGGTCGGGCTGGGCGTGGCGCTCCTCTTTGCGCTCTTGCCGCTGCTCGCCGTGCGCCGCGTGCCTCCGCTCCGCGCGATCCGGTCGGATGCCGTACCCGTCTCGGCGCGCCGCGATCCGTGGCGCTGGCTCGCGCTTGGCGTGCTCGTGGCAGCGGTCGTCGGGTTTGCGTACGTGCAACTCGGGTCATGGCGCAACGCGGCGTTCTTCGTTGGTGGCACGGCCGCGGCGCTCGGGGCGCTCACGCTCGCGGCAGCGGCGGTGCGGGCGGTGGCGCGGCGACTCGTCCCGCGCGGGGCCTCGTACACGCTCCGGCAGGGCCTCGCGAACCTCTACCGCCCCGGCAACCAGACGCTCGTGCTGCTGCTCACGCTCGGCCTCGGCACGTTCCTCATCCTGACGCTGCTGCTGACGGAGCACGTCCTCCTCGACCGCGTCTCGGTCCCCGACGGCGACGAGCGCCCGGACCTCATCCTCTTCGACATCCAGGCCGACCAGCAGGACGGCATCGCCGCCCTCGTCGAGGAGAACGGCGTCGAGGTGCTGGAGCAGACGCCGCTCGTGACGATGCGGCTGCGCGCCATCGACGGGCGCTCCGTGGAGGAGATCCGCCAGGACTCGGCGGCGCTCAACTACGACGCCCGCTGGGCACTCCGCCACGAGTACCGCTCGACGTACCGCTCGGAACTCACCGACACCGAAGAACTCGTCGAGGGCCGCTTCGTGGGCGAGGTCCCTGCCGACGCCGAGGTCGTCCCGATCACCTTCGAGGACGAACTCGCGCGCGACCTGCGCATCGGCGTCGGTTCGCGGCTGACGTGGGACGTGCAGGGCGTGCCGATGGAGACGGAGATTGCGGGCCTCCGCCGCGTCGACTGGGCGCGCCCGCAGCTCAACTTCTTCGCTGTCTTCCCGGACGGCCCCCTCGACGACGCACCGCGCTTCGGGACGCTGACCGCGCGCGCGGGCTCCGACGAGGCCTCGGCACGGGTGCAGCGCGCAATCGTCCGCGCCTACCCGAACGTCTCCGTCGTGGACGTGGGTCTCGTGATCGGCCTCATCGAACGCGTCTTTGACCGGATTGCGTTCGTGCTGCAGTTCATGGCGCTCTTCACCATCGGGACGGGCCTCGTGGTGCTCGCCGGGGCGGTCTTGGTGGCGCGGCTCCAACGCATCCAGGAGGCCGTGCTGCTGCGCACGCTCGGTGCGAGCCGTCCGCAAGTGCGCCGCATCTTCGTGGCGGAATACGCGCTCCTCGGCCTTCTCGCGGCCATCACGGGCGGCGTACTCGCGCTCGCCGCCGCCTGGGCGATTGCGCGCCACGCGTTCGGGCTCCCATCATTCGAGATCGGCTGGGGGGCCATTGCTGGCGTCCTCGTCGGGGTGCCGCTACTCACCGTCGCTATCGGCCTCGCAGGCAGTCGGGGCCTCCTCGAACGCCCCCCGCTCGACGTGCTCCGAGGCGAGGGCTGACCGCCAACGGTACTCGGTCGAGCGCGCCTAAAACAGACCAAACCGCATTTGAAAGCGGTGATTCGAGCGGCGGAGTTGCCCCGGTAGGCGGCCGTCCTCGACGCTGTAAAAGGCATAGTCGAACTGCGCGAACCGCGTGTCGATGCCGACGCCGAGCGCAGGGTAGCCCTGAGCGTAGCCTGCCCGTGCGTGGACGATGTTCACCAACTCGAAGCCCACGCCTAGCCGCCAGTGCGCCCCGAACGGCTGCGTGAATTCCGACGTGGAGCGGCTCGTGTAATCGAGTGCAATCGAGACGCCCGACAGGGCCGAGTTCGCGAGGTCGAGGTCGAGGTCGTAGGCCGCTCCGAGACGCACGATAGGCGCAGCGGACCGCTCGGCGAACCGAGCCTGAAGCTCCTGGAACTCCAGCGAGTCGGCTGCCGACAGCGGCGAGGCGTTGGTCGGCTCGGACACGCCGAAGAGGATCTCAAACGGGCCGGTTGAGTCGGAGTCGTCGAAGGGGATGCGCCCGCCCTCGAAGTTCAGATCGACACCGCCGCCGATCAGGTTGAAGATGGCGAGGCCCGCGTTCACGTTGGGCAGCACCTCCTCGTAGTGCGCGCCGATGTCGAGGCCGAGGCCGGAGCCGCGGAAGAAGTAGAGGCTCTCCGTGTCGTCAAGCGCGTCGATGGGCGACTGCTTGGCCGTGACCTGCCGCCGGATGTAGCGGATCGTGCCGCCAACGGACAGGCCGCCCGTCTGAAACTCGTCGATGGCCGTGCCAGGCACCCGGTAGCCGACGGCGACGGGCAGGATGAACTCGGTCTGTCCGTAGGCGTCGAGCACGGGCACGAGGTCCGGGGAAAACTGCACGCGCGAGTAACCCTGGATGTACGCGCCGATGCCCACGTTGACCGGGCCCGCGCGGAAGAACGCCTGCGGCAGTAAGATCTGCGCAGCCAGCACCGACTCCTCCTCAGCCAGGCCGCGCGCCTGATCGTAGAGCGCTTCGAGCCCCTCACGATCGTCCTCATAGAGGTTCTCGATGCCCGTGTCGATGGCGTCCTGCAGATCGCCCCGGATGAAATCGAGCTTGTCGAAGATGTCGGGGCTGAAGCCGAACCGGAGGCCGAGCACCTGCAGGTGCAGCCGATCCAGCGGAAGCTGACCGAGTTGCGCCGGGTTGTACGAGAAGACGAGGTCGGGGTCTATGAGCGCGACGCCTGCGTTGGCCATCCCGAGCGCGGCCATGTCTGCCGGGCGCCCTGTGGCGTCTTGCTCCAGGTCGCCGAAGAGTTGCGCGTGAGCGGGGTGCGCTGCCAACCCGAGGAGGGCAAGCGCAAGGATGCAGGCGGTTTTTCGCAACGTCATTCGGTGGACGGCTGGCGTACGACGGGACACAACAAACATCGCAGCAACGGTGGGTCGAAACAGGAGGGCTATTCGGCGCAGGTGGCGAGCTCGCGCTGGATCGAGATCAGCGCCTCGATGGCGTCGACGATCAGTTCGTCGGTGGCCTCCGGGTAGCCGAACAGGTACGCGCGCAGTTCGACGGCGAGCGTGGCGCGCAGGAACGCCTCGGCTGGATCGCGCGCCGTGCTCGTCACCGCGACGAACGCGAACGAGTTGGTGGCGCAGAAGCTGATGTAGGCGTCCGACGAGCCGTTCTCCAAGACTCGGTAGAGCGTGACCACATCGTTCTCGCCCTCGTTGAGCGAGGGGATGCGCTCGGTGAACAGCTCGTAGTAGTTGCTCGTGAGTTGGGTGACGGCGTAGGTCACGAGCAGCTCGCCGATCTGGAGGTCCGTGAGCCCGTCGACGCGCAGCGCTTCCAGGATCCCATCGCGCCCATAGGGCCGCAACACCGCGAGTTCTCGGTCCACGACCTCGCACAGGTCCACCGCGCGGAGCTCGCGCTCCAGCGTCGAGAAGCCCTGGCCGTCTGGCGTCTGCGTGAGCAGCGTCCCGATGCTGTCGAGCACCACGGCCGAAGCCTCGATATTGGCGAACGAGGGAAAGCCGACCGGGTCGAACACTTCGATCGCGCGGACGCCCTGGTTGGGGACCGCGCACGACTGGTCCTCCGGCACGCCGATGTCTCGCGTCGGCTCCAAGATCACGTGCTCGGCGGCATCGGCGAGATCGAAGACGCTCAGCGGCGAGGCTGCAAGCAGGGCCGCCGCGAGCTCGAAGCGCAGCGCCTCGCTGTTGGGGTACTCAGCGATCGCCTCGCGCAGCAAGTCGAGCGCGGCATCCACATCGCCGTCCTGGCGCTGAATGCGGGCGTCGGTGATGTACTCGTCGAGCGAGCCGCCCTGGTCATAGCTGCAGCCGCTCAGGATGGGCAAGGACGCGAGGAGCGCCCCCAGAACGAGGATGCGATGGAGATACGGAAGCATCGGGGAACCAATTCGATACGAGGGGCGCGCGTGTAGCCGAATGGGCTGCGTTCGGCAAATGGCAGGCCAAAGCGGTGGCGCGAAGTGTACGGCGTACCCTCCGCGCGTCAAGTCTGTGCAGCAGTTTTTGCCAAACGTGGGCCGCTTGCCGACGCGCTTGCCGCTACCCTTTGAGCCGTTCGAGCAGCAGCGCGCGGACCCGCTTGGGGTCGGGGGCGCCGGGGAAGGCGCGCATCACTTGGCCGATGAAGAACCCTACGACCTGCTGCTTCCCCGCACGGAAGTCGACGACTTGTTTGGGATTGGCCGCCAGGATTTCTTCCACGATGGGGACGAGCGCATCGTCGTCGGAGACCTGGAGCAGGTCACGCGCCTGGGCGATGGCCTCAGGCGAAGATGCTTCGGTAAGCATCGCATCGAAGACCTCGGTGGCCGCCGTACTGCTGAGTTGGTCGTCGAGGCGCATCCGCACGAGCGCCGCCAGCCGCTCCGGCTCGACGGGGTACGCGGCAATGTCGAGCCGCTGCTCCTTGGTCACGCGCAGGACATCGCCCATGACGACGTTGCTGACCGCCTTGGCTTCGTCCCCGGATGGCGTGGCGCTGAGTGCATCGAGCGTGGCTTCGAAGTAGTCCGCGAGCGCGCGCTCCTCGGTGAGGAGCGCCGCGTCGTAGGCGGGCAGGCCGAGCGCGTCAACGTAGCGCGCCCGTCGTGCGTCGGGCAGTTCGGGCATCGCGGCGCGGGCCTCGGCCAGCACGGCGTCCGTGACCACGACCGGCGGGAGATCGGGGTCGGGAACGTAGCGGTAGTCCATCGCCTCTTCCTTCGAGCGCATGGAGCGCGTCTCCTCGCGGTCGGCGTCCCACAGCCGCGTCTCCTGCACGACGGCCTCGCCACGTTCGATGAGGGCGACCTGCCGCGCCGCCTCGTGCGCGATGGCCCGCTCGACGCCGCGGATCGAGTTGAGGTTTTTCACCTCGGCCTTCGTCCCGAGCGTGTCGCTCCCGACCGGACGGACGGAGACATTGGCGTCGCAACGCAGCGAGCCCTCCTCCATGTTGCCATCGCAGATGCCGAGCCAGCGGACGAGCCGGCGGATTTCCTGGAGGTAGAGCGCCGCCTCGCGCGGCGTGCGGAGATCGGGCTCGGAGACGATCTCCAGGAGCGGCACGCCGCAGCGGTTGTGGTCCACGAGCGTCGCCGTGGGATCGAGATCGTGGACGAGCTTGCCCGCGTCTTCTTCGAGGTGGATGCGCGTCAGGGCGACGGCACGTGTCTCGCCCGTCTCCTCGTCGCGGATGGAGACGTGGCCACCGGAGAGGATCGGCGTCTCGTACTGCGAGATCTGGTAGCCCTTCGGGAGGTCGGGGTAGAAATAGTGCTTCCGCGCGAGCACCGAGCGCCGTGCGATGGTGCAGTCCAGTGCGAGGCCCAGCAGCAACGTCTCTCCCACCACGGCGGCGTTGAAGACCGGCAGCGTACCCGGATGCCCGAGCGATACGGGATCGACGTGCGTGTTGGGCGGCGCGCCGAACGCAGCCGCATCGGGGCTGAACGCCTTCGAGGCGGTCTTGAGCTGCGCGTGGACCTCCAGCCCGATGACGGTTTCGTAGGACATGGCGGTCGGCACTCAGCGTTCGGCTAGCGGCGGGAATAATGAGGGGCTAAGATCCGAAAGCTGTGCGTCAACAGCCGACAGCCGCTACCGCGCTTCCCACTTGGCGAGGATCTCCTCGGCGTGCGCGGCGGTCTTCGGGCGCTTGAAGACGTGCACGATGGTACCGTCGCCGTTGATCAAGAAGGTGGTGCGCTTCACGCCCATCCGCTTGACGCCGTACATGTTTTTCTCGCCGTAGGCGCCGTAGGCCTCCATGATCGCGCGCTCGGTGTCAGCGATGAGCGGGAAGGGCAGATCGTACTTCTCCGTGAAGCGCTCGTGCGAGGCCTCGCTGTCCGCCGAGACACCCACGATGGCGATACCTGCGTGTTGGAGCGCGGCGTAGTAGTCGCGGAGGTTGCAGGCTTGCTTGGTGCAGCCAGGCGTATCGTCTTTCGGGTAGAAATAGAGCGCGACGGGCTGCCCGGCGAAGTCGCTGAGCGAGACGGTATCGCCAGTGTGGGTGGTCCCGGAGAAGGCTGGCGCGGGCTGGCCCGCTTGTGGCATATCGGCCATGGGAGACGTGCGGTTGGATGGGATGAGAGAAGAGGCGTAAAGATACCACATGCCCCTTCTGCCCGTCCCCGCGCGCATCCCCGTGCGGCTCGCTCTACTGCTCGTTGAGCGACCAGTCGTAGTCCCCGAATTCGACCTCAAACGCGGCGCGTTCGAGGCCGTCCTGCGCCGACTCCGGGGCGAAGGTGGCGAGGTAGCGCTGCAGCGAGTCGTCAGAACCGCCGAAGTCCCCCTTGTACCAGTCGAAGATCTTCGAGAAGGTGGCCGTCTCACCGTCGAAGCGGTTCTTGCTCTCGTCGGCGAGGAAGATGCGCCCCTGTTCGTCGAGTTGCTGGTCAAGCTTCGCGCCGGTGAAGGCCTCGGCGCGCAGCGGCGGGCAACTGATGGCCGCGCAGATCACCACGAAGTGGATGCGCGGGTCGTTGAACTGCGGGCGGATGATGCCATGCTCGATCTCGTCAAGCGTGCGATCCTCGCCGCCGACGTTGGCGAATTTGACCTGAAACGGGCTGTTGACCTTCGGCACGAACGGCCCGCCGGTCACGTCAAGGATGCTCTCGGTGGGGTAGTTGTCGAGGACGAGCTTGATCGCGTAGGCGTTGTAGGCGTTGATCCAGAACGCGAGTTGCTCGCTCCGCCCGAGGTTCGACGGGTCGGTCGCAGCGAGACGTTCGAGGTAGCCGTCTAGCCCCGCACGATCATTGAGCAGCCCGGCATAGTCCACGAGGCCATTGCGGTCCACGTAGGTCTTCAAGACGCGGTCGTAGGCGCTGTGGTCGAACGTGTTTTGCACCTGCACGACCGGCCCCGCGGGGACGACGCGGGTGAACTGCGCGCTGCTCAGGCAGCCGGAGCAGGCAACACCCGTGACCAGCACGGCGAACGCGGCGAGGTGGTGGACGAGGGCAGTCATGGTAGGGCCGAAAGGGCGGGCTGGATGCAGGCGATGTGGTCGAAGTGAGCACCGACCAACGTCGATGCTCGTTCCAACAGACGACCGATGTCCGGCTTGCCTTACGCGGGCCATGTCGATTCGCCGACACGGCTGCAAGACGGCGAGCCGACGATCTGACTTGACGCTGACGGAGATACGCCCCAGATTGTCTGCTTTCTGCTTTCTGCTTTCTGCTTTCTGCTTTCCTCAAACCTCCGCTTCGTCCTCGGCCCCAACGCGCTCGGTGTCGGCGGCGAGGCCGTTCCAAGTCCACGCGCGGAAGCGGTCGAGGTGCGTGTGCGCGGTGAGGTCGTGCTGGAGCGGCGTCACGGAGACATAGCCCTCCTCCACCGCCGACTGGTCGGTGTCGGTGCGCTCGTCGAGGTTGACGAAGCGGCCGCCGAGCCAGTAGTAGGGCCGGTTCATCGGGTCGCGGCGCTCCTCGAATTCTTCCACCCAGCGCGCCTGCGCCTGTCGGGTAACGCGGATGCCGCGCAGGTCGTCGAAGGGTAAGTCGGGGATGTTCACGTTGAGCATCACGCCGGGCGGGAGGCCATGCTCCAGCACCTCCTCGGTGACCTGCCGCGCGATACGACCGGCAGCCTCGTAGTCGGAGTTGGGGTCCCACGCCGTGTGGCTGAACGCGATGGCGGGGATGCCGAGGATCGTCCCCTCGGTGGCGGCAGAGACGGTGCCCGAGTAGATCACGTTGACCGCCGTGTTCGGCCCCTGGTTGATGCCGCTCACCACGAGGTCCGGGCGGCGCGGAAGCAGCTTTTGCGCGGCGATTTTGACGCAGTCGGCGGGCGTGCCGGTGACGGCGCGCGCCCAGACGGGGCCGGTCGGGTTGTCGAACGGCCACGGGTGCGCTCGCATCGGATCGCGTACGGTGATCGCGTGCCCGACTGCGCTCTGCTCTGTGATCGGCGCGACGACGGCGAGCGTCCCGACGCCGTCCAGCGCGGCCGCGAGCGCCGCGATGCCGTTGGCGTCGATGCCGTCGTCGTTCGAGATCAGGATGAGCGGGCGGTTCGGCTGGAGGTCGAGCGAGACGGCGTCGCGTTGGGCCACGGGTTCGGTACGTAGGTGTTCAGGAAGTAGGATGTCGCTTCAACGGAGCGTCCCAGCCAAGGCTCCCACATCGATAGCCCTTCAGCATGCCTTCGCTTCGAGATGGCATTCCCCTACCCTTTGCGACACCCGTATGCGGACCCGTGAACTCCACCATCTACTCGTACTCTATTCGGCCACGGCGAACCCCAGCGCGACACGCAGCCCGACCCCCACCGTGCGCGTTCCTTCGACTAGAACGACCGAGACGCTTGGGTCGAACACGAGGAAGGAGCTTGGCGATAGTCGCGCCCCTAACTCGATGCCCCCCGAGAGTGAGATAACCTGTAGGTTCCCAGTCCCGCCACCTGGCTGCTGCTGGAAGGAAACCCCCGCCGCCAGGTGCGGGGCCACCCCGCCCGCCACCGCGTCGGGAATGATATTCCGGGCGACGTCGAGGCCGAGCGTGAACGCATTGAACCCACTTATGTCAAGGTCGGGGTAGATCGTCCGGGTGTATGCGAGACCGATCGCAACCGTGAGCGGCTGCTCTTCGGTCTGGCGGCTTGGGTAGAGCACCGGCCCTATGAAGAACGACCGGACGGATAGCTCGCTTTCTCGGTTGCGTTCGTCTACGATGTCCGACGTAAAGAAGCCGGCTCCCAGCTGCAGCCCGATGCGCCCATTTCCGAGAACCGTTATCTCCGTGGCGAACCCGCTCGTTGACTCGGCGGCCGAGACGGCACCGCCGAACTGCAACGTTGGACGATCGGGAGCTAGGAACGCAATCTGCCCCGAAGCACCGGGGACGGTGCCAAGTAGCAGAACGAGCACGAGCGCGTATCGCATAGAGTCAGGATTAGTTGGACTGGTGATGAGGAATTATGCCGCCGCGTGTGTTGCTTTGCGGACCCGCGTGCGCTCGGCGAGCCGCCCCCCAGCGTAAGCCGCCGGGACGACGAGCACCCAGCCGAGGATGTGATACCATGCGGGCGCTGTCGCCCACAGCGCCGACGAGGCCGCGACCCCGACGACGAGCCCAACCATGCCGAGCCACACTGCGTGACGCACAGGACGCTGCGGCGCGATGCGGCCCGTCACGAAGCCGCCCAAGATCGTATAGAGCACTGCGCTGCCTGAGTAGAGGAGCAGCGTGAGCGTCGTGTCGACACGCCCTCGTGGACTGAATTGGGCCGGGGTAACGGCACGGATGAGCACGTCGACGGCAACCGACGCGATGACGATGACAATGAAGCCAGCTACGACAGCAAAGACCGAACGCATCAGGAAAGAAGAGGCTTGAACCGAGGAGCATCTGGATCGACAGCGACGGTACGAGCGTCGTCGAAACTAACGTCGTGCACGTCGCCAGGCGCACGAGACGGCACGATGGAAGCGCAGTTGCAGCTCTTCGCGATTTGTTCGGGCCGTCCGTGGTCCTTTGCTCAGCCTCGCCGGGTCTCTCCGCTAGGATCCGGACCGGACGCGCTCGGCAAAGCGGCCGATGCGTGCGACGGCCTCCTGCACGTTTTTGAGCGAGTTGGCGTACGAACAGCGGAGGTAGCCCGCCCCGCTCGGCCCAAAGGCGTCACCGGGCACGCAGGCGACGCGCTCCTCCTGCAGGAGGCGCTGCGCGAAGTCCTCGGACGAGAGGCCCGTCGAGGTGATGTCGGGGAAGCAGTAGAACGCGCCCTCCGGCTCGAAGGTGGGGAGCCCGGCGGCGTTGAGGCCGTCCACGATGGCGCGGCGGCGGGCGTCGTAGGCCTGGCGCATGTGCTCAACCTGCGGCTGGCATTCCTTGATGGCGGCGACGGCGCCGATCTGGCCCATCGTGGGCGCGCTCATCACGGCGTACTGGTGCGCCTTGTACATCTGCACGAGGATGCCCTCGGGCGCACACGCATAGCCGATGCGCCAGCCGGTCATGGCGTAGTTCTTCGAGAAGCCACCGAGCAGGATCGTCCTCTCCCGCAGCGCGTCGATGGACGGGAGGCACGTGTGGCCGGCCTCGTGCGCGCCCCCGTAGACGAGGCGGTCGTAGATCTCGTCGGAGAGCACGAAGAGGTCGTGCTTCACGACCAGGTCGGCGATCTCTTCGAGCGTGTCGCGGCGGAGCACCGCGCCGGTCGGGTTGTTGGGATAGCCGAGAAAGAGCATCTTCGTCTTCGGCGTGATGTAGCGCGCGAGCGTCTCAGCGGTCACCTGGAACTCATCCTCGACGCGTGTCGGGACGTAGACGACCTTCGCACCCGCGAACCGGGCCGTCGGGCCATACGACACGAAGCACGGCTCGGGGATGAGTACCTCGTCTCCGGGGTCGAGCACGGCGAGCATGGCGAGCAGCATCGCCTCCGAGCAGCCGACGGTGACGAGAATTTCCTTGGCGGGGTCGTAGTCGACGCCGTAGCGGCCGCGGAGGTCGTCCGTGATCGCCTCGCGCAGTTCGAGGAGGCCCGAGTTGGCCGTGTAGCCGGTCTTCCCCGCGTCCAACGACGCCTTGGCCGCGTCGATGATGGGTGCAGGCGAGACAAAGTCGGGCTCGCCGATGCCGAGCGAGATCACGTTCTCCATCGTGGCTGCGATCTCAAAGAACCGGCGGATGCCGGACGGCGGAACGCTGCGGAGGCGCTCGGACATGCGCCCGGCGAGACGCTGAGCGGTGTCGACGGTCGGGACTTGCATCACGGCGAGGGTTGAGCGGAGGAAGATGGCAGAACGAAGTCACGCAGAAGGTACGCCGCCCAACGTATGCTTTCCCTTCGCCCCGTGTCCGCCCGTGCCTGTCAGCGACGGTGCCTCCACTCGTGACCTCTCCCTCGACGCCACCGCCGCTTCCAGACCCGCCCGCTGCGCCGAAACGCAGCGTGGGGGCGCTGCTCGTCACGTACACCCTCTCGTCGCTCGCCGACGGCGTCTACTTCGTGGCGCTGCCGTGGCTCGCGCTGGAGTTGATCGGGTCGGCGGCGGCGCTGGGCGGGGTCCTCGCGCTCGCCGCGTTGCCGAGGACGGCGTTCATGGTCGTCGGCGGCGCGTGGGCCGACCGCTTCGCGCCCCAGCGGTTGCTCGCGGCGTCGAGTGCTGCGAGTGCGCTCGTGACGGGACTCCTCGCAGCGGCGGCAGCGGGCTGGCTGAGCACCCCGGCTCCGTGGATGCTCTATGTGGCAGCGGCGCTCCTCGGCGTGGTGGACGCCGTGGCCTACCCAGCGGCAAGCGCGCTCGTGCCGCGCCTCGTAGCCTCGGAGCGGCTCCATCGCATCAACGGCGTGATGGGCGTGCTACTACAGGTCGCCACGTTCGTTGGGCCGGCGGCAGCGGCCGGCGCGCTGGCGTGGGGCGGTAGCGGCGCGGCCCTCCTGCTGAGCGCAGCGCTGTCGATCGCGGCCGTCGCTGCGGCGCTCGTCATCCGCGTCGATCCTGTGGATGCTGAATCAGGCTATCCCGACGAAGAGCCGAGCGATGCCGCTTCAACTGGCACGTTTCGCGCCATCGCCGACGGCTTCGCGTTCGTACGGAGTCGCCCGGTCGTCTTCGCCGTGATCGTGCTGATGGCGGGGCTCAACCTCGGGCTGGCGGGCCCGATCATCGTCGGCGGCGCGGTGCTGGCGGAGTTGCGCTACGGCGGTGCGGAGGTGTTCGGCGCAATCGTGTCGGCGTGGGGCGCGGGTGGCTTGATCGGCTCCCTCGTAGCCTCGTGGCGTGCTCCTGCCTCGCCGGTCGCGTGGACGGTCGCGCTCTCGGGCGTGCTCGGTGTTGCTATGGGACTCTGGGCCCTGCCGATGCCGCTCGTAGCGCTGCTCGCCGTGACCGCTGCGATGGGCCTCGCTGACGGCTGGCTGGAGGTGCATGCCTACACGTGGATCCAGCAGCAGACGCCGCTCGCGATGCAAGGCCGCGTGATGTCGCTGACGATGCTCGCGCTCGTCGGCGTGGAGCCGGTGTCGCACCTGGTCGGCGGCGTGCTCGCCGAGACGAGCCTACCAAGCTTGTTTTTGGGTGGCGCGGCGCTCACGCTGGTCGCCACCGTCGTCGCTGGCTTGGTCATCGCGCGTCACACCCGGACGGCTAGACGCGGTAGTCCTTAACCTGCTTCGTCGTCGCCCCTGTCTTCGTGACGAAGCAGTTCATCGAGCCGGAGACGGGGTCGGCGATCTGGCGGACCCCGTAGCGGTCGGTCTTGGTGGCCGGCTCGTCGAAGTAGCGGTCGGACGTGGCGCAGTAGTAGGTGCCGCGCTTCCGGTCGAGGTCGGTGCGCGGTTCGGGGAGACGGTGCAGCCGCTCAGCATAGGTGCACACGTAGTCGCCTTGGTGCAATTCGGCGATGACGCAGCCCTCGCACTTTGGACTGCGGGCCGTGCAGGTGTAGCGCCCGTGGAGGATGAGCAGGTGATGCGCCTCGGCCCAGTCGTCTTTGTCGAGCACGCGGTGCAGCCCCTTCTCGACAGCCAGGGGCGTCGGCGCGTCATTTACGAGCCCGATGCGGTTGGCGACGCGGAAGACGTGCGTGTCGACCGCGATGGCTGGTTCGTCGAAGGCGACGGCGACGACCACGTTAGCGGTCTTGCGCCCCACCCCGGCGAGCGTCGTCAGTTCCTTGTGCGTGCGCGGGACCTCGCCGCCGAACTCGTGGACGAGCATCCGCGCGGTCTTGGCGAGCGCCTTCGCTTTGTTGTTCGGGTACGATACCGAGCGGATATAGGGGAAGATCTCGTCGGCCTCGGCCTTGGCCATCGACTCGGGCGTCGGGTAGGCCGCGAAGAGGTCGGGCGTGACCAGGTTGACGCGCTTGTCGGTGCACTGAGCCGAGAGGATCACCGCGACGAGGAGTTGGAATTCGCTGGCGTAGGCAAGCTCGGTTTCGGGGCGCGGGATGCGCTCGCGGAGGCGGTCCAGGGTGACAGCGGCACGGGCCGTTCGCGAGAGTGGCATGGTCGAGTGGCAGGGCGACGGGATAGAAGCGGGTACGACTTGACGCACAGCACAGCGACGGGTTCGCCCTCGGTCACTGCCTCCGACTGCGTTCGCCCATTACGGAGCGGGCGGTGCAGCCGAAGCCACACCGCCCGCGCCAGGGTCGAGCGTGCGTCCCTACCAGAACATCACGATGATGACGAGGGTCGCGGCGACCAGCACGAGCGACTGGACGCGGTAGTTCTTCCACGCCGGGAGCGTCCTGAGGTGCTCCGTCTCGGCGCGCCAGAAGGCGGGCGTCCAGGTCAGCCCGTCGGTTTTCACCGCCGGTGGCGGGGCCGTGTTCAGGCTGACGACCACCATCGTCACCATGCTGACGATCAGGAGGATGGGCGCGAGGTAGAGGAAGTTGATCGCGTAGACGCCGGTCGCCGTGAGGATGAGGAAGCCAATGGCCGTGAGGTGCCCGACCGCGAGGCCCGCTATCGCTCCGTTGCCGTTGGCCCTCGACCAAAACACGCCGAGGATGAAGAGCGCGAGCGCGGGCGGCGCCACGTAAGCGAGCGTCGTCTGGAGGTAGGACCACAGCGTCTCGAAGCCGATGATGACCGGGCTCCATGCAATCGCGAACACCATACATATAAAGGTCACGATCCGGCCGATGCGCACGAGCGACTGCGACGACGTGTTCGGGCGAAATTTCTTGATGAAGTCCATCGTGACGAGCGTCGAGGC
>JBCBEX010000058.1:0-27812 GCA_038528235.1 Bacteroidota bacterium
GGCCTGCGCGTACCGCTCCTCGTCCGCATCGGGGCGGAGGTGCGGGCTGCCCTTGGCGATCGGCTCGACGCGCCGCCGCCGGGCGGGCGCGTGGCGCACCCGGTAAGCGCGCTCGACCTCGCCCCGACGATGCTGGCGCTGGCGGGCGTGCCGGTTCCTGCCGCGATGCAGGGGGCGCCCTTCCTCGGCGACCCGTTCGCGCCCGCGCGGACCTACGCCGTCGGCGTGAAGGGGCGCATGGACCCCGCGCTCAACGAGGCGCGCGCGGTCACCGACGGCCGCTGGAAGTACATCCGCAACCTCCACCCTGAGCGGCCCTACGTGCAGTTTCTGCCCTATCGCGACCGCAACGCGACGATGCGCGAGCTCCGCCGCCTCCACGAGGCAGGGGAGCTGTCCGGGGCGCCTGCGCTGTGGTTTCGCCCGACGAAGCCGGAGGAAGAACTCTTCGACACGCACGCCGACCCCGACGAGGTGAACGACCTCGCTGCTGACCCGGCGCACGCCGCCACGCTCGCCCGGCTACGCGGCGCCCTCGACGCGTGGGCCGACGCCACCGGCGACGTGGGTGCAATCCCTGAGCCCGACCTCGTGCGCCGTCTCTGGTCGCCTGACGGCGAGCAGCCCACGACTGGGGCCCCGGCGATCTCCGTCCGTGACGGCCGGGTGGTGGTCCGTGCGACGACACCTGGCTCGCTCCTCGCCTACCGGATCGGCGAGGGTGACTGGACGCCGTACGTCGAACCCTTCGTCGGAGAGCGAGGGCTCCGGGTCACAGCCCGTGCTCACCGCCTCGGTTGGGCTCCGTCCGACACCATCCTCGAAGTGCCTCCCCGCTAGCGCTCATTCGAAAGAGATCTGACAGGTTCGAAGATGATGCGCGCTGTGCTAGACCTGACACGTAATACGCAACACGAAACACCTGCTGTGACGCCGAAATCGCAAGAATTAGCACAAGACAACACGCCACCATGAAGCGCCGCGATTTCCTCCGTCGCCATGCCGCCGCTACGCTCGGCGCGACCGCCTTCGGGGCGGCCCTACCCGACGCGCTCACCGCCACGGCGGCACCCGCACGACGCTCCGAGCGCCTGGCCCGAGGCCGATCCGGGGGCAAGGTGCTGAACGCCTACTACTTCCGCGCGCACATGTACACGTGCGTCCCGCGCCACGTCCGCCACGACATGGAAACGATGGCCGAGTGGGGCACCACGCACGTCACCATCGCCGTGCTGGAGCAGGACTTCCGCGCGGCGCACCACAACATCGACCTCGTGTGCGCCGAGGCGGCGCGCGTCGGGATGCAGGTACTCGCGGTGCCGTCGCGGTGGTGCGGGCTCTTCGCCGGTGCGCCCAAGGTGCCGAGCGAGTTCGCGGCGGAGTACCCCGAGACATGGGCGCGCAAGAAGAATGGCGACCCCGTCATCAGCGGGCCGTCGGGGCCGGTGTGCAGCGTCTTCCACCCGCGCGTGCAGGACTACCTGCTCGACCTTACCGAGGAACTCGTCACCCGCTTCGACATCGCGGGCATCGTGATGGACGAGCCCAAGAAGCTGCCCAACCGCGACTTCTCGGAGGCGGCGACGGCCTTGCTCGGCGAGGACGCGCCGAAGGCGGAGCACGTCGCGGGGAAGGTTGCCTTTTTCGACCGGATGGGACAGACCATGAAGGCCGCCCGGCCCGATGCCTCGCTCGGGCTCTTCGTCCACGCGTCGAAGGCGGGCCAGCACGACGACGTCATCGAGGCGCTCGCGGCCATGCCTACGCTCGACGCCTTCGGCTGCGACGGCCGCCCCTGGGATGAGGGCGTCGTGGCGGAGCGCAACTGGAACCGGAAGTGTCTCTTCCCCCATATCGACACCTTCCTCGCCGCCGCCGAGCGCCACGGCAAGCGCTCGCTCTGCCTCGTGGAGAACTACGACCTCCCGATGCGCTACCTCGGCCACCTCGACGAGGGCTACCCGCGCATCCTCGACCTCGGGCTGGACGAGTTGCTCTACTACTACTACCCCCGCAACATCGAGGACCCGGAGGCCCAGATGGCCGTCGTCTCGAAGCACGTGATGACGTATGCGTGAGGCCCGATCCAGAAATAGGGTGGGGGTTCAGTCGAGGCGCCTGGGCTGGATCGGGGGTGGTTGGTCCTTAGTCCCTGGTCCTTGGTGTCGCCGTGGCTTGCACCGAGACGGTCTGGGGACTCTGCCGGTGGCCGAAAACGTGGCAAATGCTCTTCCTTGTCATCCTGAGCGAGCGCAGCGAGCCGAAGAGTCTTGCCCTCGCGGAGGCGAGGGATCTCCGTTCCACCTCGGCGCTTCGCACTTGGCTTGGAAGCTGATCCATAGATCCTTCGGCTTCGCCCTAGAGGGCTCCGCTCA
This sequence comes from Bacteroidota bacterium, assembly GCA_038528235.1. Taxonomy (GTDB): domain Bacteria; phylum Bacteroidota; class Rhodothermia; order Rhodothermales; family Rubricoccaceae; genus JBCBEX01. Next base: position 2,376 of record JBCBEX010000058.1, read on the forward strand.
GGATGACATAAGGGGAGGACCGCAGCGCTTTGTCGGCATTCGGCTTTTAGGTCTAGCGCTGGTCGTTGCCGCAATCTGGGCGACGACTGCGCAGGCGCAGGACGTGCAGGCGCAGGACGCACCGCCCAACCTCCTCGTCGTCATCGCCGACGACGCGAGCGCGGGGGACTTCGGGGCCTACGGGCACCCGACCATCCAGACGCCGACCCTCGACGCGCTCGCCGACGCGGGTTGGACCGCCGAGCGGGCGTACCTCACGAGCCCGCAGTGCAGCCCCTCGCGCGCGAGCATCCTGAGCGGGCAGTACCCCCACGAGGTCGACGCCGAAGACCTACACATGCCTGTCCCCGAGGACGTACGCCTGGTGCCGAGCTACCTCGCCGACGCCGGGTACGCGACGGGCGTGCTGCAGAAGGTCCACCTCGGACCGCACGGCGAGGCGCAGTTCGACTTCGTCGGGCCCACCGTGGCCGACTTCAACGCCTTCCTCGACCAGACCGGCGGTCGCCCGTTCTTCCTGTGGGTCGGCTTCACGGATCCCCACCGCCCCTATGGCGACGCCCCCAACGTCCACGCGCCCGAGGACGTCGTCCTCCCGCCGACGGTGATCGACACGCCGGAGACGCGCGCGGACCACGTCCAGTACTACGACGAGATCGCGCGGATGGACGGCGTGATCGGCGGCTACCTCGCAGAACTCGAACAGCGAGGGCTGCGGGACAACACCGTCGTCGTTTTCCTGAGCGACAACGGCGCGCCGATGCCGCGGGCGAAGGGCACGCTCTACGACGCGGGCATCCAGACGCCCCTCATCATCGCGGGGCCTGGTGTGCCGCAAGGCGTCGGCTACGACGGCCTGGTGAGTGTGATCGACCTCGCGCCGACGCTTCTCGACTGGGCCGGCGTGCCCGTGCCCGACGCCTTCCGCGGGGCGAGCATCGCAGGCGTCATCGCCGACCTGACACAGCCAGGGCGTGAGCGGGTGTTCTTTCAGCGCGACTGGCACAACGCGGACGAGCACCTGCGCGGGCTGCGCACCGACCGCTGGAAGTTCATCTGGAACAACTACACCGAGCACCCGCACGGCAGCCCGTCCGACATCACTGCGAGCCCGACCTGGCAGGCCCTCCGCGCGGCGCGCGACGCCGGTACGCTGACCCCGGCGCAGGCTCGCCTCTTCGAGGTGCCGCGCCCGCGCGTGGAACTCTACAACCTCGCCGCCGACCCGCACGAACTCACCAACCTGGCCGGCGATCCAGCGCTGCGCGACACGGTGCAGGCGCTCTTCGCGGAACTGCAGGCGTGGCGCACCCGCACCGGCGACGCGCCGCCCCACCACCGCCGCCGCGACGACAACATCGACCGCGTCACCGGCCAGAAATACTGGGGCGTCCGCACCCCGCCTTTCCTCTCTGAAGAATCCTCCACCTCGAATGACTAATCCCTTCTCACTCGCCGGACAGACCGCTCTCGTGACCGGCGCCAGCCGCGGCATCGGCCGGGCCCTCGCGGTCGCGCTTGCCGAGGCCGGTGCCGACGTCGTCTGCGCCTCGTCGCGCCCGGGCGGTACGGCCGACACCGCCGCCGCTGTTCGCGCGCTCGGTCGCCAGGCGTGGTCCGTGTCTGCCGACCTCTCGCAGCCGCGCGAGCCCGGCCTCCTCGCTGCCGACGTTCTCGCGGACGTGGGGCCGATCGACATCCTCGTCAACAACGCAGGCACGATCCGCCGAGCGCCTGCTGCCGAGTTCGGGATAGCCGACTGGGAGCATGTCCTCCAGACCAACCTCACGGCCCTCTTCGCGCTCTGCAAGGCGTTCGGCGGGCCGATGCTCGAACGGAGGCGCGGCAAGATCATCAACATCGCGAGCCTGCTCAGCTTCCAGGGCGGCATCACGGTTCCGGCCTACACCGCGAGCAAGCACGGCGTGGCCGGGCTCACGAAGGCGCTCGCCAACGAGTGGGCCGCGCGCGGCGTGAACGTCAACGCCATCGCGCCGGGCTACATCCGCACCGACAACACGCAGGCGCTGCAGGACAACGAGACGCGCAGCCGCCAGATCCTCGAGCGCATCCCCGCCGGCCGCTGGGGCGAGGCGTCCGACCTCGGCGGGGCGTGCGTCTTCCTCGCCTCGACCGCCGCCGACTACGTCCACGGCACCACCGTCACCGTCGACGGTGGGTGGATGGCGCGCTAATACACGGTCCTCTGCACCTCGGCCTCGTCCCTCTTCAACTACGCACAAAGAACCACACACCAAGCACCATTATGGTCACCCCTAAAACCATCGGCCCATCCGTCACCGCCAACTCGAAGTCGCCTGCCGCGCGTGCCTACGAAGGCCGCGCCGTCGTGCCCGGCCAGGACGCCGTCCGCACGGTCGAGCTCTTCGACGCCACGCCGGTCGCCAACCGCCGCGAAGTCGTCATCGACGGAACGAACTCGAGCTTCCGCTTCCTCCGCTTCGCGCGGCTCTACCTCGATGCGAGTGCGGACGACTATGCACCCATGACGGTCGAGCTTGCCGATGACGAGGAGGCTGTGCTCTATGTCAACCGCGGCATGGCGACGCTGAAAGTGGAAGGAGGGACCCGCGCAAGCGAGACGGCTGTACTTGGCAAAGGCGACGTGCTCTACGTTGGCCTCGGAGAAACCGTTACCGTCGCAACCGACGAAGGGGCCGACGTGAGTGAGTTTCGCGCCGTCGAATGCTCGACGAAGTACCCCCAGCAGCTCATCCGCCACGCTGACGTTGAGGGCACCGAACTCGCCGCCGACGTAGGCTCGAAGCGGCCCATGACCAAGCGCACCGTCTTCAAGCTCGTGGACCTCAACGTGGAGGCGTGCCGGCTGCTCTTCGGCGATACCTACATGGCCAACCGGGGCGGTGTGGGCTCCTATCCGCCCCACTTCCACGGCCCCGACGGCCCGCACGGGTTCGGCGACGAGGCCAAGGAGGAGATCTACCACTTCCGCGTCGACAGCGCCATCGACGGCGACACGCCGTACGTCCTGCAAAACGTGGCGCAGCCCGGCGAGGCGGTCAACACGTACGTCCACATCTTCGACGAGCAGGCGATCAACGTGACGCCCAGCTTCCACGACACGATGGCGCCGCCCGCGATGGACTTCATGTTCACGTGGTGCCTGGGCGCCTTCACCGAGGGCCACCGCGACTGGTCGCAGGTGCTCAACCGCCCCGGCTATGACGGGGAGTGGTAGCGGCCGGATGTCTTCCAAGCTTGTCATCCTGAGCGCAATCCGCATAGCGGATGGAGCCGAAGAGCCTTGCCCTCGCGGAGGCGGGGGATCTCCATTTCAGCGTCAGGCTCCGGAACGAGCATCGCTGCTCAACCGCAGATCCTTCGGCTTCGGTCCTTCAGACCTACGCTCAGGATGACAAGATGAACCGCTCTCTGGCGCACTTCTCCCATGATGCTCCCATGCGACTCTTAGCTACCGCTCTCCTCCTCGTCGCCACGCTGCTGTGGGCGCAGGCCGATGAGCTCCCGGCCCCTGACCCCGCCTCACTCGTCACGGTGGCCGACGTGGTCGAAGCCTACCCCGACCGCATTGTCAAGCTGATCGAGGACCTCGAACTAGTGAATTCGGCGCTGGCTGGGGTCGCGGCAGCCGAAGATGAGAAAGACCTCGTCGGTGCGGCAGAGGCGCTGCTGGCCTACTACCGCGACAGCCCTGAGGCGGCCTGGGTCGCCGACGACCCACTCCTCAACAACCCTATCGGCTATGACCGGCCTCTTCGCGACGAGGCCTACGCCGTGCTGCGCGACACGCTCACCCTGCAAGGCGTCACCGGCCCTATCACGCGGACCGCCGACGGCACCATCGACTGGATGAGCACCGGCCCGCGCGACGACTTCCAGTGGCGGCTCTTCCTCAACCGACACTACGGCCTGCTGGTGCTCGCGCGGACCTACCGCGAAACCGAGGACACGGCGCTGGCTGCTGCGGCGAGCGCGTTCGTCACCGACTGGGTCGTGAGCAACCCCATTCCGGGCCCGGCGGCGGGCGAGCGTGCGCTGCCGCGTCCGTGGTGGCCGATGACCGTGACCTCGCGCCTCCTGGAGGTATGGCCGCAGGCGTTCTACGCGCTTCAGGACGAGCCCGCTTTCACCGACGCCGCGCGCCTCTTGATGCTGATGAGCGTGCAGGAGCAGGTGACCGAGCTGCTCGCCTACCACCGCACGCTCCACAACCACGGCACGAAAGAGATGGTCGGGCTGGCGTTCGCGGCGGTCGCCTTCCCTGAGTTCAAGCGCGCCGACGGGTGGTTTGCCTACGCTGAGGCGATGTTGGTCAACGAGCTCGCCTACCAAGTCTTCCCGGATGGCGTCCACAAGGAGCTCTCGATGCACTACCACTCGAACGCGCTGCGCTACTTCTCGATGGTGAAGCGCTTCGCCGACGAGACCGGCCGCACGCTCTCGCCCTCGTACGCCGATGGCCTGGAGGCGATGGCGGCCTACCAGGCGTGGGCGCTACGGCCCGACGGCCACGGCCTGCTCAACAACAACGGCGACCGCGACTTCCTGCGCGACGACGTGCTCACCAACGCCGACCGCTTCGATCAGCCAGCCTGGCGCTACATCGCCACGAACGGCGCGGAGGGCGCGGAGCCCGAAGGCCTCCCGTCGCGCTTCTATGGCTGGCCCGGCCACCTGCTCTCGCGCTGCGGCTGGGACGCCGACGCCCACTGGAGCGCGTTCGACATCGGCCCGTGGGGCTCGGCGCACCAGCACAACGACCGCCTTCACCTCAGCGTGGCCGCCTTCGGGCGTGACCTGCTCGTGGACACCGGCCGGTGGCGCTACGTCCGCGGCGACCCGTACCTGCCGTACTTCCGCGGGAGCTACGGCCACAACGTCGTGCTGGTGGATGGCCACGGGCAGGGCCCGCAGGCTGAGGCCTTTGACGCGCCGATCACCGAGGGCGTCGCCGTGGCGGACGCGTACGACTTTGCCCTCGGCACCTTCGGGGACCGCGACGGCGAGACGTTCAGCCGCGAGAACGACGGCAGCGGCCCGCTCGTCGGCGAGGCCGTGCATACCCGCGCCGTGGCGTATGTGCGTGGCGGCTACTGGCTTGTCGTGGACCGCGTCGAGACGGACCGGCCGCGTACGCTGACCGCTCTCTGGCACTTTCACCCGGACAACACCGTCGAGACGGACGGAACGACAGCGCAGACGGCCAACGCGCGCGGCAACCTCGCCGTGGTGCCGCTCGGCGGACCGGCCTGGACGCTGGAACTCGTCGAGGGCCGCGACGCCACCGACACCGAGCCCGCGCAGGGGTGGTGGAGCCGGGAGTACAATCACATCGAGGAGGCCCCCGCCGCGGTCTACACCGCCGAGGTAGATGGCACGGCGACGTTCGCCTGGCTTCTCGCACCGTCCGAGGCCGCCGACACCGCGCCGCCCACTGCTGAGGTGCTGCGCGATGAAGGCCCCATCCGCATCGCCGTCACCCACGCCGACGGCACGCGCGATGAACTCGCCGTGGACCTCGACGCAGGCACCTTCACCCTGATGCGCGACGGGACGCTCCTCGGCGCTGCCTCGAACTGACATGCGCACTTCCAAGGTCAGCACCCGGTCGAGCATGCTTGGTGCTACCCGTTCTCGCTTCGCTCGAACTGTCCCCCTCATGTGTGGGGGGGACAGCTTCGGCCGCCGTTCAGGCGTGTCGAAGCAGGGGGTGCGTCAAGCGGGGGGAGCGGCTGCGTCTCTCTGCGCTCTGGCTTTGATGCTACAGCTCTTCGCTAGCTGTGCGCCGTCGTCTAAGGATGCCTTTCCGGCGCGTGGAAGCGGAGCGGAGCGGCCCAACGTCCTGTTCATCCTCGTCGATGACCTGCGCCCGGCGCTCGGGGCCTACGGCGACCAGCGCGCCATCACGCCGCACCTCGACGCCTTCGCCGAGACAGCTGTGCTCTTTGAGCGCGCCTACATCCACCAGGCGATCTGCGCGCCGTCGCGGGCGCACCTGATGACCGGCCTCCGCCCCGAGGCGCTCGGGTGGTACGACATCGGCCCGCGCGTAAGCGAGACGCACCCCGACCACACCACGCTCCCCCAGCGCTTCCGCGAGGCGGGCTACACGACGGTCGCCGTGCGGGGCAAGGTCTACCACCACGGCGACGACGACCCCGAGGGCTGGACGCGCCGCGTCGAGACAGAGCGGGAAGGGGGGCTGCGCGGCTTCATGTCGGAGGAGGGCCGTGCGCTCGAAGCGCGGCCCGGCAGCCAGCGCGGTGGGCGCGGCCCAGCGTGGGAGCGCGCCGACGCCCCGGACAGCCTCTACCGCACCACGCGCGTCGCCGAGGCCGCCATCGACGAACTCGCAGGGTTGGCCGAGGCGGACGCGCCGTTCTTCCTCGCCGTCGGGTTCCGCAAGCCGCACCTCGCCTTCATCGCGCCCGAGTGGGCATGGGCGACGCACGACACTACCGACTGGAGCCCGCCTCCCAACGCCGCACCGCCCGACGGCATGCCCGAGATCGCGGCTACCACTTTCGGCGAGCTGCGGCGCTACGCCAAGACCCCCGCCGAGGGGCCCGTCCCCGACTCGACCGCGCGCCTGCTGCGCCAGGGCTACTACGCCGCGACGACGTTCGTGGACCACGAGTTTGGTCGCATCCTCGACGCGCTCGACGCTGAGGGCCTCGCCGACAACACCATCGTCGTCGTGTGGGGCGATCACGGCTACAAGCTCGGGGAATACGGGCTCTGGGTGAAGCACACCCACTTCGAGGTCGACAACCGCATCCCGCTCCTCGTGCGCGCGCCGGGCCACGGCATCGCTGGCGCACGGGTACCGGGGCTCGTCGAGACCGTGGACGTCTACCCGACCCTGGCCGATCTCGCTGGGCTGGACGGCCCGGACGCCTTTCCCGACACGCCGGTGCAGGGCACGAGCTTCGTGCCGCTCCTCGCCGACCCCGAGCGCCCGTGGAAGCGCGCCGCGTTCTGGCACTATCCGCGCTTTCTCGGCGACACAACCCGCACCACGATAGGTCGCTCGGTACGAACCGAGCGCGTCCGCTACACCGAGTGGACGCACCTGGCGAGCGGCGAGGTCGTCGCCCGCGAACTCTACGACCACGATGTCGACCCGCTCGAAACCCGCAACGTCGCCGACGACCCGGCCTACGCCGCGCTCGCCCGCGAGGCCGCCGCTGCGCTCGCCGCTGGCCCCGACGCAGCCCTCCCGCCTTTGCTCACGTCTGACGCCCCCGCGCCATGACCACACGATCCCTGACAACCCATTTCCTCGCGCTGCTCGCCTTGCTCGCCAGCGTGCCCGTCACTGTCGCCCAGTCGACCGCGGCCGACGACACTGACCCGCCCTACGTCACCTCGCCGCCAACGCCGACGGGCTTCTACGCCTCGGCGGACTTCGAGCCAGTGCCCGCGCCCGCCTTCGTCGCGGACGCGTGGACCCCCGAGGCCGCCGCCGCGCAGGAGGAGGCGGCCTGGGCGATGGTGCCCGCGATCCTGGCTCGCGTCGAACTGCCGCGTATCCCCGACCGCGACTGCGTTGTGACCAACTACGGCGCTAGCCCCGACTCCACCGCCGCCGACGACCGACCTGCCATCCTCGCCGCGCTCGACGCTTGCGCCGAGGCAGGGGGCGGGCGCGTGGTGGTGCCGCCGGGCGACTACCTCTCGAACGGGCCGATCCACTTCCGCGACCGCATCGCGCTCCACCTCGAAGACGGGGCGACCCTGCGCTTCGGGGCGGACCCGACGATGTACGAGCCGCTCGTGCGCGGCTTCTTCGAGGGCGTCGAACTCTACAACTACTCCCCGCTGCTCTATGCCGACGGCCTCCAAGACATCGCCATCACTGGCGCTGGCATCATCGACGGCCAGGCCGACGCCTTCTGGTGGCAGTGGAAGGACCTCGACGCGCCGCGCCGCGAGCGCCTCCAGGAGACGCCGCCCAACAAGCCGCTGCTGCGCCAGATGGGGAACGACCAGGTGCCCGTCGCCGCGCGCATCTTCGGAGCGGGCACCTTCGACGCGGATGGCGACGGCACCGACGACGGCGACGGCCAGCAGCGCTACCTCCGGCCCAGCCTCGTGCAGTTCATCGAGTCCGAGCGCATCCTCATCGAGGGCGTCACCCTGAAAAACAGCCCCTTCTGGACGGTTCACCCCGTGCTGTGCGAGAGCGTCACCGTCCGCGGCACGACGATCCGCCACGGCACCACCAACGACGACGGCATCGATCCCGAGAACAGCCGCTACGTGCTTATCGAGGACAACGACATCTTCACCGACGACGACCCCATCGCCCTCAAGGCCGGGCGCGACGCCGACGGTCGGCGGCGACCCTCGACGGCGTTCGTCGTCATTCGCAACAACAAGCTGCACTCGCGGCTCGGCGGGGCCATGTCGATCGGCTCCGAGATGTCGGGCGGCGTGGAGTGGGTGTTCATCGAGAACAATGTGGGCACCAACGAGCGCGGGCGCGGGCTCTACCTCAAGAGCAACCTCGACCGCGGCGGCTTCATGCGCCACATCTACGTCCGCGATCTCGACCTGACGGACGCCGTGATCGGCTTCGGCGTCACCAACGACTACCACTCGTGGCGCGGGACCGTCTTTCCGACCGACGTGCACGACCTCTTCCTGCGCGACGTGCGCATCTGGAACGCCGACCGCGTGGCGCTGCAGCTCGTGGGCCACCCCGACGCACACGTGCGCCGCGTGTGGATGCGAGACGTCTTGATCCGCGGCGACGCAACCCTGGAGGCCCCAGTCTTGGAGAACACCGACCTCGTGCTCACCGACGGCGTGACGATCCGCGGCGTGCCGTTCGAGGCCGCCGGTGACACCGGCGGCGAGGCCTTCGACGCCGATGCCGCCTTCGGCGTGGAGCCGACCGACGGCTGACCGCTTCCCCCTCGACTCTACGCCCTCGCTCCATGCTCGGTCTCGCGCTCCTCGACTGGCTCGTCCTCGGCGTCTACATCGCCGGGATCACCTGGCTCGGCCTGTGGGTCAGCCGCTCCGTCGCCACCACGGGCGACTACTTCATGGGCGGGCGGCGCTTCGGGCGGCTCTTCATGGTCGCGCAGGCCTTCGGGACCGGCACGCGCACGAGCCAGGTCGTCGCCGTGAGCGGGACCGCCGCGCAGGTCGGCTTCGCCGGGATCTGGGTGCAGTGGATGTATCTCTTCTCGACGCCCTTCTTCTGGCTCTTAGCGCCGGTCTACCGGCGGCTGCGCTACATCACCATCGGCGACTTCTTCGAGCACCGCTACGGCGCCTCGATGGGCGCGGCCTACGCGGCGGTTGGGCTGGCCTACTTCGCCGTCACGACGGGCGTGATGCTCAAAGGCGCGGGCGTCACCGTCGAGGCCATCACTGCCGGGGCGGTCACGACCGAGATGGCGGTCGTCGGGATGATGCTCTTCTTCCTGGCGTACAGCCTGCTCGGCGGGCTCGTGGCGGCCGTCACCACGCAGGCCGTGCAGGGGCTCTTCATCCTGCTGCTGAGCTTCATGCTGATCCCGTTCGCGCTGAGTGCAGCGGGCGGGCTGTCCGAGGCCCAGGCGGCGCTGCCCGCCTCGGTCGACTGGTTCGGGCTCTTCGCCAACACCGAGATCACCGGCTTCTACGTGGTGATGGGCGTCATCAACGCGCTCGTCGGCGTGACCGTGCAGCCGCACCACATGGCCATCAACGGCGCGGGCAAGGACGAGGTGTCGTGCCGGACCGGCTGGACGTACGGCAACTTTCTCAAACGCTTCGCCACGCTCGGCTGGGCCTTCTCGGGCATCTTCATCACCGCGGCGTTCCTCGCGACCGACGGTACGGACCTCGTGACGGCCGACCGCGGCGAGCGCGAGATGGCCTTCGGGCTGGCCGCACGCGCCTTCCTCCCGGCGGGCCTGGTCGGCCTCTTGCTTGCAGCCGTCGTGGCGGCGGTCGTGGCGAGCGCAAGCGGGTTCATGACCGGCGGCTCGGCGCTCTTCACCCGCAACTTCTACCGGCGCTACCTCCGGCCCGCCGAATCCGAGCGGCACTACCTCAACGTGGGTCGTGTGGCGTCGGTGTTCGTCGTGGCGACGGGCGTGGCGACGGCGCTGCTGCTGCCGAGTGTGCTCGACGGCCTGGAATGGGTGTGGCGCATCATGGCTTTCCTCGGCATCGCCTTCTGGCTGGCGATCTTCTGGCGCCGCGCCAATCGCTACGGCGCCTGGGCGTCGCTCGTCGCCGCCTCGGCGTGCGCTGCCGTGACGACGGCGCTCGGCTGGAGCTTCCCCGCCCAGATCGCGCTCTACCTCCCGGTCGGCATCGCCTGCATGGTGGGCGCGAGCCTCGTCACGCCGCCCGAGGACGAGGCCGCGCTCAACACGTTCTACTCGCTCCTGCGTACGCCTGTCGGCGAGGAGGCCCAGCTCCGCGAGGCGGGCATCGAGACCATCCACGAGCGACAGGATCACGAAGTTGAGCGCGAAGCGGTGACGGCCAGTACGGACGGCGAAAGCGCGACGGTGCCCACACTCGACGATCCCACACCGGAGCACGTCCCGCTGCTCTCCGACGACGTCGCCGCGCGCCGCGGCGAGAGTCTGCTGCTCGTCAATCTCCTGTCGCTCGGCGACCGGTTCTCGGTGGCCCGCTACCGCGCTGACCTGGGCGGCTTCCTCGTCGCCTGGGGCCTCGTAGCAGGCTTCCTAGTCCTGGCGCTTGCCCTGACTGCCTGGCTCGGCTGACGGGCTTCCCCCCAACGATTTTTATCCCCCTGACTGTGCGCTGCTTCAGCGTCTCTCTCCATGCTACGTCCCGTATCCGGCCCTCACCGTCTTGCACTCGACCAGTCCGGCTTTTGGAACTTTAAGGCCGACCCCAACGATGTGGGCCCCAACTCGGAAGACGGTGTCGGAGCCGAGGAATGGTTTCTGGGCATGGCCGAGACCGACCAGGTCCTCGCCCTGCCCGGAACGTGGAACGAGCAGCTGAGCGAGCAGGGCCTAGCCGACTATGTTGGGGCGGCTTGGCTCTCGCGCGAGGTCTTCGTGCCGGTTTCGATGGAAGAGCAGCGCATCTTCCTCCGTGTCGGCTCCGCCGACTATCAGGTACAGGTCTGGGTCAACGGTGCGAACTGCGGCACAAGTACAGCAGCTTTCCTACCGTTCGACGTGGAGATCACCGAGCACGTCACGCCCGGCCGCAAGGCGATGGTGGTGTTGCGCGTGGACAACCGCGCCGACGCCGACTCCATCCCCCAGGGCATCGCGTCGCACGAGTTCGCCGAGCCGAAGGAGCGTGGGGCCCGCGCCGAGCATTATCCACCCGCGCGCTACGATTTCTTCCCGTACGGTGGCGTCCACAGGCCCGTGGTGCTCTACAGCCTTGCCCCGGCGTTCATCGAGGACGTGCATGTGACCACTGCGCTCGGCGACGCGGGCAGCGCGACCGTGTCCGTCGAAATGCAGGTGGCAGGCCCCGCCGCGTTCGTGGAGGCCACCCTGATCGGCGAGGGAGTGATGCTGGCCGAGGAGGTCGCGGTTGAGGAAGGACGTGCCCGTGTTCGTTTTGACCTCGCCGCACCCCGCTTGTGGGGCCCGGCAGACCCCTACCTCTATGCGCTCTCGCTCAGCCTCATCGACGCGGCGCGAGGGGAGTGCGATGCCTACACGTTGCCCGTCGGCGTGCGCGAGGTACGAGTGGCCGGAACGAAGCTGCTGCTCAACGGCGAGCCTGTCTTTCTGCGTGGCTTCGGCAAGCACGAAGACTTTGCCGTGCTCGGTAAGGCGGTGAGTCTACCGCTCATCGTCAAGGACTTCGAACTGCTCGCCTGGACCGGCGCGAACTCGTTTCGGACGAGTCACTACCCCTACGCCGAGGACTGGCTCGACGAGGCCGACCGCCGCGGCGTGCTCGTGATCGACGAGGTGCCGGCGGTGAGTCTCAACCACAGCAAGACCACGGACGCCACGCAGGCTGCGCACCGTGAGGCCATCCGCGCGCTAATCGCCCGCGACAAAAACCACCCGTCGGTGATCGCCTGGGCCATCGGCAACGAGCCAGGGCTGTCGGGCGAGCCGGAGTCGGGCGAGCCCATCGCGCACGCCTACTGGGCCCCGCTCTTCGACGAGACGCGTCGCCACGACCCGACGCGCCCGGTGACGGTCCCCACGCACGGTCCACACCCCGGGAAGGTGCTCTACCCGCTCTGCGACTTCGTGAGCCTCAACCGCTACTACGGCTGGTACTCCGAGCCAGGCCAACTAGACCGTGGCCTCGCTCGCCTCGAAGCCGAACTCGACGACATCGCCGAGGCCCACGGCAAGCCCATCATGCTCACCGAGTTTGGGGCCGACACCGTGGCCGGGCTGCATGCGACCACCATGGTGCAGTTCACCGAGGAGTTCCAGGCCGAGTTGATCTGCCGCTACGTCCGCGCCATCGCCGCGCACCCGAGCGGTTGCGGCGCACACGTGTGGAACTTTGCCGACTTCAGGACCCCGCAGAACTACCGCCGCGTGGTGCTCAACCTCAAGGGCGTCTTCACCCGTGACCGCCAGCCGAAGCGCGCTGCGTTCGTCCTCCGCGACCTCTGGCACGACCTGTCTGCTCTCGCCCGCCCGCAGTTCTAGCCCGGCCTAGCGTTTCCTCCCCATTGTTCCTCCCATGGCCACGCGCTCGCAATTCAAGCGTCGAATGCCTCGTTCTTCCCGACCCGGTCAGTGGCGTGTGGAGGGCGTCCTCGTACGTCTGCGCACCATCGTAGGACTGGTGTTGCTCGTGGGAGCGACGGCTGGCTGTGGCGAGGACACCACTCTCTCTAATCGTGCTGAGGTCACCCCTGCGCGCGTAGCCTCGGTACCCGTAGCCTCGGTACCCGTAGCCGCACCGGACGGCCTCGAGATCCCGGTAGGCATGGTCTACGTGCCGGGTGGGCAGACGCTGATCGGCGCGGAGGCAGCCCTGCCGGGCCTTGCTCACGAACGGCCTACGTTCGAGGCGGAGGTAGTCCCGTTCTTCCTCGACCAGAGCCCCGTGACGGTCGCGCGTTTCCGGTCGTTCGTCGAGGCTACGGGCTACGAGACGCAAGCCGAAGGCTTCGGCGACGCGGGTGTTCTCGACCGGGAGACAGGCGCATGGACGCTCGCGGCCGGAGCGAACTGGCAACGGCCGCTCGGCCCCGACGAGCCTCCTGCGCCTGAAGACCATCCTGTCACGCAGGTGTCGTGGAACGACGCCCAAGCCCACTGTGCCTGGACAGGCGGACGCCTCCCGACGGAGGCCGAGTGGGAGCACGCCGCGCGGGGCGCGCGCAACCGCGCCGGACCTTACCCGTGGGGCGGCGCCGACGCACAGGAGGCGACCGAGGAACCCGACGAGCACCGGATACGCTACCGTGCCAACACCTGGAACGGGACCTTCCCCGTCCGTAACACCGGGGCCGATGGCTACCTGCGTACGAGCCCCGTCGCAGCTTTCGGCGCGACTGAACTGGGCCTCACTGACCTAGCTGGAAATGTGTGGGAGTGGACGGCCTCATGGTACCAGCCGTACCCGCTCCACGCCGACGTTGCACAGCCTCCCACAGGCCCGTCAGGCGAGCCTGAGCGGGTGCAGCGCGGCGGCTCCTACCTGTGCAACCCGTCGTGGTGCCACGGCTACCGGGTGAGCGCCCGAAGCCACGCCACCCCCGAGACCGCGCTCGAACACGTCGGCTTCCGGTGTGCGCGTGATCTGCCTGCCTCCTTCTGACGTCTGTCTCCCGCACCGATGCCCGAGCCCCTCACGCTCCACCCCGACCGCTTCTTCGATCCTGACCCGGCCATTCGCCGAGCGGCGCGGACCATCTACGAAGACACGGCCACGCTACCCATCGTCAGCCCACACGGGCACGTCGACCCGGCGCTGCTAGCGGAGAACCAGCCCTTTCCGGAGCCGACGGCGCTGCTGCTGACGCCGGACCACTACCTCTTCCGGATGCTCTACAGCCAAGGAATCGACCTCGATGCCTTGGGCGTCCCGCGTCAGGGACCGGGGGGCGATGGGCAACAGGGCGGGGGAGGCCCACGTGCGGTGTGGCGGCTCTTCTGCGCGCACTATCACCTCTTCGCTGGGACTCCGAGTCGCGCCTGGCTCGACTACGAGTTGCACGAGTTGTTCGGCGTTCGGGTGATGCCGAGCGCTGAGACCGCCGACGCGCTCTACGACCAGATTGCCGAGCGGCTTGCCGACGACGCCTTTCGACCGCGCGCCCTCTTCGACCGCTTCGGCATCGAAGTGCTTTGCACGACCGACGCGGCGACGGACACTCTTCAGCACCACGCTGCGATCCGCAAGGACAACGTCGCAGACAACTGGCACGGCGACGTGCGCCCCTGCTTCCGTCCGGACGCCGTCATGAGGATCGCGCACTCCGGCTGGCGCGACGAGATCAACGCGCTCGAAGCCGCGAGCGGCGTCAGCATCGGGAGCTATGCGGACCTCGTGCGGGCTCTCGAAGACCGGCGGGCGTTTTTCAGATCCATGGGCGCGTTCGCCACCGACCACGCCGTCGTGGTGCCGCATACGGGCTGGTCGGACGATGTCGAGACGCTGTTTGCTCGTGCGCTGCAGGGGGAGGCGACGGCGGACGACCAGGCTGCGTTCGAGGCCCACTTCCTGATGGAGATGGCGCGGATGAGCGTGGAGGACGGGCTCGTCATGCAACTTCACGCTGGGAGCCTGCGCGACCACAACCGCGCCGTGTACGACCGCTATGGCCTCGACAAAGGCGCCGACATACCCGTCGCGACGGAGTGGACCCGCAACCTCCAACCTCTCCTCAACGCCTTCGGCAACGACCAGGCTTTCCACCTCGTCGTCTTCACGCTCGACGAGAGCGCATACGCTCGCGAACTCGCGCCGATGGCCGGTCATTACCCCGCGCTCGTGCTCGGGCCTGCCTGGTGGTTCCACGACTCCATCGACGGTATGCTGCGCTTCCGCGAGCGCACGACCGAAACGGCAGGCTTCCGCAACACAGCCGGGTTCAACGACGACACCCGCGCGTTTTGCTCGATTCCCGCTCGCCATGATCTTGCCCGCCGCATCGACGCCACCTACCTCGGGCGGCTCGTCGCTCGGCATCAGGTGTCGCTCGGCGAAGCCCGGCGTGTAGGCCGGGCGCTCGCCTATGACCTTCCGAAGAGCACCTATCGCTTGGTTTAAGTGGAACCGCTCGTACTTCGAACCCCCCTGGAGGCGGCGAAGTGAGAGGGGGCGTAAAACGAACGAGCAGGACACATTCCGTCTCCATTTTACCCGATAGACGATTGCGCGTGCGCTCTCCGCTGCGTTCGACTCGTCGCCCGAGCCTACAGGACCGCACTCTTCATTCGTATTGCGGTACCGAAATCGCTGCGGCGTGCGCGTCTGACCTGCTGATTGTCCCTACTCAATGGGTATCTGCACCCCTCGGAAATTCGCCCCAAACAGCGTAGTCGGGGGAGAATGTCGGGCTGGGCTAGCGCCTCGGGCGGTCTTCTCTTGGGTACATCGACAACGGGAGCAGCGGCGCATCCTCAATAGGAGCGCCGCTGTTCTTTTGGAGAGCGGAGACCGCGTGAGAAGGGTCCCGCCGATCGAGTAGGGGCGTGGGTCACCATGCCGTTGAGGGCTACGGGTGAGGAGGCAGCGCTTCAGGATCCAGCCAATGGGGGGCGAAGAACTCTGCGCGATGGTAGCGCTTTCGGAGCAGCTCCGGCCAACTTGAAAACGTTTTCAACACCTGCTATTTTCCCCGGTCTCCTCCTCATCTACTTCCACCACACCCATGCTCCCACAGCTACTCCCCACCAAGCTTTCGCGCTTGGTGCTCGCCCTCGTTGCCACCTGTGCACTTGCGGCCGCGCCCCACGCCCAGGTCGTCATTGAGGACTTCGACGATGGCATTGGCCCAGGTGAATTCATCTTCCAAGGAGGCGGCACCCCGCTCCTGAGCTTCGTCGACCTCGGCGGCGGTGACTTTTCGGCACGCTTCGAAGTCGATGCCGATGCGACGGGCGGCTTTGCTGGCTTCGGATCGCCCTTCCCAGGCGCCCCCCTTGATTTCACCGGGCTCACCTATCCCGTGCTCGTGTTCGATGCCAAGGCTGAGGGCACCTTCCAACTCGAGATCAACTTCCAGAACACCGGCGGTGGCGGTAACGGCGAAATTCGCAACAACCTCCAGTTCCAGCTTGGTGCAGGAAACCAGGAGGCAGGCTTCACTACCTACCAGCTGCCCCTCTCGACCTTCTTCACCACGAACGCGGCTTCGTTCGAGTTCGACGATGTTTTCCAGTACGTCTTCACCATCGCGGGCGGCCCCGATCTCGTTGGAGATGGCAACGCGACGACCTACGACACGAGCATCGAACTCAACAACATCCGCATCGCCGACGGCCTCATCCTTGACACGCAAGACGAGGTCGTCGACTTCAACAGCGGCGACTACACGGACTTTTTCTTCTTCGCGGGCGGAGAGGGCATCGTCGCAACGACGACGACCGACACGCCGGACGGCTCCGCCAACGGGTTCAGCGGATCGCTGGACGGCGACGACTTCGGCGGCTTCGCCGGGTTCGGCCGCACGCTGGTCGGGTCTCCGCTCGACGTAACCGGCAGCGAGACGGTCAACTTCTTCCTGCGCGCCAACGGCCCGGCCACCCTCGAGTTCAATCTCCAGACGGTCGCGGGGAACGGCAACAACGAAGGCCGGGAGCGCATCCAGGTCGCTGATACGGGCGGCAACTGGGTCCCGGTCAGCATTCCGCTTGCCGCGCTCGTGCGGAGCGGCGCCAGCCCGCCCGACTTTTCGCAGGTGGTCAACTTCGTCGCGACCATCGTCGGCCTCGCTGGCGACGGCGACCCGAACACGACCGAGTTCACGTTCGAACTCGACCAAATCGGCTTCGGCGGCTCCCAGGTCATCCCAGTCGAACTCTTGGGCTTCGACGTGAGCCTCGACGGGACGGACGCGGTGCTCGCGTGGCGCACAGCCTCCGAGACGAACAACAGCGGCTTCGAGGTGCAGGCGCGCCGGCCGCGTGCGGAGCGCTTCGAGGTGCTCGACTTCGTGCCGGGCTTCGGCACCACCACGGAGGCGCAGGCCTACGCCTTCCGCGTGTCCGACCTGGAGCCGGGGACCTACACCTTCCGCCTGCGCCAACTCGACTTCGACGGAGGTTTCGAGATGCTCCCGGAGGTCGAGGTGACCGTCGCCGTCCCGGGCACGCACTGGGTCGCCGAAGCCTACCCGAACCCGTTCGGTTCAGCGGTGGGCGCGCTCGACGCGACGGTCGAGTTTGCGGTCGCCCACAGCACCCCGGTCCGTGCCGTGCTCTACGACGTGCTCGGCCGCCCCGTGCAGACGGTGTTTGACGGCACGCCTGCCGCCAACACGCCCATTCGAGCACGCGTCGCCGGGCATAACCTCGCGAGCGGGACCTATGTCCTCGTCGTCACCGGCGAAGGGTTCCGCGACACGCAGCGCGTGACGGTGACGCGCTAGCCGCGGGTCGGTGCCCGACGTGACACGTTGTAGGGCGCAGCATCCGTAGGACGCCCCGCTCGCCTCGGCCCAGCCAAGCCCCGCTTTCCAAGCGAAAGCGGGGCTTCTTCGTGTCGAACAACGACATGGTCCATCGAGATACACTGGAGAGCGAACACCGCGGCGATGGAACGCGGGGGTAGCACTGCTGCGTTCGTACTCTCTGTGTAGGCCCTCGGGCGTACCGCTCGTTCCTCTCATTGGCCCTCGTCACTCGTGCTTGCTCCTGAAGGCTACGCCCTCATTGGTGGTGCCTCGCTCGTTGCGCTCCTGCTCACCGTCCTCGGTGCGTTCCTCGGTGGACTTGGCTGGGCGTTCGCCGTCCTCGGCGTGCTTGTGCTCGGCTTCACCGTCTGGTTCTTCCGCGACCCCGTACGCACCCCCCCAACCGACACAGCTTCGCTCATGCTGTCGCCGGCCGACGGCAAGGTCCTCGAAATCGTCGAAGAGGACGAACCGCTCTACCTCGACGGCCCTGGCCGGCGCCTCTCGATCTTCCTCTCGCCGCTCAACGTCCACGTCAACCGTATCCCGGCAGACGGGACCGTCGAGTACGCGGAGTACTTCCCCGGCGAGTACCTCGTCGCCTGGCATCCGAAGGCGAGCGAGAAAAACGAGCGCTCGTCGGTCGGCCTCGTCCACCCGAGCGGTACGAAGATGCTCTTCAAGCAGATTGCGGGTGCCGTCGCGCGCCGCATCGTGTTTTACGCGAAGCCGGGCGACACCTACCGGGCTGGCGACCGCTACGGCATCGTCAAGTTCGGTTCGCGCATGGATGTCATCGTCCCACCCCACGTCACGTTCGATGTAGCCATCGGCGACCGTGTGACGGCGGGGGAGACGGTGATCGGACGCTTGCCCGGTGCTCAGGCGCCCGCATCGGAACCGCTCGCGACTACGTCTGAGCCGGTGGCGGCTACGCTGGATCCTGTCGCGGCGGAGGCCAACGGCTGATGGAAGCGTCATCGAGTTCCCCGCGCTCGGAGCGTCCAAAGGCAGCAGGCAATGGGCGTCGCAGTCTGAGTCGCCGCCGTGCTGCGCGTCCGCGTCGCCGCGTCGTCCGGGGCATTCCGCCGGTGGCCGTCCCGTCGTTCTTCACGCTCATGAACCTGCTCAGCGGGTTCTTCTCCGTCGTGATGTCGAGCGACGGCCGCTTCGCCACGGCGGCCTGGCTGATCGTCCTCGCGGCGTTCTTCGACCTCCTCGATGGCATGATGGCGCGGCTTGCCAACGCGCAGTCCACCTTCGGCCTCGAACTCGACTCGCTCTCCGATGTCGTGTCGTTCGGCCTCGCGCCGTCGTTTTTGCTCTACCAGTTTGGCCTGGGCGAGGTGGCCCTGCTCGGGCCTGTGCTGGCGGCGCTGCCCGTCCTCTGCGGGGCGGTACGCCTCGCGCGCTATAATGTCCTGGACGCCACGGCGGGCGCGGGTGAGGACAAGAAGGACTACTTCTCAGGCTTGCCCATTCCTGCTCAGGCGGGGCTGATCGTGACCTTCATCCTCACGTTTCAGGACAATGCCTGGTTCTACGAGCTGCCCAACGAGACCGTCTCCAAGATTCTCGTGACCATGACCGTGGCGCTGAGCGCGCTCATGGTGTTGCCGGTCCGCTTCCCCTCGCTGCCGACGCCGAACCGAGCGAACCTGCGCCGCTACCGCTGGCGATTCTTGGCCTTCACGCTGGGTCTCGTGCTCGCGGCGCTCTTCCGCGAGGTGGGGCTACTCTTTAGCGGCACGGTGTATCTTATCGTGGGGTTCGTGCTTAACCTCCGCTGGGCCGTTCGCGCCGCGCTGGAGGACGACGAAGAGCCCAGCACGGCACCTTCGCCGCCCACTCCCTGACGACGCTCGTTCCATCTGGACGCCTCCGTAGTTCCTCGCCCGCATGTTCACCGCCACCGTCCGCGTCACGCTCCGCCCGTCCATCCTCGACCCGCAGGGCAAGGCCATCGCCAACGCGCTTCACGACCTCGGCTACGACGCCGTTCACAGTGCCCGCGTCGGCAAGATCGTCACGCTAGAAATCGACGCGGCCGATGCGGAAGCTGCGCACGCCCGCGCAACGGAGGCGGCGGAAAAGCTGCTCGCTAACCCCGTGATGGAGGAC
This sequence comes from Bacteroidota bacterium, assembly GCA_038528235.1. GTDB lineage: Bacteria > Bacteroidota > Rhodothermia > Rhodothermales > Rubricoccaceae > JBCBEX01. The sequence continues at coordinate 22,048 of JBCBEX010000058.1, forward strand.
TTCACTGTCACGGTGACTGCCGCCGAGCCCGCGTGACTTTCGTTCGTTGCCCAGCGCGTCTGGGCGGTCTTCGTTCTCTCGCATCCCTTCGTCCATCGATGCGATCTTGCTCTGTTGCCCTCGCCGCGCTAGCGTACCGCGCTGACCTCGCCTGGCCATGGGGAAGCCCGCTCGCCCCGTCGCAGCCTGACACCGAGACGCTCACCGTCGAGGAGGAGGTCGTGGAAGAGCGCCTGGACAGCCCGTGGCGCGTGATCCTGTTCAACGACGAGATCCACACCTTCGACGAGGTGATCGTGCAGCTCATCAAGGCAACGGGCTGCTCCGAAGCGCAGGCGGAGGGCCACGCCTGGACGGTTCACACGCGCGGCAAGGACACCGTCTTCGAGGGCGAGTTCGAGGACTGCTTCCGCGTGCAAGGCGTGCTCCGCGAGATCCAACTCGTGACCGAGATTCAGGGATAAGGGCGTCAGCGATGGGCCGCTAGCCGCAGAAAACTAGCGGCTCGCAAACGTCAGCCCGCCTGCCCATTCAACTCTGCGTGCGCGAGGTCGGTGTCGCGCTCGGCATGGTCTTCGAAGAGCAGGTCCAGCAGCCCGATGAGCGTCTGGCGGAGCTTCGGGCGCGGGACGACGAGGTCCACGAAGCCGTGCTCCTGGAGAAACTCCGACGTCTGGAAGTCCTTCGGGAGGTCGCGGCGGATCGTCTCGCGGATCACACGCGGGCCGGCGAAGCCGATCAGGGCCCCAGGCTCCGCGATGTGGATATCGCCGAGCATTGCGTACGACGCCGTGACGCCGCCCGTGGTCGGGTTGGTCATCAGCGAGAAGAAAGGGAGGCCCTTGTCGTCGAGGCGAGCTAGGTGGATCGAGGTCTTGGCCATCTGCATCAGGCTGTAGGCCGCCTCCATCATGCGTGCGCCGCCACTTTGGGAGATCACCATCACGGCGCGGTCCTCGTTGATACCACGCTGGATTGTCCGGCTGACAATCTCGCCGACGACCGAGTTCATCGAGCCGCCGATGAACGAGAAGTCCATCGCGGCCATCGAGAACGGGTGGCCGCCCACGGTCCCGGTCGCAGAGACGGCCGCGTCGTTGAGGCCGGTTTTCTTGCGCGCGGAGCGTAGCCGGTCGATGTAGGCCTTCCGGTCCTCAAACTTCAGCGGGTCCGTGGCGAAGAGGTTGTCGTCGTGCCGCGTGAACTCGCCGTCGTCGAAGAACATCTCGCAGTAGCCGAGGCCGCTCATCGCGAAGTGGTGCCCGGCGGGCGTCACCATGTGGTTCTCCTTCAGCTCGCGGAGCGAGATCAACTCGTCCGTGATGGGGCACTTGCGCCAGTAGCCTTCTGGCGTCTCGTTTTTGTCGGCGGGGGCCGTCTGGATGCCCGCGGTCTTGCGCTTGAACCAGGCCATGAGGCTGCGAGGAGCGTGGATGAGGAGACAGGGCGGCCAGAGGGCGGGGTGGCCTCGATGGGGAACACAGGTAAACCGCTAAAAGAGCGGGCGGGGTTTCCCAGCGACGAACTCTTTAAGGTACGACGGCTCAAAAGATGCCACATCCTCGCTGTGCAAGCGCCCCGTGGTCACGTCGTAGGCTGAGCGCCTTCCGATCCGTGCTACCGTGGCTGCCGAGACGCTGAACGTCTCACCAGCAAGGATGCTGTGGCGGCCGGGAAGAAGGCCGTCAAGTTGGTGGGCAGCGGGGCCAAGGAGCCAGATCCGCTCGGCGTCGGGGGCGGGCCACCAAGACCGAACGGCGTCGAGTGTCACAGCGGTGGGCTCCGCGCCAGGTAACCTCTGCAGTACGACCTCGTGCGGGTGACGCTGGAATCCAGCCGCGTAGACCTCGCCGCGACGGGATGGAAACGCCGCGACGACGTAGTCTCCGGGCTCCGCGATGCCGTCGGCCGTCTGGGCGAGCGCGTCCAGTGAACCGACGCCTACCAGGGCTGCGCCGGTCGCTAGGCACAGGCCCTTCGCCGTGCTCACGCCGATACGCAAGCCGGTGTACGAGCCCGGGCCCTCCGAAACGGACACGAGGTCGAGGTCCGTCGTCGCGCGGCCGGTGTGAGCGAGTACGTCGCGGACGAGTGGCATCAGACGCGCCGCGTGCTGGCGCGGCAGCCGGAGCGACGCCTCGGCAAGCACCGCATCGTCTTCCAGCAGGGCAACGCTGCAGACATCCGTAGCAGTTTCAATACCGAGCGTGAGCATGGGAGAGCGGAGGTGAGCGACAGAAGCAGATCTACGCGCGAGGGCACAGCTAGCTCCTTGACATTTCCTTAACCAGGATCGACCTTCATCCTCCCTTCTCCGAAAGCGGTTCCGAGCCCAAGAACGGGGCGGCGCCGAGCGTGCATTTTGTCGAATGGCTGCCTGCGGAGGGGTGGCCCCAGCCCCTGCTTGATCGAGGTACCCGTATGAATGTCTATGACGCCGACCACGTCCGCAATATCGCCCTCGTCGGGCACCAGGGGAGTGGCAAGACGACGCTCTCGGAAGCGATGCTCTTCAGCGCCGGCGCCATCAAGCGCATGGGCACGGTCGAGGAGGGCTCGACCGTGAGCGACTTTCACGACTCGGAGCACGAGCGCGGCATGTCGATCTTCTCGGCCCTGCTGCACGCGGAGTGGAAAGGTTACAAAATCAACATCCTCGACACGCCCGGCTACCTCGACTTCGCAGGCGAGGTCGTGGCGTCGCTGAAGGTCGCCGATACGGCACTCTTCGTGCTCGACGCAACCGAGGGCGTGCAGGTCGGCACCGAACTCGGGTGGACGTACTGCGAGATGACGGAGACGCCCGCGATGTTCGTCCTCAACAAGCTCGACGAGGAGGGCTCGGACTTCGAGACGGCGCTCGCGCAGGTGCAGGAGCGCTACGGCCGCGCTGCGACGCCTGTCCAACTCCCCGGCGGCAAAGGCACCCGCACCATCATCGACGTGCTCCTGATGAAGCAGATCCGCTTCGACGAGAAGGGCCAGGCGCACTTTGAAGAGATCGACGACGCCTTCCGCGACCGCGCTGACGAACTCCACAACGAACTCGTGGAGAACATCGCCGAGAACGACGAGGGGCTGATGGACCTCTACTTCGAGAAGGGGACCCTCTCGGAAGACGAAATGCGCCAGGGCCTCCGCGCTGCGATGATCGACCGCAGCCTCTTCCCGATCTTCCTCACCGTAGCCACGGAGAACATCGGTGTGACGCGGCTGATGAGCTTCATCGACAACGTCGTGCCAAGCCCGAAGATGATGCCCGCGCCGCAGATGGACAGTGGCACGGTGGCTGCCGACCCCAGCGGCGATCCGGTCGCGTTCGTCTACAAGACCGAAGCGCAGGCGCACGTCGGGGAGTACAGCTACTTCCGCGTCTACCAGGGCACGCTGGAGCAGGGACAGGACCTCGAAAACGCGCACAACGGCGGCACCGAACGCCTCGGCGCGCTCTACGCGATCAACGGCAAAGACCGTGACGGCGTGAAGCAACTCGTCGCAGGCGACATAGGCGCGACTGTCAAGCTCAAAGACACAGGCACGAATGACACGCTGCGGCCCAAAGGCTCCGACGCGGTGGTGACGCCGATCGAGTTCCCCGAGCCGCGCTACCGCGTCGCCGTCCGCGCGTCCACGTCGGGCGAGGAGGACAAGCTGGCGCAAGGCCTCCACCAACTCGTAAAGGAGGACCCGTCGCTGCACGTGGATCACGACCCGCACCTGAGCCAGATCACGCTCGCCGGGCAGGGCGAGATGCACCTCAAGGTGGCGCAGTACCGTCTCGACCACCGAGCAGGCGTGCACGTCGAGTACGACCAGCCGAAGGTGTCCTACCGCGAGACGGTGCAGGGGCGCTCGCGCTCGTCGTACCGCCACAAGAAGCAGTCGGGCGGCGCGGGGCAGTTCGCCGATATCTCGATCATGGTCGAGCCGCTCACCGACACGTTTGACGTGCCCGACGACATGAAGCAGCGCGGCGAGCACATGATGGAAACGGACTGGGGCGCGAAGATCCACTTCGTCGACGCCATCGTCGGCGGCGTGATCGACATGCAGCGGTTCTTCGGTGCGATCCAGAAGGGCGTGGCCGATGCGCTCAAGGAAGGCCCGATCGCGGGGTATCCCGTGGGCGACGTCCGCGTGGTCGTCTTCGACGGCGGCATGCACTCGGTCGACTCGAACGAGAACGCCTTCAAGACGGCGGCCAAGCAGGCCTTCCGCATCGGCTTCCGCGAGGCGCAGCCCGCCATCCTTGAGCCCATCCAGGACCTCGAAGTGAAGATCCCGGAGGAGTACCTCGGCGACGTGATGAGTGACCTCAACACACGGCGCGGCCGCATCCAGGGCATGGAGGCTAACGGGCCGTTCCAGGTCATCAAGGCACAGGTGCCCCAGGCCGAGCTCTACCGCTACTCGACCTCGCTCCGCTCGATGACGCAGGGCCGCGGCCTCCACGTCGCCCGGCCGAGCCACTACGAGGCGATGCCGCGCCACGTGCAGGACGCCCTCATGGCCGAGCGTGGTGAATTGGAAGAAGCGTAGCCTTCGGGTGTGAAGGTTTGAACGTATGGACGTATGAACGTGAGTAAGTAGGCCACCACGTTCGTACGTCCACACCTTCACACGTCCATACCTCTCGTCCTGCACCACATCACCACGTGCGGGCCGATGCCTTCGATATCGAAGACCGGGCTGGCAACGAGGCACCCGAGGCGCTCATAGAACGCCTGCGCGCCGGTGCGGGCGTTGAACCAGAGGACGGCGGCCCCCGCGTCAGCGGCATGCTGACGGACCGCCTCGAAGGCGAGGCGGCCTAAGCCGTGGCCTCGATAGTCAGGGTGCGTCGCCATGCCGCGTAGGCGGTAGGCCGAAGCGCGGTCGGCTTTGGGTAGGGCAGTGAGCACCGAGCCGTCGGGGAGCACCCGCACCGGCTCTGGGAAGCCCGACGCGATGCTCACGATGCCTTCGTCTGTAGCCGCGTCCTCAACAAACACAGCGACGTGCGCGACGCCGGGATCGTTGTCCTCGGCGTAGCGCGTTGTCTCGAACGGCAAGCCAGTGCGCAGCACGAGGTGCCGCAGCGGGCGGATGGCTTCGGCGGAGACGAAGGCGACGCGAGGGGACATGATGGTCACGAGGGCTGCGAACGGAAGCGGTGAGTATAGCAATGGACCGTTGGCAGCACGCCACGGACCGCAACGAAAAAGCCGGACCCGCCACGAGGGCGAGCCCGGCTGAAGATCCGATCGCGGGATCTGAGCGCGACGAGGCGGTGCTAGTTCAACACTACGAGGCGCTTCGACTCGGTGTAGTCGCCCGCCTGGATGCGGTAGACGTACACGCCCGCGGCCACGGAGCGGCCCTGCGCGTCGACGGCGTCCCACGTCACCGAGTAGGCACCGGCTGCGCGGTAGCCGTCGACGAGGCGCGCGACCTCGCGGCCCGTGAGGTCCATCACGGTCAGCGTGACGGCACGGTCCTCAGCGAGCGAGAAGTCGATGCGTGTCGATGACGCGAACGGGTTCGGGTAGCTCTCGCCGAGCGCGAACGTACCCGGCTCCACGCGGCTCATCATGCTGACACCCGGGCGTCGGGCGTTCTCACTGTCGATGAAGAGCGTGCCCTCGTTGCCTTCGACGTCGGTCGCGATGACCGTGCCCGAGCCGGGCTGGCTCCGGTTGTCGAGGCGCACGTCGAAGCCGACCGAGGAAGCACCTGCGGAGAAGTTGTCCACGTCGAGGACGAGGTTGACGGCGTCGCTGCCCGGC
>JBCBEX010000059.1:0-27739 GCA_038528235.1 Bacteroidota bacterium
CTCGCAACGAGGAGCGCAGTTTTTCGTGCTTCCTTGTCCCGGTACGTTGGTGAGGAACCGGCCCGCTGGTTCCTATATGCCGCGTGGTTCGTCTACGGCTACGGCCTCGTATATGCAGCGTCGCAGGCGTATTTCCCGATGCTGGAGAGTACTGGAGCTGAGGCACCGCCATCAGTGGTTGCGTTTCTGTACGGCGTGTTCGGCAGGTCGGTGCTCTGGTTCTTCGGTGCGGTGGTGCCCGTCATCCAAGTCATCGTGCTCGTTGCCGTAGGCGTCCTCCTCTTCCGTAACCTCCGGCATGCTGAGTCAGACCAGGGGCACGATGCATGAGGCGTGCGCTACTCATCGTCCTCGGCGTCCCGATTCTTTGCCTCGTCTGGGTGGTGGCGTTCCCCCTCAGCTACGGGACCGGTGCCCCGCCGGATCTCGCAGACGGCATCTGGATGTGCTGCGCGTTCATCGTCGCCTTTGCCCAGGTCACCGTCTTTAGCCTCCATTGGTGGGTTGTGGCAGGGGGGGCATTCCTAGCATTCCACCTGCGCCATCGTGCTCAGCGCGTAAGTCCTGACTCCTGAGGCAGCGGAGGGTGCAAGCGCTCTTGGCTTGACCGAGCGCTTGCGGGTCCCCATATCATCTCCTTTACCGTTCGCTAATCCTGTCCAGCCCAGTGTCAAGTACCTGCTCCGTCGTGCAACCGTTTAGCATCGCTTTCTTACTCGCACTGAGTGTGTGCCTTTCATTTTCTGGCAACACTGCGGTTGCCCAGGACCACACTCGTGTACCGTCGGGCGCCGTCTATATCCCGATGGTGGCTATTCCAGAGGGGACTTTCCTGATGGGGAACACGGGCAGTGCGGACGGCGAGGCCCATGAGCTACCCGCGTCCCAGGTTCGTGTCGCGCCGTTCGCCTTCGGGGTCCACGAGGTGACGCAGGCACAGTTCGAGGCGGTCATGGGCTACAACCCGAGCCGCGATCCTGCGCCGGAGAAGCCAGTCGAGCGCGTCTCCTGGTACGATGCGGTTCGCTTTTGCAACGCCCTCTCTCGCTTAGACGGCCTCACGCCAGCCTACGCCATCGACCCGTTCGAGGGCTACACGCTCGACCCGGAAGCGAACGGATACCGGCTGCCCACGGAAGCGGAGTGGGAATACGCTGCCAAGGCGGGGACGAGCACCGACACGTATGCTGGTAACGTGGCTGTAGAGGAAGGTGAGGACACCGTACTCGACGCAATTGCTTGGTTTTCAGGCGGAAAGGACGATGGGCGGACTCAGCCGGTTGGGCAGAAGGAGCCAAACCCGTTCGGGCTCTACGATGTCATCGGCAACGTCTTCGAATGGACGGACGCGCCGTTCGTGGCATACTCAGGGGGCCAACTCGCCCCGGACACGCCAGGGGCGGCGCAAGGCGAGCAACTCAAGGTGCTTCGAGGCGGGGCGATGGACACGCCCCCGCGACACAGCCGTGCGGCGTATCGCTATCGCCTCCATCCCAGCTATACGAGCCACAACATCGGCTTCCGGATCGCGCGGACCATCGAACCGTGAGGCTATGTCCGCTTCACGGCCGCGTAGAGGGCGTCTTACTGCTCGGATGGCAGCAGGCACGCCAGCGCCAAGCGAGCCTGTTCCCGGACGAGGTCGTGCGGCTCACCCTCGGCGACGAGCATCTGGACAGTCTTGAACTGCGTGTCGAGGAGGTAGCCGGCTAGCTCCGGCTCAACCGCAGCATTGACCTCGCCCTGCACCAGTCCGCGTTCAAACCAGGCTTGGTATACAGCGCGCATCTCGTCTCGGAGGACTGCTATCCGGGCGGCAGTCTCCGGACCGAGGTTGACGGGAGCGGACCGCATTTTGGCGAAGAGACAGCCGGCGGGCACGCCGCGCTCTGACGTGAGCCAGGTGAGGACTCCGTCCAGCATCCCGGCGAAGGAGTGCTCCGCTGCAAGGGGCTGGAAGCTAGGTCGGATGACCGTCGCCCAATAGTGGTCCAGGACGGCCGCTGTCAGTCCGTCTTCGCCACCAAACTCGCGGTAGAGGCCGGGCTTGGAGATGCCCGCCCGGCGGCAGACTTCATTCACGCCCATGGAGGCGGGGCCTTCGTCCCAGTAGCTCTCGGTCGCCACCGCGAGGATACGCGCCCGGTCGAGGGTTTTGGGGCGACCACGACGCTTTGGTAGGGGAGTCATAGACATTTTTGTACCAATCGGTATTTTATTATTGATCCGACGGCAAAGCTACCGTACGTTGCCGTCGAAAACACACCGAGACGTGGAAAACGAGGCGCAGAGCGCCCGCGGCATGCCCGCTGTCTCGCCGTTCCTCGGCACCACTCACCTCCGTAGCTCCATCATGGCCGCCTCCATTCTTCCCGTCACCGTTGCTCACTCTGACTCGTGGACCGACGCGGAGTCGGCGAATGTGCGCATCGTCTCCGACTTCGTTTACAACCTGATGAACACGCACGATTTCGACTATGTCCGCGAGACGTTCGGATCGCACCCGTATGTGCAGCACAGCCGAGGCATCCCCGACGGGATGATGTCGCTGATCGACTTCGTAAGCGACTTTGCCAAGCGCTTTCCCGACTACACCTACGACGTGAAGCATGCCCGCGCCGACGGTGACTATGTGACGTTCCACTCGCACGCGACCATCCGGAAAAGCCATCGCGGGGACGACACCAAAGGGCTCAACATCATAGACACGTGGCGACTGGTGGACGGCCAGATTGTGGAGCACTGGGACGCCATCCAGCCGCTCGACGCGTTCATGCGCTTCTATGTCCTGGTCAGCGGCGGCACGGTGCGCAACGGAAACGGGCTGTTCTGAGCTGCGCGGGAACTGCTTGAACGAGTGAGCTCATCGCCATATCTCGTGCAGGTCTGGCGGAGACGGCGTGATCAGGACAGGAGCCACCAAACAGAAGAGGCAGCAGTGCCATCGCACTGCTGCCTCTTTCTCGATAGGGCGAGCGCTTACTCCATGTCGGAGTCGTCACTCATGTCGTCGTCAGCGGGCGGGAGGAGGACGCCGTCGATGACGTGGACGACCCCGTTGGAGGCCATCACGTCAGCCTGCACGACGGTCGCGCCGCCGATCATCACGCCTTCGTCGGTGATGCTGACCTCCAGCATGGCGCCGGTGAGCGTTTCGAGCATCTGGCCGTCCGAGAGGTCCGCCGCCGTCAGCTTGCCGGCCACCACGTGGTAGGTGAGGATGCCGCGCAGCGCGTCCTGGTTCTCGGGCTGGACGAGCGACTCGACCGTCCCATCAGGAAGCGCGCCGAAGGCCGCATTGGTCGGCGCAAAGACCGTGATCGGGCCGTCCGCGCTGAGCGCCCCGCCGAGGTCCGCCGCCTCGACGGCAGCCTTGAGCGTGGAGAGTGCGTCGGTCGAGGCAGCGAGGCCAGCGATCGTCATCAGGTTCGGCGTGCCGCCCCCGACGCTCGTCGACGGCATCGTGTCAGCGTCCCCGGACATCATGGGCGGCATCAAGACGCCGTCGACGACGTGGACGACGCCGTTGGAGGCCATCACGTCAGCCTGCACGACGGTCGCGCCGCCGACCATGACGCCCGCATCCGAGATGCTGACTTCGAGCGTTTCGCCGGAGAGCGTCTCAAGCGTCTGGCCGTCAGAGAGGTCCGCCGCGGTCAGCGTGCCAGCCACGACGTGATACTTGAGGATACCGCGCAGCGCATCCTGGTTCTCGGGCTGAACGAGCGACTCGACCGTGCCAGCGGGAAGCGCGCCGAAGGCATTGTTGGTGGGCGCGAAGACCGTCAGCGGGCCGTCGCCGCCAAGCGCGCCGCCGAGCTCGGCCGCATCGACAGCGGCTTTGAGCGTGGAGAGAGCCTCCGTCTGAGCGGCGAGGTCGGCGATGGTTTGTGCACGAACGGTCGGCGCAAGGAGGAGGAGGGCGAGGAGCGCCGCTCCGATGTGACGAAGCGTAGTCATAGCGAAAAGAGAGAGGTATGAGAGAAGGGCCAGCGACCGCAGCGCATCCGCGTGGAGCCGAGCGAGGCTCGGCTGCGACAACGAGTGCACAGGCGCGGGAGGAGAAGTGATGCGTGCGTCGGTGGCGAGAGCCTACGCGGAGGCAAACCGCATTCCGCCAAACGCTGAATCTCGTACTCGCTCTCCCATGAACGGGGTTCCATGCCTAAAATCAAGGCTTTGGCGCGTATTCGATCGGCTTGGACGGCTTCCACTACAGCGTGCGCTCCTTCCACTCGATGCGCGGAAAGAAGAGCAGAACGTAGGGTAAAGTGGACATATAGCCGTGCAAGACAACCTGAAACACTGGAAACGCCCACAGCCGATGCCGGCGGCCGCCCTGCGCCAAGCCAACCCACAGCAGACCAATTTCTGCGGCCCACTTGGCGCTGAGCACGGCAAGCGTGGCCAGCGGCGCCACGAACAGTCCGATCAGAGGGAGAAGGTGTGCGAGGTGCGTGAGCACGTAGCCTGCGTACAACCACAGCTTCGCACGCAGGCCGCCCCGGGTCCATCTTCGTCGTTGCATGTAGAGGTCCCGGAGCTGGGCCAGAGGGAGCGTACGGTTCGTCGTACGCTCGTCGGACAGGAAGACCGTGTCGAACACCGGGTGCAGGCCGATCTGCCGCCATAGTTCGTAGTCCTCGGTGACCGAAAACGGGAGGGCCGGATAGCCTCCGACTGCCTCATAGGCCTGGCGACGGAAAGCCATGTTGTTGCCCATGGCTGTCGTGTCGCGGCCCAGGAACGCCAGGCCCGACGCCGAGGTGAGGAGGTACGACCAGTCGAGCGCCTGCACGGATGCGACGAGCCCATGCCCGTCGACTAACGACTGGCCAGCGACCGCTCCACGGTGGGGCTCCTCGACGAGGTGCTCGACCATCCGGCGCGCCCAGTGCGGTGGCGGTGCGCAATCGGCATCGGTCACGAGCAGCACCTCCTCGTCGCTCGCATCGATGGCACTGTGCAACGCATTGGCCTTGCCTTGCAGGCTCCCCGCAGGCTGACCTACCTGAACCGCAACGACGCGTGGCACGGGCCTGGCGTCGTTCTCCCCTTCGTTCCCTGCCACGACTTGTTGATCCGATCCGAGTGCAAGAGCGCGTTCGTGGACCTGACGCTGGCGGTTCGTGCTGCGACGGTATTGCCCGACAATCTCGGCGGTGCGGTCCGTGGAGTGGTCGTTGGCGACGTAGATGGTGAGCCGGTCAGACGGATAATCCTGCGCAAGCAGGGCCTCCAGGCAGTGACCGAGCGTGTGTTCCTCGTTGCGAGCCGCGACGAGTACGGCCGCCCGAGGCAGCGCATCGTCATCGAGAGGAAGCGGATCAGGCTGCTTGGAGGCGCGCCACGCAGCCACCGCGAGACCAACGATCAAGAGCGTGTAGCTGCCGGTCGTCAAGGCGAGCAGGATCGGGAACGCCATGACGGTACGAGGGGCCGGGGTGGCCAGTCGAGGACGAGCGAGCGATGCTCAAAGGCGAGCAAAGCGCCAGCCTTCGGCGCGGTAGCGCGCAAGCACATCGCCGATCACGCGTGGCGTGAGCGACCGGGCTTGGCCGCCCTCGTGCAGCACGATGATCGATCCAGGACGGGCGAAGCGCGCGAGGTGGACGCGTACCCCTTCAGGGGTGGCTGAAGGTAAGAAGTCGCCAGGCATGACATCCCACATCACGATCTGATGGCCCGTCTCCCGGGCCCACGCACGTGACGCGGTCGTAAAGCGGCCGTAGGGGGGGCGCATGAGCGTGACCTCCTCGCCGGTCAGGTCTGCCAGGAGCGCGGTCGTGTCGTCGAGCTCTCGCCGCGTGTCCTCGGGCGAGGTTTCCCAGAGGTTCGGGTGCGTCCACGAGTGGTTGCCGACGGCGTGGCCAGCCTCCACGTAGGCGCGGACGAGGCCAGGGTCTCGCTTCGCATGGGCGCCGATCAGAAAAAACGTGGCCGGGATGTCGTGCGTGTCCAGCAGATCGAGCAGGGTGTGCGTGCCGCCCGAGGCCGGATCCGGGCCGTCGTCGAAGGTGAGGTAGAGCGTCGGAGGCTGATCGTGCGGCGTAGGCCGTCGGAAGAGGAGGTCCGGGAAGAACCGCGCTCCCGCCCGGGGCACGCGCACGCCGAGCGTGTTGATGAGCGCACGGGTGAGCCAGTCAGGGCGACGAACCTGGGGCAGGCGCACGGAAGCCTTTGGCGTGGGGTGGACAGCAGGCGAGCGGACGGCCGTAGAGACTTAGCTCGCGTCCGGCTTGGTCAGCGCGGTCATGAACGTGCGGAAATCGCCGCCCCGGACGGGACGCTGTACCTGGAGCAAGAACGTGTCCCCGGCCTCGATGCTGCCATACACATTCTCGAACTCGCCCGTGGTTGAGATGGGCTGGCGGTTGGCCTCCACGATGATGTCGCCGCGCTGGAGGTCGGCGTCGCGCGCAGCCTGGCTGAGCGGGGTGACGTTCGTCACGAGGACGCCCTCGACCTCCGGCGGCACCTCGAAGTCGACGCGGAGGCGTTGCGTGAGGTTGTTCAGACTCAGGCCGAGGTCGTCCTCCATGTCCATCTTGTCGTCCTTCTCAGGCGATGGGCGGGTGGGGCCGCCGTCCGCCAAGAGCGCGTCGCGGTCGCCGAGGGTGACGCTCACGGTGCGGCGATCGCCGCCGTCGTTGGGGACGTAGGTGATTTCGACCTCGTCCCCCGGACGCCGGTTGCCGATCAGGTTGAAGATTTGTTCGGGGGCCCGCACCTCCGTGCCATCCACGGCGGTGATCACGTCCCCGACCTCGAAGCCGGCTGCCGAGGCAGGAGCCCCGTCGGTGACCTGCAAGATCTGCGCTGCGCCCGGATGTACGTCGAGGGCGCGGGCGAGCGACGAGCTCACCGGGCCCGGCGAAATCCCGAGGAAGCCTCGCTCCACTTCGCCACTTTCGATGATCTGCTCGACGGTATTCTCCACCACATCGACGGGGATGGCGAAACCGATGCCTTGGAAGCCGCCCGTGCGGGTCGCGATGGCCGTGTTGATTCCGACGAGCTCGCCGCCTAAGTTGATGAGCGCGCCGCCTGAGTTACCCGGGTTGATCGCGGCGTCTGTTTGGATGAAATCGGTCAGCCCCATCCGCGGGTCGAGCTGCCCAGTACGCCCGAGTGCGCTCACGATGCCTGCCGTCACGGTGTTGCTCAGGTTCTCAGAGAGGGGACTACCGAAGGCCAGTACCCACTGGCCAACCTTGATGTCCTTTCGGTCGCCATAGCCCACGAACGGGACGGATTCGTCGAGGTCGATTTTGAGCACGGCGAGGTCGCTGAACGGGTCCGCACCGACGACCTCGGCTTCGTATTCAGACCCATCGAAGAGGCGCACGGTGAGTTCGTCCGCGCCTTCGATCACGTGGTTGTTCGTGATCAGGTGGCCGTCCGCGCGGATAAACACGCCGGAGCCGAGTCCGCTCTGGACGCGGGGCGCGTCGCCACCTTGGCCTGGGAACATGCGCTCAAACGGTGTGCCCTCAAAGGGGTTACCCATAGAGGAGCGATCGGCGACACGCTCGGACGCGATCTGAACGACCGCTGGGTTGATCGCTTCGGCGACCGTCTGGAAGGCATCGCCGAGACTGTTGGCGGCCTCGATGGCGGCCGTGGTTGGCGGGGCAACTTGGGCCTCGGCCTCGCTGCTTGTGACGGCGTTCAGGACATCGCCGCCGGCGGAGACGAAGAAGACGCCACAGACGAACGCGGCGAGGACGAGCGCGAAGAGGGAAGCGGTGCGACGGGTGCGTGTGCTCATCGTCGGGGGATAGGCTGGATGGGATAGGCGGGTCCGGATGCGGGGCACTGCAACAGAGCACGTTGCATCAGAGCACGATTGGCTGAAGACCTGGGTGGCTTCTACGGGCAGGATCGCCTACAGTTTTCAAAGGAGCGTGCGGCCAAAACGAACCATCCGACGCAATGCGTATGCTAAAAAAACAGCAAGACGATACGGGTCTTAGCGCTGTGCCCCGACGCGCTCGACGTTGCACATCGCATGCAGCCGCGAAGTCGTCCGCAGGAACTTCTCAGCGATGCTCGCCTCCAGCCCCACGTGGACGTCTTCGGCGTTGAACCAACGCTCAGGCATCGTCGCGGAGGTGAAGTGCAGAATAGGCGGCGGGTCGGCTGTGTAGAGGTCGTCCACCACGCGCAGCAACCGGAGGGCGTCGTCGGTGTTATCGACGTCGATGTCTGCGAAGTAAAGCGCCTCCGATTCGAGGAGGTCGGCGAGCAGCTTCGAGCGCTCGGTCGTCGTGGCGAGGTGGAGCAGGTCCTCGAAGTCGACCCAGCGCTTCGGGCGCGCGTCGGCGTCGAAGGTGAGGCGCATCGCGGCCTGCGTGGCCTCGCGGGGGCCGACCCACGCCTTGCCGGGCTTGGCGAGCCGCTGCCGAAAGTCCTCGCCCCCCACAAAGACGACGTGGTAGGTGTTGCGGAACTCCTCGGAGATGAACCGCTCCAGCCGGTCGCGCCCAAACTGCGCCGAGACAAATTTCTCCGGCTCAGCGTTGGAAGTCGCCGCGACCGTCACGCCGAGGTCGCGCAGCGTCTTGAGGACGTGGATGAGCCGCACTTCAGCGGCAGGGTCGTCCAACTCCACCTCGTCGATGAGCAGCACGCGGGCTTCGCGCGCTAAGCTTCGGGCGTAGTCTTCGGGGCGTTGCCGGGCACGAAACAGCTCGCTCGAATGGGTGAACGCGCACGGCACGTCGGGGTGCAACGCGTGGTAGATCGAGGCGAGCAGGTGCGTCTTACCGGTGCCCACAGGCCCGACTAGGTAGAGGCCGCCGCGCAGGCCGTCGTCCCCGTTCCCAAAGACGCGTTTCCACCACGGCGCGGTGTAGCGCTCGCGGATCTGCCCGGCCAGCCGCTCCGCCTCGCGCAGCGCCTCAGTCTGCATATCGTTCTGCGGGCGGTACGTCGAAAAGCGCACCTCCGCAAAGCGAGTTGGAGGGGTGAGGGCGGCGTGCTGTCTGCCGTCGGCGGTGGGCTGGCTCACGACCGCTCCCGATTCAGCTTGCGAAAGAGTAGGCCGTTCGCCACCATGATGAGCGCCGCGAAGATGCCCGTACTACCGAGGAACGGGCTTGGGCCTACGCGCAGGGTCGCCACGATCACCATAACGAATGCGGCAGCGCCACCCAGCGCCGCGGCAAAGGCGAGGCCCCGGACGAGGTCTTCAGGCTTGCGATGATCAGGTTCGAGCGGGCGCATCATGCAGTCGGGGCAGGCAACGAGGGTAGACCGGCAAAAAAGGCGCGCCGGGTAGCGACAAGCGGTGGGACAAAGATCGCCAGCGGTGCGAGGTTGATGAGAAGCACGTTGAAGACGGCCCCGTGGATCAGGGAGAGCGTTGAATCCACCAGAAACCAGAGCGCCAGGGCAAGGACCGTCGCCCACCAAGCCCATTGCTCGCGCCGCGCAAACGGTACAGCCGCGATACATGTCTGGAGCAGATACGAACCCGCAATCGTGCCGCCGAGCGGAGCGAGCACGAACGCGCGAAAGGCTGCCGCGTCTGGTGGCTCAGTTCCGTCGTAGAAGACGTCAGCGAGAGCGGCCGTCCAGGGTGCGAGAAAGAAGGCATTCGGAAACACGGCGACGATCACGCCGAATGCGCAGAAAAACCCGCTCGCTGCGACCAGCCATCGCTGCCAGAACCGGAACCGCGCCTCGCTCATGGCGCTGTCGCCGCGGCAGGGTAGCTCACCATGTTGGCGACGAGCCGCCACGCCCCGGGCTTAAACCGCTGGAGTTGCCGGTACCATCCGAGGGCGGTGTAGAGGTAACTCCCTTCTCCAACGGTGGCGAAGAGCGTCGATGATCGCAAGGGCGCCTCGCCGGGGTCCGCCATCGAGAAGAGCTCGATGTAGCGGTCGTCGTAAGTGGCGGGGAAGTAGAGGCCGCGCTCTTGGATCCAGCCGTCCCAATCCGCCTCGGTGATGACGTTGGGCGACGTAAACAGTGGGTGCTCGGGCACTAGCACCTCGACAGGCGCTTCTTCCACCGTGACACGGTCGCGGCCGAGCGTGAGCGGGTAGGGGGCGTAGGCGGCATTGGGTGGCCCCTCGCCGGTCGGGTGTGGGTTGCCCTCGTTCCACTCGAATGTCTTGTTGTACATCACCACGAGGTGCCCGCCGCGGCGCGTCCAGTCGAGCAGGCGGTCGTTGTGGCGGCGGAGGTCGTTGCGCACGAGGTAGGCGCGGATGTCGAGCACGATGGTGTCGTAGGCGCTCAGGTCCGACGCCAGCGCCGTTGAATCGAGTTCGGTGACGGTGAAGCCCATCGCGCGGAGGGCGTCGAGCGTGGCGTCGTCGTAGCTCTTCACGAAGCCGACCTGCACGTCCTCGGCGATCGCGATCTCGGGCATCACGCGCGCCTCGGCGCGGACTTCGTCGTAGGCCGTCCCCGCGGAAACACCTGCGGCCTGCGCTTCGACGGTGGCAACGAAACGGTAGAGGCCCGGTTCGAGGTCGGCTTTCGCTTCGAGCGCCGCCGCGTCGGCAGCGTAGGTGAAGCGGCCGTCGGCGTCCGGCGTCAGCAGCGTGTCGACGCGCCAGAACGGTCGGTAGCGTACGCGCGGGTCGGGCGTGTGGACGACGACGGAGGCAAACACGCGCACCTGCTCGATGGCCTCGTCGTAGAGCTGGCCCGCGACGGTGATCGGGTCGGCCCCCTCGCCTAGGCGGACGACATCGGGGAGGTCTTCGAGCACGACAGGCGGGGCGATCTCAACGGGGAGGTAGCCAGCCTCGGCGGCATCGTCAAGCGCGAGCGTGATCGGCGGGCTGGCGATGCGGCGGCGGTACTGAGCGCGGTACTTCGGGAGCGTCGGCTGCGCGTCGGCGGGCAGCACGAGGTCGAGTATCAACGGCTCCCCGTCGCCGCCGGGCATGACCACCAACGTCGTGTCGATGGCTCCGCCGAAGGTGAAGCGCCGACCAGACTCGGGCCACTCGACGAGGCAGTCGCCCTGGGTCATCGTCACGCGGATCATGTCGCCAGGCACAGCGATAGCGGGGCTCGCTTCGAAACCAAAGCAGCCGCGTTGGGCTTCGCGGTCGTCAAAGAGCCCTCGCGTACGCCCCGAATCGATCCGGTAGCGAAGGCTTGTCTGCGACGCATGCGGGTTTGGCGGCAGCCCAGCGGCGAAGTCGGTTGCATCCTCAGCAAGCGGAGCCACGCCCTCGGCGCGACGGAGCTCGACGAAGAAGGTTGAGTCGCGACGGAAGCGCGGGGCGAACTTGTCGAAGCCCTGCGAGCGGTGCTGCGCGGCAGCCCGCACGGCGCGGTCGGCAGCAGCCTCGCCGAGCCTCGGAATCACGGCGCCGACCGGAATCGCGACAACGGCACCGGACACGTCCTCGCGAGCGCGGAGGTCGTCGCGGGAGCGCGCACGCCAGTCGCGCAGCAAGAGCCGTTTTGGTTGCCAGAGGTCCACGCCGTCCTCGTCAAGCTGCTCAGGGTGGTACGAGGCTTCAGCGGCCAGTGCGAACGCGTCGTAGGCGCTCAAACCCACGACCTGGTGCTGGCCGTGTTGGCGACGGGGGCCGGTCGTGAGCGTGTCGTGGTTGGTGAACAGGACATCCGGCTTGAGCTTGCGGATGTGGTACACGAGGCGCGCCGTCACAGCGTCGCGCCCGCCCCACTTCTCGTACGACTCCACGGCCGACTTCGAGTAGCCAAAATCCTCAAAGTCGAGAAAGAAGACCTGCGTGCCCAGGATGCGTGCGGCGGCCTCCGTTTCGGCGGTGCGGATCGCGCCGAGTCGCTCGTAGAGGTCGGGGCCGATCTCGTTCTGGCCACCCTCGCCGCGGTTGTAGATCACGCTGTAGGCGACGGCGTTGTGCGCGTGGCGGTAGTGGGCGAGCGTCAGGCCGTCCTCGTCATCCGGGTGCGCGGCCAGGTTCATCACCACGAGCGGGGCCGTCGGCGCGGGTGGGTCGGGCAGTGGGAAGTCGCTTGGAATCGAGCGCGCACAGCCAGCGAGGAGCACGGCGAGGCAGAGCAGAGACCCGCAGCGGAGGAGAGGCATGAGAGAGGCGGCGTGAGACGAGCGAGATTGTGCCCGAAGTTAACCGCCGCTGTCTGGCCCAAGCTCCCTCCAACCGCTACCTTCTCGCACTTCGCACTTCGCACTTCGCACTTCGCACCTCTCGCTATGCCCCTCGCCGACCGATCCTTTCTCTTCGACCTTCTCGGAACACCGAGCCCGACCGGCTTCGAGGCTGCTGGCCAGCAAAAGTGGGCCGCCTACGTGAAGCCGCACGCGGACGCCGTCGAAGCCGATGCTTACGGCAACGTCTGGGCGACCGTCGAGGCGACGGAGGCCGACGCCCCTACCGTCCTGCTCGAAGCGCACGCCGATGAGATTGGCTTCATCATCAAACACATCGCCAAGGACGGCTTTATCTACGTGGACCGCATCGGCGGCTCCGACGCGGCCATCGCCCGTGGCAAGCGGCTGCACTTTTTGACGCCCGAGAAGCCGGTGCTCGGCGTGATCGGCAACACAGCGATTCACCTGCGCGAGCGAGGTAAGGACGAAAAGGCGCCGAAGCCGCACGAGCTGTTCGTCGACATTGGCGCGGCGAGCCAGGAGGACGTGGAAGCGCGCGGTCTGCGTGTTGGGACGCCCGCGGTCTATGTGGACCGCGTCGAGGAACTGACGTTGCAGCGGCTCATCGGGCGCGCCCTCGACAACCGGCTAGGCGGCTACGTGGTCGCGCAGGTGCTCAAGGCCTACGCGCAGGAGTCGTTCCGCCCCGCTCGGCTCGTCGCGCTCAACAGCGTGCAGGAAGAGATCGGCGGCCACGGTGCCCAGATGGCAGCCTACCGGCTCGACCCCGACGTAGCGCTCGTGATCGACGTTACGCACGCCACCGACTCGCCGGGCATCAAGGAGTCGCAGCACGGCACCGTAGCGCTCGGCGGCGGCCCGACGATCACGCACGGGACGGTCAACCATCCTGCCGTTGTGAAGCGTCTCATGGAAGTCGCCGCGCTCGACGACCTCGCCCTGCAGCACGAATCTTCAAGCCGCTATTCCGGGACCGACACGGACGTCATCTTCAAGACCAAGACGGGCATCCCAAGCGCACTCATCTCCGTGCCGATGCGCTACATGCACTCGACCATCGAGACAGTGGACGTGGCCGACATCGACGGCGCGACCCGGCTGATGGCGGGCTTCGTGCGTAGCCTCCGGCCGGGCGACGCGTTCCAGGCTGTCACGCTGCTCTAGCCGCCCATGCCTGACTTTCTCTTCTGTGCCAAGTGCGGCTCCGACCGCATCATCACCGACGCAAAGACGCTACTGAAGGACTACGGTAGTACGGTCCAGGTGAGTGTGGACGCAAATCCTGGAGCCTTGATGATCAAGGGTACCGTACGTGCCTCACTGAACGCCCGCATTTGCGCGACGTGCGGGTACACAGAGCTCTACGCCGACAATCTAGACGCGCTCTGGAATGCGCACGAGGACGCGAGACGAAAGCAGTGATGTAGCGCCGGGGTAGCAAGAACTAGTAGTCGGTGCGCGTATGAATCCGAACAGGCAGGAGATTCCGGTGGACCCTCTCTCCACAACCGACCCCGAGACCACCCAAGTCGTCGTCGTGATGGGCGTCAGCGGCGCTGGCAAGACGACGGTGGGCCGTGCGCTGGCGAAGCGATTGGGCTGGGCCTTCGAAGACGCTGACGCCTACCATAGCGACGCAGCTAAGGCCAAGATGGCGACAGGAACGGGGCTCACCGACGCCGACCGCGCACCTTGGCTTGACCGCCTAGCTGCTCTGATTCGCGCCCACGGTCGCCGCGGTACGTCGCTTGCGTTGGCCTGCTCGGCGCTGAAGAGAGCCTACCGAGAGGCCCTGGCTGCAGGGGAGCCGTACGTCCGTTTCCTGTGGCTCGACGTGGAGGCGGGCACGCTGCGGGAGCGGCTGGGGCAACGCGCAGGGCATTTCGCAGGCGCCGATCTGCTCGCCAGCCAGTTGGAGGCGTTCGAGCCACCCGGCTCGGAGGAACGTGGGGTGCTGCGGATCGATGCCGATCAGCCTGTGGCGGATCTGGTCGAACAGGCGAGAAAGATGATCGGCGGCAGCTAGACCGCTTCCTTCTCCTCGGCTTCCAGGCGCATGAGGTAGTCCTCGATGCTGCCCACCGTAACGCGCGTCTCGCCTTTGACCCGCTTCGATTTGATGTCGCCGTGGCGCAGCAGCTTCTGCACCTGGTTGCGGTCGATCAGCTTGAGGATGCGCCGCGCCTCGGTGCGCGTGACCGTGCCGTCGCGGTACTCCTCGGCAAAGTCGTTGAGCATCTCGTGCGACGATGGCTGAATGTGGATCAGCCGCTGCTCCTCGTTGTCATCGGTGATGCCCCAGCCCAACTCTGCGTCGATGAAGCCCCGATCGGTCCAGCGCACCAGCGTCTGCTTCGAGATGTGCACCTCACGCGAGAGGTCGTCGAGGTCGAGTTCTATGGGATCGGGCGCCGAGGCAAAGAGCGACATGGAGGTAGATGGGCATCAGGGATCATAGAGACGTGATGCTCTTGAACCAAGGCACCGCTCGATTGATCCTGGCACTTCAGCCGAGTCGCTCGCGTCAGCCAGCCTGCAACGCGTCGCCTACCTCGACGGTGACGAGTGAACACGCCACCGTCTGCCCAAGTCCGCGCTTCAGGATCGGATAAACCTGGACCATCGCCACGGCGAGCGCGATCTCTACGGCTGCCTCGTCTCCAACGGCCTCTACCAGTCGCACACGCAAGTCCTCAGCGTTCGGCGACCGCGCGGCCACGGCCTCGCCAAATTGCAGCGCGAGGTGCTCCGTTGCGCCGAGCGACGCGGCGTCGTCGGCCAGTGCGGCCCGCAGCGCCTCCGGCGACGCACCCGCCTGGAGCGCCGCGTTGACGACATACTGCACACACGTCCCGCAATCCTGCACCCGCGTTGCGCCGATACGTGCCAGGTGCCACGCGTCGAGCGGGGCGTGCTTGCGGTGTGTCGCTGCAGGAATCGTGAGCGAGAACTTGGTAAACAGGCCCGACGATACGTCCGCCAGGCTCCGCAAGTAGTCAAGTGGCACGTCCAGCGCGTGTTCGTGCTGGACGATGGAGCGTTCGATCAGAGAGCGCATGAGAATACCGAGGATGCAGGGTCACATAAGTCAGGCGGCACGCCATAGGTACCAACTCGCCACACTGCGGTACGGCTTCCAGGGGGCGCCCATGGCGGCTAGGCTCTTGGGCGAAGGTAGGGCGTCGAGGCCATAGGCGTTCATGGCACCGCGCTGCACGCCGAGGTCGGTCGTGGGCAATACGTCCGGCCGGCCGAGATTGAAGATGAGCAGCATCTGCACCGTCCACGGCCCGATGCCTCGCACCTGCGTGAGCCGGTCGATGAGGGCGTCGTCGGGGAGGGCGGCGATCTCGTTGGCGGGCGGGACGGTGCCGTCGAGGACGCGCTCGGCGAGGCTGCGTGCGGCGCGCTGCTTCGGGCGCGAGAGGCCCGCGCTACGCAGGGTCTCCTCGTCCATGGCGAGCAAGGCCGACGGGGTGGGGGTGTCGTCGGGAAAGAGTGCCCGTACGCGTCCGTGGATCGTGCTCGCCGCTGCCGTCGAGATCTGCTGGAACACGATGGCACGCAATAGCGCAGCAAAGGGCTCCGCAGCCCCGCGCTGTTCGAGGCGGCAGGGCCCGACGTGGGCGATCAGCTGGGCCATCGTCGCGTCTGCGTGAGCGAGATGCGCCGTGGCGGCTTCGAGGTCGTAGGTCATGGCTAGAAAATCACCCCCACGCGGACGGGCACGGCAAACGTCGTGTTCTCCTCGCCGATGATGAGCGCAGGGTCGACCTCGAAATAGAGCGACGTGTCGTTGAGTGGGGTCGCCCAGCCAAGGCCAAAGTGCAAAGCAGGTCCGCCCTCGGCGTCGGTGCCGGCGGTCAGCGCGGCGAAGTAGCCGATGCCGCCCATGAGATAGCGGTAGCGGTTGGCCGAGCCGCGCGTCGTAGTGACGATCACGGAAAGCTGCGGGTTGAACAAGTAGGCGGCATCGTCGCGACCCTTGAACACGTAGCCAAACACGCCTGCGCCCGCCGCAAACGACAGGTCGGCGTTGAGCGGGAACGCCATCCGGAAGCGCCCGCCCACGCCGAGCCCTTCGGTCACGATGTCTTGCGAGGGCGGCGTGAGGAGCGCGTCGAAGCCTGCGCCGAAGCGTACAGGCGACTGTGCGCGGGCATGCGGGGTCGTCCAACAGAGGCTCAGCGCAACGGAAAAGAACAAGACAGCAGCGAGGCGGAAACGCATGGCAGTCGATGGTGTGGAGGAGGGGCGGGGAGCGGCGTAGGGGAAAGGCGCGTGAGGACCCATCAGGGCTGGAACGCAGGGGCAAGTTCGTACATTCCTGCGACATCCTCAGCGGCCGATTCTGCTGCGAGACGAGCCGCCCCTGCGTGGATGCACGTCACGCGCCCTCGACCCATTTCCCCCGAAAGATTTCCGTTCGCATGGCTGACCTCCAGCAACCCTCCCTCGTCGCCGCTCAGGGTGACGGTGCCCCCGTGGACGCGCCCGCGCCTGGCTCCTTCGCGCACCTTGGCATCACCAACGGCACGTACGACCCCGCCGCCTACGACGCGCCCGACCACTATGCCATCGACGACCTCTTGACCGACGCGGAGAAGGCCCACCGGGACCGCGTCCGGGCCTTCGTTACCGCCGAGGTGCTCCCCGTCATCGAGGAGCACGCGCAGGCGATGACCTTCCCGCGCCACCTCGCCAAGCGCTTCGCCGAACTCGGCGTGATCGGCCCAACGATCCCGCAGGAGTACGGCGGCCTCGGCGCGACGAGCAACACCTATGGCCTGATGATGCAGGAAGTCGAGCGCGCCGACTCCGGGCTCCGCTCGTTCTGCTCCGTGATGGGCTCGCTGGTGATGTACCCGATCTACACCTACGGCTCGGAGGAGCAGAAGCAGCGCTGGCTGCCGAAGCTCGCTAAGGCCGAGGCCTATGGTTGCTTCGCCCTCACCGAGCCCAATGTCGGCTCGAACCCGAACGCGATGACCACGCGTGCGGTGAAAGACGGCGACGAGTACGTCATCACCGGCCACAAGCGCTGGAGCACCAACGCCTCCGAGGCCGATGTTTGCGTCGTCTGGGCGAAAGACGACGACGGCCATGTCGGCGGTTTCCTCGTCGAGCTTGATCGTCCGGGCGTCACGGCGCCGCGCATCATGAACAAGTGGAGCCTGCGCGCGGCCATCACGAGCGAGGTCATCTTCGACGGCGTCCGCATTCCGGCGAGCAACCGCCTCCCGAAAGCGCGCGGCCTCAAAGCGCCGCTCTCGTGCCTCACCCAGGCACGCTTCGGCATCGCCTGGGGCACGCTCGGGGCCGCTATGGCGTGTTATGATGCTGCCGTGCAGCACGCGACGACGCGCCGTCAGTTTTCGAAGCCCATCGGCGGGCACCAACTCATCCAGGGCAAGCTGGCCGACATGCTGACCGAGATCACGAAGGCGCAGCTCATCGCGTGGCGTCTCGGGGTGCTCAAGGACGCTGGTACGATGCGTCCGCAGCAGGTGTCGCTCGCGAAGCGAAACAACTGCCGCATGGCCCTCGACGTGGCGCGTGCCAGCCGCCAGATCCTCGGTGGCAACGGGGTCTTGGGGCTCTATCCGGTGATGCGTCACATGGCCAACTTGGAGTCGGTGGTGACCTATGAAGGCACGGACGAAGTCCACACGCTCGTGCTCGGCCAGGACATCACGGGCTTGAACGCCTTTGGGTGAGCGCCGGCCTCGAATGACGTTTGACCTCGACGAGGCGCTCGGCCTGCTCGCCCGCACGCCCGCGGTGCTGGACACGCTCTTGCGCGGCCTCCCCGAGGCATGGCTCTTGGCCAACGAGGGGCCTGACACGTTTAGCCCGTTCGATGTGGTCGGCCATCTCCTCCACGGCGAGGAAACCGACTGGATCCCCCGTGCTCGCCGCATCCGCGAGCACGGGGCTACCGTTGCCTTCGAGCCGTACGACCGCTTCGCCCAGGCCGAGCGCTTCCGAGGCGCGACGCTTCCGGCGTTGCTCGATCTCTTTGCCGAGCGCCGCACGTCCAACATCGACACCGTCCGAGGATGGCGGCTCACCGCCGAAGACCTCGCCCTCGAAGGGCTGCATCCCGATCTGGGCGTCGTGACACTGCGCCAACTCCTGGCTACCTGGACGGTGCACGACCAAAGCCACCTGGCTCAGATCGCGCGCGTGATGGCGAAGGCCTACGCGGCCGAAGTCGGACCGTGGGAAGCCTACCTCGGCGTGTTGCATCGCTAGGCAGCTTGTGGCTAGGGATTCCACCCGCGATCACCACGGCGATCATCGCGCCGCCGGTCGCGCCGGTCGTCACGCCGGTCGCGCCTGCGGTCGTCACGGTAGCGGTCGTCGCGCTGGCGGTTGCGGTCCCACCGCTCGAAGCGGTCACGGTGCTCCCAACGGTCGTGGTCGAAGAAGAAGTATCGGTCCTGTACAAGCCGATTGAACGCGCGGCGCTGGCGGCCCGTCAGAACGCGAGCAATGCGGTCGTCCGTGCGATTCCAGAAGCGGCGGCCCAGGCGCGTGCGCTCAGCAGAGCGACGGGGGAACGGGTAGACCAGGCGGCGTCCGTGACGCTGTGTAGCGCGGAGCGTACGGTCCACGAGCACGTCGAAGACGATGTGCTCCTGGCGACGCGTCAGCCCAAGTGCGAAAGCGAGGCGTCGCGTGTAGCGGTCGGCGTCGTATTGCACGCGGGAGAAAAAGCGAGGCGCGTCGAAGGTGTCCACGGCGAGCAGCGCTCCCGAATGCGACTGGCTAGGGGCCAGGGCAGCATGTGAAAGCGGAGCAGCGAGGAGCAACCCAAACGCAACGACAACGAGGCGGTAACGGAGAACCATGGTGGGAGCCGGACGAGCCAGCGGCTGGTGAATGGAGCAACCGAGGATTACCGGGTGATGGCAGTAGGGCCGCTGCTCCCCATGGAATCGTCACACTTGCTCCGGGCGCGCATGCGTCGTACCGTCGTGTAACTCGCAATGACCCACGCCGTACCGTCGGTCTCTCTGTTCATCCGCTGGGCCCTCATCATGGAAGATGTCCTGTTCATCATTTCCTTCTTCTTGATCCTGCCGATCGTGGTGTTCACCTTCGCCTATCGCGTGCGCAAGCTGAAAGCGGAGGAGCGGATCGCGCAGGCGCAAACGCAGCGGTTCGGGGCCGTCGACAGCGAGGGGCTCCGGATGAGCGAGTTGCAAGCGCTTATCGACGATGCGGTCGACGAAGCCACCGCTCCGCTCTATGACCGCATTGAAGCGTTGGAGGGGCGCGATCCTGCCCGCCGTGACCCGCTCACGGGCGACTTCCTCGATGACAGGTATTTGGCTCCCAACGGACCCGTCGTTCCCAAGACTGTCGGGCGCTCTCGCTCCTAGGGCTCTTCGTCGCTAGCTACCTGTGCCACGGTCCGTCCGCCCCGACCACGACGATCCCTTTTGGAACGCTCTGGCTAAACGCGACTGGCGACGGTCACGCACCGCCCCCGTCGGCGCGGTCTGCGTCGCGTTCGGCCTACCGATCCAACGGACCGGGACCTACTACCGACGCCCTGCCTATACAGATGGCACCGCGTGGCTCAGCCAGCAAGCCTACGACACGATGATGCGACGCACGCGAGGGGAGCGAGGGTCAAGGACAGTCCGAGGTAATAGAGAGGGCGACGTGTAAGCCAACTCGGCATCCCCTCGTGACACTGGGGAAGAGGCATCACGAACGAGACGGCAACGCGGCCAGACTGCCACGGCTTCGTGACAACTACGGCAGGCGGGGCCCGTTGATTGGAAGCGCATGCAGCCTCTTCCACCAACGTCCACACAACGATGAACCACAATCGATCCATCCGGTCGCTTCTCCTCCTCGCCGTCCTCGCCGTCGGGATTGGCCCGGTCCTCGCTCAGGACGCTCAGCGCCGTGGTCCGCGTGACGATGCCTCGCCGCAAGAGCGCCTCGAACGGCTCGCCGACCACCTCGAACTCTCAGATGCCCAGCGCGCCGAGCTGGAGCCGCTCCTCGCAAGCCACCATGTGGCTATGCAGGCCATCCATGAAGACAGCAAGGCCCTGCGCCAGCGGGTCCGGGACGGCGACCTCACGCAAGAGGAGGCGCAAGCCCAGCGCGGCGATTTCGAAGCGCGCATCCAGGCCGAGCGTGAGGCGCTGGCACAGGCCGCCGCGCCCATCCTCAGCGATGAGCAGCAAGCCAAGCTCTTCGAGATGATCGACAAACGCCAGAACCGGCGCGGGGATCGCCGAGGCCCGCGCCGTGGTCAGCGCGACGGCGGTAGCTGAGCGGGACGTCCCTTCAACCCTGCTTGTCGGCAGGAGACAGCGAGAGCGCGGCAGGCTTTGGTCGGCCGCGCGCTCGCTGCACGATCAGGAACCGGCGGAGCCATTTGCGGAGCAGCGACGTTGGAGATGGCCTCAGGGCCGGTGTTCACATCGCGGTTGAAGCAACAGCGCCGATGAGGCACCAGATCCTGAGTTACCGACCGTACCCCGATTGGCTTCGCTGTCTGTGCACCTCCACCTCCTTCGGTCGGCACTGCTCGCCCGGCTACGCGACACTGCTGATCCGTTACCAGGGCCGCACGCTCAAGCCTTGATGGCCCCGATGCAGGAGCGCCAGAATCCGGCGCTGATCAATCCTCTGGGTAAAACGTGTCGGAGTGCCGCCGTGCTCATGTTGCTCTACAACGACGCTGGCGGCCATGCGCGATTCGTGCTTACGCAGCGTCCCGAGACTATGCGGGACCATAGCGGCCAGATATCCTTCCCGGGTGGACGCATCGAAGACGGAGAGACCGCCCTTGGTGCGGCCCTGCGCGAGACCGAGGAGGAAGTTGGCGTGGCCGTAGCCGAAGAGGCCGTGCTGGGCACCTTGTCGGGCCTCTACATTCCGCCGACTCGATTCTGTGTGACCCCGTTCGTCGCAGCCCTGGATGATCGACCCGACTTCGCTCTAAATCGCATCGAGGTGGCTCGGCTCATCGAAGCGTCCGTAGCCGAGTTGCTCGACCCGGACAACGTGCGCACGACCGTTCGCCATATCCGCGGTGTCGACTATGAAGTGCCCTATTTCGCGCTCAGTGGCCACGTCGTCTGGGGAGCAACGGCCATGATGCTCGCCGAATTCCGTGCCGTCTTGCGCGCGGCCCTTAGCGACTAACGGTCCGGCCCTTCCATGTGTAGCCGCCCCACGCACCGAGTGTCGCCATCGCGACGATGTAGAGCGGATGCAGCGCCTGTGCGGGGAGGAACCACCGGAGAAGGTGCTCACGACGAAATCGCCGCGCGAACGGCGCCAGCAGCGTCCACTCGGGCAAGAGCTTGAGCGCCCAGGCGCCCGCAACGGCGGGGCCCAGCGCAGGCGCAAACGGCAAGGCGATACTAAGGCCGATGAGCAGGACGAAGAACGAGAAAATAGCCACGCACATCGCCACGAGGACCGGATTGGGGTAGTGCGCCCCTTTTGACGCCCAGCGTGCGCGCTGCGCCACGAAGGCACCCAGCGAGAACATCGGCTCCGTCACGACGGCCGCCGCTGGGTCGTTGCAGAACCGCACCTGCCAGTCGGTCTGGTCCGCAATCTTTTGCATCAGCAGCTCGTCGTCCCCGCTGGTGAGGTGGTCGATGCCTTGAAAGCCACCCAGTGCGTCAAACACGTCGCGGCGGTAGGCCACGTTGGCGCCGTTGCAGAGGGTTGGGCGCCCAGCGCCGATCGCCCCGGCTCCCACGGCCACGAGCCCTAGAAATTCCAGGGCCTGCATCCGGAGGAGTGGGGCGCGGTGCGTGGTGTAGAGCACAGGCCCCGATACGAGTGCGACGCCTGGTTCCTCCTCGGCGAGCGGATCGCCCCGCGCTACGACCGCGCCGAACGCCGAGGCCATCGTGCGAATCCAGGTCGTCGGCACTTCGCAGTCGGCGTCCGTCGTCAAGATCACCTCGCCGCGAGCGTGAGCGATTCCTTTCTCGATCGCACGCTTCTTGTGGGCGCGCTTCCGTTCGAGGTTCTCTGGCATCTGCAAGAGCCGCAGACGCAAGCTCGGCGGTTCGTCTTCCTCCTCCTCGAAGCCCGCCAACACAGGCATCATGTGCAGCGCATCGACGCGTTCCTGATCGATGCGGCCCTGGACGATTTCGGGCGTCGCGTCGTCGGAGAGGTCATCCACGACGATCAACTCGAAACGGTCGCTAGGGTAGTCGTTGGCGAGGACGGCATCGATGCAGGCTCCGATGCATTCCGCCTCGTCGCGCGCTGGGACGATCACGCTCACGAACGGCAGCGCCGCGTCGGAGGGCACGTCCTCAGCCTGCCGCAGCACGCGCCGATAGCCCACCGAAAACGTACCGATGAGCAGCGCATAGATGCCCGCCAGGCCGAGGAATACGAGCGATAGCACGGTCACGAAGTCGCCTTGGCAGTGGTATTTGCCGGGTCCAGCACTTCCTCTTCGGCTCGGACACGCATCCGCATCACGAGCGGTAGCCCGACGAGTGCCGGTAGGAACAGGTTGAGGGCCGCTAGGCTCAGTGCGCCATTGAACGCAGCGGCTTCCGCCACGCCTAGGAAAGCGAAGAAGTAGACCGCGGCCCCCTCACGGATGCCAAGATCCGCGAGCGTGATGGACGGGATAGCGCTCTTGGCAAAGAAGACCAGCGCAACGGCGATGTAGCCATAGAGCAGAGGCGTTGTGGCGTCGAACGCGCGAACGAGTAGCACGAATTGGGTCGAGAACACCACATAGCGCAGGGCCGACAGCCAAAAGAGCGAGCGCGCATCGGCGCGGTTGAAGCGGCTCAGGATCCGCAGCAGCGTCTTGAGGCGGCGCGAGGGCGTCAGGCTCACCAGCAGGTTGTGCGTGCTGCGCGGATGCAAGAGGAAGTACAGGAACAGTGCTGTGGCCACCACGCCGAGGGCGAGCAGCGTCGTCCACGCGAACGTGTCGAGGCCTGCCTCCGTGAGCAGGAACAACGTCAGCGCGACCAGCCCGAAGACGAGGCAGCATGCCAGCGTCATCATGCGCTCGGCGAACGTCAGCGCAGCCAACTGCCAGCGCCCGGCATGCCTCAGGTAGAGCGCCCGTCCGACATAGTCGCCGACGCGGCCCGGCGTGAGTAGGCCGATGGGATAGCCGCTCAGCACCGCGCCAATCGACTCGCGCTGCGTGACACGGGGTGCCAGCCGCTTCACGAGGCGGTGCCACCGATAGGCTTCCAGCCAAAGGTTCAGGGGGACAAGGGCAGCGGCGGCTAGCGCCCAGCCTGGATGCGCCGACCTCGCAGCCTCGGCAATGGCCTCCCACTCGATCAGCCGGATGAGTAGCGCAAGTGCCGCCCCAGCGAGGACAAGCCTAAGCAGGTAGCGCAGGGAAGAGCGAAGCACGGAAGCGGGGTAGGGTAGAGGGGAAGCGCCCGTCGGGTGGTGCAGGAATGGTCACCTGAAAACGAGGCGGCAGCGCAAGAAACTACAGGCCGTCAGCGGAGCGGTGAGCGAAAGCGCCGCAAATCGTACACCAGCCTGATCTCCGAGGCAAAGGCCCCCTCGGTGCCGATGGAAAACTGCGCCGTGAGAATCAAGTCGGAGCGGCTGCGGTCGAGCAGCGTGCCGCCGAGCATGAGGACGGGCCGGAGCGGCACGCGCCCTTCTTCGGCGAAGTCGTCGTCGAAGGCAACGCGCGTCGTGAATTCGTCCTCGATGCGGTTGTACGCGTTGCCCAGCTGAACACCGACAAACGCATCGGTCTCGTAGGCATCCGTCACGAGGTCGAGCAGAGAGGGCACGGGAAATCGGTAGGAAAAGCTGGCGACAAACGCGTCGAGGCCGGTCAGCCGGTAGCGGCCGAAGGCGCCGAGCATGCGGTAGTCGAGGACCGCGAGGTAGTAGAACGGCAGGTCCTCGACGGAGGCGCCGCGCCGTGTGGCCACATGTGCCGAGGCTTGAACGACGTGATGTTGAAATGCCGGCACGAGGTCGGCGACGGGGAAAAAGCCATACAGCGTCGCCGAGGCCTGCCAGAATCCGAGTCCGCTCCCATCGATCGCCACGTAGCGGCTGCCCGACACCTGAGCGAGCCAGCCCTGCCGTGCATACTCGGCGGCATCGCGCGTGTCTGCCCCGAGCGAGAGGCCCAGGTAAGCTCCCATGCGGTCCTCGTCCCGTGCGGCAGCGACGCTTCCTTGCGAGGCTGCGTCGAGGCGGAGCAGGGCCTCAGCGTCCTCCGTGATCCGACCGACTCGGTCCCAGCGTACGCGCACGAACGGCTGCACGAGTAGGCCTGTGTGCGCAAACGCGTACGCGCCGAGCAAGGCCTCGGCATCGAACGAGGTGTGCTGAAAGCGTACCCCGAGCGTATCCGACGTGCGGCCTCCCGTCCCGAAGAAGGGCTGCTGCGTCGTAGTCCTCGCATAGAGCCCGAGCATTCCGTGCACGCGCGAGCGATACGGGTTGGCTGTGTACACCGACAGCGCGACCCGTTGGTAGCGCTGTGCGACGACCGCCCCAGCCCGCCACTCCGAGCCCTGCCAGCCCAGATGCTGCGCCGATACGTTGCCCCCGACCCCGAAACCGCGACGGGGCGAGTAGAGCGCACTCAACTCGGGCGAAAAGCGCCACACGATGGGGACGCGGGTCGTGTCCGGAGGCGTGCTAGACCTCTCGACCGGCGTCACGGCCGGCGCACGAGCGGGAATCGCTGCCGCCAAGCTGGGAGCCTCGGTCAGAGAGCTGGCAGCGAGTAAAAGGGCGAGGGTGGCGAGGAGCACGAGCAGGGTGTATGCGAAACAGCGACAAGGTAGTCATCGGCTCTCGCCCTGGAAGCTCGAACGCTATCTTCGAAGAGAAGCCACCATCCATCCGACGTTCACCATGCGCATCCTAGTTGTTGGAGGCGGTGGGCGCGAGCACGCCCTGTGCCATGCCCTCGCCCAGAGCCGTCACTCCCCCAATCTCCTCTGCGCACCGGGCAACGCCGGCACGGCTTCGCTCGCGGAAAACGTCCCCGTCGCCGCAGACGACGTCGAGGGCCTTGTCGCCCTCGCGGAAGCGCGAAGCGTGGACCTCGTCGTCGTTGGACCAGAGGTGCCCTTGGTGAAGGGGCTGGCCGATGCCCTCGGCAGCGTCGGCATCGATGTAATCGGCCCCAGTGCGGCTGCCGCGCAACTCGAAGGGTCGAAAGCCTTCGCGAAGGCGTTTATGGACCGGCATACTATCCCCACAGCCCGCAGCCGCACGTTCGACACGAGGGACTATGCCGAGGCCTGTGCCTATGTCGAAGCGCATCCGTTGCCGCTCGTCCTGAAAGCCGACGGCCTGGCAGCGGGCAAAGGCGTCCTCATTCCCACGACGCGGGAGGAGGCGCTCGCAGGCCTTGCATACATCCTCCGCGACAAGGCGTTCGGTGCGGCCGGCGCCAAAGTCGTGGTTGAGGAGTTCATGGAGGGCGAGGAGGCGAGTGTCTTTGTCCTGACCGATGGGATGGAATACGTCCTCTTTGCACCGGCCCAGGACCACAAACGCATCGGTGAGGGCGACACCGGGCCGAACACGGGGGGCATGGGAGCCTACGCGCCTGCACCCGTCGTCACGCCCACGCTGCTCGCGCAGATTGAGGCGCGCATCGTCGAGCCGACGCTGAAGGGCATGGCGAAGGATGGTACACCGTATCGCGGCTTTCTCTATGTTGGCCTGATGATCACCGCGGACGGCCCCAAGGTGGTCGAGTACAACTGCCGCCTCGGCGACCCAGAGACGCAGGTGGTGCTTCCGCTCCTGAAGACCGACCTTGTGGACTTGCTTCGCGCCCAGCACGATCACCTGCTCAGCGAGATCCGTGTCGCCATGCACGACGGCGCCGCGGCCTGCGTGGTCGTGGCGTCGGAGGGGTACCCTGGGCCGTACGCGAAGGGGTTGGCGATCGCTGGCCTGGAGAACGGCGACGCAGACGGGGACACGATGGTCTACCACGCCGGCACGCGCCGGACGGACGACGGGCGCCTCGAAACGAGCGGCGGTCGGGTGCTCGGCGTCACGGCCCGGGGCGCGTCGCTGCAGGACGCTCTGGACGCCGCCTACGCCCGGGTCGGCACGGTGTGCTTCGACGGTTTGCAGTTTCGCCGCGACATCGGACAGAAGGGGCTGCAGCGCCCTGCTTCGTGATGGTGCGTGCTACGCCAACCACTCTCCAGCCTGCTCAAGTGCGGCGAGCCGTAGGCATCCTTGGGATGCTCGCCTTGGCCGTGTGTCTGGCCTCGGCATGCACGGCGTCAGCAGACGGAAGAACCCCGGCGGCACCGGACGGAGCCACGTTGACAAAGACGGACACCGTCATGACTCGAATCGCCACGTTTCAAGACGCGACCTCGCTGAGTGCAGACCCAGCAGGGCGGCTCTACGTGGTCGATGCTGCGACGGCTACCGTGACGGTGCTCGACGCTGCCGGCACGGTCCTGACCACCCACGGCGGTCCCGGTAGTGGCGACTATGGCTTTTTCGAACCCGCCGACCTCGACCCGACAAACGGGCTCGCGTTCTTCGTGGCGGACCTCGGCAATCAGCGCGTGCAGCGCTTCGAGCGCGACTTCCGACTCGTCCGGTCGATCCCTGTCGAACTCCCAGGCGACGACGGGCCGTCCGAGCGGGTCGACGATCCCATTCCGGGCGACCCGTCCGCCGTGGCATTGAGCCCCACGGGCGACCTCCACATCCTCGACGCGCGCAGCCGAACCGTGCTCACCCTCGATCAGGAACGCCGCTTCGAGCGGACGCTCGGGGGGCTCCGCGCCCCGGTCGACCTCGCTGTCGGCGATGACGGGACGCTCTACGTCGCCGACCGCGGGCGCAGCCGGCTCATCGTCTTCGACACCTATGGCTTCCGCTTGCGCACCATGGACCTCCCCGTGCCTCCCGAAGCGGTCGCGTTTGTGCAAGGCCGCCTCCTCGTTGCAGGTGCCGACCGCGTCCTGCTCGTCTCCAGCGACGGCGATGTGCTCGCGACGGCCAGACCTGACCCGATGCCGCTCGTCGACGCGACGCTCGTGGGGACGACGCTCTACGTCCTGACTGCGCGGGCGCTGTACCGGCTTCCGAGTGCGTTCGGTCGTCCCGATTAGCGAATCCAGTATCCAATCACGAACGGTCCCAGTCCCGCGATCAGCGCCAGTGCGAGCAGGCTCACGATCGTGCCTGCCATCACCATGTCGCGGGTCGTCAGTTCGCCTTGGGCGTAGGCGATCGCATTGGGCGGCGTGCTGACAGGAAGCGCCATGGCCGAAGAGGCAACCAGTGCGATGCACAGGGCCACTTCGATGCCCGACGCCGCGTCGCCCATCGCCATCGCCAATGAGACGCCGATGGGGAGCACAAGGTTGGCCGCAGCGGTGTTGGACATGAACGTGCTCAGGACGAGGGTGCCCGCGGTCAGGATCAGCAGCGCCGTGGCTCCGCCCGTAGGCAGCGCTTGCACCAAAGCCACGTCCAGACCCGTGAGCCGCATGCCAACGCCTAAGGCAAGGCCGCCTGCGATGAGCACGAGCACGTTCCACTGCAAGGCGTCGAAGTCGTGCCGATTGAGGACGCCGAGCGAAGTGAACGCGACCACCGGGAGGAGTGCGACGACGGCGGTGGGCAGCCCATGCC
>JBCBEX010000060.1:0-25801 GCA_038528235.1 Bacteroidota bacterium
TCGACCTTCGACCTTCGACCTTCGACCTTCGACCTTCGACCTTCGACCTTCGACCTTCGACCTTCGACCTTCGACCCTACGCTGGCGTCTCCAGGCTGCGCTTGATGTTCTGCACGAACTTGTCCGTGAGCCGCTCGAACTCGGCGCGCACGATGGGGGGGGCGAGCTTCTTGGCGAAGAATGGGATGCCATCGAGCACGATCTCGGCTTGGGCGGAGAGCCGCGCGAGGGTGGTGGTGCCGTCGTCGAGGAGCTTTACCTCGCCATGGATGCGGTCGTCGGCCATGGCGTCGTCGGTGGGCTCCCACCAGATGCGCCGGGTGGCCTCGTCCACGTGAAAGCGGCAGGCGTAGATGATGCGCTGCGCGTAGGGGGGAGGCCCGAGCTTCTGGACGGTCCACCGTAGCGCTCGCCCGGCCAAACGCTCGACGTGCTCCGTGGCGGGGAAGAGGTGGAGGAGGCTAGGGAAGTCCGAGAGCGCCATGAGCGCGTCCTGGGCGCGGGTCTGCACGCGCACCTCGCGCACGATGTCTACGGGGACGGTGAGGGTCATGGCGGACGGAAAAGGGGAAGGGTGATCAGAAAAAGGTACACGCTGCGCTGCGCGCTAGGCTCCGCCGCATGGCGGATTACTTGTTGCGTCGAACATCGTGCCGTCATGATGGCACCAATGGCAGGATGTGGCTCCTGAATGGCCTGGTTATGCAGGGGTTCGGCGAACCTGAATCCTCGGCGAGCTATAGAAAAGCAGGAGCCCGGTATCCCATTTGCTTGGTGCTCTCACGTCAGGCGCACCTTCGCCCATCTCAAGCGCCGCTGTTTCCCGCCACCCGTTGTGCCGCCTCACCTCTGGCGCGACGGATCTGTATCCGCCCCCCCCCTACCATGTCTAACTCCCGGAGAGGCCTTCTGGCCTGCTTCCTGCTCGTCGTGTGCGCTTGCGTGCCAGCGGCGAGCGCGGGCGAAATCGTCCGCACCGGCGCTCAACTCCCGTCCCTCCTCGGCGAAGCGCCCGCCGACCTCGTGGCCTATGCCTACCGCGCTGGCCAATGGACCCCCCTCCCCGTACAGGTCGACGAGCGCGAGTGGCTCGACATCGTCGTGTCGTTTGCCGGTCGCGACTTTTCGGGCTGCACCGATCCTGAGTGCACCGCTGGGATCGGTCTCGTCGAAGTGCTCGAATACGCCGACCCGAACACCTACGTCGGCGCCGACTCGAACCCGGTCTTCGACGAGGACGACGAACTCGTCTTCATGGCGCGCTTCGCGGGCGACCCAGCCCCCGCTGACCGGCATCCGGCTGGCGTCGTGACGCGTACGCGGACCGCCGTGGCCGCCGGCGACGGCGCGGTCTACCTCTACGTGGCGAGCGGCAGCGCCGACCCGTCGGCTGGCGTCGACCTCGTGGACTACGAGTTTGCGCTCACGGCCGGGGCGTTCCCCCAAGCCTACGACTTCGAAGCCATCGAAGGGGGCAACGATGGTCAGCCGACCGGGGCCGACCTGGGCGCGAACCCCGAGCGCTCGAGCGTCGAGACGGCGACCTACCGCACGGTGTTCGCCGACCGATGGATCCAGGACGAGCTGTACGTCAAGTCCGGCTTCGGCCTCGGGCCAGACCTGCTCGACCGTGCGCAGGTTCGCTTTGCGCCCGGCGTCTGCGACCGCACCGAGTGGACAGCCTCCGCTGGAGCGGGCACGGTCGTGGCCAACATCGACGGGCCCGTACGCGCGATCCGCGTGGTCCGCGGCTTCAATTCGGGGCCGCTCACCACGCGCACGCACTATTTCTACGAGACGGACATCGTCAGCGTCACCGACCTCCGCGTGCACCCTGTGCCGTCGCTGATGGACCTGCTCGACTACGCGCCGACGCTCGCCGGCGCGACCTACGACAATGCCGAGAACATCGCGCTGCCGATCGACGCTGACCCAGACGATGACGTCGAGGGCGCGCGGGATGTCGGCGTGCCGTTCTGGGAGGTCGTCAACGCCCCCGGGCGATCGGTCACGACGGCGCTCCAGGTGACCACCGACTGGGACGACCTCGTCACGCTCACGTCCTACTATGCCGAGGGCAACGCCGTCCAAGCCTGCACGGGCGACGCGGTTGACCGCGGCACGAGCGGCCTCTACGTGCAGCAGGGGATCGAGGAGACGGACCCACGCCGCGGCGGCTTCTGGACCGTCGCCGGGCTGCGTCGCACGCGTTTTGCCGCAGCAGCGACAAGCCGAGCTGAGGCCGAGGCGTTTGCGCCTGGCGCGTTCGCCTACACGACCACGTCCTCGTACTACGGGCCCACCCCGACGCGCCGCCTCGATGGGCGGGCTTCGGCCGGGGGCGGTGTAGCACTGCCCACGGATCTTCCCGAGCCGCCCCCGCCGCCGCTGCCATCGCCCGTTGAGGAGGAAGGGGCCGACCTCGCCATCGCCTACGACGGCACCACAGCCGTGGTGACCAACCTCGGCCCCGAGACGGCGACCGGGGCCGTGGCCACCTTCGAGGGGACGCGGGGCCCCGTCACCTTCCGCTTACCAACGCTCGGCGTCGGTGGGTCGGTATCCCAACGCGTGGCCCCGACCGACGGCTGCGTGCGCGTCCAGGCAGGCAGGCAGGCGGATCCCGACACCGCCAACAACGAGGCGTGCGATGGAGAGGATGCTCCACCTCCGCAACCGGGCGACGGGGGCGCCGATCTACAGATCACCTACGATGGCAGGACGGCCGTGGTGACCAACCTCGGCCCCGACACGTCCACGGGAGGCGAGGCGGGGTACCAGAGCCGTCGCGGTCCCGTCTCGCTGGGGCTCCCGCCGCTGGCCCCCGGCCAGCAGGTGAGCCAGCGCGTCACGGACGCCGTCGATGGGTGCGTGCAGGTGACGCCGGGCAACCAGGAAGATCCGGACTCAGCGAACAACGAGGCCTGTGAGAGCGGCCGGGCGACGGCATCCAGTGCAGCGCTCCCCGCCGTGCCGATGCTGGAGGCGGCCTACCCCAACCCATTCAGCACCGCGACGACCCTCCGTTACGCGATCCCGACCAACGGCCCGATGCAACTCGTGGTCCTCGACGCGCTCGGCCGGGAGGTCGCGCGCCTCGCCGACGGGCGGCAGCAGGCCGGGTGGCACGTCGCCCGCGTCGATGCGCGCAGCTTGCCGAGCGGGATCTATATCGTGCGCCTCGTCACCGAGCAGAGCGCCGAGACACAGCGGATCGTGCTGCTGCGCTGACAGCACGCAAGCGTCACGCCGCCTCGGCGAACTCCACGCCGAGGTGGCGCAGGGCGCTCTCGAAGAGTGGGCGGCCGTCGGCGCGGCCCAGCAGCGGGTCGCAGTGGCGCTCGGGGTGCGGCATCATGCCGAGCACGTTGCCCGCTGCGTTGACGATGCCTGCGATGTTGCGCGCGGAGCCGTTCGGGTTGGCCTCCGGCGTGATGGCGCCCTCGGGCGTGCTGTAGCGGAAGACGACACGGTTCTCACGATCCAACTCGTCCAGCGTGGCGTCGTCGGCGACGTAGTTGCCATCGCCGTGGGCGACGGGAATCATCAGCACGTCGCCCTCGTCGAGCGCGTTCGTGAACGGCGTCTGTGCGTTCTCGACGCGGAGATGGACGTCCTTGCAGACGAACCGCAGCGAGGCGTTCCGCATCAGCGCGCCCGGTAGCAGGCCCGCCTCGCAGAGCACCTGGAAACCGTTGCACACGCCGAGCACGAGGCCACCGTCGTTGGCGAAGCGGACCACGTCTTTCATCACGGGGCTGAAGCGTGCGATGGCGCCCGAGCGGAGGTAGTCGCCGTAGGAGAACCCGCCGGGCACGATCACGAGGTCGGCGTCGCCCACGGACTCTTCCTTGTGCCAGACGAAGCGGGCGTCTTGGCCGAAGATGTGCTTCGCGGCGTGGTAGGCGTCGTGGTCGCAGTTGGACCCGGGGAAGACGAGGACGGCGACGGAGGCGGGCATGGGGTGCGGACTTCGTCCGGTATGAACGTGTGGACGTGTGAAGGTGTGGAAGTAAGTTACGCGCCCACGTTGTTGCACAAGGTCCCGGCCTGGCTTCACGTTCACACGTCCATACCTCCACACCTCTCGTGATCCCCCGCGCGCTCTTTCGGAAAATTCGCCGCATCGAAGTGCGGACGAAGGGGCTCGTGCACGACGTGTTCGGCGGGGAATACCACTCCGCGTTCAAGGGCCGCGGCATCGAGTTTGCCGAGGTGCGGCCCTACCAGATCGGCGACGACATCCGCACCATCGACTGGAACGTGTCGGCGCGGACCGGCGAGACGCACGTGAAGGTCTACGAGGAGGAGCGCGAGCAGACGCTCATCCTAGCCGCTGACGTGTCGGGCTCGGGCGACTTCGGCTCGGTCGGCCGCGCCAAGCGCGAAATCGCCGCTGAGGTGTGCGCGGTGCTCGGCTTCTCGGCGCTCCAGAACAGCGACAAGGTGGGCCTGCTCCTGTTCTCCGACCGCGTCGAGCGGTTCATCCCGCCGAAGAAGGGCCGCCAGCACGTGCTCCGGCTCGTCCGCGACCTCTTCGTCCACGAGCCGCAGGCGCGCGGCACCGACCTGCGCCCGGCGCTCGACCACCTGCTGCACGCGCTCCGCCGCCGTGCCATCGTCCTGCTGCTGAGCGACTTCTTGCTGCCGGCCGACCTCCACGAGCCGACGAGCCGCGCACTGCGAACCGTCGGCCAGAAGCACGACCTCGTGGCCGTCCACCTCCGCGACCCGCGCGAGGGCGCGCTTCCCAACGTGGGCCTCCTCACGCTCACCGATGCCGAGACGGGCCGCCCTGTCACCATCGACACGCGGAGTCGCCGTGCCCGCGAGCGCTTCGCCGCGCAGGCCGCCGACCGCCAGGCGCGCATCGCCGAGACGCTCCGCCGCGCCCGCATCGACACGGTGGAGGTGGCGACGGACGCCGACTACGTGGAGCCGCTCGTGGCGTTCTTCCGCCGCAGAAATCGAGAGCGATGAAGGGGGTGCTGCGTGTTGCATATTGCGTGTGGAGTGTGCTGGCTGCTGCGGCAACCGTGCACGGACAGCAGGTGCGCGTCACTGTTGTGGCCGATAG
The DNA here is from genome assembly GCA_038528235.1 of Bacteroidota bacterium. Lineage (GTDB taxonomy): Bacteria > Bacteroidota > Rhodothermia > Rhodothermales > Rubricoccaceae > JBCBEX01. The sequence continues at coordinate 5,078 of JBCBEX010000060.1, forward strand.
CGTGACGGTGGGCGAGCGCTTTGAGATCGGCGTCGCCGTGGAGCACGGGCGCTCGACGCGGGTCGCGTTTCCCGACCTGCCGCTGCCGTCAGATGGCCTCGTCGAGCCGGCTGCGGTCTTCGGCGATGCCGAGGTGATCGCCGCCCGTCGCTTCCCGCCGACCGAGACGGCGACCGGCGCGCGCCTCGACAGCGTGGTGTTTCTCGCGACGACGTTCGCGCTCGACGCCGCGCGCATCGGGCCGATCCCGGTGGCGCTGGTGGCGGGCACCGGAGCCGCCGCCGACACGGTCGCGCTCAACGTGCCGACGCAGACGCTGCCCGTGCGCTCCGTCGTGCCCGACAGCCTGACGGCGCCGCTACCGCTCGCGCCGGCGCTTGCCTTCCCGGAGCCGCTGCCGCTGTGGGTGGCGCTGCTCATCGGCGCGGCGCTCCTAGTGCTTGGCCTGTGGCTCTGGCGGACGCGCCACCGTCGTCCAGGTCTTGCGCCGCCGCCGCTGCCACCGCACGCCCAGGCCCGCAAGCGCCTCGACGCGCTCCGGCCTGCCGATATCGACGCGACCGACTCCGAGGCGGTGCCGGCCTACTACGCCGCGCTCTCGAACGCGGTGCGGACGTATCTCACGCGCGCCCTCGGCGTCCCGGCACAGGAGCAGACCACCCGCGAATTCCTCGCCGCCCTCGACGGCCACCCCGATGTGGACGACGCCACACGCCTGCGCCTCAGCGTACTGCTCCGCCGCGCCGACCTCGCGAAGTTCGCCCGCGCTGCACCTGATGCTGCCACGCGCACTGCCGACCGCGCCGCCGCCACGGAGAGCGTGGACGAGATCCAAGCCCGCATCGTCGCCCGCGAGCAGCAGGAAGCGGCGGAGAGCCGGAGCAACGAGAAAACGGAGCGCCAGGGAGACGGCGAGATCGCCCCCGAAGCAGACACCGCGACACCGCCGCACCGCGACACCGCTGCACCCGGTTCCGGTGCCCCATAACGCCACCCACTTCAAATTGCACCCTTCGAACTTCCCACGTTCCCCATGCCCTTCTCCGACCGGCTCGTCGAACGCCTCGCCCGCGCGGACTACGTCGCGGTCCTCACCGGCGCGGGCATCTCCGCCGAGAGCGGCGTGCCGACCTTCCGCGACCCGGGTGGGCTGTGGCAGAAGTTCAAGCCCGAGGAACTCGCCAACGTGCGCGCCTTCCTCCGCAACCCCGAACTCGTGCAGGGGTGGTACGCCCACCGCGGCGATGTCATCCGGTCCGTTGCGCCGAACCCCGGCCACTACGCGCTCGCCGAGTTGGAGCAGGCGAAGCGACACTTCCACCTCGCCACGCAGAACGTCGACGGGCTGCACCTCGAAGCGGGGTCGCAGAACATAGCCGAACTGCACGGCAACCTGCGGCGGATCTACTGCATCGACTGCGAGACGCCTGCGAGCGAGCACGACCTCGTGGTGATTGCGGAGGGGCAGACGGCGCGGTGTACGGCCTGTGGCGGGCTGCTGCGCCCCGACGTAGTCTGGTTCGGCGAGATGCTGCCCGAGCAAGCCTTCGCCGACGCGGCCCGTGCGGCGATGCTGGCCGACGTCTACCTCTCCATCGGCACGAGCGGGGCGGTCTACCCAGCGGCGGGCCTGCCCATCGAGGCGAAGCGCAACGGAGCCTACGTCGCCGAGATCAACATCCAGCCGAGCGAAATCGCCTTCCAACTCGACGAGACCGTGATCGGGAAGTCGGGCGAAGTCTTGCCCGCGTTGCTGAAAGCTATTTCTGATTTTTGATGTCTGATTTGAGATTGATCTAGGGCTACCCATTCACCAATCGCAGATCGCCAATCGTACATCCCCCATGACGTTCGCCTATCCCTGGCTGCTTCTGCTGCTCCTCGCGGTGCCGGTGCTCGCGTGGCTGGGGCGGCGGCGGGCGACGGCGGGGCTGCTGTTCTCCGAGACGACAGCGGCGGAGGGCGTGCCGCCGACGCTCTGGGCGCGGCTCGCGTGGCTGCCGGGGGCGCTGCTGCTCGGGGCGCTCGCGCTCGGCATCGTGGCGCTGGCGCGGCCGCAGGAGCGCGACGTCACGCGCGAGCAGTACGCCGAGGGCATCGACATCGTGCTTGTCCTCGACGTGTCCACGTCGATGAAGGCCGATGACTTCTACCCGAACCGCTTTCAGGCCGCGAAGGCCGTCGCCGCCGAGTTCATCGACGGGCGGCTCTCCGACCGCATCGGGCTCGTCGTCTTCGCGGCGCAGGCCTACACGCAGGCCCCGCTCACGCTCGACTATGGCTTCCTCAAGCAGATGCTCGCCGAGGTGCGCATGGGCGTCATCGAGGACGGGACGGCCATCGGGACCGCCATCGCCACGGGCACCGCGCGGCTGCGCGACGCCGACACGCCGAGCAAGGTGATGGTGCTGCTCACCGACGGCCAGAACAACCGCGGCGAGATCGATCCTGGCACGGCAGCGGAGGTGGCGGAGGCGCTCGGCGTGAAGATCTACGCCATCGGCGTGGGCTCGGAGATGGGCGGGGTGGTACGTCAGCAGGCGCCCTTTGGCGGCACCCGGCGCGTCCCGGCGCTCCAGGTGGACGAGGAGACGCTACGCGCCGTCGCCGAGAAGACCGGCGGGCGCTACTTCCGCGCGCGCGACGCCGAGGCGTTGCGCCAGATCTACGCCGAGATCTCCGAGCTCGAACGCACCGAGATCCAGGAGCGCATCTACGTGGATGTGGACGAGCGCTATGCCCTGTTCCTCCGCCCCGCGCTGTTCCTACTCTTGCTGAGCGTGGTGCTCGGTACGACGAGGTTGCTGCGGGTGCCGTAGGCACCCCCTGCTTCGCTCCCCGTAAAGGGTCGCGAAGCTGTCCCCCTCACATTGAGGGGGACAGTCCGAGGAGCGGAGCGCGTGAGCGCGGAGACGACGCAGGACGGGGGGAGCGGTCCCGGCGCGATCTGTTGGCACTCCAGTGAGACGTTGTGCCTGATTCGAACGACCAAGGACAACGGACACCGCGAAGCGGCCCCAACCGAGCAGTCTGGGCAAAGTCGGCGCGTGGGGGCCGCCGTAGCGTAGGCGTCTCGTTGCACAAACCCTGCTTCCTTCTCCGATGCGCCACGTCTTCGCTCTCGTTCTTCTTGCGCTCCTCGCGGCCGTGTGTGCGGTGCCCGTCGAGGCGCAGCCCATGCTCAAGCGGCAGGCGCAGTTCGGCGTGTGGCCTGCGCCGGTCACGCAGGACATGGCCGCCGAGCTCGGCCTCGACGCGCCGACGGGCGTGCTGATCCGGCAGGTCATGGACGGGCTGACCGGGGCCGCGCTCGACCTCGAAGCGGGTGACGTGCTGCTCACCATGAACGGCGAGCCAGTGCCGAGTCCTCAGGCGCTCGTGGCGATGGTCGGCACGGTCCGCGAGGGCGACACGGTGACGCTCGACATCATCCGCGGCGCGGCGCGCCAGACGCTCGTTGGGACCGCCGTGCCCAAGCCGTTCGAGACGGACGACGACGCCGAGGTACTCTATGACGCCGTGCCCTTCCAGGACGGCGCGCTCCGCGCCATCGTCAAGAAGCCGCTCGGCGCCGACGGACAGCCGCAGGCTGGACCGCTTCCGACGGTCTACTTCATCCAGGGCTATCCGTGCTCCAGCATCGACTTCGGCTCGCCCCAGCACCCCTACGCGCAGCTCATCGACGGCCTCGTGGACCGGGGCTATGCCGTCTTCCGCGTCGAGAAGCCGGGCGTGGGCGACAGCGCGGGCACCTCGAAGTGCGGCGCCATCGGCTATGACGAGGAACTCGACGCCTTCGCCGTGGCCTACGACCATATGCTCGGCTATGACTGGGTGGACCCCGACAATGTCTTCCTCCTCGGGCACTCGATGGGCGGTCTGCAGGCGCCGATGCTCGCCGCGATGGAGCGGTTTGCCCCGAAGGGCGTCGCCGTCTACGGCACCGGCATGCGGCCGTGGCGCGACTACATCCTCGACCTCACGCGCACGCAGGGCCTTCTCCAAGGACAGGGCGACCCCGTGCAAGCATCAGCCAACGTCCGGGCCTGGCGACCTACCATCAACGCCTTTTTCGACGACCAGACGCCGCCCGCCGCCCTCGCCACCTCCGAGACCGCGCGCGCCGCCCTCACGGAAGGCCTCGGCTGGAACGGCGACCGCGATATGATCGGGCGCGACTTCACCTTCTGGCAGGAGCTCGCCCAGCACGACGCGACCGCTGCCTGGGCTAGCACCGACGCCTACGTGCTCTCGCTCTACGGCGAGGTCGACATCGCCGCGCTGCACGACGAGGACCAGCGCACGCTTGTCCGCATCGTGAACCACTACCGTCCTGACACGGCAGTCTTCCAGGTCATTCCCGAGACCAACCATCCGATGCTGAAAGTGGGCACGATGGGGGAGTACACCGCCATGATGAAGCGCGGCGAGAATCCGTACCAGGTCGCGTCGTTCAACCCCGAGGTCACCGTCGCCTTCGCCGATTGGCTCGACGCCACGGTGGCGAAACCAGCGCTCTAGCAGCCGCTCTCGGTCGGCGTTCGGCCTCTGCAGGTGCGAGGCGCTGGCCCTGTAGGGCCTGCAATAGTTCCCCCCACAGACGACCACAAGAGGCCCCGGCCTAAGTGATTGCTCATAGTTTCGTAACGTTCGTCGTTATTTCTGCCTTCTAGCGTTACAGACCATGGACCATCGTCGCAGCCTCACACCAAAGCAGGGCCCTTCGCCAAAGCAGAGCCCCTCGCCAAAGCAGGCCGGTGCCCTCGCGCTTGGAACCGCCGTGCTCGGCCTCGTGGGTACCCCTGCCGCAGAGGCGCAACGTCCCTTCGTCGAGCAGGTCCCGTCCCCATTCGAACTCGGCTCCCTCGCGGAGACTACCACGCCGGTCCTGGCCGACTTCGACGGCGACGGCGACCTCGACGTGATCATCAGCTTCAAATACGGGCCGATCGTGGCGTACGAGAACACGGGCACGGCCGAAGCCCCGGTGTTCGAGGCCGTGGCCGAGACCACGATCATCGGCTCGGGGACGGGGTTCTCGGACGCAAGCAGTCCCGTGGCCCTCGGCGACCTCGACGGCGACGGTGACCTCGACGGCATCGTCTCCAATCAGGACGGCTCGCTGCGTTACTTCGAGAACACCGGGACGCCAGCACGCCCCATGCTCTGCGAACGAACAGGGACGGCGAACCCCCTCCTCAACGTCACCGTGCCGCTCTCGCAGATAGCGTTCGTAGACCTCGACAGCGATGGCGACCTCGACCTCGCGGGCGCGAGCGCCAACTACGAAGGCTACGGCGGCGATGGTTTCCTGAGCTACTACGAGAACACCGGCTCGGCCACGGTCCCGGCGTTCGCGCAGCGCACGGGGTCGGCCAACCCCTTCGACGGCATACGAGGCAGCGGCCTGACGCTGGGTGACGGCGACGGCGACGGCGACCTCGACCTCGTGGCGGCCATCGACAGGGACGACAGCGTCGACAACGTCCGAGGCTTCCTCAACGTCTACCGCAACGTCGGCACGTCGACCGCACCGCGCTTCCGCCAGGTCCCCGACGCCCGCAACCCCTTCGCCGACATCGAGGACAACCGCCCCCGACCGTTCCTCGTGGACCTCGACGGCGATAACGACCTCGATCTTGCACTCGGCACGAGCCTAGATGGGGTGCGCTACTTCGAGAACGTATCGCCGGCACCGGGGGCGGGACTGCTGGGCAGTGCAGCGATCGTGGCCGCGGTTGCAAGGCCCACAGTGCTGCGCGATGGCGACGGGGCGCTGCTCACCTGGACTCACACGGGTCCCAACGCTACCTATGAGGTCCACCGTCTCCTCGGCGAAGTTGGGGCTTTCGAGTTGCTTGGCACCGTCGCGGCCACCGATGGTCAGGACCTCCGCTTCCACACAGGGCCGCTGGGAGACGGCACGTCCCAGCTCCGCCTGCGTCGGGTCGAGACGGACGGGCGCAGCGCTTACGGCCCCACGGCGGAGGCACAGACAGGAATAGCCGGCACGCATACGCTGAGTGCCCCCTATCCAAACCCAACCGCTGGGCGTGCGCAGTTCGTCCTGACGGCTGCCGAGGCGCAATCGGTGCAGGCCCGGATCTACGACCTGTCCGGTCGCCACGTCGCCGATGTCTTCGCAGGGGCGCTGGAGGCAGGGGTGCCGAAGCGCTTTGTGGTCGGCGACGGGTTGGGTGCGGGAGCCTATGTGCTGCGCGTGATTGGTGAACACTTCCAGGACGCGCAGCGCTTCACGATCGTGCCGAGGTAGCCCGCATGGGGCGGCAGCCTTGGGGCAGCAGCCTTGGAGGCAGCAGCCTTCATGGCCGTCGCCGCTTGCAGGGCTTCGTCCGTCGCGGCGATGAGGGCGTCGAGATTGGTGCACGCATCGATGGAGGCCGCGCCGAGCAACACGAGCGGGGCAGCGTCGGCGCGGCCGTCGTCGGTGAGGATGACGGGCAGTGGGAGTTCGGTCAGGGCAGGATAGGTGCTCAGAAACTCGTCGCGGTGCAGGAAGACGAGGGGAAGGCCGAGGCCGTCGAGGTAGTCGCGCCAGGCGCGGCGCATGGCGAACGCACCGTAGGTGACCTGGCAGAGGCGGCACTCGTAGGTGCCCGGCGAGAGGAGCTTGTGGACCGTGTCGGTGGCGGCGTTGAAGAGGCCGCGGTCGGCGTTGTAGACAAAGACGAGGCGCATCGGGGAAACGCTGAGGTTGAGAGGGGCTAGCGCGCGCTCGGTGTGCGGTGACGCACAGGCTTGAGGTCCTGAAGGCCTTTCCCCGTATGGGCAGCGCGCTTGGCGCGCCCGTTGAGGTAGAGCCGACACCACGACGTGAACGCGCTCAGGCTGGACCGTGCTCCAGGCTGTAGCAGGTGCTTTTCAGAAACGATCCCGCACGTAGTCGGCGCTCGCGGCTGTGCCTGCGCCCAACAGCAGCGTGTAGGGCCAGACGGGGAGACGCCGCGCCCCGTCTCACCCATTCACCCCCCACCGAAGGAGGCGCCGCATGGCCCTGCTCCCCCTTGCTCAGTTCTTCGCCCGCTACGGCACCAACGACGCCTGCCTCGACGCTCTGAGGGAGGCACGGTGGCCCTCCGAAGTCTACGGAGACCGTATCCCTTGCAAGAAGTGCGGCGCCCCGACGCGTCACCATCTCATCGCCACGCGGCGGTGCTATTCGTGCCAGACGTGTGGCACCCAGGTCCGCCCCACCACCGCGACGATGTTCGAGCGCTCGAGAATCGCGCTCACCGACTGGTTCTACGTCCTCTATCTCTTCGCCCGGCTGTCGGAGCCGCCCTCAGCCAGGCAGGTCGCGCAAGAGATCGGCGTGTCCTATCCGACCGCGCTGCGGATGTGCCGCCGCATCCAGGAGCGCGCCGACGAAGCGCAGGCGTTGGCCGAAGTCCTGTTCGAGGTGGCGGAGGTGACAGAGTAGGGCAGAGAGAGCAGCTGAGGGCTCGTTTACCTGCACCTGTCCACGTGCGCGAGCCTTCCTATCTACGTGCACCATCGTTTCTGGGGCAAGGCGTACGGCGCTGGACAGGTTAGGAGATGTGCGCGAAGGCACCCTACTATGAGGCTAAGCCGTTCGCAAGCGAGCCTTCGTGCTCCTGTGGACGGTGCTGCGTCGCAGGAGGGGCGGCGTCGGCGGTTCTGCTCTCATCGACCAACCTCGCTCGCACCCATGAAACGCCCTACTCCTAAAGCGCTTGGCACCCTCGCACTGGGCACGGCAGCCCTGGTCTCGGTGCCGGACGCCGACGCTCAGATCACGTTCGTGCCTGTCGATCCGGCTCCCTTCGCGGTGCCGCTCACGGACGGCGAGGATTCCTCGGTCACCTTCGCTGACATCGACGGCGACGGCGACTTTGACATGATCTACGGCGATAAGTACGGCGACATTCGCGCGTTCGAGAACGTCGGCACGCCGACCTCTCCCGCCTTCGAACTCCTCCGCGATGTTGATTTCTTCGATGAGTTCCTCACCAACACGACGATAGAAGCGCCCGCGCTGGCTGACCTCGACGGCGACGGCGACCTCGAGATTATCACGGCGGACGTTGCAGGCGCCGTCCGCTATTTCGAGAACGTGGGGACGCCGCAGAAACTTCGCCCAGCAGAGCGGACGGGAGCCGACAACCCCTTCGACGGCCTTACGGGACCCTTCTCCAAGCTCGAGTTTGCCGACCTCGACGGCGACGGCGACCTCGACCTCATGAGCATCGGGACCGTGTTCACGATCAACTACTACGAAAACGTTGGGTCCGCCGGAGCGCCCGTGTTCGAGCAGCGGACCGGAGACGACAACCCCTTCGCCGAGGTGGTTCGGTGCACCGGGCTCACGCTGGGCGACGGTGACGGCGACGGCGACCTCGACCTGGTGATCGGGCTGGACGTGCTCCCGGCTCTCGATGGGCGCCTCCTGGCCTCCTACCGCAACGTCGGGACGCCCACCGCACCGAGGTTCGTGGTGGTTCCGGTCGACCGCGACCCTCTGGCGCCGTTCGGGCGGTTCGTCGCGACCCCCGAGCTGGTGGACTTGGATGCCGATGGCGACCTCGACCTCGCCTACGGGAGCATCAACGACCTGTTTTATCTGGAGAACGTGACGCCGCAGCGTGCGCAGGGAGCCGGTGCTACGGCCTTTGAAGCGGCCTCGGTGCCCGTCCCTGCCGCCACCCGCGACGCCGACGGCGCGCTCCTCGCCTGGACCCACACGGGCCCCGACGCCACCTACGAGGTCCACCGCCTCCTCGGCTCCGCCGGCGCCTTCGACCTGCTCGGCTCCGTCTCGGCCACCGACGGCGAGGCGGTTCGCTTCCACACCGGCCCACTCGGCGACGGTGCCTCAGAGGTGCGTCTGCGCCGCGTGGAGGCCGACGGGCGCAGCGCCTACGGGCCGACGGCCGAGGTGCGCACGGGCCTCGCTGGCACGCACGAGTTGGGCGAGGTCTACCCGAACCCGACGGCGGCGGGTGCGCAGTTCACGCTGCGAGTCGCCGAGGCGCAGGAGGTGGCGGTGCAGGTGTACGACGCGGCAGGTCGGCAGGTGGCGGAGGCGTTCCGTGGTCGCGTCGAGCCGGGCGTGGCAGAGCGCGTTGAGCTTGGCCGGGGCCTGAGCGCGGGGGTGTACTTCGTGCGCGTCACGGGTGAGCAGTTCGCCGACGTGCAGCGGCTGACGGTGCTGCCCGAGTGAGGGCGTCTACGTTAGAACGGGTGTCCTTCGCGTCGGTCGCGCTGACCGGCGCGGAGGTGCTCGCCGATTCTGCCTTGCCCGTCCAAGACCGCTGGCGGCATCGCCTTGAAGCCGTCCCCGCCTTGCGAGCGCAAAGGTACCTCGCGGAGCAGGCCGTGACGGACAAACACGCCGCGAACGAACATGTCGTGGCGATGGCGCTCGCAGCCGTGCGCCCCGACAAACTCGGGCAGGTCTACTCGCTCGCGACGGTGCCCGCGCAGCGCCAGCAAGGCATAGCGACGGCGCTGCTCGGCCGCCTCGAAGCGCGCCTGGCGGAGGCGGGGTGCCCAGCAGTCCAGGCGCTCTACCGGACTGACCTCCGGAGCCTCGTCGCGGTCGAGACGGTCCTCGCCAAGCGAGGCTGGGACCCGCCACGCCCGGCTCAGTACCTCTTTCGCGGTACCTCAGCCGTCCTCGACACGCCTGCGTTTCAGGGCCTCGCCCTGCCCGACGGGTGCACGCTTTTCGACTGGGTCGCGCTGACCGAGGCCGAGCGCGCCGCCCTGGCGCGTCAACTCGGCCACACGATCCCCGCCGCGCTCTCACCGTTCCAGCAGCCCGACCGCCTCGACGTTGCGTGCAGCGTCGGTGCACGTTTCCAGGGTGAAGTCGTCGGGTGGATGCTGCTGCACCAGGTCGGCGAGGACGGTGTGCGGCAGTACACGACGCTCTGGGTCCACCGCGACTTCGTCCGCACGTCGCTAGCGCTCGCACTGCTCCGCACGGCCATCGAGCGGCACGCGCACCAGTCCCCAGACGGGCGGGGACTCTTTTCGGTTCAGGCCGACAACCGGAGCATGGTCAACCTCGCGCGGCGTCGGCTTGGGCTGACACCGACGGTGACGCTGCGCATCGCTGGAAAGCGGTGTTGAGTGTCAAACCTTGCGGTAGTCTGCTCGGAGAATGCGTTCGATCTGGGCGCGGTGGGCGAGGTCGTGCCCGGCGTAGAGCCGCACCATGTCCGCGACGGACTCCTCGCCGCGCTCGCCGTGCAGCCCCACGCGCTGCCACTCTGCCTCGGTTGCCTGCTCGACGAGGAGCAAGTTGACGGACCGCATCGCCCTAAACGCGTCCACGGAGGGTCCGAGCGCGCGCGCTTCGTAGTGGAGCCGCGCCGCCCAGAGGTCCTGGTCATACCCGGCAAGCGCGGGCCGCTCTTCGGCGAGGGTACGGCGGAGGCGGACGCTCCACATCACCTCCGAGTCGGCGAGGTGGTGCAGCACGGCGGCCACGGACCAGCGCCCCGGCGCCTCGGCCGCGCTTAGTCGCTCAGGTGGCGTGTCGCGCAGTACGTCCGCGCACCACGATGGCATCGTGCGGAGCACGTCGAGCGGATCGGCGCTGCCGAGCAGATCGAGGAGGGCGCGGCGGTAGCGGTCGACGGTCGACGCATCGCTGTCGCCGGGGAGTGTGAGCGTAGTCATGGCGTCACGAGGGCGAGAGGGGCGGATACTTTTCGAGCAGGTGGGCTGGGCGGATCGGGCGGGGGACGAAGTCGCCGCCGCAGTTGGGGCAGACGCCAGCGAACGGCCCGTCCACGCAGGCAGCGCAGAAGGTGCACTCGAACGAGCAGATGCGGGCGTCGGGCGAGTCGGGCGGCAGGGCGGTGCCGCAGCGCTCACAAGCGGGTCGGAGTTCGAGCATCGGTCAGGCGTTAGAGAGTGGGACATCGAGAGGGAACGCCGCGTTGAACGACAAGGGGAGAGCGTGGAAGGCCTGCCATGCGTCGCCGTCGAGGTAGAACCGGCGCTTCGCTTTGGAAGTCGCGCCGAGGCGGTCATAGAACCGGATCGCAGAGGCGTTGGACCTAGGGGTCTGCCACTCCATGCGGGTGCACCCGGCTGCAGTCGCTGCCTGGACGACACACGCGACGAGCCTCCGGCCTAGTCCGCGGCCGCGAGCCTCAGGGCAGAGGTAGAGACAGTCGAGGTGGGCGTATGTCGCTGCGTCCCACGTCGAGAGCTGCGGCATCCAGGTGGCGAAGCCGATCAGGCGATCCGCCCGTGCGGCGACGAAGCCGAAAACCCCCGGGGCCTCGCCGAACAACAGGGCGCTGAGGCGCTGTGCCTTGCCCGTCGGGTCGTAGGCGCAGCCTTCGTAGGCGGCGTGCTCGGCACAGAGCTCCACCAGAGCGTCCAGGTCGGCGCGGCGGACAGGGCGGAGGGCGAGGTCACTCATGGCGCGGAGGCATTGGGGGAGGACGAGGCGATGCGCAACAGCTTGGCCAACTGCGCCACGCCACGCCGCAGGGCATGCTCGTCGACGCCCGCATAGCCGAGGAGGAGGCCAGGCGGGCTCGTTGGTCCGAGATAGCACGGCGATAGCGGCGGGACGTGCAGTCTAGCTGCCGCAGCACGCGCGGATACGGCGAGGTCGTCCGTCTCTTCAGGGAGCCGGGCGCAGACGTGGAGGCCCGTATCAGTCGGCCCCAACGTCACGAGGGTGTCCAGATCGGCCCGGGCGGCGTCGAGGAGCGCGGTGCGGCGGTGTCGGTAGACCTCGCGCGTCCGGCGGAGGTGCGCGGCGAAGTGCCCGCGTTCGACAAACGCCGCGGCTGCCGCCTGCACGAGCGCCGAAGGCTGGCCGCCGAAGGCCTCCACCGCGCGCTCGACCACATCCACGAGCGATTCAGGAAGCACCACGTAGCCGAGGCGCAGGCCCGGAAACAACACCTTGTTGAACGTGCCGACGTAAATCACGCGCCCCGCGCGGTCGAAGCTCTGGAGCGGAGCGAGGGGCTGCCCGACGTGCCGGAACTCGCTGTCGTAGTCGTCCTCGACAATCCACGCGCCCGTCTGCGCGGCCCAGTCCAGAAGGGCCACGCGGCGTTCGGCGGAGAGGGTTACGCCGGTGGGATACTGGTGCGACGGCGTCACGTACGCGAGGCAGGCGTCGGGCACGGCATCGAGGCCGACCTTGACGTCCAAGCCATCGTCGTCCACCGGCACAGGCACGAGCCGCGCATCGGCAAAGGCCGCGCGGGCGCCAAGGTAGGCGGGGTCTTCCATCCACACGGCATCGCCGGGGTCGACGAGCACGCGAGCGAGCAGCGACAACGCCTGCTGGGTGCTCGTCACGATGAGCAGCTGCGCAGGGGTGCACTGGACGCGGCGCGTGCGCGCGAGGTGGTCGGCGAGCGCCGTCCGCAGCCCGACATCGCCCAGGAGCGGCGACGATCGCTGGAGGTCGCGCCCTCGCTCGTGCAGCACCGCCGTCACGAGCCGGTTCCACGCCGCGAGCGGGAAGACGTCGTCGCTCGGCAGGCACGGCGCAAAGCCCACGGGCGTCTCCGGCGCATCACGGTAGCGGAGAAGCGTGGTGAGACGGTGTCCCAGCGTCGAGAGGGACGAAGACGGGAGTGTTGACGCGTCCGGCTCCGGCAAGGCGGGCGGCGTCGGCCGCGTCGGGAGGAGGTCGACTACGAAGGTCCCGGCGCCGCGCCGCCGCGCCACGAAGCCCTCGGCGACGAGTTCGTCGTAGGCTAGCTCGACGGTCGTGCGCGACACGCCGAGGTCACGGGCGAGCACGCGCGAGGCAGGCAGCCGCGCTCCAGCGCCGAGGTGCTCGCGGAGAATCAGGGCACGCAGGTGATCCCGGAGCCGGTGGTAGAGCGGCGCCTGCGAAGCACCGTCCTTCGTCGGGCCTACCGCGTTGAGACTGGCCGTAAAGTCTGCGACAAGGTCGATCAGCGGGGCGTCCGTGCGGTGGTTCATCGCGCGAGCCAGTAGCTGAGTTTGACGAGGAAGACGTTCGTGCCGGGGTCTGTGAAGAGTGCCGAGAGGTCCCGGCCGCGGAGCCGCCCGTCCTGCACGAGGTAGTCCGAGCGCTGCTGCTGCCAGACGGCGAAGAGCGTCGAGCCGGGGCGGTATTCCCAGCGGAGGACGGCGTTGCCCTGGAGTGCCCGGAAGGTAAAGTCGCGGTCAGCGATCTCGAACGTGGCGCCGCCGTCGCCCGGATCGATGGTGACCGAGCCATCGGGGTTGTCGCGGGCGGTGCCGAGGTCGATGCCATAGACGGGCAAGTCCATCACGCCAGGCTCGGTGAACGCGCGGAAGTCGGTGTAGCGGCCCGTCGAGACGAGCGGGCGGAGGTAGAGTTGCAGCGAGACGGTGGGCGAGAACGTCCAGTCGAGGCGGGAGACGAGCGCGAGGTCGAGCCGGTCGATGCGCCCGAAGACGTAGCGCCGCCCGAACGTCGCCGCGGCAGCGGGCTCGTCGAAGGCAGTAACGTACTGGTACGGCGAGACGGTGCGCGTCACGTCGGGACCGAGCGAGACCACGATGCCGGGCGCTGGTCGCGCGTTCATTGTCACGCCGCCGCCGTAGAAGCCGCCGTCGATCTCGTCGCCGCCCCCGTGCACATAGCCGGTCCCGCCTACAGCCTTCCGCGGGTCCGAGGTTACCGTGAGGCTTGCCTGTGCGCCTAGGGGGTCGGTCCAGAGCGGTCCCCCGCGCGTGATCCGGTCGTTAACGGTGCGCAGGTTGGCGAAGCCGCTGAGCCGCGCGCTCCACAGGTTGGCGAACTCCATCCCCAGGCCCCAGCCCACGAACGAGTGGGTCCGGTCCCAACCCATGCTGTAGCCGAGCGAGCCGAACACATTCGCCGTCCAGCGCCGCAGCCAGCCCTGTGCCTCCGGCTCGTCGTAGAAGACCGAGAGGCCGACGTAGTTCTGGTCGGCGCGCGTCTGAAAGCCGAGCGCGTTCGACTCGAAGCCGGGCGAGGTGTAGGCCGCGCTGAGCGAGCCGCGCCAGTGCGTCCCGCTCACCTTCGCGATGGCGACCTCCGCGGTCGTGCCGACGAGCGTCGTCCGCGAGGAGTCCACGGCGAGGTGGCTGGCGTCGGGGCGCTGGTAGAGCCGCCGGAACGCCGTCTGCAAGCCGAGCATCGCGTCCGCGCTGCCGCCGACGTGGCTCGCCGCGCCCAGCCCGCTCACGATCCAGGCGTCCGAGAGTGCATACTCCGCGTCGACCCCGACGACGTACTCGTGGCTCGGGAGTAGCGCCGCGAGCGCATCATCGCCTGTGTTCCGGTTCACCGCCGTGAGGAGCCCGCCGACCTGCGCCGCACCGAAGCGTCCCCGCCCACGCGCCACGAGGTAGTTCGACGCCGGCTCGATCTGGGCTCGGTCGTCCATCGCTTCGGTGCCGCCGCGCACGGCGAAGCGGCCATACTCCGGGGCGGTGACGGCATCGAGCACGCCGACGGTGAATGGGCCGATGCGCCCGGTCATCTTCGCGGCGCCGAGGATGGTCGTCTGGGCGGGCGCGTCGGTGTAGACGGTCCCCGCCTCGCCGGCCGCGTCGTAGGCTGCACTGGGCACGAATGCCGTGCGCTGCGGCCCGCGCCCGATGCGGCGCGTGTAGAGAAAGAGCGGCCGGTTGTTGTTGAAGTACGACCGCGTGCGCCCGTAGTTGAACACCTCCAGGCCCTCGATGAAAAACGGCCGCTGCTCGGGGAAAAACAGCTCGTAGGCCGTGAGGTTGATCTGCGCTGGGTCGGCCTCGACCTGCCCGAAGTCCGGGTTGACGGTGCCCGTGAGCCGAAGGTCGCTCGTCAGCCCGACCTTGAAGTCGACGCCGACGTTCGGGGCGAGGTCGCTAGCTTGGTAGAACGGGTCGCCGGCGTCGCCGGGGGCGCGGGTGAGCGCGCTCGCCACGTAGGGCTGCACCTCGACGGCGCGCGGCGCGCGGAGCGCACCAGGGATCGTAAGCGCCCCGAATCGGCTCACGATGCCGAACGTGCTCGGCAGCTGCGGCGCCCAGTAGGCAACCTCGCCCGTGCGGAAGTGCGTGCGGCGGAACTGCACGCCCCAGGTGTGGGGCCCCTCCCCGCCAGCAAACCGAAGCTGAGCGAGCGGGATGGAAAACTCCGCCGTCCAGCCCGTGTCGTCGCGGCGGGTGGCGACGTCCCAGATGGCGTCCCACGAGGCGTCCTCGCGGATGTCGTCGAAGAGGAGCGCGTCGCGCTGGACGCCCGCGGCCGTGACCTGAAAGACGAAGGCCGTGCGGTCGTCGTCGTACGAGTCGAGCATCACCGAGGCGGCGTCGGTGGCAGGCGGCGTGTCGCGGCGGGCCAAGCGGTCGTCGATGTCACTCGGCTGGCTGTCATCGAGGCGCAGCCCGACGTAGAGCGTCGTCGTCCCGACGAGCACGCGCGCGGTCGTTTGCTCGCTGGCGGCCACGCCAGCTTGCGGTGCGAACTGCACGAAGTCGGTGGCAGCTTCGGCCGTCGCCCACGCGGCCTCGTCGAGTCGCCCATCGATATCAATGTCGCTGGCCCGAGTCGCGTGCAGGACGTAGGTAGGGCTGGGCGCCGAGGGCCGTGCCGAGTTGGCAGCAGACGGCGACTGCGCTGCGGTGGGCATCGAGAGCAGGGCGAGGGCGGCGAGGAGCGCGAGAGCAGGCATGGGCAGGCAACGGCAAGCGGTACGATGTGCCAAGCTCTCCGATGCCGGGGGCAGTCCCTAGGGCCGCTTTGCCGCGAAGGTGCAGACCAATCGGTCCGCTCGTTTGCAGCAGATCGGATCGGATCTCGCCTCGGGCCTGAACGGACTGTCCGGTCTCTCGTTCATACGTCTGCACCTCCATATCTCTGCACGTCTCTTGGACTCTCTCACCCAAATCGCGCTGGGCGCGGCCTGCGGCGAAGCCGTAGCCGGGCGGCGCGTCGGCGGCCGGGCTGCCCTCTGGGGCGGCATCGCGGGCACGCTCCCCGACCTCGACATTCTCGCCTACCCATTCCTCGACCCGATGGGCGAGCTGTACTTCCACCGCGGCCTCACGCACGGGCTGCTGTTCGGCTTCGTGGCGGGGCCGTTCCTCGGCTGGCTCCTCGCGCGATTCTACCGATGGCGTCTGGGCCGCGCCGGACCGCAGGCGAGCGAGGCGCTGCACGCGGCGACCTCGTGGCGGCTCTGGGCGGCCGTTGCCGTCGTTGCCCTCGTCACGCACCCGCTCATCGACGCGCTCACGATCTACGGGACGCAGCTCTTCCAGCCGTTCAGCAACACGCCCGTCTCGGTCGGCTCGCTCTTCATCATCGACCCGCTCTACACGATGTGGCTCGTGCTCGGCGTGGGCATCGCGCTGGTGCTGCGGCGTGATCACCCGTGGCGACGCCGCATCGTGGTCGTGGGGCTGGCGCTGAGCACGGCCTATGCGGGGTGGAGCCTCGCCGCGCACGCCTGGGCACGAGCAGCGGTCGGCGATGTAGCCAATGCGCAGCACGCCGACGGACGCACCCTCCTCGCCGCGCTCCCATTCACGACGCTCGCGTGGAACGTGCTCGTGGAGGTGCCGCCCGGCCGCGCGCTCCACCCCGGCGCCACGCTCGACGGGGCCGACGACGAGACGGTGTTTGTGGCGCAGACCTATGCGCTCGCCGATGAGCCCGGCACACTCGACCTCACGCAGGGCCTCGTCATCCCGCAGCGGGCCGACCTGCTCGCGCCAGCCGAAGGGTCGCGGGCGCTCGAAACGCTCCGGTGGTTCTCGCAGGGGTGGTACGCCGCCGAGCAACGCAGCGACCGGCTCCTCGTGCACGACCTTCGCTTCGGCCGCATCGGCGGGACGGCCACCGACGCCGAGGCACCGTTCGTCTTCACGTTCTGGCTCTACCAGGACGCCGCCGGAGCCTGGACGTTCGAGCAGCAGCCCCCCGACCTCGGCAGCCTCGACGCAGAGGCGTTTAGGCGGCTCTGGGGCCGCATCCAAGGCCGCACTGGGGCGTCAGCGCAGGCGCCGTAGGTCGGAGCAACTACCCTCGCTCACCTCTCGAACCACGCTAGGACATTCGGCAGCTTCGTCGTCTACCTCCTCATCGCTGCTGTGTGCGGTGCCATCGGGCAGTCGCTCGCGGGCTACTCGCTCGGCGGTTGCTTCGTCTCGGCCGTCGTGGGCCTGATCGGGGCCTACCTCGGCACCTGGATCGCTGACGGGTTCGGGTTTCCAGAGTTCTGGGCGCTGCGTATTGGCGGCGAGGCGTTTCCGGTGATCTGGGCCGTGCTCGGCTCGGCGCTGTTCGCGTTTGGCGTAGACCTCGTCACACGCCGACGCCGGTGACCACGCGCGGAGCCGTCCGCGTCGTCAACCCTGCCGTGAGGTTGCTGAGGACGCGGTCGGGGTCCTCCTGGAAGAGCACGAACGGAACGCCGCTGGCGACCTGCTTGAGCGGGTTGTGCTCGTCCACGACACACTGGTAGGTCTCGTAGCACCGCAGCGCCTCATCGCCGCGCTGGCGGTCCGCGTCGGAAAACGTCACGATGGCACCTACGTCGGCACGCGGCACGCCCTGGAGGTGGTCGGGTGGGCGCACGATCTCGCCCTCGATGAGCGTGAAGAGCGCGAGCCGACGCGGCGCACCGGCCCGTCCCCGTAGCTCGCAAAACACGCGCTTCACGACGGCGTGCGTGACGAGGTGGTCCGGGTGGCCGCTGATGCCGTGCGCGGCGTAGGTCACGAGCACGTCGGGCCGCACGCGCTCGACGGCGTCCCGGATGGCCGCTTCGAGCGGGCGCGGGTCGAGGTCGGCGAGGCCGCCGTCGGGGAAGTCGAGGACGGTCGCCGAGGTGCAGCCGAGGGCCTCGGCGGCGGCGAGCGTCTCACGCTCGCGGATGGCGCCCATCTCCTCGACGGAGTAGCCGTAGGTGTGCCGCTGCTTCGTAGCGCCGCCCCGCGTGAGCGTGAGCAGATGGACGGCGTGTCCCTCGCGTGCGTGCCGCGTCATGGCGGGGCCAGGGCCGAAGGACTCGTCGTCGGGGTGCGGGAAGACGTAGAGGAGGGTCACAGGGGACGATGGCGAGACAGAGAAACGACGGAGGGGCACAAGCGCTCGAATATTTGTTGCAACGATCGATGTGCCTAAATCGTTTCACCGTGGTCTGGGATTAGGCTCTGGAATCAGGCTACCGTCGCACTGCACGCCTACCGAGCTGCGGCCTTGGCGGCCTCAGCCGGTGTCGGTTCCTGGGTGCCGCCGCTCTGGGGACCGTCGCTCTGGGGACCGCCGCTCTGGGGACCGCCGTCGCGGATGATCTCGTGGAAGACCGTCTCGCCGGTCTGGAGCATGCGCCGGGCGTAGGGGTGGCACAGCTTGCACTTTTGCCCGAATGTGACGTGCGCCTGGAGCGCCGCCACCGAGTCGGCCCCGGTGGCGGCAGCGGTGTCCTTCAGGCAGGCGAAGGTCTGCTGGAAGCAGTAGCAGCGGTCGATGCGGAGGGACACAGCGACTAGCGGGCGAGGGTGAGCGGGAGCGTCTGCACGGTGCCGCCCGTCACAACGCGGGCGACGTAGCGGCCGGCAGGTAGCCCGCGGCCGTCGAAGCGGAACGTCTGCGTCCCGGCGGCCACCGGGCCGTCGGCGAGGCGGGCCACGGCGCGGCCGAGCACGTCGTAGACCGTGAGCTGCACCGTCGCAGCCTCGTCGAGGGTGAGCGCGACCGTGGCCGCGTCCGCGAACGGGTTCGGGTAGGCGGCGAGCGCGGGCGCAGCGTTTGGCTGGTCGCTCTCGTTCGAGACCGAGGTCACGACGTAGGCAGCAGCGTAGGTCGGGTAGATGCCGCTCGGGTAGCTCGCCACTTGCTGCCCGTCGATCGTGTGGACGGTGACGGTGCCCGCCGCGCTGAACGGGTTGTCGATGTCAGGGCGGCCTGCGTAGACCACCTCGCCCTCGGGGTCGAGTGCCACGGCTGAGATCGCGGCGTCGCCGGTGATCACGGCCGAGCCGTCCAGCAGGTTGCGCCCCGTGTCAAAGATGAGCACGCCGCCAGCGACGACCGTGAGGAGCGTGTTCGTGAGCGGCTCGTAGGTGGCCTCCTGCGCGAAGCCGACCGCGATCGGCTGCGGCGCCGCGATGCGCGCTACCTCTGAGCCGTCGGCCGCAGCGAGGACGACGACCTCGTCGGCGCAGACGGCCCAGATCTCGTCCTCGTTGTCAGCAAAGACGAGCCGCGCCGGGCAGCCGATATCGACGTACTCCACGAGCGCGTCCGTCGCCACGTCGATCACGGCGAGGGAGTCGCGCTCACCGAAGCCGCCGAGGGCTACGTAGGCGCGTCCTGCTGCCGCCGCGACGCCCTCCGGCTGGCGGTCTACCGTGATGCTGCCGGTGATCGTGTTCGTGGCGAGGTCGAGGACGCTCACGAAGGCCGGGTCCGTTGTCGAGAAGGCATAGGTCTGGTTGGTGACGTAGGCCTTGCCAGGCGCGACCTCGGCGAGGTAGCGCGGGTTGCGAAGCTCGGTGAGGCTCCCCGTCACCTGGGCGACCTGGGCGTTCGTGGCGAGGTCGATCACGTCCACGCGGCTCGCGCCGTCGTTGCCAGCGGTGAGGTAGAGCCGGTCGCCGATGATCTGCGCGCCCTGCGTGTAGACGCGGTCCGTGAGGATCTCAGAGGCGCTCCCCGCGCCGGGGTCGACGAAGGTGAGTGAGGCGTTGTCGGCGCCGAAGGCTCCCTGGGTGGGCACATAGATACCCCGCGTATCAATCGCCTGGGCGAAGACCGGGGTCGTGAGAAGGAGGAGGGTGAGTAGCGAAAAGAGGCGCATAGGAAGTAGGGTTGAGCGGTGCGTCGCAACGGTGCGACGGGTGGGCGGTGAAGAGAAGCGGGGGAGAGAAGAGCCCTAGCGGATGTCGAGGGCGAGGCGGAGGGTGAGGTGGCGCGGGGGCATCGGGTAGCGGCGGACGACGGCGTAGCGGAGGTCGGCGGCGTTGTCCAGGCGGAGCGAGAGCGTGGCGGCGACGTGCTGGGAGAGCACGACGCGGCTGCGCGCCTGTACATCGACCACCGTGAGGGGCGCGAGTGACTGTGAGCCGTCGGATGTGTGGTAGCGCCGCCCCGTGTGCCGCACGTCGACGTCGACGCGGAGGAGGTCGGTACCGCCCCCGAGGCCCGCTTTGATCTGCGCATCGGGGACGTAGAGGAGCGGCTGGTCGTAGCTGCTCGACTCCGGGTCGGAGCGGTCACGTGCGTCGGTGAGCGTGACGAGGCCGCGCGCTTCCACCGTGCGTCCGGCGCGGGCGTAGCGGACGGCGCCGGATAGCTCCCATCCGCGCGTCACCACCCGGCCGACGTTGCCGGGCCGCCACACGAAGTCACTGCCGGGCCGCCAGGCGATCTGGTCGCGGATGCGGCTCGCGAACCACGACACTTCCGCGTCAACGTGCAGCGCCGCGTCCTCCGCGATCGGGCGACGAATGGCGAGCGCGGCCCCCGCGTCGAGGCTCGTGCCGCGCTCGGGGCGCAGCGCCGGGTCGCCGACGGACCCCCAGAAGCGGTCGTTGAAGGTGGGCGCGCGGAAGGCGCGTCGGGCGCTCGCCTTGAGGTAGAGCGGGATGCGCGCGAGCGGCTGGACGTTGAGGCCGAGCGCCGGGCTGAGCGCCGTCAGCGTCGCGCTCGAATCCTGGTCGGCGGCGCGCACGGCGTCGTAGCGGAGCGCCGGGAAGAGCCGCACGCGCCCGTAGTCGCCGACGGCGCTGAGGTAGGCG
>JBCBEX010000061.1:0-25771 GCA_038528235.1 Bacteroidota bacterium
TGGCAGTTCACGACGGCGGATGCGCGGGTGAAGCTGCGTCGGCTCTACCCCTCACTATGAGCTTGTCTGAGGACTAGGACGGCGTAGGACGTAGCCGAAGCGCGGCCGCCTTGCCTGGAGCTTGTCATGGACTCCGCAGTCTGCATCGACCTCTCCATAATGAGCCGTCATTCCCGACCAGGGTCGGGCATGACTCTGGAGGGCGGTGCTGAGCGTTGGAGACGTCGATTCTGAGCGCTGGGCGCCGTTCTGGTTCATGACAGGCTCGAGCCCGCCAAGCGATTGTGTTGCAACGGATCACCGACGGCGCTGGCCCCGTCGAAGACCCCACACCAACGCCTACGGCCATGCTGCTGCCTACCCTCCTCGCTGTGTTCTTCCTGATGGCCGCATCCGACCCTGCCGATGCAGACCCCCAGCCTAGCCCAGACCTCTCGCCCGAGGACGTCATTCGCCTTCAGGTGGAAGCCCTCCAGCGCAACGACGAGCCCTACCCCGACGCAGGCATCGCGGCGGCATTTCGCTTTGCCTCACCCGCCAACAAGCGGGCGACAGGTCCGCTCGAACGGTTCGCGGCGATGGTCAAGGGGCCGGTGTACGGAGCCATGCTCGGCTTCGCGCGCGCGGAATACGGCACGATGCGGGTGCAGGGCGACCGGGCCGCGCAGCGCGTCACGCTCGTGCAGGCCGACGGACAGCGGGTGAGCTACGTCTTCGGCCTCTCGAAGCAGACGAGCGGCACCTACGAGGGCTGCTGGATGACCGACGCCGTGATGCGCGACGAAGCGCCTGCGCGCGCCAACGGGGTGCGACGGATCTGAGCGTCCGATGCGAGGCGCACGTGGCTCCAGGCCAAGACAAGGCGGTCCTGCCCTAGGCCTTCATCGAAAGCGCATCAGGACGTAGGCGAAGCGGTTCCATTTCCGATGGCAGCGCTTCTTTTGCCGCATCGCAGCAACATCGTGCTTCAGGTTGTACTTCCGGAAGCGTTTTCAGTGATTCTGGCCCAGAAACAAGGGTTTTTATGGTTCAATACAAGGTCGCGATTGAGGACATGTGGCCTTCCACATCGCTTCCAATCCCAACCTTGCCGCAGTGCGGTATCTACACCTGAACCCATCCTGACCCTGAATCTCATGCGCACCCTTTCCCTGCTGCTCGCGCTGCTCGTGGCCGCTCCGGCCTTCGCCCAGCCCGCTCCGGCCGACCGCGCCGTCACCGACCGCCTCGGCACGCAGCTCGCCACGCTGCTCGTCAACCCCGTGCAGCGCAGCGCTGCGCTCGACCTCACGCTCGTCGTGGCCGAGCAGCGCCCCGACATCGACCTCCGCCCCACCGTCAATGCACTCCTCGACATCTACGAGGCCGACGCCGACGTCCGCCACCGCCGCGCCGCCGCGGTGGCCCTCGCTGCCATCGGCGACCTGACCAGCATGGAGCAGCTCGCCGACCGGGCCCGCTTCGAGGAGGACGCGGCCGTCCGCCGCACGACCGTCCAGCTGCTCGGTGCCTACGCGGCGTCGCTCTCGACTCGCCAGGCCGAGTCGCTCGACTTCTACATCGCCGACTAAACACGGCCCTTCGACGCAGGTCGAATCTCTGTGCATCGAGCGCGCTCTGTCTTGGACAGGGCGCGCTCGTGCTTGGTAGGAACCGGCTCAACAGCAACCGCGCGCCCCTCCGAGGAAGAGCGCGCGGTGTGAGGCAGGTTCACCCCCAACCTTGCCCCACGAGCGGGCGGTGGGCGCCGGCGTTCGTCGCGGCGCTGGGGGCCATCCAGGCTGACTAGCGGATCGCGTCCACCGACTCGGCCTTGGTCACGGCGATCACCGCGCCGGGGGCAGCATCCTCGCTGCCCGTGCGGCTGAAGATGTTGTTGAACCACAGCACGCCGTCGTTCGACTTCTCCGCGACGTAGGCGGCGCCATCCGAGAGCACCACGTCCACGGGGTTGCCGAGCATCGAGTTCGGCCCGCCGATCTGAGCGACGACCTCGGTGAGGCCCGACGCCGTGCTAGCGTTCATGATCGTGAAGATCTGGCCGTCGGTCGGGTCTGCCGGGCTGCCCACGTCGGTGAGGACGAGCATGTCCGAGGCGAGGTCGTAGTCGATGCCGTGGAGGTTGACTGAGATGCCGGTGCCGTCCATGGCGGGCGTAGCCATGCGCGTCGGCGCCTGCGGGCCGGTGGCGGCGAAGTCGTCGTAGACGAGCAGCACGCCGTCGGTGCCAGCGACGTAGAGGCGGTCGTTGGTCGGGTCGTGGACCACGTCCCAGACACTGCGCTCACCGCCGAGGTCGGTGATGGTGAAGACCAGCGGCAGGCGGCCGTTGACAGCGGTGTTGCTGAACACCTTGATGGCCTTGCCGCCGAAGTCAGCGACGACGGTCACGCCAAACTCTTCGACCACGTCGAAGCCCTTCGGCGCGACGAGCATGCCGTTGTTCGTGATGTCGATGACGTCGCGGCCGTCACGGGTGACGCGGACGAGCGCCCCCTTGCTGTTGGGGCGGTCGACGGTGGCATAGACCTGCGCGCGGTCGTCGCTCACCTTTATGGTCTGGATGCTCGAGCCTTCGCGGACGGGCTTGCCGGTCTCGTCGGTGTAGGCCCAGGCAAGGTCGAGTTCGAAGCGCGTCTCGCTGAGGTTCTTGCGGATGAGAAGGCCCTGATCGGCCTCGAAGCCCGAGGGGTTGGCGGCGGCCACGATATCGCCGAGGGCGCTGGCCTCGGCCAGCGTGGGGGCGGCTGCGGTGATCGGCGTGGACTCGGTGACGGTGTCGCAGGCGACGAAGGAGACGCCGAGGGCGAGGGCGAGCCCGCTACGGCGGAGTACGTTGGACAGGAGGGACATGGACGTAGAGGAGATGATTATTGGGGGCGAAGCGCGGGCGGAGTGCGTCGATGGGCACCGTTGTGTGCCGCGGCACGTGTTCGACACACCAGCGTTTGGCGCGACTGGTAGTAATCAACCCATTCCCCGGTCTGGCCTCTGAACGGCAATCCACCGTCGATGCGTAGGCTTCCAGCCAGGGCGCTGTCCTCCTTTCCGTCAGGACCGTGTAAGGATTGCCTTACAGCGCGGCACCGTACAACGTGGCACCGCTCTGTCCCACCGCGCCGGTGAAGCTGTAGCCTAGACCTCGCCGCGTCCGAAACCATCGGCGGCCTCGTTCTTTGGAAGCCATCGTTGCATCCCTGATACCGATGTCCCCTCTGCTCACCGTAGACAGCCTCACGAAGCGGTTCACGCCGGACGGACTCCCGGTCGTGGATGCGCTGGCGTTCGATGTCAGCCAGGGTGAGCTGTTTGCGCTCCTCGGGCCGAGCGGCTGCGGCAAGACGACAGCGCTGCGGTTGGTAGCGGGCTTCGAGCACGCCGACGCGGGCACGATCCACCTCGACGGCCGGGTGCTCGCCGACGCGGCGACGTTCGTGCCGCCGGAGCAGCGCGGCATCGGGCTCGTCTTCCAGGACTATGCGCTCTTCCCCCACCTGAGCGTGGCGGCGAACGTCGCCTTTGGCCTCCGCCGATGGGCGCGGGCCGACCGAGAGGCGCGCGTCGCCGAGGTGCTGCGGCTCGTCGGGCTCAACGGCATGGAGAGCCGGGCGCCGCACCAGCTCTCCGGTGGCCAGCAGCAGCGCGTCGCGCTGGCCCGCGCGCTCGCTCCGCGCCCGCGCCTGCTCCTCCTCGACGAGCCGTTCTCCAACCTCGACGCGCTCCTGCGCTCCGAGATGCGCCGCGACGTACGTGCCTGGCTCCAGCGCGAGGGCACCACGGCGGTCCTCGTCACGCACGACCAGGAGGAGGCGATGGCGTTCGCAGACCGCGTAGCGGTGATGCAGGGCGGGCGCATCGAGCAGATGGGCACGCCGGAGGACGTCTACCACCGCCCCCGCACGCTCTTCGTGGCGCAGTTTCTCGGGCAGACCAACCTCATGCTCACCGAGGCACGGGGCACCCAGGCCGACTCGGTGCTCGGCCACCTGACGCTCCACCGCGAAGCCGAGGGCACGGTGCTCGTGTCGCTCCGCCCCGAGCACCTGAGCCTCACGCTCACGCCGGAGACCGACCACTGCCGCCAGGGCCTCGTGACGGCTCGCTCCTTCAAAGGCCACGACGTCACCTACCGCGTGCAGCTCGGGGCCGTGGACTGCCTCGTCCACACGGACAATCGTCACGCATTCGCGGTCGGCGACACGGTCTGGGTGCGCGCGCTAGAACCTGCCGTCGTCCTGGAGAAAGCCGCCCGCTGAGGCGCTACGGAGCACGATTGTGGGCACTCAAGGCGTGGCGACCCGAACGTAAGTTGCGCGGCGTTGCCTGTTTTCCCTTCTGGTGTCTCCTGTGCCCCGCTTCGCTGCCCTCCTCCTAGCTGCCACTTTGCTTCACGCCACTGCGCTCGTGGCCCAACCCGCGACAGCACCGGACACGACAGCACCGCTGACCGTCGCCGAGATCATGCAGGACCCGGCGACCTGGATCGGCGCATGGCCCACGGACGTGTTCTGGACCGACCGGGGCGACGCGGTCTACTTCCGCTGGAACCCGAAAGGCAGCTACGAGGCTGACTCGCTCTTCCGCTTCGACGGCGGGGCGCCCGAGCAGGTCACGACGGAGGAACGCCGTGCGCTCCCCCCCCGCTTCGGCGGCTGGCACGCCGACCGCCTCGCCTACAGCCCTGACCTCGCGCACCGCGTCTTCGCCCGCGACGGCGACCTCTACCGCTACGCTCTGCCGATGGACGGGGGCGACGCCGACCAACTCACGCGCCTGACCGCGACGCCCGCCCGCGAGTCCGACCCGCGCTTCACGCCCGACGGCACGGGCATCGTCTTCGAGCGCGACGGCAACGTCTTCCGGATGGACCGATCGACCGGCACGCTCGCGCAACTCACCGACCTGCGCAGCGGGACGGCGCCGAGCGACCGCGAGCCCAGCCAGCAGGACGCCTACCTCGCCGAGCAGCAGACGCGCCTCTTCGACGTGCTCCGCGAGCAGGACCGCCGCGACACGCTCGCCGAGGCCGCCTCGGGCCGCGAGGTCGCCGCGCAAGGCCTGCCGACACCCTACTACTACGGCGGCAAGCGCGTCAGCCAGCTCCAGCTCAGCCCCGGTGGACGCTACGCCACGTTCGTGCTCGCCGACCCGGTCGAACAGACGCGCACGAGCATGACCGACTACGTCACCGTGTCCGGCTACGCCGAGGAGATCAGCGCGCGCCCGAAGGTGGGCCGCCCCGGCGCGAAGCCGGTGCTCCACATCCAGGACCTCACGCGCGACACGACCTACGCCGTCGACCTGACCACGCTGCCCGGCGCGTTCGACGCGGCCGACTATAAAAAAGAGTACAGGGAGCGCGAGCGCGGCCACGAGACCGATTCTTCGCGGGTGCTCCTTCCCTACGGCCCGTTCTGGAGCCCCGACGGCGCGCACGCCGTCGTGATCGCCCGCGCGGACGACAACAAGGACCGCTGGATCGCGCGCCTCGACGCCGAGACGGGTGCGGTGACGCTCCTCGACCGGCAGCGCGACGAGGCGTGGATCGCCGGGCCGGGCATCCCGTGGTTCGGCTTCGAGAACACCGTGGGCTGGATTCCCGAGCGCGATGGGAGCTTCAATCGCTTCTGGTTCCAGAGCGAGGCGACGGGCTACAGCCACCTCTACGACGTGGACGTGACGACGGGCACCGTGACGCAGCGCACCCGCGGCGACTTCGAGGTGTTCGACCCGCAGCTCACGCGCGACGGCCAGACGTGGGTCTTCCAGTCGAGCGAGGGCTCGCCGCACGAGCGGCACGTCTACCGGATGAGCGTCGATGGCGGCGTGCGGACGAAGCTCACGAGCCTGCGCGGCCGCAACGACTTCGCGTTCAGCCCCGACGGCCAGACGCTCGCGCTGCTCTACTCCGCCGCGAACTACCCGCCCGAGATCTACGTCCAGGAGCTCACCCGCGATGGCGCGCGGGCTCCGGTTCGCGTCACCGACTCGCCCACGGAGGACTGGCTCTCGCACGGCTGGCGCGCGCCCGAGATCATCGAGATTCCGGCGTCCGACGGCGCGCTCGTCCCGGCGCGGATCTACCGCCCTGAGGAGTTCGGCGCGGAGCCCAACGGCGCAGCGGTGCTCTTCGTCCACGGCGCGGGCTACCTCCAGAACGTGCACCGCTGGTGGAGCAGCTACTTCCGCGAGTACATGTTCCACCACCTCCTCGCACAGCGCGGCTACGTCGTCCTCGACCTCGACTTCCGCGCGTCGGCGGGCTACGGCCGGGACTGGCGCACGGCGATCTACCGTCACATGGGCGGGCGCGACCTCCAGGACTACGTCGACGCGAGCCGCTGGCTGGGCCTCCGCGAGGGCATCCCGTCCGAGCGCGTGGCGATCTACGGCGGCTCCTACGGCGGCTTCATCGCGCTGATGGCGCTCTTCACCGAGCCCGAGCACTTCGGCGGCGGCGCAGCGCTCCGCAGCGTCACCGACTGGGCGCACTACAACCACGTCTACACGTCGAACATCCTCAACACGCCCGCCGAGGACCCCGTCGCGTTCGCGCGCTCCAGCCCCATCGAGTTCGCCGACGGGCTGGAGGACCCGCTCTTGATGTGCCACGGCCTCATCGACGACAACGTGCAGCCGCAGGACATCTTCCGGCTCTCGCAACGGCTCATCGAGCTCGGCAAGGAGGACTGGGAGCTCGCGATCTACCCCGTCGAGCCACACGGCTTCACCGAGCCGACGAGTTGGACGGACGAGTACCGCCGCATCCTCAAGCTGATCGAGGAGAGCGTTGGGCCGGAGCGCGGTGCGGAGGGCGACACCGCAGATTAGCTCCCGTCGTCGGTAAGCGGGATCGCGGTCGAGAACTTGACGCGGGACCAGACGAGGTGCGTGTCGTAGCGACGAATCGTCGGGTCGGCCATCAGGACGCGCTTGCCCCAGGCCTCGTAGCTCGCCAGGTCCGGCGCGTGGACCACGAGCACGTAGTCGACGTCGCCCGCAACGGAGTAGCACTGCTGCACTTCCGGCGCAGCGCGCATCCGCTCGCGAAAGGCGTCGTCCCCTTCGACCGATTCCTCGCCAAAGGTGACGAGCACGACAGCCTGCACGCCGACCGTCTCGGGCGCGAGGATCGCCACCTCTGCTTCGATCACGCCGCGCGCGCGGAGGGCCGTCAGCCGCCGCCGCACGGACGACGCCGAGAGCCCCACCTTCGCGCCGAGCTGCGCGTGCGTCTGCTGGGTGTCGGCCTGGATCTCCCCCAGCAGGGCGCGGTCGAGCGGATCAAGCATGAGGGCGAGGAGCTAGATGGCGAACTTCGTCGCATAACCTACGCACAGCGACGATATGCGTTGGTGTGATGGCGATTTTCAGCTCAACTCGTCAGCAGGGTTCGCGTAGCCTGAGCCGTCCCAACTCACTCCGGCCCCTGCCCTGATGCGCTTCGCGTTCCTCCTGCTTCTGCTCCTTCCGCCTGCCGCTGCCCAAGACCTGAGCCCCGTCCGCTCTCCCTCGCTCGACTGGGCGATGTCGCAGACCGCCGACGGCTTTGCGCCCGCGCTGCACGGCGTCTGGCAGAGCCGCGGCTACGGCTGGGTCCTCGACATCGCTCGCGACTCGCTCACGATCTACGCCGCGCACGAGGTGGGCTGCATCCCCATCGAGACATCGGTCTACATGAACGGGCCGCTGCGGATGTATGCCCAGGCCGATCCCAGTGGCAACGAGGTTCTGCTCTCGTTCCGCGAGGCCAACTCGACGCGCTATTACCTCAACCGCATCGACGGCGTACCGGA
Organism: Bacteroidota bacterium; assembly: GCA_038528235.1. Lineage (GTDB taxonomy): Bacteria > Bacteroidota > Rhodothermia > Rhodothermales > Rubricoccaceae > JBCBEX01. The sequence continues at coordinate 7,797 of JBCBEX010000061.1, forward strand.
GGCTTGCCACGCGGAGCACCCCGACGACCCGCGCGCGGTCTTCGACTACGTCTGGAGCGTGATGGACGAGCAGTACGCCTTCCTCGACCTCTACGAGATCGACTGGGACGCGCGCTACGCGGCCCTCGCGCCGACGGTCACCGACGCCACCTCCGACGCGGCACTCTTCGAGGCGCTCACGACCCTGATTACCGGGATCGAGGACAGCCACCTCACGCTGCGCGGCGAGGTCGACGGCGAGGCGCAGCGCGCTGGTGGGCGGCCCGCCCCCGAGTTGGGTCCGATGCTACGGGCGGGCTTCGCGGCGCGCGACACGACTGCCGAGGACGCCGCCGAGTCGCAGGGCGCGTTCAGCACGCGGTGGTACTTCGGCACCCGCGCCACCATCCGCGACAGTCTTCTCGCTGGGGCTTACGAGACCGCGAGTGGCGGCAACGTCTTCTGGGGCCGCCTCGGCGGGCCGGACGGGCGTATCGGCTACGTCAACATCGCGGGGATGGGCGGCTTCGCAGAAGAGACCGAGGACGGCGAGGACGCGCCGTTCGAGGACGAGATCGCAGCGGTCTATGCGGTCATGGGGCAGGTCGTCGCCGACCTTGCCGACACGGACGCGATGATCGTCGACGTGGCGCTCAACCAGGGGGGCTATGACGAGGTCAGCCTCGGCATCGCCGCGCACTTCGCAGCAGAGGAGACGCTCGGGCTGACGAAGTACGCCTACGGCGCGGAGGACGACACGCGCCAGTCGTTCATGGTCGTCCCCGCCGAGACCGTATACACGAAGCCGGTCGTTGTTCTGACGAGCGACGTGACCGTCAGCGCTGCCGAGACGTTCACGATGGAGATGCGCGCGCTGCCGCAGGTGACGCACGCCGGGTCGGCCACGCGCGGGGCGCTCTCGGACATGCTCTTTCGCACCCTGCCCAACGGCTGGCGGCTCTCGCTCTCCAACGAGGTCTACCTCGACGCCAAGGGTAAACTCTGGGAGCGCACGGGCATCGCGCCCGAGCAACCGCTTCCCATGTTCAAGGCAGGCCTCGACGGACACCTCGACGCGCTGCGCGCGCTGACCGACCGATTGGAATCAGGGTCGAACTGAGCGTCAGTAGGTCCAGCGCGGGCCGTTAAGCACGGTAGGCCGCAGCCGTATCGCCCTATCACTCACGAAGATCCGCGAGCAGTGCCAGCGCATCGCGGAGAGGCGCGCGCGACCCCGCAGACGCTTCGAGTGTTGGCCGCGCCTCGGTCAGCAGCGCCTCAGCGTCATCGGTGCGCTCCTGCCCGATGAGCGCCCGCGCCAGGCTGACCTGCGTCAACGCGACCTCGCGGTGGACCGCCCCGAACAGCTCGACGCGGCGGGCGAGGGCGTCCCGCAGTAGCGGCTCGGCTGCATCGTGTTGGCCCGCCGCAGTCAGGATGTCGCCCAGAGAGCGCAGGTCGCGGGCGATGTCAGCTTCGCGCTCCAGCGCGCGGCTCATCGCCAGCCCCTCGCGCTGGGTGGCTTCGGCCTCGGCATGGCGCCCCTGATCGGAGAGCGTGGCCGCCAAGCCGCGCAGGCTTGATGCGATATGCCGGTGCGGGCCGTCGTAGGAAGCCCTCCAGATGTCCAGGGCCTCGCGGAAAAGCGCCGCGGCGGCGGTGGGATCGTCCTGCGCCGCGCGGACCCGGGCGCGGTGGGTGAGACTGCGGCCGCGATCCGGATGTCCGTCGGGAAGAGTGGCCTGCCCTAGAGCAAATGCTTCGTCGAGGACCGAATCCGCAGCGGCGTACTTCTCTTGCTCGTAGAGGGTGAGCGCGAGGTTGTTGAGGTTCGTCACCAGACTCGGGTGCTCAGGGCCGAGCAAGGCACGCTTGACCGCGATGGCCTCGCGGTAGAGCGCCTCGCTGGCCGGGAGGTCGCCGAGCTGACCCCGGATGTAGGCGCGGTTGTTCAGCATCGACGCGACGCCGGGGTGCTGGTCGCCGGCGCTGCGCCGGAGGACGCCCGTCGCCAGCGCGTAGAGCGAGTCGGCTTCCTCCATCTTGTCCTGCAGCGAGAGGATGACAGCGAGGTTGTTCATCGAGCCGGCCACTTCCTCGTCGTCGAAGCCGAGAAACAGAATGCGCTGCGCCAGCGCCTCCCGGGCAATCGTCTCCGCGCGAGGCAGATCGCCCTGGCGACGGACGACGACCGCGAGGTTGGTGAGCGTCTCAGCGATGTCGGCGTGCTCCTGCCCGTAGACGGCGCGCTGAATGGCGAGCGCGGCGCGGTAGGCCGAGTCGGCAGCGGCATAGTCGCCTTGCACGCGGTGGGTGATGCCGAGCTGGGTGAGCGTCGTCGCCACCTCGGCAGCGTCGGCGCCATAGACTTCGCGCTTGGTCGTGAGCGCCTGCTGGAGCAGCGACGCCGCGTCGTCGTAGAGGCCGAGTTCGCGGTAGACGCTCCCGACGACGTCGTACATCGTGGCGCGCACCTCGGGCTGGTCGGCGAGGTCGGCGTCGAGCCGCTCCGCGCCGCGGTCGAGGAGTTCGCGCGCGGTGACCGTCTCGCCGCGCGACTGCGAGGGGCTCGACACCTCGAAGAGGTCCTGCAGGAACGCCGCGACCTGCTGCGCCTTGGCAGCCTCGGTCTGCGCTCGGTCACGCTCCTCGGCTAGCTGCGTCGTGTAGAACCCGACAAGCGCCGCGATGACAAGCACCGTCACCGTGGTGAGCGCCACGCCGGTGCGATGCCGCTGGACGAACTTGCGCACGCGGTAGCCGACCGTGTCCGGCCGCGCGAGCACGGGCAGTCCCACGCGATGGCGGCGTACGTCCTCGGCGAAGGCCTCCACCGAGCCGTAGCGGCGCTCCGGCTCCGAGCGCAGCGCCTTGAGGCAGATCACGTCGAGGTCGCCCGCGAGCCGCTGCCGGAGCTTGTCGGGCTGCGTGCGCCGCGCGGTGCTGACGGTCGTGGCCTGCTCGCCTGAGGACCGACTCACCGCTGTGGACGGCCGCTCTGGCTCCGTCGTCGCGAGCGTCTGCGAATAGGCCTCTCCGGTTGCGGTAGGCGGTCGTTGTCCGGCGAGGAGTTCGTAGAGCACGACGCCGAGCGAGTAGATGTCGGACGCCGTGCCGATCACCTCGCCGCGGAGTTGCTCGGGCGAGGCGTAGCCCGGCGTGAGGATTCGCCCGCCAACCTGCGTGAGCCGGGTGACGTCCTCGTCGTCCTGGAGCACCTTGGCGATGCCGAAGTCGAGCAGCTTCACCGTGCCGTCGGGCGTGACGAGGATGTTCTCCGGCTTGAGGTCGCGGTGGACGACGAGGTTGGCGTGCGCGTAGACGACCGCTTGGCAGACCGTCGCGAACAGGTCGAGCCGCTCGTCGACCGTGAGCCGGTGCGAGTCGCAGTAGACGTCGATCGGCTCGCCGTCCACGACGTCCATCACGAAGTAGGGCCGCCCGTCGTCGGTGAGGCCGCCGTCGAGGAGGCGGGCGATGTGGGCGTGCTGGAGCCGCGCGAGGATCTGCCGCTCGACCTCGAAGCGGCGCACGATCTGCGCCGAGTCCATGCCCCGCTTGATGAGCTTGAGCGCGACCTGCTGCTCGTAGAGCCCATCGGCGCGCTCGGCGAGATAGACCAGGCCCATCCCGCCCTCGCCGAGAAGCCGGAGGAGCCGGTATGCGCCAACGACGGTGCCTTCGAACGGGGGCGCTTCGTCGTCGAGGGTGGCGGGTGGCAGGAGGTCCTCTGCGTGTTCGAGGGCGAGCCCTTCGAGCATCGGGAGGCTATCGTCGTCGGCGTCCAGCAGCGAGGCGACCTCCTCAAAGAGCGCCGCATCGCCGTCGCAGGCCGCGCGGAGGTAGGCCGCACGGTCGGCCGGAGCCTCGTCGAGCGCGGCCTCGAAGAGCGCCTGCACGCGCGTCCAGCGATCAGGAGTCATGGCTGTGACGAGGTCAAGGTTCGCGGGTCAGTTCGCGGGTGAGCCATGCCTTCGCGATGCGCCAGTCCCGGCGGACGGTCGGCACGGAGCAACCGAGCACGGCGGCGACCTCCTCGTGGGTGAGGCCGCCGAAGAAGCGGTAGGTCACCACCTGGCTCTGCCGCTCGCTGAGCGCGGCGAGCCGGTCGAGGGCCTCGTCGAGCGCGATCAGGTCGTCGGCGCTGGTCGTGCGTCCGCCCATGAGCGCCTCGTCACCCATCAGCTCGTCGTTGAAGGTGGCGAGAGCCTGGCCACCGCCGCGCTTGGCCGCTCGGCGCTCGCGGGCGTAGTTGATGAGGATCTGCCGCATCGCAATCGCGGCCACCGAGAGGAAGTGCGCGCGGCTCTCCCACGTGGCCCGGTCCCGGTGAATGAGCTTGAGGTAGGCCTCGTGGACGAGCGCCGTCGTCTGGAGCGTATGCCCGGCGCGCTGGTTGCGGAGTTGGCGGTGCGCCAGCCCGCGCAGTTCGTCGTAGACCAGCGGCAGCAGTGCGTCCACCGCGGTCCGGTTGCTCCGGCTGAGCTCGACGAGCAGCGCCGTGACGTGGTCCCTGCGGTTGGACATGGGCAGACGAGAGAACAGGCGGCGCGGTAGGGGTGGGAACGCCAAGGCTACGCGCAGACGGTGCGCGGCGCAAGACGCACGAGGTCTGCGCACCCACTTTTGTCAAGAAACCATGAAGCGTTATCACCTCGGCGGCGATCCGGTGTGTCTCCCTTTGAGCGCGGCCCCTGCGACGGCGGCGCGGCCACCACCTCCGATCAGCCAACCCCGGCCAGCTATGACCCTCCTTCGCTTCCCTGCTCTCCGCCCTGCGCTCGTGCTCGCCGCTGCGCTCTCGCTCGTGCTCGTCGGGTGCGACGCCGCAGACCCTGACCCCGGCTCCGGTGGTCCAGGCGCGGGCGATGCCTCGGTCGGCGCCTTCATCCAAGGCCTCACCTACGATGCCGAGGCACTCCTCAACACCCAGCCGACCACCGGCGCGGAGCCCGCCGGCGACTCGGAGACGGAAACCGAGCAGAGCGGCAACGAGACGCTGACGTGCGTGGCGACGCCCTACAGCCTCCGGACCAACTTCAGCGAGGTCGCTATCCTCGGCAACCCCGGCGAGATCTGGCCCGGCGCGCTCGTCGAGGCCAACCAGAGCCTCCTGGACGGCATCCCGCAGCTCGCCCGCTTCGAACGCGCGCCGATGAAGCTGCTCGTCGACCTGCCCGGCATCGGTGCCGAGGGCAACGTGATCGTCGAAGACCCGGACCAGGGCAACGTCAACGCCGCCGTCGACGAGGCGCTCGACTACTGGCTGACGAACCTCGCCGCGAGCCAAAACAACCGCGACGGCGGCTACGTCAACTCCGGCGCGTCCACGAGCGAGGTGCAGACCGCGTACTCCTCGGAGCAGGTCTCGCTCGACATCGGCCTCAACGTCGCGTGGGCCACGGGCGATGTCGAGTCGCAGTTCAGCTACAATGCGTCGTCCGAGCGCCAGGTCGTGTTCGCCTCGTACAAGCAGTTGTTCTACAAGGTGAAGTACGTCATCGAGAACGGGCAGCGGCCCGAGGACGTGTTTGCGCCGAGCGTGTCGCTCAATCAGGTCGAGGCCGCGTTCAACAGCAGCGCGCCGCCGGCCTACGTCTCGGAGGTGTCGTACGGCCGCATCATCCTCTTCAAAATGGAGACCTCGTCGTCGTACCAGGCGGCCGACGTGGAGGCGGCGTTCCGCTACGCCACGGGGGCCTCGGTGACCGATGGCGACCTGGCGGCCACGTACGAGAACATCCTCGAAGAGTCGTCCGTGGAGGTGACCGTGCTCGGCGGCAACCCCGGCGACTACCCGAGCGCGTTCTCCAGCCCGAGCCCGGGCGAACTCGCCCAGGTCATTGAGGGCGAGAACGCGATTTTCTCGGCGGACAACCCTGGCGAACCGATCGCCTACGCGGTGAAATTCCTCAAGGACGACAGCCTTGCGAAACTGGGCTACACCACGGAATACACCGCCCGCGAGTGCTCGTCGGCGCAGACGTTCGACTCGGTCACCGTGACGCTCCTACGCTACCGCGCCGTCCGCGACTGCGACGCGGGCCCCGGCGACTTCGAGTTTGACGTAGACGTGCTCAACGGCGGAGCACGGGAGGGCGGGGACAGCGCTGGGTCGCAAAACTCGCCGCTTGAAATCGAGGCCCCGGGCACGGAGGACATCAACGAGGAGATCACGTTCAACGCCGAGCGCCGTGACGGTAACACGTTCGCGGTCAAGTTCAGCGCGAAGGAGTGGGACGACCCGCCGTTCGGCTCGCCCAACACGAACGACCTCAACCGCAGCAGTACCCGCACGCACGTGTTCGGCCCGACTGGGTGGACCAACCTCGCGGATGAACCGACGCAGCCGCTCACGATCCGCGTCCGCAACGACGACACGTGCATCGTCGAGCTCGACTACACCGCCGAGGTGCTCTGAGCGAGCGGCTACGAACTGTTCACGGGGCTACGGGCTTGTTGCTCGTAGCCCCAGCTTCGTTTTGCTGAATGCGGTAGAGCACGTGTCGCGTGAACGGGTGCCCCTCTGGAAGCAGCGGGTGGTCGAAGTCGTCCTCGGGGTGGTAGGCCATCCCGATCTTCTCCATGACCCGCCGCGAGCGCACGTTCTCGACGGCCGTCATCGACACGACCTCGTCGAGGTGCAGCGTCTCGAACGCATGGGCCAGCGCCGCGTGGGCGGCCTCGGTCGCGTAGCCGCGTCCCCAGTACGCCGTCGCCAGCCGCCAGCCGACCTCCACGCACGGCGTGAAGTGCGCCTCGAAGCGCGGCACGGCCAGCCCAACGAATCCCGCGAACGGCGTCACGCCCGGGATCTCGACGGCCCATAGCCCGAAGCCGTGCGCGTTGAAGTGTGTCCGGATGCGTGCCGCCACGGCATCGCTCTCGCTGCGGGCGAGCGGCTCTGGGAAGTACTCCATCACACGCGAGTCGGCATTCAGCGCGGCAAACGGCTCCAGGTCGCTGTCGTGCCACCAGCGCAGCCGCAGCCGCGGCGTTTCGATGTCGATGCGCGGGGGCAACTCGTCTGAGGGGGAGGTGTAGTCCACGGGAGCAGAAAAAGGCGAACGGGGCGACGAGATCGCGCCCCGTTCGCTTCAATCAACCTGGAGCCTGGTCAGCTACCCCGTCCGGCGGAGGCGCTTCGGCGCGACGGCGGGGGCCTCGGCGTAGGCCTGCCACACGTCCGGGTACTTCCGGTCGAGGCGGCGAACGAAGACGAACGGGCTGCTGTCGTTGGCCGCGTGCCAGAGGTGCTCCTCTGCGACCACGGGGTCGGCGTAGTCTTCCGACTCGGGATCGACGACGTAGGTAACGAGCGCCGACGGCTGCTCGGGACGCACGCGCAGCGTCTTGGCCTCCCACGACGCGAGCGTTTCGAGGTTGATGCGCCCGCGCTCGGAGAAGACATGGTCGTCCCAGCGGCTCGCCATGAAGAGCACGTCTTCGAGGTGGTAGACGAGATCGGAGCCGCGCAGGCGGTAGAGTGCGTCCACGGCACCCGAGGCGAGCAGCGTGGCGTCACGGCGGAGGCGTAGCCGCTCGGCCCGCGGGTCGCGCGCGCCGCCGATCTCGATCGCGATGCGGCGCGGACGCCCCTGGGAGCGCGGCTCCACCATCGGCGGCGGGGCCTCGATCAGGAAGTCGACGGTGAAGAACGCGCCGGGCGTCTCTAGCTCCGCACCTGCGTGCACGACCGCGTCCTCGTGGAGGTACTTCACGAGGTGCCACGCCAACTCGTCGTGGAGCGGCGACTCGTAGGGCGGCGCGTAGGATGGGCCGCTGTGGAGGCCGTGGAAGAGCGCCTTCGGGTCGACCGTGCTGGGATCGACCGGAGGCATGCTCTGGCGCGCGTTGGCTTGCTGCGAATCGAGGGGGCGAACGGGCTGCGACATGGGTCGGAGGCGTCGGGTTGGAGAAGGCGGCGCGATGTTCGGAAGGGAATGGTCGGAAGGGACCTCGCGCGCGCGTGTCTCTAAGGTCAGGACAGGCGGTGTCATCCGTGTGTCATAGGGCTTGGTCCTTTGTTTTTAGTCGTTGGCCTCCCGTCTTTGGTCGGCGTCGTTTCCTTCGTCCCTTCGCCGTCGGCTCCGATCTTCCAGAGCGCGCTCACGTTCACACGTCCACACTGTCCACACGTCCATACCTCTCCCCCCATGGCCCTCGTTGCCATTGTCGGTCGCCCCAACGTGGGCAAATCGACGCTCTTCAACCGCTTCACTGAGGAGCGCCATGCCATCACGCACGACGAGCCCGGCGTGACGCGCGACCGCGTCTACGGCGACGTCGAGTGGAACGGACGCACCTTCGACCTGACCGACACGGGCGGCTACGTGGCCCGCTCCGACGACCGCTTCGAGGCGGCGATTCGCGAGCAGGTGCTGCTGTCCCTGGAGGAGGCCGACGCGCTGCTGTTTGTGCTCGACACGACCGTCGGCATCACCGACCTCGACGCGGAGATGGCCGACGTGCTACGCCGTACCGAGAAGCCCGTCTTCGTGGTCGCGAACAAGGCCGACAACGACCGCCGCCGCATGGACGTGCACGAGTTCTACCGCCTCGGCCTCGGCGAGGTCTACCCGGTGAGCGCGATCAACGGCTCGGGCACGGGCGAACTGCTCGACGACCTCGTGGCGGCGCTTCCGGAGGACGAGCCCGAGCCCGAGGACGACGCGCCGTACATCGCCTTCATCGGGAGGCCCAACGTCGGGAAGTCGTCGCTGACGAACCAGTTGCTCGGCGCGCAGCGCTCCATCGTGACCGAGATTGCCGGGACAACACGCGACGCCGTCGACGCGCGGATGGACTTCCACGGGCGCGAAGTCGTGCTGGTGGACACGGCCGGGCTGCGCCGCAAGGCCCGCGTGCGCGAGAACGTCGAGTTCTACAGCACCCTCCGCACCGAGCGCGCCATCCAGCGCTGCGACGTGGCCGTGCTCCTCATCGACGCCGTGGACGGCCTCGAAGCGCAGGACGCGCGCGTGCTCCAGCAGGCCGAGCGCATGAAGAAGGGCCTCGTGATCGCGGTCAACAAGTGGGACCTCGTCGAGGACAAGGAAACGAACACCGCGCGCGACTACGCCGCCGCGATCCACGAGCGCCTCGGACTCTTCGACTACGTCCCGATCCTGTTCATCTCGGCCTACACGGGCCAGCGCGCCCACCGCGTCCTCGAAACGGCGCTTCGCGTCCACGACGAGCGCTCGAAGCGCATCCCGACCGCGCCGCTCAACGAGGCCGTCGCCGCCGCGATCAACGCACACCACCCGCCAAGCCACAAGGGCAACTACGTCAAGATCAAGTACGCCTCCCAGGTCCGCGCCGAGCCGCCGGTGTTTGCGTTCTTCTGCAACGATCCGAAGGGCATCAAGGAGGACTACGCGCGCTACCTGGAGAACCGCCTCCGCGCCGCGTTCGGCTTCCAGGGCGTCCCGCTGACGCTGTCGTTCAAACGAAAATAATGCGATGGCTGATGAGCGAAGTCGTAACCAGGCCCTCGCCTGGCTCCAGTCCCTGAGCGACAAGCAATTCGCGGAGTTCTTCTACGAGGCCGTTCAGGATCGCTGCACGTCTGACTTCGCGAAGTGGCAGGGCCACTTCGTTCTCGCCGATGCGGAAAAGCTGGGGGGCGAGCCCTGGGACGTCACGTTCCTTGGTGTTCCATCAGGAGACCACGAATGGGCTGAGGACTCACCGATCTGTCAATCAGGTTCGTGTCGCGGTTGCGGTCATCCTATTCGAAGCTGGGCAAAGCGAGCGCAGTGCCCTATCTGCGGTGCAGAAGTCTACTGCACCTGACCATGTTTGTCATCCTGAGCTTGACTCAGAGCCGAAGGCCGGCGAAGCCAATCTCCGACGATTGCGGTGTTCCAGACTATCGCTGAGATGCTGAATCAAGTTCAGCATGACAAGACGGGGTACCTCAGCAGGCGGAGAGCTCACCTCACGCCTCGGCCTGCTCGTCTTTCCGGTGCTCGCACGTCTCGCGCTGGCAGTGGCCGTACATGTGCAGCGCGTGGTGCGTGATGTCGAACTCGAAGATCTCCGCCATCGTCTCCTTGATGCTGTGGAGGCGCGGGTCGCAGAACTCCAGCACCTCGCCGCAGTCGACGCAGATGAGGTGGTCGTGCTGCCAGTAGGCGTAGGCGCGCTCGTACTTCGCCTGCGCGCGGCCAAACTGGTGCTTCACCACGAGGTCGGAGTCGAGGAGTAGTTCGAGCGTGTTGTAGACCGTGGCGCGGCTGACGCGGATGTCCCGCTGCGAGAGGCGAACGAAGAGTTCGTCGGCGTCGAAATGCCCAGCTTCGGCGTAGATCTCCTCCAGGACGGCGAAGCGCTCGGCGGTATGCCGCTGCCCGTTCTCCTTGAGGTAGACGCTGAAGAGGCGGCGCACCTCCTCGATCTGGGTCTGGGCGGACGCGGGCTTGAGCCCCGGCAGGGGCGGCGTGGAGGTCGACATGGCAGCAAGGGGATCCGAGGTCGAAGCTCAACCGAACGGGGTCAATACGGTTCCGAAGGCCAGCGCGCGGCCGCGAGCGCGTTCAGGTCGGCGAGAACCTCCGCGTGCAGCGTCTCGATGGGCTGCGTGGCGTCGAGGACGCAGATGCGGTCCGGCTCGGCCTCGGCAAGGGCAAGGTAGGCTGTGCGCACGCGCCCGAAGAAGGCCTCGTCGGCGCCCTCCATCCGGTCCGGCTCGCGGTCGTTTCTCCGCTCGGCGAGCACATCAAGCGGCGCGTCGAAGTAGTAGGTGCGGTCCGGAAGCAGTCCGCCTGTGACGCGCTCCTGGAAGCCGCGCAGCCAGCCGAGGTCCGCCACATCGCGCCCCGCGCCCTGGTAGGCGAACGTCGAGTCGAAGAAGCGGTCAGCGAGGACGATAGTGCCATCGGCGAGAGCGGGGCGAATCTCCCGCGCGACGAGCTGCGCCCGCGCCGCCGAGAAGAGCAGCAGTTCAGCGAACGGCACGATGTCGAGCGCGGGGTCGAGGAGCAGCGTGCGGATGTGCTCGGAGACCTCCGTGCCGCCCGGCTCGCGGACACGCAGCGTGTGGTGGCCCTGGTCGCGGAGGTGAGCGTCGAGCAGATGCACCTGCGTCGATTTGCCGGAGCCATCGAGGCCCTCGAAGGTCAGGAACATGAGTAGAGAAAGCGCTGGAAGGACGGGCGTGAAAGGTAGCCTTATCCGCATTCAGGATGTAACGGATGCGCCCTCATCGCGGCATTGTGCGCGTCCTGGGGTAGCGTTCTCTCCCACCAACCTGCTCGACCCATGGGCTTCTTCTCCTCGCTCAAGAAAAACCTCACCGGCAGTTGGGCCGACGTGGACGTCCGCGCCGACGACGCGGAGCGTGGCGGCACGCTCACCGCCACCGTCACCGTGCGCGTCCGCGACGACGCCATCGACGTGAACAAGATCACGGTCAAGCTTCAGTGCCAGGAGCAGATCCACATCCCCGACTACCGCGGTGGGGGCACGAGCCGTCCAGCGGGCAGCACCGGCGCCGCGACCACGCGCGACCGCCTCGACGTGCGCAAGACCGAGACGCTCCACACCGACGAGCAGACGCTCGCGGGCGCGCAGCAGCTCAGCGCCAACTCCAGTCACGACTTCGAGGCCACGTTCCGCCTCCCGGATCACCTCCCGCCTACGCTCGAAGGGCGGCACGCGGCGTTCTCGTGGCGCATCTACGCGAGCGTGGACATGAAGGGCAACGACCCCGACAGCGGCTGGCAGGAGATCACGGTGCGGTAGTGGGTTGACGTGCTTCCTCAGCGGCGAGCCCAGCAGACTCAGCGCCGTGTTGCGTGTTGCGTGTTGCGTGTTGCGTGAAAGCACGCGGGGCGCCCAGGCCACCGCAAACGAATTCGGCGCCACCGTCACCTTCTCAAACATCCATACCTCAGACCCGTCTCCAGATTTCGCTAGCCTTTCGCCCCCGGCGCGGCGCGGCGGGCGGCTTCGCGCGTAGACTATCGGCTTTATTCCCTTCGTCGATAGCTGACCGCCGCACGCCCCCATGCAGATTCACCTCCCCGACGGCTCCGCCCGCGACCTCCCTAGCGGTGCCACCGGCCTCGACCTCGCCCAGGACATCTCGGCAGGCCTTGCCCGCAACGCGCTCGCCGTCAAGGTCACGCTGCCCGGCGAGAAGGAGGGCGAGGTGCGTGACCTCGGCCGCCCGCTGCCCGACGGCAGCACCGTGCAGATCCTCACCTGGCGCGACGATGAGGGCAAAGCCGCCTTCTGGCACTCGTCGGCGCACCTCATGGCCGAGGCGCTCGAAGCGCTTTACCCCGGCGTCCAGCTCGGCATCGGCCCCGCCATCGAGCGCGGGTTCTACTACGACGTGGACCTCTCCGCTGTCGAGGGCACCCCCACGCTCACGCCGGACGACTTCCCGGCCATCGAGAAGAAGATGAAGGAGCTCGCGCGGCAGAACAACGCGTTCGAGCGCCAGGATGTAGGCAAGGCCGACGCCATCGCCCACTTCGAGGCGAAGGGCGACCCGTACAAGCTCGAACTCCTCGAAGACCTGGAGGACGGAAGCATCACGTTTTACACGCAGGGTGGCTTCACCGACCTCTGCCGTGGGCCGCACATCCCGTCCACGAAGCCCATCAAGGCGATCAAGCTCACCAAACTGAGCGGGGCCTACTGGCGCGGCGACGACTCGCGCCCGCAGCTCACGCGCCTCTACGGCATCACCTTCCCGAAGCAGAAGGAACTCGACGAGTACCTCGAGATGATCGCGCTCGCCGAGCAGCGCGACCACCGCAAGCTCGGGAGCGAGATGGGGCTGTTCATGTTCGCACAGTCGGTCGGGCCCGGCCTCCCGATCTGGCTGCCGAAGGGCGCGATCCTGCGCGAGACGCTGACCAACTTCCTCAAGGAGGAGCAGATGCGGCGCGGCTACGAGCCCGTTGTCACGCCGCACATCGGGCGGCTCGACCTCTTCAAGACGAGCGGGCACTACCCCTACTACGCCGACTCGCAGTTCCCACCCATGTTTGAGGACGACGCGGACGGCACCCCCGAGAGCGAGCGGGAGGGCTACCTCCTCAAGCCGATGAACTGCCCGCACCACGTGCAGATCTACGACCGCCAGCCGCACTCCTACCGCGAGCTTCCGATCCGCTATGCCGAGTTCGGAACGGTCTACCGCTACGAGCAGTCCGGCGAGCTGGGCGGCCTGACGCGCGTGCGCGGCTTCACGCAGGACGACGGCCACATCTTCTGCACGCCCGAGCAGGTCAAGAACGAGTTCAAGAACGTCATCGACCTTACGCTGACCGTGCTCAAGGCGCTCACGTTCGACACGTTCACGGCGCAGGTGTCGCTGCGCGACCCCGAGAACACGGACAAGTACATCGGCGAGGCCGCGCTGTGGGACTCAGCCGAGCAGTCGATCCGCGAGGCCGCGGCCGAGATGGGCTTGGAGACGATCGAGGAGGAGGGCGAGGCCGCGTTCTACGGGCCGAAGCTCGACTTCATGGTCAAGGACGCCCTCGGGCGGCCCTGGCAGCTCGGCACCATCCAGGTGGACTACAACCTCCCCGAGCGCTTCGACCTGACCTACATCGACGCCGACGACACCCGGAAACGGCCGGTCATGCTGCACCGCGCGCCGTTCGGCAGCCTGGAGCGCTTCATCGGCGTGCTCATCGAGCACTGCGGCGGACACTTCCCCGTGTGGCTCGCGCCCGTGCAGGTGAAGGTGCTCCCCGTCAGCGACGCCTTCAGCGACTATGCCCGCGACGTGGCCGCCCAGGTACGCGCCGCTGGCTTCCGCGTGGAGACCGATCTACGCAGCGAGAAGGTCGGCCGCAAGATCCGCGACGCCGAAGTCGAGAAGGTGCCATACATGCTTGTCGTCGGCGGCAAGGAAGTCGAGGCCGGGACCGTCGCCGTCCGCCGTCAGGGCGAGGGCGACCGCGGCGCCGTGCCGACGGCCGAGTTCATCGCCGCGCTCCAGCAGGAGGTCGCCGAGCAGCTAGGCCGCGCGTAAGCGCTCAGTCCGAAAGCACAAACCGAGCGAACTGCGGAGACTGTCCCTCCCGGGTGAGACGCACGACGTAGCTCCCGGCTGGGTGGCGCTCCATGCTGAGCGAGGTTTCGTGCGCCCCGGCAGCCTGCCAGCCGAGCGTCGTGCCTGCGACACGCCGCCCGAGCAGGTCGTACACGTCCAGCGCCACCTGCCCGGGCGCCTCCAGACCGAACGCGACGCGCATCGTGGCCTGCACAGGGTTGGGCCAGACCGAGACCTGCATGTCCGCCTGCTGCGGTTGGGGATCGGCCGCAACGTCACTCACCACCTCGAAGCTGCCCGCACCCAGGCTCGTCCGCACCGAGTGGCCATCGTCCGCCGTGACGGCCCACTGGTAGCGTCCTTCGGCGAGGTCGGGCTGCACCCACTGGGGCTCCGTGGTCTCGAACTCCTGGTCGCGGCCATCGTCTGAACTGAGGTAGAGGGTGTAGACCACGCCCTCGTCCGTGGACGCCTCCCAGGTGAACGTGACCGGGTCTAGGTTCGACACCACCCCATCTTCTGCCGGCGTGAGGAGACGGAACGGAGCGGGCGGTGCGTCCTCGCCGACCCCTTCCACGAGCGTTAGCGTTTGATTCGGATCGATGCCCTCGTAGACATCCACCTGTCCACTGGGCCAGCGCACCGTGACGGACGCCGAGGAGGCCGTGCCGAGGCCGAAATGCGCGAGGCGGCCTTCGCTCTGCGACATCATCCCGTCGCCGATCTGCACCTCTCGCACCATTGCAAGGTCGCCCGCGGTCACCTCAATGCGCGCGCCAACGCCTTCGCGGTTCGACGTGACGCCTCGCAGCCGTACGCGCAGCCAGCCATTGGTCCCCCCGTCGTTGAGGTAGAGTCGGAACCGGGAATCCGGCGTGTAGAGGTCCATCCAACCGTCCCCGTTGACATCGCCTGCGGCCGCGGGGATGGTCGTGATGTCGGAGAGGTTGGCTCCACCCGTGACGTCGGTGAAGGTCCCGTCGCTGTTGTTGCGGTAGAGACGGGAGACGCCTGGGCTGTTGGCAACAAAGAGGTCTTGCCAGCCGTCGTTGTCGAAGTCGGCCACCGACACGTTCCATCCCGAATCGGTGCTCGGACCGTCGACGCTGGCGGCTTCCGCTACGTCGGTGAAGGTCCCGTCCCGCTCATTGCGATAGAGGCGATTTTTCCCCGAGAGGCCTTCGCTCGGCATATTGGCGACGAAGAGGTCTTGCCAGCCATCGTTGTCGAAGTCGAGCCAGGCGACGCCCCAACTCGGGCGCTCGTCCGCAACCCCCACGGCCACCGATGCCTCCTCGAAGGTACCCCCGTTGTTGCGGTAGAGGAGGTTTTCCGTGATGCCCAAACACAGGCCGATGTAGATATCGCTGTCGCCATCCCGGTCGTAGTCGGCGGCGGCCATGCCGTAGGTCCCCCGTTCGAGTACAGGGACCCCGGCTTGGATGAAGTCGAAGCGCCCGGCTCCGTTTCCTCGGTACAGCAGATCGAAGTCGAGATCGTTGCCCAGCAGAAGGTCGAGGCTGCCGTCCTGATTGTAGTCGAACAGCACGGACCCTTGCGTGAGAAAGTTGCTGTTGAGGTCAATCCCCGTATTCCTGAAGCTGATTCCGTTTCGCCCCTCAAACAGCGCCAGGCGCTCACGGGCAGGCTGATACTGGTAGAAGTTGGGGTCAAACGCCTCCATGAGAAAGAGGTCAGCCCGGCCATCGTCGTCCACATCCCCAACGAGCGCTCCTATCGGGAAGACGGTCCCGAACGACCTGAACTCGAACCCCTCATCCCGCTGGAGCAGCCACCCCCCCTGCCCTACGAGATCCGCCCGCCCGTCCCCATCCAGGTCGGCGATGGTGGCCCCGAAGGTGGAAAACACGTTCCGGTCAGGGACGAGGTCGTTAGCGTTGGTAAAGGTCTGCGCGGCAAGGCTGGGAGCGAGCCCGAGCAGCAGAAGAAGAGGCGTCAGGAGAAAGGCGACGACGCGAAGCATAGGAAGAGCCGTTTGGTGAAGTGCTCTCCTAAGCTCAGGCACACATATCAATTACACAAGGACAATTATGTGAGCCTGCTGCTGACCTCAGCCGTAGCGGCGGCGGTAGTCCTCGAAGTCGTCGTCGTCCTCGTCGTCGCCGAAGGTGCCGAGGCTGCCGAGCACGGAGCCCATGATGTCGGAGTAGGACGTCTGCTCGACGAGCGCGTCCTTGCCGACGAGCGAGTGCTGGTGCAACGCCTCCAGCACGAACTCCATCGCGGAGGCGGTCTCGGCGGGCGTGGCCGGGTCGGAGTGCTTCTTCACGAACGTGCGGAGGCCCTCCACGCGGTCGAGCGTCTGCGCGTACGTCTCGAAGCCCATCTCGGGTGTGAGGTCGATGGTGTGGCCCTTCGAGAACCAGCCGAGGATCTTCGCATAGGCGGCGCGGCCCTGATCGCCCTCGCCTTTCGCGGCGGGGTCGGGGAAGTAGCGCTTGAAGATCGCCGCCACGGCGCGGCCCACGAGCACGCGCGCCACGTTCTGCGCGCCCTCCTGCTCGCCCTCGTAGACGAGTTCGACCTTGCCCGTGATCGCAGGCTCGACGTGGACGAGGTCGCTGATGCGGAGCGTCGTCTCGGCCTCGCTGTTGAGCAGCGCGCGGCGCTCGGCGGCGGAGACGAGGTCTTCGAGCGCGGCCCGCGTCAGACGTGCGGAGACGCCCGACTTCTGGTCGATGTATTCGCTCTGGCGCGCCTCGACAGCGATCTGCTCGACGACCTCGCGGAAGTAGTGCGGGACGCGCACGGTCGGGCCGCCGCGCTCCTGCCAGGCCTCCTGCGCCGTGATCGCCACCCCGATCTCGATGGAGCGCGGGTAGTGCGTGAGGATCTGGCTGTCGATGCGGTCTTTGAGCGGCGTGATGATCGAGCCGCGGTTGGTGTAGTCCTCCGGGTTCGCCGTGAAGACCATCACGATGTCGAGCGGGATGCGGAGCTGGAAGCCGCGGATCTGGATGTCCGACTCCTCCATGATGTTGAGCAGGCCGACTTGGATACGCGGCTGGAGGTCGGGCAGCTCGTTGATGGCAAAGATGCCGCGGTTGGTGCGCGGGATGATGCCGTAGTGGATGACGCGCTCGTCGGCGTAGGTGAGCTTCTGCGTGGCCGCCTTGATCGGGTCGATGTCGCCGACGAGGTCCGCGATGGTCGTGTCGGGCGTGGCCAGCTTCTCGCCGTAGCGTTCGGAGCGGTGCAGCCACTCGATGGCCGTAGCGTCGGCGCTCTCGATGAGCATCTCGCGCGCCTGGCGCGAGACCGGCGCGAGCGGGTCGTCGTAGAGCTCGGTGCCCGCGACGTAGGGAATCCACTCGTCGAGCAGGCTCGGCAGCATGCGCACGATGCGGCTCTTGGCCTGGCCGCGCAGGCCCAGCAGGATGAAGTCGTGCCGGGCAAGGATCGCGTTTTGGAGCTGCGGGATGACGGTCCGCTCGAAGCCCAGGATACCGGGGAAGACGTTATCGCCCGCGCGCAGCTTGTGGATGAGGTTGGCGCGCATCTCGTCCTTGACAGAGCGCGGCCGGTACCCGGCGGCCTTGAGGTCGCCAAGCATGGAAATACGAGGGGGGCGGGTGGCAGCCATGAAGCCAGGGAGACGGGCGGAAAAGAAGGGGCGACTCCCACGCGACCCCCACGGGCGCTGTTCCTGTCACTGGGGTTGCAGCACCGTTGCCACACCAAAGGGCCGCCTCCCGCCTAGTCATTGACGTGCAGCACGGTGTTATTCCCGGGAACCAATCCCGGCTATCCTTCCTTGGCTAGCCCCGCCACCCCAGCGCGAGTACCTTGGGGTCTTGGCGTTTCCGGTCCCCTTACCACCGCTCCTTATGCCCTTTCGTACTGCTTTCCTCACCGTTGCCCTGCTAGGCACGGCGCTCGTGAGCGCCCCGGCGCTTGCTCAGCCCGCGGCTGCCGCCGCCTGGTAGGTCTGGAATACCGCGGGCTGAGCAAG
>JBCBEX010000062.1:0-25285 GCA_038528235.1 Bacteroidota bacterium
GGCGATGGCCTCCATCGCGCACTGGGAAGCGCAGTGCCGGGAAGCTGGCGTAGTCGCGGTCGCGGACGGCCTCGTCACGCTGCGCGACGCCCTCAGCCAGGACCGCCTCGACGGCCGCGCGATCGGCCGCGCGCTGCTCGACCTCGCCGAGGCTACCGAAGCAGCCGCCCCCGACGACAACGAAGCCCTCGCATCCACACTCGGACGCGTCGCCACCGGCCTTCGGCGCGCGGGGACCTCGCTAGGCGGAGCGAAGGCGTAACCGAGCGCGTTCGCTTTCCGAGAGCAAGCCTAGCCTACGCCTCAGCCTGACGTCCCGAGAAGGCCGCAAGGCCGGGGTCGACGAACTGGCACATCCAACGGGGCCCGTCGGGGCCGTAGCGACACCGCACGAACTGCACCGCCAGCCGCCCGTCGGAGAAATGGATCGGGAGCCGGTGGTAGACCACCGCATCCGTTCGTTTCTGCATCCATGCGGCCGACAGCTGCGGGTGGTCGCCCAGCACGCCCACGAGTTCGGGCCACGATGCTTCAAAACCAGGAGCTAGACGGGTGGACATGGCAACGTTCAGTGGGGCATGCGGGAACGCAAAGGTTACCGACTAGCCTCACCAAATACTAGGCCGCCCAGCCTCGGTCAGTCCCTCCGCCTGCCTCCTACTTCGCGGTGGCCTCGGCGGTCGCGGCTGCCCGGTCCGTCAGCGGACGCAGGGCGAGGTAGCAGAGCGTCAGCAGCACCGAGAACAGGAGCGTCATCCCTACCGCCCTCGGGTGCCCGAACGGGTCGAGGAGCGGAGCCACCACGTCGGCCAGGAGTGCGCTCGGAGCGGTGAGCACGTCCCACGAGTTCCAGCGGAGGACCCGCCCCAGGTAGATCCCGAAGCTGCCGAGCGCCAGGGCGCCGACCGCGACCGACCAGCCCGCCCGAGCGCCATACCAGCGCCGCACCGTGCCGTGTACCTCCGCCAGGGACACCATGCCGACCAGCATTCCTCCCCAGGCTGCGGCGAGCAGCAGCACGAGGTCGTACCAATACGGCGCCTCGGGACGCACACGGAGGTGCACCAGGTCGGTGAGGATGTACGGCGCGTTGGGGAAGAACAGCAGCCACGCGCTCCCCACGCCGAGAGGCAGCCACCCCGGTCTCTCAAACCGGGCGAGCCCGCGGCTCAGCACCAGCGGGACTGTGGCGAGGAACAGGTTCCAGAGCAGGAAGGCGAACTGCAGATTGCCTGTCACGGCGATGCGTGCTGCGATGAGGGCCACCGCGAAGCCGACCGAGGCCACGACGAGGCGAGAAGCAGGAGGGATCATGGAGGGTAGGCAGATCTAGTTTACTTTGAATTGCAAAGTAATCTGACACAGCAACCTTGTCAACACGTTGCTACGCCTGCCTGTCCAGGAGCGTGACTACGTGAGCATGCGCCGAAGCCGGGCACACGCCTCTTCGAGGACCGGCATTTCCTTCGCGTAGCAGAACCGCAGGAGGTAGCGCCCACGCTCGGGGTCGGCGAAGAACGAGCGTCCCGCGACCGTCCCAACGCCCGCCTCGTCGATGAGGGTGCGGCTGGCGGCGTGGTCGTCCTCGAAGCCCGCGCGGCGCTCGGCGAGGGCGCGGGTGCCGGCGAGGACGTAGTACGCCCCCTGCGGCCAGTTCACCTCGAAGCCGCACGCCTCCAGCGTCTCGCACAGCAGCGTGCGCTTAGCGGCGTAGTCGGCGAGCATCTGCGCGTAGTAAGCGTCCGGCATCGGCAGCGCAGCGGCGAGGCCGTGCTGGAGCGGCGCAGGCGCGCAGATGTAGACGAGGTCGTTGACGAGCCCCATCTTCTCGATCACGGGGCGCGGCGCGACCGCGTAGCCCAGCCGCCAGCCGGTCATGTTGAACGTCTTCGAGAAGCCCGACAGCGTCACCGTCCGCTCGTACGCGCCCGGCAAGCTCGCCAGCGAGACGTGGCAGTGGTCGTCGTAGGTCATGTACTCGTAGATCTCGTCGGTGACGAGCCAGAGATCGTGCCCTTCGGCGAGGGCAAGCATCTGCTGCAGTTCGGCCTCGGTCCACACCTTGCCGCTCGGGTTGGCCGGCGTGCAGACGACGACCGCCTTCGTGCGCGGCGTAATCGCCGCGGCGAGCGCATCGAAGTCGACGGCCCAGTCGGGGGCCTGCAGCGGGACCGCAACGGGCGTGACGCCGAAGAGCTTCAGGATGCCCGTGTGGTAGCCGTAGAACGGCTCGAAGAGAATCACTTCGTCGCCCGGATTGCAGAGGGCGAGGACGGTCGAGGCGAACGCGCCCGTAGACCCCGCGCTGACCATCACCTCGCCGTCGTCGGTGGCGGGGATGCCGTTGAAGCGCTGCGCCTTGGCGAGGATGCCCTGCCGCAGCCGCGCGATGCCGTTGTAGGCCGTGTAGATCGACTGATCGCCGTCGATGGCGGCGATGGCGCCCGTCTTGATCGGGTCGGGCGTGGGGAGGTCGCAGATGCCCTGCCCGAGGTTGAGGCCGTCGACGCGGCGGACGGCGGCGGTGACGGCGCGGATGTCGCTCTGGCGGAGGGCGTCGGTGCGAGTGGCGAGGGGTTTCATCGGGACGGGAGAACGCGGGAAGTCGGGGGAGGCCGCAACGAGGAACTATTGCGTGTTGCGTCGTGCGTGTTGGCCTCGATCTGATTCGCAACACGCACGACGCACCTGCCTCAAGGTCGGCATTCCCTCCCCCCTCCTCCCAACACCCTCCCCCCAGGCACGTAACCCGGCGGTTGGTCCGTGTGGGGACGCGCAGCGCTCTCACTCGGCGAGTCTACCCTCGCTCGTGCACCAGCGTGTCGACCACGTCAAACAGTTGGTCGAGAGAGAATGGCTTGGAGAGAAAAGCATCGGCACCGGCCTCGCGGGCCATGTTTTCCGTGTCCACAACCGCGTCAGCGGTCAACATCAGGATCGGCACGGGGCCTGCGTCACCCCCTGCTGCCTCATCGCTCCGGATCGCGCGGATGACCTCCAGACCGCCCATATCGGGCATTCGACGATCAACGATGACTAGATCGAACGAGTTGTCCCGCCAGGCCTGCAGCCCATCCTTGCCGCAGTCGGCACTCACGACGGTCCAGCCCTGCAAACCTAGCGCCCCCTTCACCACCATCCGGTTGACCTCGTTGTCGTCCACAACGAGCGCACGGCGCTCCTGCGTGGACGCGGCCAGGGCACCCTTCTCGGAGAGGGATGATTCAGGGGCCTTGGTGCGCTGAAACGGGAGCACTATGCGGAAGCAAGCTCCGCCCTCTGGGGCGTCGGTGACCGCGATGGTGCCACCCGCTGCGGTCACGATGCCCTTCGCGATAGCCAATCCGAGGCCGGCACCGTCGTGCCGCCGGGTCGCCGAGCCGTCGACTTGTCGAAAGCGGTCGAAAATGGCCTCGCGCTCGCTGGGAGGCACACCCGGCCCCGTATCCCGCACTTCGAACACCATGTGTGCTCCGTCCGCATCGGACGCGAGCACGACCTCGCCCTCCTCGGTGAACTTCGTGGCGTTGCCGGCCACGTTGATGAGCACCTGCCTCAGGCGGCGGGGGTCGACGAGGAAGGGCGTGTCTGCGTCCTGCCCGGCCTCGGTGCGGATGCGGAGCCCTTTCGTGAGCGCCACACCGCGCACGGCCTCGGCAGCCTGATCGACGAGGGACCGTGCCGTGGTCGGCTTGGGCTCGAGCTCGATCCGTCCGGCTTCAGCTTTTGTGATGTCTAGGATGTCATCGATGAGCCCGAGCAGAGACTGGCCGGACGAAATGATGGTGCTCACGGCGCCCTGCTGCTCCTCGTCGAGGTCCATCAGTTGAAGCAACTGGGCCATCCCCAGCACCCCATTGAGCGGCGTGCGAATCTCGTGGCTCATGTTGGCCAAGAACTCGGACTTCATGCGGTTGGCCGACTCCGCCTCTTCGCGGGCGCGCCGGAACTCTTCCTCCTGCTCCACCCACGCGGTCACGTCGCGCTGGACGGAGACCCAGTAGCGAAACCACCCGGTCTCGTCGGCGATGGGTTTGATGGCGAGCTCGACGAAAAACGGCTTGCCCTCCTTGGTATAGTTTTTCAGGACCTCGCGGACGGGCTGCCAGGCTTCGAGCGCCACCCTGATTCTCTTGAGCGCAGCCAGGTCGGTGTCGGGCCCCTGGAGCAGACGGGGCGTCCGACCGATCACCTCCTCCAGCGTGTAGCCCGTCATGTCTGTGAAGGCCGGATTCGCCCAAACAATCCGGGGGCCTGGAGCGTCGATCGGCTCGGCCTCGGTTATGAGAACGGCATCGCGAACGTGACGACCAAGGTCACTGGTCACTGCTGACAGGTCCATGGAGCTCCTTTATCTACTGCGCGTTCGACGTAGTTATCGGCCGATACCCAAGGGGGTTTACTACGTCTTGGCTGGGGGGTACGCGTCTGCGCTGACGACGCTGTGCGTAACTAAGAGGCGACTTGAACGCGTTTGTTTCCAGCCACCGCCTTCATTTCGATGGAATGTTACTAGCACGTTAGCACAAAGCGCTATCCGCTACCCGCCCGACGATGCCCGTGGCCCGACGCGTGGGCTCACAAGATGGCCAAGCATCTACTAACGTGCCTATATCATCTCTACTACACACAGGCTTGAACTACGAAGGCACGCAACCGTCCGGGTCAGTCGTTGGGTGGTGGCGCGGCACATCGGCGCCGCCTGACCGTGCCGCCCGCCTATCTTGCCTCGTCACCATCCGACTCGTCCTATGCGCCTCCTCGCTATCGCTCTCCTGGCCCTGCTCGCCATGCCCGCTGCCCAGCCCGCCGATGCCCAGCCGTCCGTCGTCTCGCAGCCTGAGAGCCAGGACGGCGTCGCGCTGACGGTCTACAACCAGAACTTCGCCGTCGTGCGCGAGGTGCGGCCGATCACGCTCGCGAGCGGCATGAACCGCGTCCGCTTCGAGGGCGTCGCGGCGCAGATCGACCCGACGAGTATTTCCTTGAAGTCGCTCACGGCGCCGAACAGCCTCGTCGTGCGCGAGCAGAACTACCAGTACGACCTCATCGGCACCAACTCGGTCCTCGACGCCGCCGTCGGCCAGCCGATCCGGCTCATCCGTCGACTCGACGACGGGCAGACCGTGACCGAATCGGGCGTGCTCTTGAGCGTGCCCGGCCAAGGCCGCATCGTGCAGCTCGACGACGGACGCGTGCTCGTCAACCCCGAGGGCACCATCGAGCTCGCGTCGCTGCCGACGGGGCTGCTCAGCCGCCCGTCGCTGCTGTGGCTCTTGAACGCGGGCCGCGCGGGCGAGCACCGCGCCGAGGTGTCGTACATGACCGAGGGGCTGGGCTGGAAGGCCGACTACGTGGCCGTCGTGAGCGAGGACGAGACGGAGGTGGACGTGACGGGCTGGGTGACGCTCAACAACCAGAGCGGCGCGACCTACCGCAATGCACGCCTGCAACTCATGGCGGGCGATGTTCGCCGCGTGCAGGACCAGATGCAGATCCGCGGAGGCCGGATGCAGGAGATGATGATGGCCGATGTCGCCGCCCCAGCGTTCGAGGAGGAGGCGTTCTTCGAGTACCACCTCTACACGCTCGACGGCACGACGACGCTCGCCGAGCGCGAGACGAAGCAGATGAACCTGCTCTCCGCCTCGGAAGTCGGCGTCCGGCGACGACTCATCTTCGACGGCTCGGGCACCTACTTCCCGTCGTACTCGACACGCCGCCCCGGCGCGGGCGGGGCCACCAACGAGATGAGCGCGGCCATCGTCCTGGAGATGGAGAACAGCGAGGAGAACCGCATGGGCATGCCGCTCCCGAAGGGCAAGGTGCGTGTCTATAAGGCCGACCGCACGGGCGCGCTCCAGTTCGTCGGCGAGGACCTCATCGATCACACCCCGCGCAACGAATTGGTGCGGCTCTACATCGGCGACGCCTTCGACGTGGTCGGCACGCGGCGGCAGGTCAACGAGCGCCGCATCTCGGACCGCGTCCGCGAGATCACCGTCGAGGTCGAGGTCCGCAACCGCAAGGAGACCGCCGCCGACGTGGCCGTGGTCGAGCGCCTCTACGCCGACTGGGAGATCACGCAGGCGAGCCACGAACACACCAAGCTCGACGCCCGCACGGTGGAGTTTCCCCTGGAGGTCGGCCCCGACGAGACTGTGACCGTCCGCTACACGGCTCGGATTTCGTACTAGGGCCTACTCTCGGTAGCTGCTTCGCTCTGTGCTAGTCCCAGCATGATGCCATGCATGGCGAATCAGCCCAGCGGCTTCTTCCAGGCTACTCGCATATGCGGTGGCGAATAGCCACGGCTCTGGGAGAGGGTGACGTACTTCCCAGAATGCGGGTGCGAGGTCGTGGAGCTTTGATCGGTCCTGGTGGTCCAGAGAGGATCCAATCTGCTCGATGTGACGCGCCATAGCTTCGGGATGCTTCGCGCCGATGCGTACACGCCACGTCAGGACTTCTGCCCGATCTGTCAGGACGAGATCCAGGTGAGAGGTCCAGGCATAAACTTCGATAGCATCGCTCTGCCTTTCGAGATATTCCACGAGCGCACTCATCATGTCGGCTTCCGGCTGTAGCCGACTCCAATCGCGTTGGTAGAATGAGCCTGCATCCCAGCCTTCTTCTCTAGCGGATTTGAGAACCATGGTCACCAGCGTGTGTCGAAAAACTGAGGTAAAAGCTAATCGTCTACAGTCTTGTCATCCTGAGCGGAGTCCGCGCAGCGGACGGAGTCGAAGGCTCTCTGACTGCCTCGGTGCTTCGGTCGAAGCCTGGAAGCTGACGCGCAGATCCTTCGACTCGCGCTGCTCGCTCAGGATGACACGGATGCGAAACAGAGGGCGGCCTCGCTCCTCCTCCGTTCCTACGATCCTCCTCTCCTCCTTTCTCCTAGCTCTTGCCCTCCCCGCCTGCGCGCAGGAGCCGGCGCCGGCTGCCCCTGCGACCGAGGACCCACAGCCCGCGACCTTCCGCACCGGCGCGCAGGCACTCGTAGACAGCGCCTTCGCCGCGCTCGACGGCATGCGCGTGGGGCTGGTGACCAATCACACCGCCATCGTAGACACCACGGGCGGCGGGCCGGGGCACCTCATCGACCGGCTGCACGACGCGCCGAACGTGACGCTGGCCGCGCTCTTCGGGCCAGAGCACGGGCTGCGCGGGACGGCCGAGGCCGGGGCCGCCGTCGCCGACGGGCGCGATACCGCGACGGGCGTACCCATCGTCAGCCTTTACGGGACCACCAGGCGACCGCCTGCTGACGCGCTCGTCGAGATCGATGCCCTCGTGTTCGACATCCAGGACATCGGCGCGCGGTTCTACACCTACATCTCCACGATGGGCGCGTCGATGCAGGCCGCGGCGGAGGCGGGGATCCCGTTCGTCGTCCTCGACCGGCCCAACCCGCTCGGCCGCCGCGCCGACGGCTTCATCCGCGAACCGGAGCATGACTCGTTCGTCGGGGCCTTCCCGATCCCGATCCAGCACGGCCTCACGGTGGGCGAACTCGCGGCAATGATCCAGGGCGAGCGCTGGCTGCCCGGCCTCGACGGCCTCGACCTGCGTGTCGTCGATATGCAGGGCTACGATCCAGAGAGCCCAGAGAACGACCCCGTCGCCGTCGGATGGCCGGCGGGACTTCCGTTCGTCCCGACCTCGCCGAACATCCCCGACCTCGAAACGGCAGTCGTCTACCCCGGTACGTGTCTCTTCGAGGGCACGACGGCCAGCGAGGGGCGCGGCACCGATGCGCCGTTCCTCCTCGTCGGTGCACCGTGGGTCGATGCCGCAGCTATCGCGGACACGCTAACAGCGCGCGAGCTTTCCGGCGTCCGATTCGAGGCGGCGACGTTCGTGCCAGAGGACCTACCTGGGCGCGCCGTGAACCCGAAACACGAGGGCGCGGCGGTCCACGGCGTGCGCCTCACCATTACGGATGGCGCCGCCGTCGAGCCCGTCGCGGTGGGCGTCCACGTCGTCGAGGCGGTGTACCGGCAGGCGTCGCCGGGGACGCAGCGCTCGGCGTTCAAGCGCGACTGGCTCGCCAAGCTCGCAGGAACGGACCAGCTTCGGAGCATGCTCGCGGCAGGCGTGACACCCGACGCCATCGTCGCTGACTGGGCCGACGAGGTCGCCGCGTTCGAGGCGCAACGGGAGCCGTATCTACGCTACTGAAGTGCGACACCCCGCTCGTCGAGGTACGTCTGCAACGCCTCAGGCGTATCAATGACGCGATCGTGCATGAACAGTTCGGAGTGCTGCTCGTCCTCGGTATACCGTGTCGGACGACCCGTTTCCTTGCTCACTACCCACGAGTGCAGCGGGTCGCGCGGTCGACCGTTCATAAGGAACCGGGCCGTTGCATTGATAACGCCTGCTACCGCCCCATACGTGGCGCGCGTGCGACCGTCTTCCAGCGCGATGAGGATCCGGGTAAGCGCGTCGGACTCGCTCATGTTGCAGCAGGTTCGGGCTGCGGTTCCGCGCGAGGGCGCCAAAGGATCGCATAGACGATCTCCAGGTAGCCGCCCAGTAGCAGCAGCGGTGCGACGTAGAGCGAGAGCGGGCTGTTGACCGGGTCGTCACTCGTGGCGTTGTCCATCAGCATGAGCGCGTAGCCCGCGACGACGAGCGCGAGGCCGAGGCCGAGCAGGAGGTAGTTCTGGCGGCTGAACGCCATGCGCGCCTTGCGGGCACCGCGCCGCCCGGCGGCCGAGCGCGATCGGGGCGGCGTCTCCTGCTGGGACGATCGAGACTTCGAGGGGCGGGCTTTCGAGCCGCGCGAACGCTTGGCCATGAATCAGGCACGGTGAATGACAGAGGCGGAAAAGATACAGCGCCCTCCCAGCCCAGAGGGCCCGAGGGCGTGCGTTTTCACCCCCTGTACGTTTTCGGAACGGGGCACTGCCTCAACGTCGACGAGCCCAGGCCTCGTGTCCCCCCGAGACGATTCTGCTCGGGACCGGACACCGGTGTTCTGTTCGTCCAACACGTCCGATTTCACGGAGCACGGCTTGGACATTCCAGCGGCTTGTGGCGTATTTCCTGCCCCCACGCGCGGTTCTTGCCCCACCCTGGACCGATGCGCCTACGCTGGGCCGTCACGCCCGTTACCTGACCCGCCTTCGCCATGAGAGCCCCCGCCCGCCTCGCTCGGCCCCGCGTCTTTGCACGCGGCCTCGCCCTGGCCCTCCTTCTGAGTCTCGTTGCCACACCGACCGCGTGGGCGACGTCGCCCGTGAGCACATCTCCTGTGAGCGAGGTGCTCCGCAGCCGCATCGGAGGCGACACCGCACCGCATGTGCGCGTCGGGAATCAGGCGATGCCCGTCCACCCGGACCTCGCGCCGTTCTATGCCGCCCGCGACTACGCTGAGGCCTGGGTCACCCACCCGCGGGGAGGCGCGATGGCGCAAGACCTACTCGCCACGCTCGCCGAGAGCCGCTACGACGGCCTGCGCCCGGACGCCTACCACCTGCCCCGCCTGGAACCCCTCGTGGCGGACTGGCCTCTGGACCCGACCGGCGCCGACGCCGAGCGCGCTGCCGACCTCGACCTGCTCCTCACCGACGCCTTCCTGCGCTTCGGCCACGACCTGCTCGGCCGGCGCGTCGACCCGCACGCACTCTACGGCGACGACTGGTTCCCGACGCCCCGCACGGAAGACCTCCGCGCGCACCTCACCGACGCGGTCGAAAGTGGCCAGGTACGTGGTACCCTCGACCGCCTCTATCCCAGCCACCCCGCCTACTGGCGGCTTCGCGACGAACTCAAGCGCCAGCACGCCCTCGCCGACGAGATGGGGGGCTGGCCGACCATCCTCCCGATCCGCACGCTGCTGCCTGGCGAGTCGTCCACGCAGGTCCCGGCGCTGCGCCGCCAGCTCGTCCTCCTCGGCGACTACGACGCCGACCTCGACGACGCCGAGGCGATGGCGAGCGAGTACTACGAGTACGAGATGCAGCCCGCCGTCGAGCGCTTCCAGGCGCGCAACGGGTTCGACGTGACGGGCCGCGTCAACCAGGCCACGCGCACGGCGCTCAACCGCCCGCCCGGCGACAACATCCCGCTCCTCGAAGCCAACCTGGAGCGCTGGCGCTGGCTCCCCGTCAACCTCGGCGCGACGCATATCATGGTCAACGCGCCCGCCTACCGCCTCCGCGTCGAGGAGAACGGGCGCGAGGCCATCGCTATGAACGTGGTCGTGGGCAACCTCGGGTGGAAGACGCCGATGTTTTCGGACACGCTCACAGAGGTCATCTTCCAGCCGACCTGGGGCGTGCCGTCTTCCATCGCCGCCGACGAGACGATCCCGCGGGTGCGGGCGCGCGGCGCGAGCTACCTCACCAGCCGCGGCTACAACGTCTACGACCGCCGGACCGGCGCGCGCGTCGACCCGGCCACCGTGGACTGGAGCCAGGCGACGGCCGGCCGCTACCGCTTCATCCAGCGACCGGGGCGCGCTAACCCGCTCGGCGAGGTCAAATTCCGCTTCCCCAACCCGCACGGCATCTACCTCCACGACACCAACAGCCGGAGCCTGTTCAACCGCGAGGCACGCGCCTTTAGCCACGGATGCATCCGCCTCGCCGACCCGGGTGGCCTCGCGAAGTACCTCCTCGCCCCCTACAACAACTGGGACGATGCCAAGGTCGACGCTGCCCTCGCTGGCGGCCCGACGACCGGCGCCACGCTCGACACGGGCATCCCGATCCACCTCGTCTACTTCACCGCCTGGGCCGGCCCTGATGGCCTCCAGGTCTACGACGACGTCTACGGCCACGACGAGAAGCTCATCGCCGCGCTGAACGCGCTGGACCAGCCGCTCGCCGGACGATAAGCAAGACCTAGACCCGCTGCTACAGCCAGCCTCGCAGCCGGTAGACCGCTGTGCCGATGTACTCCTTCATGGCGCGCGTGGTCAGCTGGAGCATCTCCGCATCGGGCAGCAGGTTCTGGAGCAGCACGTCGAGGCGGAGGCGCTTGACGCGCGCCCACTCGGCGTCGGTGACGATGAAATCGGTCGGCGCCGCGCGCACGCTGAAGCCCTGGGCTTCGAAGACGCGGACTGCACGCGGCATGTGAAACGCCGAGGTCACGAGCACGATGTCTGTCACGCCGCGTGCGTCGAGCAGGCGCTTCGTCTCGACGGCGTTCTCGTAGGTGTTGCGCGAGCGCGGTTCTAGGACGAGCGCGCTGTCGGGCACACCGACGAAGCGCATCAGCCCAGCCATGCTGTAGGCTTCGGGCTGCGCGCCTTGAGCGCCCAGGCTGCCACTGCCCCCGCTGACCACCACGAGCGGCGCGGCGCCCGCCCGCCACAGTTGGGCGGCGTAGAGCACGCGGTCGCCCCCCTCGTTCACCTCTGCGGTCATCCTCGGTGCCGTGAGCGGCCGCGTCCCGCCCCCGAGAACCACGACTGCGTCGGCTGCCAGCGAATCGGCCCGCAGCGCCACTGCCTGGTCTTCGAGCGCGTCGGTGAGTCCGTAGGCGACGAAGCGGTTGCCGCCGAGCAGCAGCGCCAGGAGCGCGAGCGCGAGCGCCACGCGCCCTTTCGGCTTCCCTGCCGCCTTCGCCCCCGCGGTGCGCCGCGTTCGCCAGAGCGCGACGGCCAGCAGTACGCACGCCAGCCCGAGCGGGTAGACGAGTTGCGGGAGCAGCTTCGAGAGGATGAAGTCCAAGGCGAGTGGCGAGTGGCGAGTGGCGAGTGGCGAGTGGCGAGTGGAAGGTGCCGGTAGCCGCTCGGCGCGTCAAGCCTCAGGCGGCGTCCTTTCCGATTCTCCGTTTCCCCATCGTGGCGCCGCCTCGGTGCCTTGCGTGGCTTCGCACCACGCCGTAGCTTGCAGCATCATGATCCGTGCTGCCTCCTTTTATGCGTTTTGGTTTTGGCCGGCCTACCGAACGGTGGCGTCGCCGCGCGCGCTCATGGACTAGCCTGAGCACGACCTGCGCTGAAGCCCACCGTTCGACCGAGCGGCGGGCTTTCTGCTTTTCTAGGCCTCCCGGCCTCCTCGTCCGATGACCCTCGACCAGTTCCGCCTCCTTGTCGCCGACCGCCTCGCTGCGGGCAGCACGCGCGTGGCCGTGCCCGTCTTCGTGCGGCGCTCGGCGGACCTGCTCACGCCGGTGGCGGCCTACCTGAAGCTGCGGCAGCCGGGCACGCTCGGCTTCCTGCTGGAGAGCGTCGAGGGCGGCGAGAAGCTGGCACGCTACTCGTTCCTCGGCGTCGGCCCCCACCTCGTCCTCGAAGCCGACGGCGAGGCGATACGGCTCACGCGTCCCAACCGGCACGGCGGCGATGGCGCGCCACAGACGGAGACGCGCACGGGCTCGGTCTACGACGTGCTCGGCGAGTTGCTCGGCGACGTGGACGAGGTCAAGATCCCCGACCTCCCGCGCTTCACCGGCGGCGGCGTGGGCTACCTCGGCTACGACACCGTCCGCCTCCTCGAACGCCTGCCTGAGCCGCCGCCGGACCCACTCGGCCTGCCCGACGCGCTGTGGGCGTTCTACGACACGCTCGTCGCCTTCGACCACGTGCGGCACCAGATGCTGCTCATCGCGACCGTCTTCGCCGACGCCGACACGGACCTCGACGATGCCTACGCCGAGGCGCAGCACCGGCTCGCGCGCCTCGAACAGCGTCTCGCCGAAGGCACCGCCGAGCCTGGCCCCGCGATCCAGCTTCGCGCCGACGCCATCGCCTCCAACTTCGCGCGGGACGACTTCGAGGCGGCCGTCGAGACCGCGAAGCAGCATATCGTGGAGGGCGACATCTTCCAGGTCGTCCTCTCGCAGCGCTTCGCGATGCCGTTCCGCGGCGATACGTTCAACCTCTACCGCGCGCTCCGCCAGGTCAACCCGTCGCCGTACCTGTTCTACCTCGACCTGCACAGCGCCGGTCTGGATGGACAGCCAGGCCAGGACTTCGCCCTCGTCGGGTCCTCGCCGGAGGTGCTCGTGCGTGTGGAGGAGGGCCGCGCCGAGGTGCTGCCCATCGCCGGGACGCGCAAACGCGGCGCCGATGCCGAGGAAGACGCGGCGCTCGAAACCGACCTCCTCGCCGATCCGAAGGAGCGCGCCGAGCACCTGATGCTCGTCGACCTCGGCCGCAACGACCTCGGCCGCGTCTGCGCACCAGGCACCGTCGCCGTCGACCGCTACGCCTACGTGGAGCGCTACAGCCACGTCATGCACATCGTCTCGGCCGTGTCGGGCCTCGTCGACGAGCGCCGCACGGCGATGGACGTGCTCGGGGCGACGTTCCCGGCCGGCACCGTCTCGGGCGCGCCCAAGATCCGCGCGATGGAGATCATCGACAGCCTCGAACCCGAGAAACGCGGCGTCTACGCGGGGGCCGTCGGCTATGCCGACTACTCCGGCAACATGGACACGTGCATCGCCATCCGCACGATGGTCGTCCAGCGCGACGGCCCGCACCACGGCACCGCCTACGTGCAAGCCGGCGCCGGCATCGTCGCCGACAGCGACCCCGCCTCGGAGTACGAGGAAACCCGTAGCAAGGCCCGCGCGCTCCACCAAGCCATGCGTCTCGCCTCTGAGGGACTGCTTTGAGGTGTGAACGTGTGCAGGTGTGAACGTATGAACGTGTCCTGAGTCCATGCTCGTTGACGACTTCAAAAAGCTCCGGGTCTACCGCGCTGCGTTCGATGTGGCGATGGATCTGTATGCACGCTCGAAGGCGTGGCCGAGTGAGGAGCGCTATGCGCTGACGGACCAGGTGCGCCGTTCGTCACGTTCGGTCTGCGCGAACATCGCCGAAGCGTGGCACAAGCGGAGCTACCCGAAGCACTTTGCCGCGAAGCTGCGCGACGCGAGCAGCGAAGCAGCTGAGACCCTCGTCTGGATCGACTTCGCCGAAGCCTGCGAGTTGCTCGACACGGACGAAGCCGACATCCTCACCGAACGTGTTCGCAGCGTCCTCGGCGGCCTCACCAAGATGGTTGCGCAAGCAGACCGCTGGTGCGGCCCATCCACCCTTCGCGAACCAGAAAAGGCCTACGACCTCGAAGCTTGACGTGCGCTCCACGTCCACACCTTCACACATCCATACGTCCACACTGCCCACCTCCACCATGTATCCGTTCCTCCGTCCGTTCCTCAACAAAGGCGGCGCTGGGCCGTCGCTCTCCCGCGCCGAGAGCGCCGAGCGCCTGCTCCCGCTCGTGGAGCGCCACCTCGACCTGCACAACGCCTACGAAGTCGCCATCGCGAGCCTTGACGATGCGACGCTTGCGGACACACTACGTGGGCTGCTCAAGCGCGGGCGCGTGGAGCTTGCCAAGCTCAACGAGACGGTCTACAGCCTCGGTGGCACGCCTCCACACGGCGTCGACCGCGAGATGAGCGACTACGACCTCGGCGCGACGGACGCCCACCGCGTCTACACGCTCGACGCCTACGAGCGCGCCTACCGCGACGCCCTCACCGACGAGATCGGCACCAACCACCAGCTCCGCACGCTGGCGATCATCGAGAACAACCGCCGCGGCAGCGAGGAGCGCCTCACCGCCCTGCGCGCATCGACGAGCCGCCTCCCCCGCCCCGTCGACCTTCCAGAACTGCCCGACCTCCGCCCCGGCCAGATGACCGGCCGCCACGGCCAGGTGCACGCGGAGTAGATGATGGTGAATGGTTTGTAGTTCTTGGTTTTTGGAATCATATGGCTGCTATAGAGGAACACGTTGAGCAAGGCTTGGAGCAGATTGCTCCCGAGCGGACTGTAGAGATTCCGCTCCGGGACGCCCTTTATGCCTACAAGGTCATCGGCGAGTTCATCAGGTTCTTCCACCAGCCAAGCCATTACCCTACGCTGGAGGATGTAGAGCAATTCATGGGCACCCGAGACACTGGAGGTTTGCATGTGCTGAGCGAAGTGTACTACCGCCGCTTCCGAGACATCTGGCCTCTTGACATCGACAATGCCTTCGACCGAGGCTGGCTTGACCCTCCGCTCCACACCCCCACCCCCGACGCCACGTAGCCTGATATCGGCACGCTGACTCCTATGTCTACTGAAATGCTCGCCGGTTCTCCCACCAAGAACCAACCGCCAACAACCAACCACCCGACTGTCGTCGTCTCCGGCATCCAGCCGTCGGGGACGCTGCACCTGGGCAACTACTTCGGGGCGCTGCGGCAGCACATCGCGCTCGCCGAGGACACGCGTCGCCGCGATGAGGCGTACTACTTCATCGTCAACTACCACGCCCTCACGACGGTCAACGACCGCGCCGCGCTGGAGCGCTACACCTACGACGTCGCACTCGACTACCTCGCGCTCGGCTTCGACCCCGAGAAGGCGCACCTCTTCGTCCAGAGCGACGTGCCGCAGGTGACCGAGCTCGCCTGGATCTTCCTTTGCCTGACGCCGGTGAGCTTGCTAGAGAAAGGGGTCGCTTACAAGGACAAGGTGGCGCAGGGCCTGAACGCGAACGGCGGGCTGCTGACGTACCCGATCCTCCAGGCGGCCGATATCCTCGTCTACGGCGGCTCGCTCGTACCCGTCGGCGCGGACCAGAAGCAGAACATCGAGATCAGCCGCGACCTCGCGCAGAAGTTCAATGCCGCGTTCTGCACGGATCTGGATGGGAACGAGGACGACCCGCTCTTCCCCGTCCCGGAGCCGCTCATCCTCGACGAGGTCGCCGTCGTGCCGGGCGTAGACGGGCGCAAGATGTCGAAGTCCTACGGCAACACGATCGGGCTCTTCGACGAGGGCAAGGCGCTCAAGAAGAAGGTCATGTCGATCGTCACCGATTCGACGCCGCTGGAGGCCCCGAAAGACCCCGACGCCGACAATGTGTTCGCGCTCATCAAGCTCTTCGCCGACGACGCCAAGCGCGAGGAGGTCGCCGCCGCCTACCGCGCGGGCGGCTACGGCTACGGCCACGCGAAGAAGGAGCTCCTCGGCCTCATCGACGCCTACTTCGCCGAGCCCCGCGAGCGACGGCGGGACCTCGCCCAGCGCCCCGACTACGTCCGCGACGTGCTCCGCGACGGGGGAATCGCCGCGCGTGTGAAAGCGGAGCAGTTCATGGAGCAGGTCCGCGAGCGCGTCGGACTTGTCACCACGAGAGCCTGAGGAGTGATGTCACCGCTTCAGCCACCCGTTCGCGTCGTCCAAAGACAGCAACGCAGCCTCCCACCTGCGTCATCCCCGCGCATGCGGGGACCCACGAGATCGTCCACACAGGCGGCCTTGAGTCTAAGCGGCCTAGTTGACTCGTCTTCACGCATACCCGCACGGGCAACGCCCACGTGGGCAGCACGCGCTGTCATCCTGCCAGCCGTGTGGGTCCCCGCGTGCGCGGGGATGACTATCTGGGGGGCCGCAGCTCTACCCTCCTCATCCACCACCGTCACCGGCTCTTAGACCTCCCTACTATCTCTGCCCTCTCGGCTCCCCGTCTCGTGATCCTCATCCTCGATAACTACGACTCGTTCACCTATAACCTCGTCCACCTCGTGGCGCGGCATACGGACCAGTATGAGGTCGTGCGCAACGACGTGCTGACGTTGGACGAGGTGCGCGAGCGGGCCTACGACGCGGTGCTGATCTCGCCGGGCCCGGGCCGCCCGGAGGATGCGGGCCTCTCGGAGCCGATCATCCGCGAACTCGGAGCCACGACGCCCATCCTCGGCGTGTGCCTGGGCCACCAGGCCATCGGGCGCGTCTTCGGCGGGACCGTGACGTACGCGCCCACGCTCATGCACGGCAAGACCAGCGACGTGACGCATGACGACCGAGGCGTGTTCGCGGGCGTTGCGCAGCCCTGCACGGCGACGCGCTACCACTCGCTCGTCGTAGCGCGTGAGGACTTGCCCGACTGCTTCGCTGTCTCCGCCGAGACCGCCGACGGTACCATCATGGGCCTCCGCCACAAGTCCTTCCCCATTGAGGGCATCCAGTTCCACCCGGAGTCGGTGTTGACGACGGAAGGTCCCAAGATGATCGAGAACTGGCTGCGCGACTGCGGCCTCATCGCTACCGACGCTTCCACCACCCACGAATCCACCCAACCGTGAAGGACGCTCTTAAACTGATCGCTGACGGCCAGACACTCTCGGAAGACCAAGCCGACGCTGCCATGGAGGCCATGCTTACGGGGGCTGCCTCGGAGGTAGAGATTGCGGGGTTGCTGCTGGGCCTGCGCAGCCGCGGCGAGACGCTCGACGAACTCGCGGGCTTCACGCGCGCGATGCGCCGCCACGCCGTCGCGGTCGACCCCGGCCACGACGACGCCATCGACCTCTGCGGCACCGGCGGCGACTCGATGGGGACGTTCAACATCTCGACGGCGGCGGCCTTCGTCGCGGCCGGTGCGGGCGTGCCTGTCGCCAAACACGGCAACAAGGCCGTGTCGTCGAAGGCGGGCAGCGCCGATGTGCTCGACGCGCTCGGCGTGAATACCTCGCTCCGCAAAGACGGCGTCGAGGCGTGCCTGCGCGAGGCGGGCATCGCGTTCCTGTTTGCGCCCTACTTCCACCCGGCGCTCAAGCACGTCATGCCGGTGCGTCACGCACTCGGCGTGCGGACGTTCTTCAACATCCTCGGGCCGCTCTGCAACCCAGCGGGCGTGAAGCGGCAGCTCGTAGGCGCGTTTTCCGAGGACACCGCGCAGATGATGGCCCGCATCCTGCTTCGGCTCGGCTCCGAGCACGTCGTGGTCGTCTACGCGCACGATGGCCTCGATGAGCTTTCGACGACAAGTCCGACGACGATCTACCAGACCGGCAGCGACGCCTACGACGGCGGGATGCTGCACCAGATCGTAGAGCCCGAGCGCTTTGGCCTCGCCCGCGTGAAGGCAAGCGACCTGACGGGCGGCACCAAAGAAGAAAACGCCGAGATCGTCCGCGCCATCCTCCGCGACGAGGCTGGCCCGAAGCGCGACATCGTGCTCCTGAACTCGGCCTACGCGCTTCTCGCCTCGGGACGCTTCGACGGCTTGGAGGATTGCCTCGCCGCCGCGAGCGACAGCATCGCTTCCGGCCGCGCCCTCGCCAAGCTCGACGCGCTCGTCGAGGTGTCGCACGACGTAGTTACCACAGCTTAGCCCCCACAACTCCCCCTGCCCCACTCCCCTTGAAGGGTCGCGGGGCTGTCCCCCTCACGTATGAGGGGGACAGTTCTGAGGAGCGACCGCAGGGAGACGACGCAAGAACGGGGGGAGCCGTACCAGCAACCACACGCCCATGCGCAGCATCACCTACAGCGAGCGATTTACCAGCGGGCCCTCGTCCGCGGCGGCGCTCCACTACCGGGGCCACGCCGCCGTCTGGCGCGTCGTGCCCGCCCCCCTCGCCATACGCCGCTAGCCTCTGGCGTCGTGGGTCATAGGTCCAGGGTCGAAGGTCTGCCCTTCCCGGACCTCCGACCTGCGACCCTCGACCTTCGACCTCACTCCCCATGTCCATCCTCGACCGCATCGTCGCCGACACGCGCAACCTCGTCGAACGCCGCAAGGCGCACGTCCCCGCCGCCGTCCTCGAAGCGCGCCCCGCCTTCCGCGCCCCCACGCTCTCGCTCGCCGACGGACTGCGGCGCCCTGCTATCAGCAACGGGGACCCCACGGCGCCGCCCGCTGTGATCGCGGAGATTAAGAAGGCCTCGCCGTCCGAGGGCGTCATCCGGCCTGAGTTCGACGTACCAGGCATCGCGCGGCAGTACAAGACCGCCGGAGCCGCCGCCATCAGTGTACTCACCGAGCCCACGCACTTCCAGGGCGCGCTCGGCAACCTCGACACGGCGCGGTTTGCGACGGACCTCCCGCTCCTGAGGAAGGACTTCATCGTCGACGAATACCAACTGCTCGAAGCTCGTGCCTTCGGGGCGGACGCGGTGCTCCTGATCGCAGCGGTGCTGGATGCTGTCGAACTGCACGACCTGCACCAGACGGCGACCGACCTCAGGCTGAGCTGCCTCGTCGAGGTCTACGACCCCAGTGAACTCGCTAAGCTCGACCTCGACGAGATCGAGATCCTCGGTGTCAACAACCGCGACCTCCGCACCTTCGAGGTGGACATCGACCACAGCGTGCGTGTGCTGGAGCGCGTGCCGGACCACATCGTGCGCGTGAGCGAGAGCGGGCTCAAGACGGCTGACGACCTCGCCCACGTTCGTCGGGGGGGCATCGATGCCGTGCTCATCGGCACCGCGTTCATGCGGGCAGCGAAGCCCGGCGACGCGCTGCAGGCCCTCGTCGAAGGAACCCAGCGCCGCCTAGCCTCGCCGCTGCGCATCGCGGTCTAAGCCGCCTCCGTCGAGGAGGACCGCTCAGTCCAGGAAGGCGACATCGAACTCGCCGTTGGTCACCGTGACGGTCCCGCCGCTGCCGTTCGAGGCCGTGAACGAGAACGTGCCCCGGACACGCTCCGCCGTGATGCTCGTCACGGTGATCGTGCCCGAGCCGCCGAGCGCCGTCGTGAACGGCGTGGCCGTCGTCGTAGCCGAGTAGACCGCGACGAATTCCAGGTTGTTCGTGGAGTAGGTGCCGGCGGAGAGGCTCATTACGGAGACCGAGATGCTGCTGCCGGTGGCGCTGATGCCGCCGAAGCCGAAGCTCGTGTCGTCCTCGTCGCGCCCGGCGGCGGAGAGCGTGGTGGCCGACCACGAGGCGCCGTTTACGGTGGCGGTGACCCCGGCATTGCCCGTGGACGGCCCGCCGTTGCCGTCGTTATCGCTGCTGTCGCTGTCGCAGGCGGCGAGCGTGAGCGCAAAGCACGCGCAGAGGATGAGGGTGGCGAGGTTGCGAAGTGAGCGAGTCATGGTCGTGAGGGTATAGATCGAGAGAACAGAGAAGCGAGGTGGACCTCAGCGCTGCACGACGAGGCGGCGAGTGACGGCCTGATCGACGTGGACGAGGCGCGCGAGGTAGAGGCCGCTGGGCAGCCTGGCCGTGTCGAGCGGCAGCGCGTGCGTCCCGGCTGCGAGCCACCCGTCGTGAACGAGGGCCACGCGGCGGCCGAGGAGGTCGTAGACGGCGAGCGTCGTCGGGCCCGCGGTGTCGAGCGTCACGGCGAGCGTCGCCGCATCACGTGCTGGGTTGGGATACGCCTCCAGGGCAAGACCTGCGGGCTGCGGCGTGCTGGCCTCGTCGGCGACAGACCCCACGCTCTGGAAGTAGGTGATCGTCTCCAGGACCGCGTCGGGGTCGTCCTGCGGGAAGGTGTCGCGCCAGAGCACCACCGCCGACTCGCCCTCGCGCGTCACGAAGCCGTAGCCTTTGAGCACGGCATCGCCGGGGCTGTTGCCGAGTGGGAAGAGGTCGGTCGTCTGGTCGAGGCGCAGGCGGAGCGCCTGGAACGCCCCGCGCGGCGTAACGAGCGTGCCCCACCCGTCCACCTCGCGCACGATGGTCGAGCGCTGGTTCTCCGAGTCGATCACGCCGAAGTTGGGAACGAAGATCGCCGAGGAGTCGACAAACGACTCCGTCCACATCGCGCCGAACTCGGTCGGGAAGCGGATCTCGGGCGCGCCGAGGTGATAGCGCCGCGTGACGAGCGTGTCGAGGCTGCCGTCCTGGTCGATGTCGAGGTCGCCGACTGCGAAGCCCGTGTTCCAGCCGCCCTCGGCGTCGAAGCGGTAATAGAGCGATGAGGTGGAGTCGGGCGACTCGTCGAGGTCGCGTCGCGCGCCGAGGCGCAGCACGGCGTTGGTGCCCGACTCGGCAAACCACGGATTCTGCAGCCCCTCGAAGTCGATAGGATCGGCGTCGGGAGGGATGGGGACAAACGTCCGCCGGTCGACGAGCGCCAGCGTCGAGAGCATCGCGGCCATGTTCCAGGACTGGTTCGCTCCGTCGCTGCGGGCGATGACGCCGAGGCCGGTCGTGTCCGGCAGCACGGCGAGGTCGGGCACCTCACTCTCGAAGTCGTAGGTGTAGGACAGTTCCTCGGTGCCGAAGCGCGCCTCCACGTCGGCGCGGGTGATGGTGATCTGCGCCGCCGCTGGCAGCGCGATCAGAAGAAGCAGGGGCAGTAACAAGAGGCGCATGGCAGTCGGCGGCTTGGTGCATGAGTCGCCCCCAAACTGCCGGTCCGAGCGTCGTCGTTCAATCGCCCAAGGATGTGAGATTGTGGCCGTTGGCTATCGGCCGACCGCCTCCCT
Source organism: Bacteroidota bacterium (assembly GCA_038528235.1). GTDB lineage: Bacteria > Bacteroidota > Rhodothermia > Rhodothermales > Rubricoccaceae > JBCBEX01. The sequence goes on from JBCBEX010000062.1 coordinate 21,143, forward strand.
AGGCCTTCCCGAAGTACTTCAGCGTGGCCTCGGTGCGCGAGCGGACGTGCATCTTCTCGTAGATGTGCCGGATGTGCGTGCGCACGGTGTCGAGGCTGATGTGGAGCGCCTCGGCGATCTCGCGGTAGCGGTGGCCCTGCACGAGCAGGGCGAGGACCTCGCGCTCGCGGCTGGTGAGGTCAGCCTCGTCGGCGGCGGAGCGCGCAGGGCGATGGAACGTCTCCACGACGCGGCGCGCGATCTGGCTCGACATTGGCGAGCCGCCCTCAGCCAGCATGCGGATGTGCGCCAGGAGCTGTGCAGGGGGCATCTTTTTGAGTACGTAGCCCGTGGCTCCTGCCTGGAGCGCGCCGAAGACGTGGTCGTCGTCCTCGTAGACCGTGAGCATCATCACCTGCACGTCGGGCCGGGCCGTCTTGAGGCGGTGCGTGGCCTCGACGCCGTCCATGCCCGGCAGCCCGATGTCCATCAGCACCACGTCGGCGGTGAGCGACGCGGCGTGTTCCACGACCGGCTCGGCCGCATCGAACGTGCCCACGCAGCGAAAGCCCTCGGAGGCGTCGATGAGGTAGGCGAGCCCCTCGCGGATCTCGGTCCGGTCCTCGATGATGGCGATCTGGATGGGCGTCGGCACGGCGGCGGCGGTTGAGTGGCTACGGGCAAGGTCTGGGTGCTGCGCTGCCCGCGCAATCGCATGAGGGTGTGAGAGTGGGCAGAGAGTATGGACGTGTGCAGGTGGTCGTTCTCACCCATGTACATCCATCCTCACACTTCGACCGGCAGTGGGGCCTCTAGCCGGATCCGGGTCCCTGCGCCCGGCTCGCTCTCCACCGTGAGCGTCCCGCCTATCTCCTCGGCACGCTCGCGCATGTTCCCCAGCCCGTTCCCAAAACGACGCCCCCCGTCGAACCCCACGCCGTCGTCCTCCACCGTCAGCGTCAACGCTTCCCCCGTCACCGTCACTGTCACCGTCACCCGCTGCGCCCCCGCGTGCTTCACCAGGTTGTGCACCGCCTCGCGCAGCACCAAGAACACGTTGCGCCGAAACTCCGTCGTCACCGAGCGCGGGGGCACCGACTCAGGAAAGCGCAGCACCACGTCGAGACCGGTCGGCTCCAGCGCTTGGGCGGCACTCTCGCGGAGGTAGGCCACGAGGTGATCGAGGCGGTCGTTGCGCGGGTTGAGCGCCCACACGATCTGGCCGATAGCGTCGAGCGTGGCGCGCGACGTAGCGGCGATCTGCTGCAGGCGGCCTGCGGCAGCCGGGGGCAGCGCAGCCGGGGCGCCGTCGCCCCCAGGCGGCCCGTTGTGGTGGGGCTGCGCCGCGTGGAGTTGGGCAAGCTCGGAGAGAATGGCGATCTCGGTGAGGCTCGCGCCGACCTCGTCGTGCATGTCGCGCGAGATGCGGGCGCGCTCGCGCTCCAACGCCTGCTGTGCCTCCATCTGCGCCAATCTCCGCTGGTAGGCGCGGTGCGAGAACGACCACGCCACGAACGCCACGAGCCCGACGAGCGCTATGCCGAGGAGCAACTGAAACCACACGGTCTGCCAGAACCACGGCGCGACGATGACGGGCACGGCGACGCCTGTCTCGTTCCAGACGCCGTCCTCGTTGGCCGCCCGCACGCGGAAGGTGTAGCGCCCGGGCGGAAGGTTGGTGTAGGTCGCGCGGCGCTGATTGCCCATCGGCACCCACGCTTCATCCCAGCCTTCCATCTGGACCGCGTACTGGTTGCGATGCGGGTTCGTGAAGGCGAGCGCGGCGAACTCGAACGCAAACGTCGAGACATCCGGCGCGATGCGAACCGGGGCAGCGGCGACGTGGCGCTCGGTCATGGTGCTGTCTTGGGTGGCCTGGTGCAGCGCCGTCACCACGATCGGAGGCGGGTGCGGGTTGAGCCGGACTGCCTCGGGGTGGAAGGCCGTCACACCGCGGTCTCCGCCGAAGTAGAATGTGCCGTCATGGCCCACCGCGGCGGCATGCCGGTTGAACTCGACGTTGCCGACCCCGTCCGCCAGCGCATAGGCGCGAAAGGCAGGCACCTGTCCTTCGTCATAGCGGGCGAGGCCTCGGTTGGTGGACACCCAGAGCGTGCCACCTTCGGCTTCGAGGAGGGCATACACCGTGCTGCTCGGGAGCCCGTCGGCCGTCGAGAACTGCACGAAGCCGTCGGAGCCGGGGTCGCGCCGGGCCAGCCCACTCTGCGTGCCCACCCAGAGTCGGCCCTGCTGGTCGACGTGCAACGCCACGGTGGCGTCGTCGGGGATGGACGTGGGGTCGCTCGCCCGGTGGCGATACACCTCGAAGGCATCCGCCTGCGTGTCGTAGAAGAGCAAGCCGTCCGTCGTAGTGATCCACGCGCCACCCGGCACGGTCCGTACCTGCTGGAGCCCCATGGACCCCTCGGGGAGCGGTGTCACGGCAACGGTGCCGTCAGGATGACGCCGGTGTAGCCCGCCAGGATGGCCATACCAGAGCGTGCCCGCCGCGTCAAGGTGCAGGCCCATGGCGCTACTTCCCCAGGCATCGTGGTCAGGGCCTGCATGTCGGATGCGGGTGATCTCGCTCGGCGCGTCGAGGGGGATCGCGTTGAGACCACCCCCCGTCCCCACCCAGACGGTGTCGGCGTCGGCTTCGACCGACCAGACCCAGTCTTGCCAGAGCGAGCGCGGGTCGTCGGGCGTGTGGCGATAACGCGTGACGTTGCCGTCGGGGCCGATGCGGTTGAGCCCCCCGCCTAAGGTGCCCACCCAGAGCGCGCCCGCCGGGTCCTCCTCGACAGACAGCACGATGCCGCTCCCGATGGTGTTGGGGTCGTCGGGGTTGTGGGCGATCAGCCGGAACGGCGAGACGAACGGCGACGCCCGGTGCAGACCCCAGACCGTGCCTGCCCAGAACGTCCCCGTCCGGTCGCGGTGGAGCGCCGTGACCCAGTTCTGGGTGGCGATGTCGCCCGGCAGCTTCAGCGAGAAGCGCGTGAACGCCTGCGTAGCTAAGTCGAAGTGGTAGACTCCGTCGAGCGTTGCGAGCCAGAGCGCCTCAGGCGTCGGGATCATGTCGATGATGTCGAGTCCCGTCTCGGGCCCGGCGACGTTCGGGGAGGGCGTCTCCAGCGTGACCATGCGGCGCTCCTCGACGTAGCCGAGGTGCACGCCCCCGATCCAGACTCGCCCCCCGGCGTCTTCCGCGAGCGCGTTGAAGGGCTTGAACAGGAGGTCCTCAGACGACCACCAGGAGCGGTCTGCGCGCACGAACGAGCTGGCTCCGTAGCCGCCGTCCGCCGTCGGCGTGTACTGCTCGATGCCCTCCGGCGTGCTTACCCAGACGGCCCCGCTTGACAGGCTCCAGCCGTCGTCGGCCCGGTGCGGCGTCAGGCGATCCCGGACGACGGCGAATTGCCCCGCCCTGCGGTCGAAGCGCCAGAGGAACGTCGAGTCGGCCAGCCAGGCCTCCCCGTCGGGCCCGACGAACAGCGCGGCGTGGCGGTGCCCGTAGCGCTCCACGCGCTCGTGGCCCGGCCCGACGAGCCGCGCGACACCGACCGGGCTGCGATCGGTCCGCTCGGCCCGCACCCAGAGGTCGCCGTGCGCGTCCTCCTCGATCTGCCGCACCTGGTTGCCCGGCAGCGAGGCTTCCTCGAACGGCTCGAACCTCCAGGTGCGCATCGTGTAGCCATCCCATCGCCCCAGCCCCTCGCGGGTGCCAAACCACAGGAAGCCGCGCCGGTCTTCGAGGATGTCGTAGACGGACGACTGCGGGAGGTACGGCTCCACATCGTACGCCCGCTCGAAGCGCGGCGTCCAGGCCTCGCTCTCCGTCCCGCTGGTTTGGCCACTGGCTTGGACGACCGGCCCTTGCGCTACGGCACGCCCGGTGCCCCACCCCATGGCGAGCACGACGAACAAACCGATCCAGCGGATGCCACCACACATCGCACAACTGTCGGAAAACGAATCAGTTGGCAAGATGCACGTGCGATCTCATTGGGCGCAAGGGACCTGGGAAGAATCGGGGCGGCGTAGAGCTGGCATACGCCCCGATCACCACTATCCCCTCCTCCTGAACACCACGGCGACCTGAGCCTGCTCATCGAAGGCCACACCGACAGCGACGGCGGGGACGCCTCCAACCAGACGCTCTCC
>JBCBEX010000063.1:0-25126 GCA_038528235.1 Bacteroidota bacterium
AGCAGGCGGGCGAGCTCCGCGAACTCAACGAGCAGCTAGAAGAGCGCGTTCGCGACCAGCTCGCAGAGATCGTACGCCTGCTCCTCGATCACAGACTTTTGCGACTCGACGCGCTCTTTCTCCTCGGCAAGTTGGCGAGTCCGCTCTGTGACGACGTGTTCGAGGTGCTCCGCACGACGGCGCAGTTGCCGCACGCGGATGGCGAAGCCACCATAGAGCACCCCGACGCTAAGCAGGAGACACACTACGAAGAACCATGTGGTCTGGTAGAAATAGGGCTGCAGGGTGAACGAAACGGAAGCGCCTAGGTCGTTCCAGACGCCGTCGTTGTTCATGGCCTGCACGCGAAACGTGTAGGCGCTGGGCCGTAAGTCAGTGTAGAACGCCTGCCGCCGTGCCACCGGCTCACTCCAGGTGTCGTCGCGGCCGTCGAGGCGATAGCGATAGCGCACGTCGGCTGGCGCGAAGAAGGACAGCGCGGCGAAGTCGAACTCGAACTCGCGGCTGCCGGGGGGCAGCGACAGGGTGCCCGCGCGTGCCGCGCCAAGCGGCTGAGGTGTTCCGCCCACGAGCACCCGCTGCACCGCAACAGGAGGCGCGACTCGGTTCGACGGCAGCGCCGACGGATCGAGCACGACAACGCCGTCGATGGTGGGAAACCACAGGCGTCCATCGGACGCCCGCAGCGCAGCGGGGCCGACACCGCCTGTGCCCTCAGCGTTCCGGGCACCGTCGGCCACGCCTAAAATGTCAGGGGCAAGGTGGACGTGCCCGTCTCCGTCTGGAAGAAGGTCCGCGCGGAGCAGATGGGCGAGGCCCCGATCAGTGTTGACCCAAAGCGCGCCCGTGTCGTCGCCGAGCAGGCTCAAGATGCCGTCAGAAGGGAGGCCCTCACGCGTGGAGAAGGTGGTGAAGGAGGGCACGCCGTCGTCGCCGATGCAGCGGCGTGAGAGGCCGCCGCCGTAGGTCCCGATCCACAGGCACCCATCGCGGCTTGCCAGGAGGTCCAGCACGAGGTCGTGGCTGAGCCCGTCGTCGGTGGTGATGGTTTCTGCGACCGTCGGTAGGCCGTCCCGAACCTCGATCCGGCTGAGGCCGCCGCCGTAGGTCCCCGCCCAGAGCACGCCAGCGTTGTCTTCCTCGAAGGTGTTGACCGAGGAGCGACCGAGCCCGTCGGCTTCGGTGAGCACGCCGGGAAGCAGGCGCTCGCCGCGGGCGCGCACGATCCCTGCATCGGTGCCGATCCACAGCGTCCCGTCGCTGGCCTCAAAGAGAGCGAGCACCCACGGGTCCGGCAAGCCGTCGTCCATGGTGTAGGTCGCGCATCGCCAACGGCCTGCCTCCGTGCTGGGGGAGCGAGCGCAGCGGGCGAGGCCGTCGCCGTTGGTGCCCACCCACAGCGTCCCGTCGCGTGTCTCGACGACCGCGTTCACAAAGTCGCTCGCGAGGCCTGACGGGCCGTCGGCGCGGAGCGTCTCCACTACCCGGCCGTCCTCGATTCGGCTTACGCCGCCCCCGTCGGTGCCGACCCAGACGCGTCCGCGGCGCCCCTCAGCAATCGAGTAGGCGACGGCCGCCTCTAGCCCCTCTGGCTCTCCGAACGGCGTCATTTTGGCGTCCCGTAGGTGGACAAGGCCTGTGCCGAGCACGCTCGCCCACAGCCCGCCTTCGTGATCCAGCAGCAACGAGCCGATGGCACGCACCGCCTCGCCTGAGGTCTCTGTCAGCCGGTCCAGCACAGGCCCGTCGTCGGCCCTCCATCGAAAGAGCCCATCGCCATCGGTGCCGATCCACAGGGAGCCCGCCGTGTCAAATACCAGGTCGGCGATGCGCGCATCGGCCAGTTGTGGGATCGGCGTGGCGGTGCGTGGCAGGGTGCCGCTTAGGTCGAGCCGGGCAAGGCCGTCTAGTCCGCCAACCCACAGACGCCGCGGCGCTTGGGGATCGAGGGCGAGCGCGAGGACCGGCGCAGCCAGGTTACCGCCGAGGTGGTCATAGGTCGTCACGCTGCGGCCATCGAACCAGGCGAGGCCAGCGCCCGTGCCGATCCACACGCCGTCGCGACCGTCTGCATCGGTCGCGGGCAGGAGGACGCCAACGTAGGGGTCCGCAAGCCCCTCCGAGCGGCATGAGAAGGCGGGCACGTCGGCGGCGAGTGCGCTCCAGCAGAGGCCCGCCTCGGTCCCTACCCAGAGCTGCGCGTCAGTCGCCGCCAGAGCAAAGATCGGGGCAGAAGGAAGGCCGTGGGTGGTGTCGAAGACAGCGAGCTCGCCGTCGGGCTGGAGCCGAGCGAGCCCATCACTCGTGCCGATCCAGAGGGCTCCCGCCGCATCTCCAGCCAGGGCGTTGGCGTTGTTCGAACGGAGCGAGGGATGGGTGCGCGTGGAGATGGTCTCGAATGCGACCCCGTCAAAGCGGCCGACGCCAGCCAGGGTGGCGGCCCACACATAGCCGTCCGTCGACTGGGCGAGTGCGTCCACATTGCTCTGCGGGAGCCCGTCGTCGCTTGTCCACGGCGTGGCACGGTACTGTGAGGGGAGCTTGTCAGGGCTGAGCAGGTTGGTGCGTGGCTGAGCCGAAGCCGGCATCGGCTGCCCTGCCAGATCCGGAGCGAGCGCAACTACTCCAAGCGTGAGCAGGGCCCCAGCCCACCCGAGGCCCCGCCATAGGAATGGCCACACCCAGACCCGGCCAGCGCGGACGGGTTGGTGGACAGGCAATACGGGGCAGCAGGGCACGACGCGGGGCGAAAGACTCCTAGATCACCGGGCAGGAGGACAAGGACGATGCCGATCCCGACCGAGGGCTACGGATCGTCGTCCTCGCATCCGATGGGCTCTTGAGAACTTGGGAGGGCGTCCGTCTCGGCCAACGCATGCGAGAACGATGTGGCCGTCGTGCACAATTCTACCCTCATCGTTTCAAAACACCGTACACCAGCGCTCTGTAGGGCGATATCACTTCGAGACTGGCGGGTTTCAAAGCGAGACCCTCTAGAGCGGACGTTCCAAACGGTGCGAGTAAATGGCGGATACGGGGCCTGGTGGGACCGGCTACCCCTCAGCGCGAGAGACAGGCTAGACGCTTGCGAGAGATATGGAGTGAGTTGCTCCGCAATCCCCCTACTACCACACCACAGATATGCGCCCCCTACACGCAGTACGTCTGTTCCTCATCGGTGGTCTGCTTGTCACGGTCGGCTGCGACATGGCAAGCATCGATCCCCAAACTGAAGCGCTGGCGCCCACATCGAAGCTGCGCCACTGGGACCTGCTTGATCGCACCGATGCGTCGGGCACGAGCCCCGTGCTGCGCGCGTTCTCTAGCGCCGAGCAGGACTCCGTCGGTGTCATGGTCACGTTTGAAGACGGGACCAACGTGGACCAAGCCGAGGCCGAGCTCGATCAGGTCTTCGGCACCCTAGCTGTGCGCGGTCGCAAATACTACCGCGATGGATTCGAAGGTGCTGCCATCGTCGTGTCAGCCGACGATGTGAATGCGCTCATCAATGTGCTCCAGGGTACGCCCTACGTCAAGTTCATTGAGCCCGACGTGCCGCTCGTGTTCGACTTTGAGGAGGCCCTGGTCGACCTCAGCGAGTCCAACGGTCAGGTTACGCCGTGGCAGGTCTACACAGCGAACGCCCACAAGGGCCCGGCGAAGGCTGGCAACGGCCGCGGCAGCGTGGACGTCGACCTGTTCATCATCGACACGGCCATCGAAGACAACCCCGACTTAAACATCGTCGAGGCGATCCGCATCCACGAGGGCACGACGACGTTCGACCCCACGCACGGGACCCATATCGCGGGCATCGCTGCGGCGAAGGACAACGACTTCGGCATCGTCGGTGTCGCCCCCGGAGCGCGCATCCACTCGCTCGACGTGATCGGCCCGGAGGGCTTCGCGCTCATGTCGGACCTCGTGACGGCCGTGGAGCACGTGATCGCGTTCAAGACGAGCAATCCCGACAAGCCGGTCGTGCTCAACATGAGCGTCGGTGCGGACGTGGGCACCGAGGACTACAACGCCCTGGACGAGGCGGTGCAGCGCGCGATCGACCTGGGCGTGACCGTCGTGATTGCGGCGGGCAACACGGGTTCGGACGCCCGCTTCTACTCGCCCGCGCATGTCGAAGACGCGATCACGGTCGGTGCTGCGATGGGCTTCGGGATGTACGCACCCTTCTCGAACTACGGCGACCGTATCGACATCGTAGCGGTGGGCGTGGACGTGCTCTCGTCCGTAGCGCAGGGGCAGTACGCTGAGATCGATGGCACCTCGCAGGCCACTCCGTCGGTGTCGGGCGCGGCCCTGACGTACCTCTGGGAGAACCCGGGCGCGTCGCCCGCCGAGGTGCGGGAGCAGCTTGTACGAAACGCGCTGAATTCGATCTGGCGCCACGGACTGCCAGCAGGCACGACGCGGAAGGGCGTGTATATCCCCTAGTGACGCTCTCGCAGCGGGCTAGGCCACGCGCCACGGCACGGCAGGGGCAGGCTGCGCGGCTTGGCCCTGTTTTTGTCTGAGGACGGGGTCCACTCCGCGCCTTCCGCGACGGAGGGCAGCCCTGTGTCCCCTTGATTGTCCTTCACCTTACCGATCTGCACCTGTTCGCTGATCCGCGTCGCACCTTGATGGGGTGGGAGACTGAGGCGTCGTTTGAAACGGTGCTCGCCGCTGCGCTCGCCGAGCGCCGCCCCGACGCCGTCGTATTGAGTGGCGATCTCGCACAGGACGGGTCACCAAAGGCCTACGCGCGCCTTGCCTTGCGGCTGCGCCCGCTGGGGTGTCCGTGCCTCTGGCTCCCCGGCAATCACGACCATGCCGAGGCTATGGCCACCGCGTTCGCTCCGTTCCCTTGGATGCGTGGTGGCACCCTTGACCTGAGCCGAAGCGAAGCAAACCAGCACGATGCCTGGCGCATCGTGACGGTGGACTCGAGCGTACGCGACGGGGATCACGGCGGCCTCTCGGCCTGCGACCTGCAGCGGCTCGACGCCGCGCTACGGGCCGCGCCCGGACGCCGGACCCTCGTCACGTTGCACCATCCACCCGTCGCAGTCGGCGCCGCTTGGCTCGACGCCATCGGACTGCACGACGCCGCCGCGTTCTGGCGCGTCCTCGACCGCCACCCGCACGTCGAAGCGGTGCTCTGCGGACACGTGCACCAACATCTGGACATGACGCGCCAGAGCCCGAGCGGACACACCGTCCGCGTGATGGCCACTCCGGCGACGTGTTTCCAGTTTGCCCCGGGCACCTTTGACTTCGGCCTCGACGACCAGCCGCCGGGCTACCGCTGGGTTCACCTCGACGGTCCGTTCCGCACGGTCCTCCGTCGCGTTGCCGTCGCCACCGCGTGTCTGCCCACAGCAGCCGGCTACTAACTCCTGCACCGAACCACCGGGACTATGTCTACCCACGATTTCATGCCATTCAGCTTCGATGACGTTGCCTTGGAAGAGGGGGCGAGCACTGTTGGGGTAGTAGAAGGCGATGCTTCAGCAGCAGGAGAAGCCGCAGGAGAGGCCACGGCTGAGCACGCCGAAGGCCTGCTCTCTGTCTCTGACCTCCGACAGCTGCTCGACATCGTTTCTCAACTCAATGCGGTCGGGGACCCCCAGGCCCTCCTGACCTCGATCATCGAGACGGCGGCGGACCTGTTGGAGTGCGACGCTGCCTCGCTACTGCTTTACGACGACGCGACCGACCGTCTGCGCTTCGTGGCCGCGACCGGCTCGGATGCGGCTACGCTCGCAGAGATCCCGGTGCCGCTCTTCGGGAGCATCGCGGGGGCCATCTTCCGCGAGGGGCGCGTCGTCAACACGGCGCGGGCGCAGGACGACGAGCGCCATTACGGCGACGTTGGCAAGAAGGTCAACTTCCAGACGCAGTCGCTCCTGGGCGTGCCGATGCACATCGAAGGGCAGGTCGTGGGCGTACTCGAAGCGCTCAACAAGCGCGCGGGCGACGGCGGGCCCCGTGACTTCGACCGGCGCGACGAGCACCTGCTGGCCCTCCTGGCCGACCAGACCGCTGTCACCATCCGCAACGTCCGGCAGCGCACCGCTCTGCGTGATGCCTACGACCGCCTGGCACAGATCGAGGCGATGAAGAGCAACTTTGTCACGCTCACCTCGCACGAGCTGCGGACGCCGCTCGCCACGATCCGCGGCTTCGCCTCGATCCTTCGCGACGACGCCGAGGACGAGATGACACGCAGCCACGCGGCCCTCATCGTTGAGTCGGCCGAACGCATGGGGCAAGTCGTCGACGTGATGGGCGAGCTCAACGAACTGCGGATTGGTCGGACGCTGCCGTCGATGCGGTTCGTCCGAGCAAGCCGCATGCTGCGGAAAGCCCGAGCCTCGGTGGAGCCTCACGCAGCCATGAAAGAGCAGACGGTCACCATCGAGCCACCTGATGCCGACCTGCACGTCTACGCGGAGCCGGAAAAGCTGGAGCGCGCACTGCAACACCTGGTCACCAACGCCGTCACGTTTACGCCCGACGGCGGTTCGGTGAGCCTGCGGGCCGTTGCCGCGGACGGTGGTGTGCTCTTCCAGGTCACCGACACGGGCTGTGGGCTGGCCGACGAGCAGCTGGAAGCGGTCTTCCGGGAATACTACCAGGTCGAGCAGGCGCTTACCCGTACGCACGGCGGTCTCGGCCTCGGCTTGACGGTTGCGCGCGGCATCGCCGAGGTGCACGGCGGCCGCGTCTGGGCCGAGAGCGAAGGCCTCGGGCACGGCTCGACGTTCTCGCTTTGGCTGCCCACGTCTAGCACGTCGGCCACCAATTCGGCGATCGCCTAGCAACGGGCGCGGACTTGGGGCGGTGTACCTTCGACCGTCTTCCGTCGACCTACCGCTGCGCCCGTGTTTGTTCGCTCCTGCCTCCTCGTAGCCCTGGTCCTGGGCGCTGCAGCCCCTCTCGCCGCGCAGCATGCCCCACGCAACACGTCGGGCGGTCCGCTCGACCCGCGCCAGGCTGCGTACGACGTCCACTACTACGACCTCGACCTCGCCATCGACCCCGAGGCCGAAGCCATCGAAGGGACGTTGACCGTGCACGCTGCCGTCCGCGACTCGCTGGATGTGTTAGTCCTTGACCTCGACACGAAGCTAGAGGCGCGCGCCGCATTCGACCTTAGCAACGACTTGGTAGCGGCGGGCCCCATCGCCCTCGGCATCCAACGCGATGCCGGCCAAGTGCTGCTGCACCTCGGGCGCACGCTTGTCGACGGCGATTCGCTGGTCATTGAGGTCGTGTACGGCGGCCAGCCGCATGTCGCCGAGCGCCCCCCGTGGCAGGGGGGCTTCACGTGGGCGAGGACTGTGGACGGGCAGCCGTGGGTCGCCGTCTCGTGCCAGGGCGAGGGCGCAGACCTGTGGTGGCCGACAAAAGACCACCCCTCCGACGAGCCCGACTCGATGCGCATCGCGCTCACTGTGCCTGAGGGCCTCATCGCCGCCTCAAACGGGCGGCTCCGGCAGACGACCGAGACCGAGGCCGAGGGCAACCCGCAGGCCGGCCCCGCCACGCGCACCTTCGACTGGTTCGTCTCCACGCCGATCAACAACTACACCGTGACGGCCTACGTCGCGCCCTTCCGCGTGCTCTCGGACACCTACACGAGCGTCACGGGCGAGACCATCCCGATCACGTTCTACGTGCTCCCCGAACGTGCCGAGGCAGGCGAAGCGCTGCTGCCGTACTTCAAAGACGACCTCCGTGCCTTCGAAGAACTATTCGGCCCCTATCCGTTCCGCGCCGACAAGTACGGCATCGGGCACACGCCTTACCTCGGCATGGAGCACCAGACGATGATCTCGTACGGCTCCACGTTCGAGCCCAACGCCTTCGGCTTCGACTGGCTGCACAACCACGAACTCGCGCACGAGTGGTGGGGCAACCTCGTCACCGCGCGCGACTGGAACGACTTCTGGATCCACGAGGGCATCGGCACCTACGCGCAGGCGCTCACCGCCGAGCGGCACGGCGGCCTCGATGGCTACCGGCGCTACCTCTTGCAGCAACGTCGCCTCATCAACAACCGCCGCCCCGTCGCTCCGCGCGAGAGTCGGACGACGAAGCAGATGTACTTCGCCGAGGACGGGCAGTCTGACAGCGACATCTACTACAAGGGCGCGTGGATCATGCACACGCTCCGATGGCTGACGCGTGGCGAAAACGGGGACGACGAGGTCTTCCATCGCATCCTCCGGCGCATGGCGTATCCCGATCCCGCGATGGAACTCGTCACCGACGGAAGCCAATGCCGCTTCTCCAACACCGACGAGTTCCTCCGCATCGCTGAAGACGTGAGCGGCCTCGACCTCGACGGCTTTATCGAAGTCTACCTACGCCGTGCCGGATTGCCGCGCCTCCAGACGCAGCGCGTGAGCCGTGCCCGCGACCGCGGCCTCGCCCTCCGCTGGTTGCTGCCCGACGGCCCGCTCCCCGAGGGCATGACGTTCGAGGTCCCCGTCGAAGTCACCGTCAACGGCGAAGCCCAGCGCGTCGCCATGCCCAGTGGGGAAGGTTTCCTCACGCTCTCTGATGACGTGGAGGTCGAGATCGACACGGCATCGTGGCTGCTGATGGACGAGGTGATCGCGCAGTAGACCAACGCGGGCATTATGCGATTGTACAAGGACAGACGTACCAAGCGGTCACGCCTCTCACGCTACCCTGTCATCACAGAGCTTGCAGACAAGGTTGAGGCCTGGCCGAGGCCTCTCCTGTGGGCTACCTGTACTCTAGGCGTTCTCGTCTTGGTCTGGTTTTGCGCGATGATCGTACGTACAGAACTTGCGAATCGAGAGGATATGCAAATCCTAAACGAGCGAGGTGAGGTCGCAACGGGCCTAGTCGTGGATTGTGAGCTGAGGCGCGTGGGGCGTCACTGGAGTCGCTTTCTCGTTGCAGACTTCGACGTCGAAGTCGATGGACGTACGCACACTCTTCGGAGCGAGCGTAAGCGGTACAACGCCTGCCGCTCCTGGATCGGCTCCCATGTGGATGTGCTGTACGATCCTGTCGAACCAACAAGGTCGCGTGTCTTGATTTCGACGTTAGGGAAGCCGCCGCCAGGGCTACTGGACCCCCTACGTCCAGAAAACCTCTTCCCATAGAGCTTCGGGCTGGAGAACCAAACCTACCCTACAGTCATCCCCGCGAATGCGGGGACCCACCCGGTTGACGCGGTAGCTCAGCGAGTCGCGAAGCTGAGCGCCAGCAAAAAGTTAGCTGCAAGCGCGCGCCGACTGGGTACCACCGGATCAGGCCGTCCATTGATCTGATCTCGTGGGTCCTCGCCTGCGCGGGGATGACTACTGTGGGAGATGGAGGAGGACCAGACCGCTCACGGCCTACCCTCAGTCCGCCTGGTGGAACGGGTAGGCGAAGTGCTTCGGCGGGTTGAAATTCTCCTTCAGCGTGCGGAAGCTGACCCAGCGGAGGAGGTTCACGTAGGACCCCGCCTTGTCGTTCGTCCCCGAGGCGCGCGCGCCGCCGAACGGCTGCTGGCCCACGACGGCCCCGGTCGGCTTGTCGTTGAGGTAGAAGTTGCCCGCGTTGTCCGCCAGCGCGTCGGTGGCCTGGGCGAGGAGTGCGCGTTCGCGGGCGAAGACGGCTCCCGTGAGCGCGTAGGGCGACGTGCGGTTGACGAGATCAAGCGTGTCCGCGAAGGGCTGGCCGTCGGGCGTGACGTAGATCGTGACCACAGGGCCGAAGAGTTCCTCCCGCATCGTCTCGTACATCGGGTCGTCCACGACGAGCACGGTCGGGTCGATGTAGTAGCCCTCGCTGTCATCGTAGGTGCCGCCCGCTGGGATCGACACGCCGTCGGCCGCCTTCGCGCGGTCGATGTAGCCCGTGATCTTGTCGAATGCCTTCTTGTCGATGACGGCGTTGACGAAGTTCGTGAAGTCGTGCGTCGGGCCGACCTTGATTTCAGCGAGTTGCGCGAGGAGGTGCTCCTCGACGGCAGGCCAGATCGCCGCGTCGATGTAGCAGCGCGAGGCGGCGGAGCACTTCTGGCCCTGGTACTCAAACGCGCCGCGCACGATGGCCGTCGCTACCGCTGCTGGGTCGGCTGAGGCGTGGGCGACGATGAAGTCCTTGCCGCCCGTCTCCCCGACGATGCGCGGGTAAGTGCGGTAGTGTCCGATCTGGTTGCCGATGGTCTTCCAGAGGTGCTGGAACGTGCCGGTTGAGCCGGTGAAGTGCAACCCGGCGAGGTGTTCCGAGGCGAGCACGGGGTCGCCGACGTCGGCGCCGTCGCCGGGGAGGAAGTTGATGACGCCCGGCGGCAGGCCCGCCGCTTCGAGCACGTCCATGATGACGGTCGCGGCGCGCATCTGCGTGGGGGCGGGCTTCCAGAGCGCCACGTTGCCCATCAGCGCGGGGGCTGTCGGAAGGTTGCCCGCGATGGCTGTGAAGTTGAACGGTGTGACGGCGAAGACGAACCCTTCGAGCGGGCGGTACTCGACGCGGTTCCAGATGCCGGGGCTGCTGACAGGCTGGTCGACGTAGACCTGCGTCATGAAGTGGACATTGAACCGCAGGAAGTCAATGAACTCGCACGCGCTGTCGATTTCGGCCTGCATCGCGTTCTTGCTCTGCCCGAGCATCGTGGCGGCGTTGATCGTGTCGCGGTACGGCCCGGCGATCAGTTCGGCGGCCTTCAGGAAGATGGCGGCGCGGTCGGTCCACGCCATCCGCATCCAGTCGTGGCGCGCGTCAAGGGCGGCTTCGATGGCGTCGGTGACATCGCCCGGGCGCGCCTTGTGAAACGTGCCGATCACGCGCTGGTGCTCGTGCGGCGGCCGCATCTCGCCGAGCCGCCCTGTCGTCCGATGCTCGCCGCCGACGATGGGCCCAGCTTCGACGTGCTCGTCGCGCATGGCAAGCACGGCGCGCTGGAGCGACGCCCGTTCCGGCGTACCGGGCGCGTAGCTACGGACGGGTTCGTTGGTCGGGGCTGGCGGACGCGCGAAGGTGTTGTTCATCAGAGATGCGGCTTGGATTGGGGGAGCCGAAAGATAGTAGGAGCGGTGGGGGCGCGGAGGTTGAGGGGAACCGGCGAGAGGGAGAACTGGAGAGAATTGGCGACGGGCTTGATCTGCCTCAGAAAGCGCCGCACCTTTTCGACCTTCGACCTTCGACCTTCGACCTTCGACCTTCGACCTACTTGTCTTTCGAACGCACCGTCGCCGCACGCTACCTGTGGGACCCGACCTCCGAGGGAGCGGGCGGGCGCGGCTTCCTGCGCTTCGTGACCGGCATCGCGGTGGGGGGCGTGGCCGTCGGCGTGGCCGCGCTGCTACTCGCGCTCATGATCGTCAACGGCTTTAGCCGCGAGATCCGCGCGAAGATCGTCGGGGTGGGGGCCGACATCCAGGTGACGACCTACCTGAGCCGCCCGCTCGACCGCGCCGACTCGCTCCAGACAGCGCTGGCGGCCCGCGACGAGGTCGCCTCGGCCGTGCCCATCGTGGCGGACTTCGCGCTCTTGCGGTCGTCAAACGACATCGACGGAGTGCAGCTGCTCGGTATGCCC
The DNA here is from genome assembly GCA_038528235.1 of Bacteroidota bacterium. Taxonomy (GTDB): domain Bacteria; phylum Bacteroidota; class Rhodothermia; order Rhodothermales; family Rubricoccaceae; genus JBCBEX01. The sequence goes on from JBCBEX010000063.1 coordinate 11,570, forward strand.
GAGGACGGGCAGCCGTTTTTGCAAGAGCGCATGCTCGACGACGCCGGAGGCTTTTCGTTCGCGCCCGACAGCGCGAGGCGGCCCGGCGTGGTGATCGGCAGCAAGCTTGCGGCACTCCTCGGCGCGGAGGTCGGCCAGCCGCTGACGGCCTTCTCGACGCGTAGCCTGAGCCAGCCACCCGTGGGGACTATTGCAGCGGGCCTCGCCGCACGGCCCGCCGTCCGGCAGTTCCACGTCGCGGGCATCTACGAGACAGGCCTCGCCGAGTTCGACGAGCTGTTCGCCTACACCGACCTCGACGCCGCCCGTCGCCTCTTCCGCCTCGCCGACGACGAAGTGACGCGCTTCGACGTCCGTCTCCACGACCCCGACCTTGCGCAGTCGTACGCCCGCACGCTCTCGCTCGACCTCGGCGTGCCGTACAGCGTGCGCTCGGTCTACGACCTCTACCCGAACCTCTTCGCGTGGGTCGACCTCCAGCAGAGCATCATCCCGCTCGTCATCGGGACGCTCGTCCTGATCGGCGCGTTCAACATCATCGGCGCGCTGCTGATGCTGCTCCTCGAAAAGAGCCGCGAGATCGGCATCCTTCTCGGCATGGGTGCGAGCCGCAAACGCGTGCGTCGCCTGTTTCTCTGGCTTGGCCTGCTCATCGGTGGAGCCGGGGCCGCGGTCGGTGCAGGGCTCGCGCTCGTCCTCGGGCTCGTCCAGCAGCGCTTCGGCGTGATTCCGTTGCCGCAGGATGCCTACTATCTGGACACAGCGCCCGTTGAACTTCGCGCGCTCGACTTCGTCATAGTGACGACGCTTGCGCTCGTGCTGTGCGTGCTGGCTGCCTATCTGCCTGCCCGCGCCGCCGCTCGTGTCGAGCCCATCCGCACGATCCGCTTCGGCGGGTGACGCCCCTCTATCGCCCTGCGCGACCTCACGTCTTCGTTTCTCCCTCTCCTTTTCCCCTGCCTCTTCCCATGGCCCTCTCTGTTGGCGACGCCGCCCCCGACTTCACGCTCTACTCCGACGGCATGGAGGCCGTCACGCTCTCAGACGCGCTGAAGAACGGCAACGTTCTGCTGCTCTTCTTCCCGGGCGCGTTCACGAGTGTTTGCACCACCGAACTCAACACGGTCAACAACGACCTCGCGACCTACACCGACGCGAACGTTCAGGTCTTCGGCATCTCGACTGACTCGCCGTTCGTGCTCCAGGAGTTCAAGAAGGCGAACAGCCTGACCTTCCCGCTTCTGACCGACCACAACGCCGAGGTGTCGGCGCTCTACGACTCGAAGTACGACAACGACTTCACGTCGATGAACCTGGATCGCATCTCGAAGCGCTCCGCCTATGTGATCGCGCAAGACGGCACGATCCGGTACGCCGAGATCACGGCCAATGCGGGCGTGCAGCCTGACTTCGAGGCGATCCAGGGTGTGCTCGCTAGCCTCTAGCGCTGCGCTGTCACGTTGTTGCGTGTTACGTATTGCGTGTTGAGTAAGAACACACGCAACACGTAACACGCAATACGCATGGTTTCGATACGTCTATCGATTGATATGATTGACCAAATTCAAGCGAAAGCCAAGGCCCTCAATAAGCGCATCGTCCTCCCTGAGGGCGAAGACGCCCGCACGCTCCACGCGATGAAGTGGATCGTCGACGAGGGACTCGCGCAGCCGGTACTCCTGGGCAACCCCGACGTGGTGCTACCGCTCGCTAAGCAGGAAGGAATCACAATCCCCGACTCCGTTCCGCTCATTCACCCCGCAGCCTCGGAGCACCGGGAGGCGTTTGCGCAGACCTACTATGACCTCCGCAAACGCAAGGGCGCCACCGAGGACGAGGCACACGCGGCCGTCGCCGACGAACTCGTGTTCGGTGCGCTAATGGTGCGCCATGATATTGTGGACGGTTCCGTCTCTGGCGCGGCGCACCCGAGCCCCGACGTGATCCGGGCCGCGATCAGCATGATCGGCGTCGGCGAGGGCTCCGCGCTCGTATCGAGCTTCTTCCTGATGGTGATGCCCGACGGTCGCGTCTGCACCTTCGCAGATTGTGCCGTGAACGTTGAGCCGGAGTCCGAGCAACTCGCCTCCATCGGCCTCGACGCAGGGCGCGCGCATCAGCAACTCACGGGCGAGACGCCGCGCATCGCCTTCCTCTCGTTCTCGACGATTGGTTCGGCCGAGCACCCCGACGTGGATCGTGTCCGCGGAGCCGTCAAGCTCGCCCGCGAGCGCCGTCCCGACTGGACGATCGACGGCGAATTTCAGTTTGACAGCGCATACGTCCCGAGTGTCGCCGCACGCAAAGCTCCGAACTCGCCGCTCAAAGGCGACGCCAACGTGTTCGTCTTCCCGAACCTCGCGGCGGGCAACATCACCTACAAGGCCGTCCAGCGCACGTCGGGAGCCGAAGCCATCGGGCCGATCCTCGCTGGGCTCGCACAGCCTGCCAACGACCTCTCGCGCGGGGCCGATGCCGAGGACATTGTCAACGTGGTCTGTATCACCGCCATCCAGAGCGAATAGCGACGAGGGGCTAGCGAATAGGGTGGAGGTCGCGAAGAGCTTATTCGCTTGCACGAATCCCGAAATCAGGCTTGCTTCTACGACCTACGACCTACGACCTACGACCTACGACCTTGACTGCGGCGCTGCTTCAATTCGACCCTGCCTATCTCGACGTGGCGGGCAACCTCGACCGCGTTGAGGCGCTGCTGGACGGCGTTGATGCGGACCTCGTCGTGCTACCGGAGCTGTTTGCATCGGGCTACTTCTTCCGCTCGCTCGACGATGCGGCCAGTGTAGCCGAGCCGATCCCAGACGGACCGACGACGAAGCGGATTCAGCAATGGGCCGCCGCGTCGGGCGCGACGTTCGTGGCCGGGCTGCCCGAGTTGGGCAACGATGGCCAGCGCTACAACTCCGCCGTCGTCGTGCGCCCCGACGGCTCGACGGAGACGTATCGCAAGGTGCACCTCTTCTACCGCGAGAAGGACTGGTCAGCCCCCGGCGACCTCGGCTTTCGTGTGTTCGACGCGACCACGCGCGATGGCACGGCCTACCGGCTCGGCGTGATGATCTGCTTCGACTGGTACTTCCCCGAAGCCGCCCGTTCACTCGCCCTGCAGGGGGCCGACGTGATCGCGCACCCGTCGAACCTCGTGCGCAAGGACTGCCCGCGCTCCATGCCGATCCGCGCGCTCGAAAACCACGTCGTCACGATCACGGCCAACCGAATCGGCACCGAAACGGTAGGCGACGAGACATTGACGTTCATCGGTCAGAGCGTGATCTGCTCACCGGAAGGCCACCCGATGGCCAGCGCTGGGCGCGAGGCTACAACGGTGCTCACCGCCAAGTTCGACCCGCACGCCTCCCGTGAGCGCCAACTCACGGCGACCAATCACCTCTTTAGCGATCGCCGCCCGGACGTCTACACGCTCGACTAGCGACCGCGAACCGTATCGATCGGTTTTTTTCGTGCTGTCAATGGGAGGTTCATACCTCAACGGTGTCATTCTGAGCGAGCGCAGCGAGTCGAAGAATCTCCGGGGCATCACCCAAGTCGAAACCTGACTAGGAGATAGGGCCAAGATCCTTCGGCTCCATTCGCTTCACGAATTGCGCTCAGGATGACGAGGATGAGGCTATGCGTTCGAGATGCTCGCCTCCGACACCCCATCGAACGTGTAGCCGAAGGCTTCTAGGTCCACGGCGTAGAACTCAGCGACGAGGTCGATGGTCGCGGCGTCGTAGTAGGTGCGGTAGTCGCGGCGCTTCGACTTCTTGAGGTGCGGGAGCCGCACGTCCTTGCCGAGCCGCCGGGCGACCTCTTCAAAGCTTCGGTGCAGGTTCTCGAAGCGCATCGTGTAGTCGACGAGGATCTGCCCGTTGTCGTCCGCGATCCAGTCGCGCTGGGGCATGAACATGCGAGGCTTGTCGTAGAACGCCGGGTCCTGGTCCTGCAGCGTCTGCCGGAGCCACGTCTGGAAGCCCATCTCCGTGTCCGCGAGGCCCGTCTGGTCGGTCATCTTGCGGTAGTGGAACAGCGACACCGCGCGGTCCCACGGGTTGCGGACGATGCAGAACGTGAACTTCCGGTCCCACGCGTTGCGTCCGAGCATCGTGATCTTCTCCTGCGCCGTCTTGTGCTCGAACCGCGCGCCGAGCGCCTTCTCGACGCTGCTGCCGCCCGTCTTGTTGATGTGGATGAAGACGAACGGCTGGAGGTGGCGCTCGCGAAAAATCGCGGCGCGGTACTTCAACGTCTGCTTCAGAGGAGGCATTTCGAAGGGAGAAGTAAGAGGTAGGAAGTGAGAAGTGGAGAAATAGTAGCTAGGAGACGTCAAGCCTTAGCCGAGACACACCTCAAACTTCCTACTTCTCACTTCAAACTTTAGGCATTCGCCAGCGCCATGCGCTCGAACTGCTCGTTGGCAGCGACGAGTTCGTCGAAGGTGCCGGAGGCGGTGAGCGTGCCCTTTTCGAGGAAGAAGAGCTGGTCGCAAGACTGGACCGTGCTCAGGCGGTGGGCGATGGTGATGAGTGTCCGTTCGCCGCGCAGCGCCTCGATGGCCTGCATGACGGCGCGCTCCGTCTCGTTGTCGAGCGCCGACGTGGCCTCGTCGAAGACGAGCACCTGGGGGTTGTGGTAGAGCGCCCGGGCAATACCGATGCGCTGCCGCTGGCCGCCGGAGAGCCGGATGCCGCGCTCGCCGACCATCGTCTCGTAGCCGTCTTCGAGGCCGTCCTTGATGAAGTCGTGGATGTTGGCCGCCTTCGCCGCGCGGACGACGGCGTCCATGTCCACTGTTGGCTCGCCGAAGGCGATGTTTGAGGCGACGGTGTCGTCGATCAGGACGATGTTTTGGGGGACGTAGCCGCAGTGCTTCTGCCACGCGGGGAGGAGGTCGTCGGTGACTGCCTGATCATCCACCACGAGCGCGCCATCCTGCGGGCGCAGCAGGCCGAGGAGCAAATCCACCACCGTCGTTTTGCCCGAGCCAGTGGGGCCGACGAAGCCGACCGATTCGCCCTTGCGGATCGTGAGGGAGAGATCGTGGAAGAGCGGCGCGCTCTCGGGGTAGCCAAACGTCACGTTGCGAAGCGCGACGGCGTTTTCGAATGGGACGGCGTTGTCGCGGACGACTTCCTTGCGGCGGCGGCGCTGGTTGTTGATGGCGTCGCCCTGGCCCTGCAGATCGTCGTAGATGCGGGCGAGCGCGGCGTCGTTGAAGGAGATCTTCGCCATCGAGATGTAAACCTCCTGGAGGTTCGGCTTGAGCCGGAGGATGGCGTAGGCGTAGACGCCGAGCAGCGGGATGATCTCGGCGACGTTCTTCTCCAGCGCGATGTAGTAGAGCACGATTAAGAGGATGCCGCCGAAGGCGAGCGTCTCCATCGCATACTGCGGGATCTTGGCGATCACGTTCTGGGTGACGAGCCGCTCGGCGAACGTCCGCGACGGCTTCGAGAAGCGGTCGAGGAACGGCTCTTCCAGGTGAAGCAGCTTTACGTCCTTGACGGCCATGAACGCCTCGCTCGCGATCTTGAAGCGCTGCCCGTTGGCCGCGACGCGCTCCTTTCCGGTCCGGAGCAACTTGCGCTTGACCGAGAGATAGATCAGGCTGTAGGCCCCGCCAAAGACCACGAATGCGCCGACGGAGAGCAGCGGGTCGACGGCGATCAAGAGCGCGAAGATGAAGACGCTCACCACGCCGCGGGCCACGAGCACCATGCATGGCTGGAGGATGCCGTTGACGATCTCGTTGACCTCGTAGAGGAGATTCTTGCCCAGTTCGGCCGAGTTCGTGCGGAGGTAGTAGAGGTAGGGGCGGTAGAGGTACGACTTCAACAGCCGCATCGAAAGCGAGTGGCGGCGCATCTGTGTGAACCGCGCCATGGCCCACGCGACGAGTGTGTTGAACACGTTACCGAGCACCAACAACGTCAGCGTCACGCAGCCGAGCGCCATCAGGAAGCCCTCTGTGGTCGTGAAGCCAAACATGTTGTAAACCCGCGCCAGCCACTCGTTCGTTTCGACCGAGCTGGGGTCGGCAACGACCTGGAGGAATGGGGCTACCGAGCCGATGCCGGCCACTTGCAACAGCGCCATCAGAATGATGGCTGGGACCAGGAGGTAGACACGGCGACGCTCACTCGGCGTGAGCACCTGGAAGAGCTTGCGGTACGTGCCCGTCGAGCGCATAGGAGGGGTGCGGAGGGTAGGGTGCGGCTGTGGTGCCGCGGCAGCGAGTTGGCGCAATATCCCCAAAGACGACACACGGTTGGGGGGTGCCCGAAAGCTTCACAGCCGCAGCGAACGACCCTCACAGCGAAGAGGAAGCCAGGCCTCGCCACGACCGATCAACCTCCCGAGGAGGAACGAACGCGCGACAGCCGGCCCGGCCGAATGCGCACGGACCCTGAGAGCGTCGCAGCGGTTCAGTCTCGGTACCCACGCCATGCATTGCCTGCCCCTCGTCACGATGAACGCCAAACACGTCCAGACTCTCCACATTGACGGTATGACCTGTGCCCACTGCATCCGGGCGGTCGAGTCCGCGCTCACAGGCCAGGATGGCGTCGAGGTTGAATCTGTCGAGATGGGGTCAGCGACGATCCACTTTGACCCCGCGAAGACGAGTTTGACCGAGCTCGCGGCGCTGATCGAGGAAGAAGGCTATGCCGTCAAGCAGTAGGCCCACCACGCGCCATGCGCCCCGCAGCCGTTCAGGAAACGACTACGAGTGAGGTCGAGGCCCCCGACGTGGCCACGTCGGGTACTCACACCGCTACACTCTCGGTGCAGGGGATGACCTGCGCCGCGTGCTCGGGCCGCGTCGAGCGTGCCTTGGGTAAGGTGCCGGGTGTCGAGGAGGCGACGGTCAACCTCGCCACGGAGCGCGCGACGGTACGCTTCCGCACCGCCGAGGTCGCCCGCCTTGACCTCGACCAAGTCGTCCGGGACGCGGGCTATGACGTGATCACGGTCGCCGAGGCCGCAAGCGACCCGGTACCAGCGCGGGACGATGCCGAACAAGAAGCGAGGGCGCAGGAACGCCGCTCACTTCAGCGTCGCCTCTGGATCGCGGCGGGCTTCACGCTGCCCATCGTCCTCCTCGACATGGGGGCGATGCTCGTGCCACCCGTCCACGAGGCATTGATAGCGCTGCTGCCGATGCAGACATGGCGCTTCGTGTTCTTCGCGCTCGCCAGCGTCGTGCAGTTCGGGCCGGGCCTGCGCTTCTACCGCACGGGCTGGGCTGCTGTCCGCCACGGCGCGCCGGACATGAACACGCTCGTGGCGCTGGGCACGAGCGCGGCGTACGGCTATTCTGTCATCGCCACGTTCCTACCGTCGATCCTACCGCCGGACGCGAACCACGTCTACTACGAGGCATCGGCGACGGTCATCACGCTGATCCTACTTGGCAAATACCTCGAAGCCCTCGCTAAAGGCCGCACCTCCGAGGCGATCCGCGCGCTGCTACGCCTTCAGCCCGACACCGCACGGGTCGAACGCAGTGGGCGCTTCACCGAGTTGGCGATCGCCGAGGTCGTCGTTGGTGACCACGTGCAGGTGCGGCCGGGTGAACGGGTGCCCATTGATGGGGTAGTCATCGAGGGGCGCTCGTTCGTGGACGAGGCGATGCTGACAGGCGAGCCCGTGCCCGTCGAGAAGGGGGAAGGCGACAACGTCGTAGGCGGGACAGTCAACCAGGCCGGGAGCTTCACGCTGACTGCGACGCAGGTAGGGGGCGACACCGTCTTGCAGCAGATCGTCCGTATGGTCGAGGCGGCGCAGGGCTCAAAGCCTGCCGTCCAGGCGCTTGCTGACCGCGTCGTCGCCGTGTTCGTGCCCATCGTGCTCGTCATTGCCGCTGTGACGTTCGCGGTGTGGCTCGCCGTCGGACCCGACCCAGGGCTGACCTATGCGCTCGTCGCGGCCGTGTCGGTGCTCATCATCGCCTGTCCGTGCGCGATGGGCCTCGCGACGCCGACGGCCGTGATGGTCGGCACGGGCAAGGCGGCGCAGCACGGTGTACTCTTTCGCCGCGGCGAAGCGCTGCAGACGCTCACCGAGGTCGAGGTCGTCGCGCTCGACAAAACGGGGACGCTCACGGAGGGGCGGCCCACGCTCACCGACGTGGAGACAGCTCCCGGCTTTGACGACGACGAGGTGCTGCGTCTCGTGGCGGCGGTCGAGGCGCGGTCCGAGCACCCCATCGCTGCCGCGCTCGTTCGGGCCGCCGTGGAGCGCGGTCTCGACATCCCAAGCGTATCGCGGTTCAGGGCAACGCCCGGCTACGGTGTCGCCGGTGCGATCGACGGGCGAACGATCGCGGTGGGGGCCGACCGCTTCATGGCGCAGCATGGCCTCGACGTGGATGCGTTCGCGGCCGTCGCCGAACGCCTCGCCGCCGCGGGCAAGACGCCGCTCTACGCCGCTATCGATGGGCACCTCGCCGCCATTCTCGCGGTGGCTGACCCGGTCAAGCCGACCACGCCCGCCGCCATTGCGTCGCTTCAAGGCCTCGGTTTGCGCGTGGCCATGGTGACTGGCGACAACGACGCCACCGCGTGGGCTGTAGCGAACCGACTGGGCATCGACGAGGTGCGGGCTGAGGTGCTGCCCGCCGACAAAGCCTACGTCGTGGATGCGCTCCAACGCGACGGGCGCCGGGTCGCTTTCGTCGGTGATGGCATCAACGATGCCCCGGCTCTGGCGCAAGCCGACGTGGGCGTCGCTATCGGGACGGGCACCGACATTGCCATCGAGGCGGCGGACCTAGTGCTGATGGGTGGGGACCTGAACGGCCTGGTTCGTGCACGATCGCTTGCCAGAGCCACGCTGCGCACGATCCGGCAAAACCTGTTTTGGGCGTTCGCCTACAACGTCGTCTTGATCCCGGTCGCAGCGGGCGTGCTCTATCCATTCACCGGGACGTTGCTCTCTCCCGTCTTTGCGGCGGCAGCGATGGGGCTATCGAGCGTGTTCGTCCTCGCCAACGCACTCCGACTGCGTCGCTGGACGCCCACCACCTAGCACCGTGTCGGATCCCGTCCTCACCCGCCTCGAACAGACCGTGCTGCTCCCGCCGCACGAGAGCACACGCGATGTCTTTCACGACCTCGTGAGCTGCCTCGTCGAGCAGCAGATCCACTACCGCAGCACAAAGCATGTCTTCGCCCGCTCCCTCGACCGTGCTGGCCTCGGCCGTGTCACCCCCGACACCTTCGGAGAATTCGAACGGGACGGACTCGCTGACGTGCGGTTGTCACGCCAAAAGCGCGATGCTCTAGCAGCCACCGTCGCCTTCTTCGAGACGCATCACGACATCGAGTGGACATCGCTTGCTGATGCCGAGGTACGTACCCTGCTGAAACAGATTCGCGGCGTGGGCCCGTGGACCATCGACATGGTGCTGCTGTTCACGCTGGAGCGCCCCGACATCTTTCCCGCGGATGACTACCACCTCAAGCAGATCATGGGCACGCTCTACGGCATCGAGCCGGGCAATGGCCAGAAACGGAGGATGAGGGACATGGCCGAGGCGTGGCGGCCCGAACGGTCGCGCGCCGTGCGGCATATTCTTGCTTGGAAGGAGTGGCAGCGCGAACTCGCCCTGTAACCGCACCGATGGCTAACATCACGCCTCAACGTTCAGGGACCGCCGACCTCGCACTTATGGGTGGGGGCATCCCGCCATGGCTCTTCCGGCGGATGACGAAGCTGAGCCTGCACGTCACCGAAGCGATCGTCGCCGACTATGGGACGCAGGGCTTTCTGAAGCGGCTCTCCGATCCGTTCTGGTTCCAGAGCTTCGGCGCGGTCATCGGGATGGACTGGAACTCGTCGGGCGTGACAACCGCCGTGCTGCGGGCCCTCAAGACAGCGCTGAACCCGCATGCGGACGACCTCGGCTTGATTGTGTGCGGCGGCAAGGGCAAGCGCTCGCTCCAGACTCCGCACGAGCTCGTCCGCTACGCCGGCCGGACGAGCCTCGACGGCGACGCGCTCGCTCGCGCGAGCAAGCTCAGCGCGAAGGTGGACAACACCGCGGTGCAGGACGGCTTCCAACTCTACATCCACGGCTTCGTCGCCAGCGCCGACGGGGAGTGGGCCGTGATCCAGCAGGGCATGAAGCCCGCCGACCGCAGCGCGCGGCGCTACCACTGGCACTCGAATGGCCTCGACTCCTTCGTGCACGACCCACACTCGGCGATTGCGGGACCGAATCAGGGTGCGATCCTCAACCTCGTCGACGCCGAGGCGCAGCCCGCACAGGAGGGCATTCTCACCGTGGCGCAGGAGCCCGTGACCGCACTCGTGAGCGAAGTGGCCACGATGCGGCTGGCGCGTCACCACGGCGTCCGCGCGAGCGACGTCGATCTAAAGCGACTCGGGGCTGTGCTGCACCTCGCCCAGGAATCCGAAACGGCGACCTTCGAAGAGTTGCTGCTGCTCAAGGGTCTGGGCCCCCGCACGTTGCAGGCGCTAGCGCTCGTGAGCGAAGTCGTCCACGGCACGCCGACACGCTTCTCCGACCCGGCGCGGTTCACGTTCGCGCACGGCGGTAAGGGCGGCACGCCGTTCCCCGTACCAACGCGCGTCTACGACGAGACCATCGAGACCCTGCGCGGCGCAGTGGAACGTGCCAAGCTGGGGCAGACCGACAAGGCAAAGGCACTGCGCAGCCTCACGCGCCTTGCGCAGAAGCTCGAAGACGGCTACACCCCGCGCCCCTTCTTCGACGAGGCCATCGAGCGCGAGCGCCGCGATAGCTGGAAGCGCGGCGGGCGCACAGTCCAGAGGGCTGCGATGCCCCCTGACGCCGTCGACACACAACGTGGTCAGTTGGATCTGTTCGGCTCAGGATGAGCAACCGACGAAGCAGCAGGGCAATACGGGAAGACCTGGACGCCCGGAAGGAGCAACGGCGGTATCCTTGCTAGCTCCCTACTCGTTCGTCCATGTTCTCCTCGTTTCTTCGCAGCTACTGGCCCCGCCTGCCGCTTCTGTACACGGCGTTGTCGCTGGTGTGGGGTGGGCTGTGGATCGGCTCGACACAGACAGACATGTCGTTCGTGCTGGCCGTCGATCTCGTACTGCCTGAGGTGGCCTACTGGAATGGGTGGGCGATGCTCACGCCTATAATAGTCTGGCTGGCCCATCGGTCCGTCAACGCCTTTCGCCGCCCGTCGTGGCAGTGGGCCCTGCACCTGCCGCTTGGCCTGCTTGTGGGAGCCACTGCCTACGCGTTGGGCTCAGGCCTCTACGCCGTAGCGTACGTACTGGTGGAGGCGGTGGGTATGCCCCTCGGCGAGACGCTGGGCGCGCGCATCGCGGAACGCTCGGAGATCCTTGTGAGCTTTTGGATCCCGTTTGGCTTCCTCGTCTACGTCCTGCTGATTGGCGTCGGGCTCACCCAGGGCTACCTGCATCGGCTCCGCGACGAAGAGCAGCGGTCGGCGGCCTTGCGCGCCCAACTCGCTGAGGCCCGCCTCGACGTACTCGCACGGCAACTGCAGCCGCATTTCCTCTTCAACGCGCTCAACACCATCTCGGCGACCCTGCACGAAGACCCGGCGGCGGCAGATCGGATGCTCAGCCGACTCGGCGATTTTCTTCGGCGCACGCTCGACCAAGTAGACCGGCCCGTGGTGCCATTGCGTGAGGACCTGGCCTTTTGCGAGCAGTACCTCGGCATCGTCCAGGACCGATTCGAGACGCGCCTGACCGTGGACTTCGACGTCGATCCGGTGGTCGAGGACGCGGCGGTGCCCTACCTGTTGTTGCAACCGCTCGTCGAGAACGCCGTGCAGCATGGCGTGGCGCGGCATGCAGGCCCGGCCACCATCGAGGTGCGAGGACGAAGGGACGATGCGGCGGTCGTTGTCGTCGAGGTGTACAACTCCGCGCCTCCTGGTGGGTTGGCCGACGCCTCAAAGCGAAGGGAGGTGGGGCTCGGGCTTGCCAACACGCGGGCACGCCTTGAGGCCACGTTCGCTGGCTCCGCTCAGGGAGCGCCCTCCGTCGTGCTCGCGCCCGCTGAGGGAGGCGTGGTGGCGCAGCTCCGCTTTCCATATCGCTCCGTCAAAGACACGGCAGTCACCGCAGACCTGGTCGTGGCCGATGGGTAGCGCTTTATATCCCGCGACAAGTCGCCTCCGAACGGTGGCCGTAGACGACGAGCCGCCTGCGCTGCGGAAGTTGGCACGATGGCTGGCCGAGGACCCCGACATCGAAGTCGTGGCGACCTGCGGTGACGGCTACGAGGCGCTCGATGCGTTGGAGCAGCACTGCGTCGACCTGCTCGTCCTCGACATCCAGATGCCCGAACTGTCAGGCTTCGACGTGCTGCGGCGACGCCCGCCGGGTCCTGCGCCGGTCGTGGTCTTCGCGACGGCCTACGACACCTACGCTATCCAGGCGTTTGAGCACCACGCTGCGGGCTACCTGCTGAAGCCCTACGATCGGTCTCGGTTCGCGTCGACTCTCGCTCATGCCAAGGCGCAACACCGAGGGCGCTCGCAGAGTGGCGAGGCCGAGTCGCATACCCAGGCGGCCCTAGCGTCTTTGCTCGAAGCCGTGCGTCCCCAAGAGCCGTATCTCGACCACCTCGCCGTGCGCCTCGCCGACCGAGTCGACCTGGTGCGGGTCGCCGACGTGGACTGGATCGAGGCCAGCGGCAACTACGTGACGGTGCACGCCGGGGGAACTCGGCATCTGATCCGCACCTCGCTCACGCGTGTGGCCTCCCGGCTCGACCCGCGGCGCTTCCTCCGCATCCACCGCTCGACGGTAGTCCACCTCGACCGCGTGCGGTCGCTGGTCCCAGCCTCCCACGGGGACTATACGGTGGTCCTGCACGACGGCACGACGTTGAATATGAGCCGCACCTACCGCGAGCATCTTCAGCGCGTGCTCGAACTCGGATTTTAGCAACACGCCGCGTGGGGCGGTCGGGAGCCGGGGCTGTCGTTTCAGAGGCCCGTCGTGCCGGTTCATACCAGCAGGGTCCGGCTCGACCCCGCGCAAGGGTCGCTGGGGAGTGAGTCGCCTACGTTGCGCGGCGCGTAGGGCCGAGGTGGCCCGCGCTCATGCCCGACCACCTACGTAGTGACCACCATGCGTCTCTTGCTTCTCCTCGTTATTCTTGCTCCGGCCGCGCTCGCTCAGACCGTGAGCAGCATCACCTTCCGCTCGTCCCAAACGATGGACGGGCTCTACGTGGACGAGGTCACCGGCGAGCTTTTCGCCGTCGGCGGCTTCATCGGGACCAATGTCTACAGCATCGAGCCAGCGGGGAGGCTGAGCGTATTCGCCACAGGATTGACCGGGCCGATTCACCTGACACGCGCGCCGGACGGCAACTACTATGTGACTGAGTTCACCCCGCTCAATACGCAGAACGGCACGGTAAGCCGCGTTACGCCGACGGGGGAGGTCACCGAGTTCGCGGTCGTCCCCGCTGGGCCGAGCGACATCGTAGTTGACGGCGAGGGCAACCTCTACGTCTCGCAATTCGGCATCGTGAGCAACGATCCGAGC
>JBCBEX010000064.1:0-4617 GCA_038528235.1 Bacteroidota bacterium
TTCGACCTTCGACCTTCGACCTTCGACCTTCGACCTTCGACCTTCGACCTTCGACCTTCGACCTTCGACCTTCGACCCGCTACCGCAGCAACCGTCGGCGGCGGCGTTCGAGGCGGCGCTCCTCCTTGCGCTCCCACGTCTCAAAGCGTTCGAGGTCGCCGCGGATGGTCTTGAGCACGTAGGCGATCACCGCCGCGTCGTCCACAAAGCCGATGCCCACGAGCACGTCGGGCAGCAGGTCGACGGGCGCCACGAAATAGACGAGACCAGCCACGACGAGCGTGAGCGTCCGCCACGGTACGCGGCGGTAGTCGCCCTGCACCCATGCGCGCAGGAAGCGCAGCAGGACCGGCAACTCGTCGCGCAGCCCGCCGAGGTCGGCCCGTCGCGCGCGCAGCTTACCGACAGCGCGGCTCAGGAGTGCCTGCAGCCGCGACTCGTCCTGAGCGATGGCCTCGGCCTGATCGCGTACCGACTCGACAAGGCGCGGCGCTTCCCGCTCGACGGCTATGCGGTCGGGAGCGGTTGGGCTCGGGCGGCGAAAGCGGTCGCGGAGGCGTGTGCGGATCGAAGGCATGGCAGGGGAGCGCGGCGGTACAGCAGGGCGAGCGGCGTGGTATGTTCGTCCACCCCTGAGTAGAACCTACACTCCCGCTTCGATGGTCCGCTTCCTCCTCTTCGCTCTTCTCGCCGCTCCGGGTGCCTTCGCGCAGCCCTCGGTACCGTCTGCGCCGGCTCAAGCCGAACGGTCGGCCTCAGGGATGCGGCTTGCGGCCCCCGAGGTCGCGTTCATGCCCGTCGAAGAACGCCTCGCGGGATTCGCACAGCGGCAGCGGCTCATGGAAGCATCCGTGGTGAGTGGGCTGCCCATCGAGAACATCGGCCCGACGGTGATGAGCGGGCGCGTGACCGACCTCGACGTGTGGCCCGCCGACCCGACGCACTTCTTCGTGTCGTACGCCTCGGGTGGCCTCTGGCACACGGCCTCCAACGGCGGCGCGTTCACGCCGAAGTTCGATGACCTCCCCGTCATGACGATTGGCGATATCGCCGTGCGCTGGCCGGAATCGGTGGACAGCGACGTATCGCCAGTCGTGTGGGTGGGTACGGGCGAGAACAACTCCAGCCGCTCGTCCTACGCGGGCACGGGCGTCTACAAGTCGATGGACGGCGGCGAAAACTGGACACACCTGGGCCTCGGCGAAACGCACCACATCGGGCGCATCGTGCTCCACCCGGACGACGCCGAAACCGCGTGGGTCGCCGCCATCGGACACCTCTACTCGCCCAACGACGAGCGCGGCGTCTTCAAGACCACCGACGGCGGCCAAACGTGGACGAAGACGCTGTTTGTGAACGACTCGACGGGCGTGATCGACCTCCTGATCGACCCGACCGACGCCGACGTGCTCTACGCGACCTCGTGGGACCGCAGCCGCGTCGCGTGGAACTTCGTGGAAGGTGGCCCGGGCTCCGGTATCTACAAATCGACCGACGGCGGCGACTCGTGGGCGCTGATTTCGACCGAGGACAGCGGCTTCCCGACGGGCGCGGGCGTGGGGCGCATCGGCCTCGCCCTTTTCCCGGGCGACGCGGGCTTCGGCGCAGGGCAGACGCTCTACGCCTTTCTCGACAACCAGGACCGCCGCCCAGAAGAGGACGAGGACGACGCGGAAGAAGGCCCCGATCCCCCGCCGACGCGTGACGAACTCAGCACGATGAGCCGCGACGCGTTCCTCGCGCTCTCGGAGAAGTCGGTCAACGCCTTTCTCGACAACAACGGCTTCCCGCTGAACTACTCCGCCGCGTCCGTCCAGGCGATGGTAGAAGAGGGCACCCTCGATCCGGCCGACCTCGTCGCCTACCTCGAAGACGCCAACCGTGAACTGTTCGACACGCCCGTGATCGGCGGCGAGGTTTACCGTTCCGACGACGGCGGCCAGACCTGGCGCAAGACCCACGACGGCTTCATCGACGACTTCGTGTTCAGTTACGGCTACTACTTCGGCGAAATCCGCGTGAGCCCACACGACGTGGACCGGCTCTATCTCCTCGGCGTCCCGCTCATCGGCTCAACCGATGGCGGCGCGACATGGGCAAGCAACGACGCCGACCACGTCCACGTGGACCACCACGCGCTGTGGGTCAACCCGGACCGCCCCGGTCACCTCATCAACGGCAACGATGGCGGGCTGAACATCAGCTATGACGACGCTGCAAGCTGGTTCAAGCTCAACATCCCGCCCGTCGGCCAGTTCTACACCGTCGCCGTGGACAGCGCGGATACCTACCGCGTCTACGGCGGGCTGCAGGACAACGGCGTCTGGCGCGGGCCGCACACCTACGAAGAGTCGCCAGGCTGGCGCGCCGAGGGGCAGTATCCCTACGAGAGGATCATGGGCGGCGACGGGATGCAGATTCAGGTCGATCCCCGGACGAACGAGCGCATCTACACCGGCTTCCAGTTCGGCAACTACTACCGCATCGAGCGCCGCGGCGACGGGTCGTTCAGCCGCACGCGCATCACGCCGCGCCACGACCTCGGCGAGCGCCCGCTGCGCTTCAACTGGCAGACGCCGATCCACCTCTCGCGCTTCAATCCCGACATCCTCTACTTCGGCTCGAACAAGCTGCACCGCTCTATGGACCGCGGCGAGACGTGGACCGCGCTCTCCGATGACCTCACGAAGGGCGGCCTGCCCGGCGATGTGCCCTACGGTACGCTCACGAGCCTCGACGAGTCGCCGTTGCAGTTCGGGCTGCTCTGGGCCGGAGCCGACGACGGGAGCCTCCACGTTACCCGCGACGGCGGCACCTCGTGGACGAACGCGGGCGCGAACCTCCCCGCGGCGACGCGCGACTTCTGGGTGAGCCGCGTCGAGGCGAGCCACCACGAGGTGGGCCGCGCCTACGTGTCGCTCAACGGCTACCGCTTCGACAACTTCACACCGCTGGTCTTCGTGACCGAAGATTTTGGGCAGTCGTGGACGCAACTCGGGGCGATGGGAAGCGAGGGGGGCCTGCCGAACGAGCCCGTCAACGTGGTGATGGAGGACCGCGAAAACGGCGATCTGCTCTACGTCGGCACCGACCACGGGCTCTACGTCAGCCTCGACCGCGGCCAGTCGTTCATGGCGCTCATGGCGACGGGCACCGACGATGCGATGCCGAACGCGCCCGTCCACGACCTCGCCTACCACCACGCCGCGCACGACCTGCTGGTCGGCACGCACGGCCGCTCGATCTTCCGCGCGAACGTCGCCCACCTGCAGCAACTCACGTCCGACATCCGCGACGAGTCCGTGCACCTCTTCGCCGTGGACGAGATGCGCCACTCCGGCGCGTGGGGTCGCCAAGGCTGGCGCTGGAACGACGTCACCACGCCTGATCTCGACCTCGTCGCCTGGCTCCAAGCCGAAGGCACTGCGACACTCGAAGTCACGCGCGAAGACTCAACCGGCACAGTCGAGACGGTCCGCACCGTCGACCTTGACTCCGTGCTCGGGCTGAACGTGTTCACGTACGACCTGACCGCCGACATGGCCCTCGCCGACGATCACGAGGCGGCCGACGACGAGCGCTTCTACCTCACACCCGGCACCTACACGCTGACGCTGCGCCAGAACGGGGCCTCGGCCTCGCAGACGCTCACCGTCACGCCCGGCCCGACGCCACCCTCCCGCGACCGGAAGAAGTTTCCGTAATCGATGTGGCTCCCCCCGTTTTGGAGGACAGTCGCTGCGCTCCTACGACCTCGAAAACTGTCCCCCTCGTGCGCGAGGGGGACAGTTCGAAGAGCGGAGCGTCTTCAGACGCGGAGACGATGAGAACGGGGGGAGCCGAGCCCGCTCCTTAACGATGCCTACCGACTCATACACCTCCATCGCCGCCTTCGCGCTCGTCGAGCCGCCGAAGGTGAAGGGCTCGCGGTTTATCGGCGAGGCGTTCCCGGTCGAGAGCGCGGAGGAGGCGGAGGCGCACGTGGCCCGCATCAAGAAGCGCGAGTACACCGCCACGCACGTCTGCTCGGCGTATCGCATCGGCGCTGATGTCAGCGGGGAGGGGGGCGACGTGTGGCGCGCGAACGACGACGGCGAGCCGAACGGGTCGGCGGGGCAGCCGATCCTCCGGCAGATCGAGGGGCGCGGGCTCACCAACGTGCTCGTCACCGTGACGCGCTATTACGGCGGGACGAAGCTCGGCGTGGGCGGCCTCGTCCGCGCCTACGGCGATGCCGCGGCTGCGGTCCTCAACGCCTGCACGCCCGTCGAGCACATTCTGCGCGTGCCGGTCACGGTCCGCTTCGCCTACCCCGACACATCGCCCGCGATGCACACGGTTGGCCGCTTCGACGCCGAGATCGCAGACACGACGTACACCGCGGACGGCACTGCGCTCCACTTGCGCGTCCGCCGCTCCGATGCGGAGCCGCTCGTCGCCGCATTCACGGAGGCGCTGTCGGGGCGCGGCGATGTTGAAGTAGGACGTGCGAAGTGAGAAGTGGTCTAGGTTGAACGAATTCGTTTGACACGGGCGCTGACGGACAGCTTGCTTCCACGCAACACGCAACACGCAACACGCAACACGCAACACGCAACACGCAACACGCAACACGCA
>JBCBEX010000064.1:4715-24592 GCA_038528235.1 Bacteroidota bacterium
TCCACGCAACACGCAACACGCAACACGCAACACGCAACACGCAACACGCAACACGCAACACGCACGTCCTGCAGGTACCTCGGCATTCCCATGAAGTCAAAGCTCCACACCTACGCCGACGACCACATCGAGGTCACCTACGACTCGAAGCGCTGCATCCACTTCGCCGCGTGCGTGCACGGGCTGCCGGACGTGTTCGATCCGAAGCGCCGTCCGTGGGTGGAGCCTGAGCAGGGCGAGCCTGAAGCCATCGCCGCCGTTGTGATGCAGTGTCCGACGGGCGCACTGCACTTCACGATGAAAGACGGGTCGCTCGACGAGCCCACGCCCGAGGAGAACGAGATCCGGGTGGATGCCGACGGCCCGCTCTACGCGCACGGCCAGGTGTCCGTCGCCATGCCCGACGGCGAGGTGCTGCTCGACGATGTACGCGTGGCGCTCTGCCGGTGTGGGCGCTCCTCGAACAAGCCGCTCTGCGACGGCTCCCACCACGAGAGCGACGACTCGGCGGCGTTTCAGGATGCCGGGGCTATCGGCGAGCATAAGGCGACCGCAGCCGACGATCTGACGGGCGAGCTCACCGTAACGCCGCTCCCAGACGGTCCCATCGTCGCCACCGGACCGATGACCCTCACGAGTGCCGACGGTGCCACGCACCTTGTCACGGGCAAGGCTGCGCTCTGCCGCTGCGGGCACTCCAGCAACAAGCCGTTCTGCGACGGCTCGCACAAAGCCGCCGGGTTCACGGCCTGAGCGCACTCAGCCGTCGTCGGTTCCCAGGGGCGCAACGTCCGTAGGCGGCGTGCTGGGCTGCGCAGAGCGGGGTGCCGTGCCGAAGCGCAGCGTGTCGATGACCGTCTCCCAACGGGGGCGCACGCGCTCAGGCGTCGGGACGAGGAGCAGCGCCTCCGGCGGGGCATAGGGCGCGAGCGTGCCGCCCGTCCACGTACCGCTCGTGTCGCGGTCGGCGATGAGGCGCAGCTGGTATTCGCCCTCGGGAAGCCCCTCGAAGCGGAAGCCGCCCGTAGCGTTGGCCCTCGTGACCTGGAGCAGTTCGTCCGCCAGCCGCAACTCCACCACGATGGGCGCATCGCCAACAAGCGAGTCGCGCGCCACGACGCCCACGAGTTCGCCGAGGTCGTCAGCCGTCGGCACGGTGAAGGTGACCGTTCGCGTTGAGTCTGCGCGGGGGACCGTGAGGGCGACACGCTCGGCACCGCCGAGGTCCGTGATTTTGAGCGTGACGCCGTCTGCGACGGTGTCGGCGAGGATGAGGTCGGTCGGAGTGATCTGGACGAGGGCGAGCGCGGCCGAGTCGGGGGCGCGGGTGAAGCGGACGCCCGGGCGTTCGTCGGGGCGCAGCGCCTTCACCGTATCGCTCTCCGCCACGGTCGGCACGAGCGCGGCGACGCGCGTCTGCACCGTGTCAGGCGCGACGCTCGGCGTGAACACGGCGTCGCCGCGGGCACCATTGCCCGTCGAGTCCGTGACGGCCGCCGGGTCGACGAGCGCGACGCGGTGGCCCCGGGCAGCACGGGTGTCGGTGACGAGCCACACCTGCTGGGGCACGTCGGGCGTCTGGTAGACCGTCTCCACGGTCGCGGGCGAGCCCGTCGTCGTGTCCGTCACGCTCCATGCGGTCGTAGCGCGGCTGGCGAGGAGCACCGACTCGTCGAAGCGCACGGCGAAGCGTCGGTTGGAGGCGGAGCGCACGCTGCGCAGCTCCGGGCCGACCGTGTCGCGGCGGGCGAGGTAGAGGGCGAGGTCGGGTACGTCAGCAGAGTCCGATGCCACGACAGGGACCTCGGCAGGCACGGCAAACGCCTCGCCTGGGTCAGCTGTGCGCGAGCGGTTGAGATCCTGCACCGCGGCTACGAAGAACGGGCCGGGGCGGAGGTACTCGAACGCGAAGCGCCCGTCGGCACCGGTCTGCGTCTGGTAGCTCGGTTCGGCTTCGCGCGGGTCTGGCAGCGAGTCGGTAGCGGCGAAGTCCGGCGGGAGGGCGTAGGCGAACACGTTCACGTCGGCGACGCCCTGGCCGCGTAGCGGATCGCGCAGCGTACCCGTAATGCGGCCCTCGTCGAGTTGGTCGCCGGTCGAGAAGGCAAGCGTGATGGGCGCCGATAGTTTGACGCTGCGGAGGTCCTGGAGGTCAGTCCCCAGCGTGACTACGTAGGTCGTCGAGTCGCGAAGGGCAGCGGGGAAGCGGATGCGCACCTCCTCGCGGTTCACGTCGATGTCGAGTGGTTCGGAGAAGCTCGGCACGATGGTGAGCGCGCGGACGACCGAGCCCGCATTGACGTCCTCCGAGAAGGCAAGGCGGAGTTCGTCTGTCTCGACATGGAGCGCGCCTGCCTCGGGCAGCGAGGCCACGAGGCGCGGCGGCGTCTGGTCGGGGGGGCCTCCGCTCGGCGCTACCGGGGTAGCACATCCCGCGAGGAGGAGGACGGGTGAGAACCAGAGCCCTAGCGAACGGGCAATGCTTTTTGCAGGTCCAAGGGCAGACGTATGTCCCGAACAGGCCATGATGGCAAGAACGAACGCAAACATCCCATCGAAGTCATCCTGAGCGAGCATAGCGAGTCGAAGGATCTGCGGGTCAGCGTTCAAGCTCTGGCATGAGCTGCCAGGTAGACAGAGATCCTTCGACTACATCCGCCGCGCGGATTTCGCTCAGGATGACTTCGAGATAGGAGAGTAGCAACAACCTCCCTGCAGCGTGGCGCACTCAGCGTTGCGGGATGCTTCGTGAGCGTCCACCTAGCACCCCGCCGCGGTCACGCATAGATCCCGCGGGTGCGGAGCGCGCTGGCCACCTTGTCGATGGCAATCACGTACGCGCCGATGCGCATCGGGATGTCGTACTTCTCGTGCGCGTCGTAGACGGTGTTGAACGCCTGGCGCATCATGCGGTCGAGGCGGCGGTTGACGCGCTCCAGGCTCCAGAAGTAGCCCTGACGGTCCTGCACCCACTCGAAGTAGGACACTGTCACGCCGCCCGCGTTGGCGAGGATGTCGGGCACGACCAGCACGCCCTTCTCGTTGAGGATGTCGTCGGCTTCGGCCGTGGTCGGGCCGTTGGCGCCTTCTGAGATGATCCGTGCCTGAATGTCGGCGGCGTTCTCCTCGGTGATCTGGTTCTCCTTGGCGCAGGGCGCGAGCACCTCCACGTCGAGCGTGAGCAGCTCGTCGTTGGTGATCGAGTCGGCCCCATCAAAGCCAGCGAGAGAGCGGCCGTGCTCGGCGGCGTAGGCGATCGCGGCGGGGATGTCGATGCCGTCGGCGTTGTAGTAGCCGCCCGAGATATCGGAGATGGCGACGACCTGGCAGCCCTGCTCGTGGAGCAGCAGCGCAGCTACCGAGCCGACGTTGCCGAAGCCCTGCACCGCCACGCGGCATTGGCCGGGGCGCAGCCCGAGCTTGTCCATCGCGGCGAGCGTGCACGTCATCACGCCGCGGCCGGTCGCCTCGCGGCGGCCCTGGCTGCCGCCGAGCAGGATCGGCTTGCCCGTTACCACGGCGGGCTCCGTGCGGCGCACGTGCATCGAGTAGGTGTCGAGCAGCCAGGCCATGATCTGCTCGTTGGTGTTCATGTCCGGCGCGGGGATGTCCTTGTCCGGGCCGAAGACATCCATCAGGTTGGCGGTGTAGCGTCGCGTGAGGCGCTCCAGTTCGCCGGGGCTCATCGAGCGCGGATCGCACTTGATCGCGCCCTTTGCACCGCCGAACGGCACGCCAACAACAGCGCACTTCCAGGTCATCCAGGCCGCGAGCGCCTTCACCTCGTCGAGGTGGACATCCGTGGCGAAGCGGATGCCGCCTTTGGAGGGGCCGAGCACCTCGTTGTGAATGACGCGGTAGCCCTCGAAGACCTGGATTTGGCCGTCGTCCATCATCACGGGGACCGACGTGATGTGGATGCGCGAGGAGGAGCGGAGGTACTCGTAGAGGCCGGTGTCGAGTTCGAGCACCTCGGCCGCGTAGTCGAAGCGCTCCATCATCGACTGGAACGGGTTGTTCTTGTCGAGGTGGGGCGTCGGTTCCTGGTAGACGGCGCGTTTGCGGACGTCGCGTTTGAAGGGCATGGTGATCCGGGAGACGGGCGCGATAGGGGGGAAAGACATAAGATAGCGAGCCGGGGTCGGCCTCATCGTGGGAGGGAAGCGGCCAGGGGAAGCACGGCCGCGCCACGCAGAGTGGCTGAGCATCGGAAGCGCTTCCGAAATTACGGGTTGCTACCGACACGCGCGACAACGCGCTGAAGCGGATCATCCCACAAATGCCCGCGGGCGAAGGGGGGTGGCCATTTTGAGGAATAGGACGCGATTGGGGCGCAGATTTCCCGCCGGACGAGTGCAGCCTCCTCGGTATATTCGCCCGGCTTTACGCAGCCTTAACGTTCTGGCCGCGTCCCCCACCGCGCCGCCCACCCACTCAGCCTTTCTCATGGAGCTCATCTCCCTGTTCGTCGACACGGTCAACAACATCCTCAAGTGGCCGCTGTTGGTTGGCCTGCTTGGGGCGGGCCTCTTCCTCACGCTGCGCCTCGGCTTCGTGCAGTTCCGCCGCCTCGGCCACGGCTTCGCGGTCGCGACGGGCCGCTACGACGACCCCGACGAGCCGGGCGATGTGTCGCACTTCCAGGCGCTCACGACGGCGCTCTCGGCCACGGTCGGCGTCGGCAACATCGCGGGCGTCGCGATGGCGATCCACATCGGTGGGCCGGGCGCGCTCTTCTGGATGTGGATCACCGCGCTCCTCGGCATGTGCACGAAGTACAGCGAAGTCACGCTCGCGCAACATTTCCGCGTGATCGTCGCCCCGGACCGTGATTCTAAAAAGTGGGAAGGCTCCGTCGCAGGCGGGCCGATGTACTACATCGAGAAGGGGCTCGGCTGGAAGCCGGTCGCCGTCTTCTTCGCGGGGGCGCTCATGGTGACGAGCTTCCTGACTGGCAATGCCGTCCAGGCCAACACCATCGCCACGCAGGTCCAGAGCAACTTCGGCATCTCGCCGACGATCACGGGCTTGATCACGGCCACCATCGTGGGCATCGTCATCATCGGTGGGATCCAGCGCATCGGCCGCGTGACGAGCATTGTCGCCCCGGCGATGGCGGCGCTCTACGTGCTCGGCGCGCTCATCATCCTCGGGCTCAACATCGCCGAGGTCCCGGCGGCGTTCGGGCTGATCTTCACCGAGGCGTTTAACCCGACGAGCGGCGTCGCGGGCACCGGCGCGGGCCTCTTCATCCTCACGCTCACCTTCGGCGTGCAGCGTGGCCTGTTCTCGAACGAGGCGGGGCAAGGCTCTGCGCCCATCGCGCACTCGGCCGCCAAGACCGACGAGCCCGTCTCGGAGGGCGTCGTGGCGCTCCTGGAGCCGCTCATCGACACGATCATCATCTGTACACTCACGGGCCTCGTCCTCATCACGACGGACGTCTACCAGACGCGCACGCAGGAAGCCGTCTCGTTTGCCAACGCCAACGTCTCCATCGTCGAGGGCACGGACGCGGTGGGCTATACGCCCCTCGTCGACTACGCTGAGCCGATCGCCTACGAGCAGGGCCTGCCGGTCGTGAACGACGGCGCGCGGATGGGCTACGTCGGCGTCGGTGCAGACAGCGTCTTTGTCGATGAGGCGCGCACGACGCCGTTCACAGGCACACTCTTCCCCGGCGACGACCGCATCGTGACGAGTGGCGGCGAGGAACTGGGCACCGTCTACGCCGACGTGTTCGTGAACTCCGCGCCGCTCACCACGCTCGGCTTCGAGCAGGGCCTGGAGCCCATCGGCCTCGGCGGCTTCGGCCGCTGGATCGTGCTGATCTCGGTCTTCCTCTTCGCCATCTCGACGAGCATCTCGTGGAGCTACTACGGCGACCGCTGCGCGAACTACCTCTTCGGCACGAAGGCCATCCTGCCCTTCAAGTTCGTCTTCGTGATCATGCACTTCCTTGGGGCCGTGATCGCCGTCACGACCGTCTGGGACCTCGGCGACGTGGCGCTCTCGCTCGTGACGATCCCGAACGTGATCGCCCTGATCGCGCTCTCCGGCCTGCTCGTGAAGCTGACCAACGGCTACTTCGAGCGCAAGCCGTGGGTCGAAAACGCCGAGGTGCACAAGCGCGTCGTCGCAGAGAAGCGAGGTAAGAAGTCAGAAGGGAGAAGTTAGAAGTGGTAGCTGCAGGGGTATCGAGTCCAACTCGTGCTCTTTCATCGCTTCGCACTTCACACGTCTAACTTCAAACCTCCCACTTCATGCTCACGCTCGTAGACCACCCCATTCTCAAGCG
Organism: Bacteroidota bacterium; assembly: GCA_038528235.1. Classification (GTDB taxonomy): domain Bacteria; phylum Bacteroidota; class Rhodothermia; order Rhodothermales; family Rubricoccaceae; genus JBCBEX01. The sequence goes on from JBCBEX010000064.1 coordinate 11,014, forward strand.
CGACATCGCGATCTTGCGCGACAAGGACACGCCGCACGGGCTGTTCCGCGTGACGCTCGCCGACGCCGCCTCGATCCTCGCCTACGAGGCGCTGCGTGGCGTGCCGCTCGCCGAGGTGGAGATCGAGACCCCGCTGGAGACGACGGTCGGGCACGTGCTCGCGAAGGAAGTGGTCGTGGTGCCGGTGCTGCGCGCCGGCCTCGGCATGGCCGACGGCTTCGTGCGCTTCGTCCCCGAGGCGCGGATCGGCCACTTGGGGATGTACCGCGACGAGGCGACCCACGAGCCGGTCGACTACTACGCCAACATCCCTGCGGCCGTCACCGACGCCGTCGTGTTCGTCGTGGACCCGATGCTCGCCACGGGCGGCAGCGCGGCCGGCGCCATCGGCCACCTCAAGCAGCAGGGCGCGACCGACGTACGCCTCGTCGTCCTCGTCGCCGCGCCGGAGGGCGTCGCCCACATCGAAGCGCAGCACCCCGACGTGCCCATCACGGCCGCCGTCCTCGACCGCGAACTCGACGGCAACGCCTATATCCGCCCCGGCCTCGGCGACGCCGGTGACCGGATCTTTGGCACCTAGTGAAGTGAGAAGTAGGATGTTTGAAGTTAGAAGTGGGGACCATCTCAAACGCCGAATCTGGATGCACCGACTGGAACACTTCCCACTTCTTACTTCTCACCTCAAACTTCCGCTCGCGCGTTGGTCCAGCGTCCTCATGCTGGCCCTGCTACCCGCAGTCGTCCAAGCGCAAGACGTCCCGACCGATCCGGGCGCGAGCGCGCTCAGCGTTCTCCCGGCGCTCATCGCCATTGGGGCGGCGCTGGTGTTCCGGCAAGTCGTGGCAGCGCTCTTCGCGGGCGTGTGGGTCGGCGCGTGGCTCGTGACGGGCGACGCTGCGCTCGGGTGGTTTACGGGGCTGCTCCAGACGATCGACACCTACATCATCGCCGCGCTCACGGACCCAGACCGGGTATCGATCATCGTCTTCTCGCTCATGATCGGCGGGCTCGTGGGCGTGATCCAGAAGAACGGCGGGACGCGCGGCATCGTCAACGCCGTCGTGTCGTGGGCGAACACAGCGCAGCGCGGGCAACTCACGACGGCCGTGCTCGGCTGTCTGGTGTTTTTCGACGACTACGCCAACTCGCTCATCGTCGGCGGCACGATGCGGCCCATCACGGACAAGCTGCGCATCAGCCGCGAGAAGCTCGCCTACCTCGTCGACTCGACCGCCGCGCCCATCGCGTGCCTTGCGTTCGTGACGACGTGGATCGGCTACGAGGTCGGCCTCATCGGCGAAGCAATTGCCCAGATCGACGGGCTCGACCTCTCGGCGTACGGCGTCTTCCTGAACTCGATTCCGCACCTCTACTACCCGATCCTCGCGCTCCTCTTCGTGTACGCCGTCGCCGTCACGCGTCGCGACTTCGGGCCGATGCTGACCGCCGAGCGCCGCGCCCGACAGACGGGCCAGCTCTACCGTCCCAGCTCGGCCATCGAGACCGACGCGGGCGACGGGCATCTCCTCGAACCGCCCGCCGATGCCCCAGCGCGCATCGTCAACGCAGCGCTGCCGATCCTCGTGCTCGTAGGTGGTGTGCTCGTCGGGCTGTGGTGGACGGGCCGCGCCGCCGTGCTTGAAAGCGGCGAGGCGCTCACGCTGCAAAACATCATCGGCGAGGCGAACTCGTACACCTCGCTGCTCTGGGCGTCGCTGCTCGGGGTGATCGTGGCGGTGGGTCTCTCGGTGGGGCAGCGCATCCTGACGCTGGAGCAGGCGCTCGACGCGTGGTACCACGGCGCTCGCTCGATTCTCCTAGCGGCGGTGATCCTCGTGCTCGCATGGGCGCTCTCGGAGGTTAACAGCGCGCTCGGCACCGCCGCGTTCCTGACGGATCTGATGACGGGGAACGTGGCGCCAGGCTTCCTACCGGCTCTGATCGCCGTTCTGGCCGCGTTCACGGCCTTCGCGACGGGGTCGAGCTGGGGCACGATGGGCATCCTGATGCCGCTCGTGGTGCCGCTGACGTGGGGCGTGATGGTCGCCGAGGGCAGCACCGGCGACCTCTCGATTCTGTACGCCGCCGTGGCTGCCGTCCTCGCCGGGGCCGTCTGGGGCGACCACTGCTCACCGATCTCGGACACGACGATCCTGTCGAGCCTCGCCTCGCAATGCGATCACGTGGACCACGTGCGGACGCAGCTGCCGTATGCGCTGCTCGTCGGCGGCGTGGCGTGGCTGCTGTGCGCGCTGCCCGTCGGCTTCGGCGTGCCGTGGTGGGTGATGCTGCCCGTCAGCGCGGTGCTGCTCGTGGTCATCCTGCGCATGGTTGGGCAACGCGTGGACGATGTGCCAGAGGTGGTAGAAGCGTAGGTTTGGAGGTACTCATCGCCTCCCACTATGTCTGATCTTGCTCCGCCTTCCATCACCGACCGACTCAATGCGGTCGAGCGCTACGACTTCCGCGCGCTGCACCCGCGCCTGGCCTACGGGACGGCGTCGGACCGCTATGCCGCGTGGGTCGGGCAGGTCTATCCGGAGTCGTGGGAGGCCGAGGTGACGACGCGCTCGAAGAAGCTCGGCGGCGAGTCGTTCGAAGAGCGCCTGCTGCCAATCTCGTCCGTGGTGGACTACTTCCAGCACTTCGGTGTCCTCGAACTCGACTTTACGTTTTACCGCCCGCTCGTCACCCCCGACGGTGAGCCGTCGCCCAACTACCACGTCCTCCGGCAGTACGCCGAGCATGCGCCGGATGACGCGCTCTTTCTCCTGAAGGCCCCGCAGCAGTTCGCCGCACGCGTGCTCCGGCGGAAGGGCGGCTTCGTCGAGAACGAGACCTATCTCGACCCCACGGGCTTCGAGCAGCAGTTCGCCGAGCCTGCGTTCGACCTGCTCGGCGAGCGGTTGGCGGGCGTCATCTTCGAGCAAGAGTATGCCCGCGTGCGCGAGTCGCCGGAGCCCGGGGCGTTCGTGGCGGAGCTTGACCGCTTCTTCGCCGAGGTGCCGCCGCTACCGTACCACCTCGAAGTGCGCTCGCCGCACCTGCTCACGCCGCTCTACACGGACTGGCTCGCGGCCAACGGGCTCGGCTTCGTGTTCAGCCACTGGACGTGGCTCCCGTCGCTCCAGGACCAGTGGCGGCTCGTTGGCGAGCGCTTCACCTCGGGCGACGGCGAGGCGATCCTACGGCTCCTGAACCCGCGCGAGATGAAGTACGCCGCCGCGTTCGCGCACGCCTACCCGTTCACTGACGCTGTGCCTGCACTTTCTCAGACCGCTCAGGCCCGCACGATGGTCAACGAGGCGACGGCGCTAGCCTACAAGGCTATCGAGCAGGGGGTGACGCTGTTTTCCATCGCCAACAACCGCGCGTGGGGCAATTCGCCCAAGCTCGCGCAGGCGCTCGGCCGCCGCTTCCTCGACTTCGCCGACCGCTACGGCGCGTGAACGGCTGGCAGGCCTGCCATGAACGCGTCCGGGTCGGCGGGGGAGACTACGAGGATTGCATCCCGAAGCGCAGCACGACCGTCCGCGCTGCCGCCGTCAGTGTGCTGCGCCGAAGAGCGCGCGCCACGGGATCACGAACGGAAGCACGACTACCCAGATGGCGAAAAACGAGGCAATGCCGCTCGGCACCGGGCGTCCCGCCTGCCACGCGGGCGCGGCGAAGAAGGCGAGCCAGAGCGCTTTGTAGCACAGCTGCACCAGGAGCACCGGCGCCATGCGTGTCGGCCACACGAGCCCCGCGACGGAGAGCAGCGCGACGGTGACCCAGAACGCACCCGTCACGCCCATCGCCGCGCCGGGCGACGCGGTGCCTTCGAAGACGGTCTGGGTGGCTCGCGCAGGCGTGAAGAGCGACGAGAAGCCCACAATGCTTGCCACGACGACGTTCGCGGCGAACACTGCTCGCATGCCTAGATCGCCGAGCATGGCAGGCCGTCGTTATCCGTTGAGGAGGCGCTGCACGACGGCTTCGAGATCGTCGAGCTTGAACGGCTTCTTGACGACCACGTCGACGTGGTCGGTGCCGTCCTCAGCATCGGTGTCGCCCGTGAGGAGGATGATCGGCTGGCGCGGGTGATGCTGCCGGATGCGGAACGCCAACTCGCGGCCGCTCATCTCCGGCATCGAGAGGTCCGTGAGCACGAGGTCGTAGGGGTGGTCGGCGATGAGCGCGAGTGCCTTGTCGCCTCCTTCGGCCTCGTCGACCTCGTGGCCTTTCAGGCGGAGCAGGCGGCCCGTCACCGAGCGGACCATCTCCTCGTCGTCCACGACGAGCAGGCGGCCCGCCTTGGCTTCGGTCGGATGGAACGAGGGCTCGGGTGGATCGGTCGTGATCTGCACCGCACGGTCCGTCGCCACGGGGAACGTGAGTGTAAACTTGGTGCCCTCGCCCGCCTCACTATTTACTTCGATGGTGCCTTCGTGCTCCTGGACGATGCCGTAGGACACGGTCAGGCCCATCCCGGTGCCTTTCTCGCCTTTCGTGGTGAACAGCGGTTCGAAGATGCGCGAGCGTACGTCCTCCGGCATGCCGCTCCCGTTGTCACGCACTTCGGCAACGACCCCGCGTGCCTCGTCCACGTAGGTCCGCACCGTGATGGTGCCGCCTTGGGGCATCGCCTGCACGGCGTTGAGGACGAGGTTGGCAAACACCTCACGCAACTCCGTGCCCGACCCCGCGATGTCGGGCAGTTCGGCGAGCTGCTTTCTTGTGCGGATGAGAATGCCCTGACGGCGTGGCTCGTTGTACCAGTAGGGCCGCGTCAGTGCGAGGACTTCCTCGATCAACTCCGAGAGGTCGATGTGCTCGAAGCGCTCCTGTTTCTCGTGGCGGATGTATTGCTGGATCTTTTTCACGAGCACGGCCCCGTCGAGGGCGGCGCGCTCGATGGTCTTGAGCTGGCCCACCGCGTCGGTGGCGAGCGAGCCGTGCCCGCCGAAGAGGTTCGTGAGGTCGCCGCGCAGTAGCTCCGTGTGCCCGAGGATGGACGTGAGGAGGTTGTTGAAGTCGTGCGCGATGCCCATCGCCATCTGGCCGAGCATCTCCATGCGCCGCCGCCGCGTCTGCTCGGTCGCCCAACTCACGGGCTCCTGGAGCACCTCGCCCGTGACCATGACGGAGAGGTTGCCTGCCTGCTGATCGGGCAGGAAAATCGGCAGGAAGTTGAGCAGCACCGGGACTGGAAGGTCACGCTTGTGCCGGTCAACGAGGAAGACCTGGTTGGTGACGAGGCCGCCAGACGCCGCCTCGCTCAGGTATTCCTTGGCAAAGCGTGCGTCTTCTTCATTCATGGCCGCCCACAACTCGTCCGTGCCGAGAATCGACCCCCATGCGGTGTTGCAGTGAAGGCGACTACCGTCTGGGGCGCAGGTGGCGTAGAGAAGCTCGGGGGCGAGGAGCGGGAGAACGTCCGTTAACTCGGATGTCATCGCGGAGGGTGGCGGAGTGAAAGGGCCGCGGTGGCAACGAGTGGGTGAGTGGCAGACAGTATACGCCCGGAAAGCTTGGCGACAAGGCGCGCGGTCAGCCGTTCGAAGTCGGGCCGCGTTCGGCGGTCCGCTCAGGCGCAAGGTGCGAGATACTGCACGGCGAGCAGCGTCAGGTCGTCAGCCTGTGGAGCGCCATGGGAAAACGACTCCACGGCACGGAGCAGGTGGCGGATGACCTCAGCGGGGGAGCGGTCGGGGACCGTGCCGAGACTCTCGGCGAGGCGCATCTCCTCGAACTGAGTGCCGCTCGTGTCCACGGCTTCGGTGAGGCCATCGGTGTAGAGCAGGAGCGTATCGCCGGGAGCCAAAGTGACGCGGTTGGAGGCGTAGGCGAAGTCGCTCGTGAGGCAGAGCCCGAGGCCGCGCGCGCACGGGCACGTTTCCCGTGAGCCGTCGTGGCGCAGCACCACGGGGTGGTGGTGCCCCGCGTTGGTAAACGCCACCTCGCCCGTCGTCAGGTCGAGCACGCCGTAGACGAGCGTGACGAACATGTGCTTCATGCTCTCCGGGTGGAGCACGCGGTTGGCGTGGCGCACGACCTCGTGGGGGGGGAGTCCTTGCAGCGCTGTGGCGCGGAGCATCGTCCGGGTGATCGCCATGAAGAGCGCTGCGCCGACGCCCTTGCCCGACACGTCGCCCACGACGAAGCCGAGGCGCGGCGGCGTGTCATCGGCTTCGTCACCCGGATTGGGGTCGATCAGAAAGCAGTCGTAAAAATCGCCGCCGACCTCCTGGGCAGGCAGCATCGTTGCGTGGAGGTCGAAGTCCTCGCGCTCAGGGAAGGCGGGCGTCGCCGCGGGTAGCATCGAGAGTTGGATGCGGCTCGCGATCTCCAACTCGCGCTGGATGACGTTCAGCTGGCGCCGCAGCATGTCGGTCTGGCGCAGCTTGTCAAGCTCCTCGTGGGCCTTGTTGACGATGAGCGCGAGGTCCTCGAAGTTGATGGGCTTCGTGACGAAGTCGAACGCGCCGCGGTTCATCGCCGTGCGGATGTTGGCCATGTCGCCGTAGGCAGACACGATCACCACCTTGAGTGCGCGGTCCAGTTCGCGCAGCTTGCCGAGGAGCGTCAGCCCATCCATGCGCGGCATGTTGATGTCCGAGAGCACGAGCTCGATCTGCGGGTCGGCCTCGACCGCTGCGAGCGCCTCGACGCCGTCGCCCGCGAAGGTGAGCGCGAGCCGCCCCTCGCGCACCTGCCGCCGAAACTTGTGCCGGATCAGCAACTCCAGGTCGGGCTCGTCATCGACGACGAGGACGTGGATCGGCGCAGGTATGGGCTCGGGCATGCGTACGATGTCGGGAGTGGTGTTCGATAGTTAGAATGAGGCAAATAAAAAACAATACTATAGACAGGGTTGGTGCTGCGACCTAGCTGGCCAACTCTCGGATCTGAGCCTTGAGCGCGTCGAAGTCGACGGGCTTCGTGAGGTAGCCGTCGCTGCCGTAGGCGCGCGCCTCCTCCACGTAGGCCTCGTTCGCGTAGGCCGTCATCATGCACACCGGCAGCGTCGGCTGCGCCGTCTTGATGCGCTTGAGCAGATCGAGCCCGCTCATGCCCGGCATGTTGATGTCGGAGAGCACGAGCACGACGTCGGCCGGGTGCTCACTGAGATAGGCCAGGGCTTCCTCGCCCGAGAACGCGAACGCGAGCGCGATCTCGCCGCGTCGGATCTCCTTGCGAAACTTCTGACGGAAGAGCAGCTCAACGTCGCGCTCGTCGTCAACGACTAGCACCTGCATGGTTCGGGCGGATGGAGTGGATGGTGCACGAAGCCCACAGGATACGGTCTGGTGAACGAAAAGTTGGACGCGCTTCACCAGTGGAAACGGGCGTGGACGGCGGCCTAGAGTTTTCGTCGCAACCGAGAGTTGCCGGACTAGGAGGTGCCTTTCAGCGCGTGCGCCAGCCTCGCAGTGTCGGGCTCCGAGAGCGGGCATAGCGGAGGGCGGACATTCCGCCAACGGGCGTCGCCGGTCTGGCGGGCGAGAAGGGCTTTCTGTGCAGGAATGGCTCCGTAGGGTTGCACGGTCCGGCGGAACTGCGCGACGGTGGCAAAGCGGGCGTTGAAGGTCGTCCGGTCGCTCGCAAACGTCAGAATGGTCTCGGCGATGGCAGCGGCGTTGAGGTTGGCCGTAGCCGAGATGCACCCCGGAGCCCCGTGTGCGAGCGCCTCGGGCAGCAACAGCTCCGTGCCAGGGTAGACTGTAAGCCCGTCGATGCCGAGCAGCGCGTGCGTGTTTGCCCAGGTGCCTGTCGAGTCCTTGATGCCGACGATGTGTTCGAGAAAGGCCATGCGTAGCCGCCGTACGAGGTTCACCGACCAGCCCACGCCTGCGACCTGGGGGATGTGGTAGAGGTAGACCTGCAGTCCCTCGGCCTGTGCGTTGACGTGCGCGATGAAGTGCTCAGCCCAGGCAAAAAGCCCGTCGTCCGTGACGTTGGGATAGTAGAACGGAGGCAGCAGTAGCACGCCCGCGCAGCCATGTCGCGACGCCTGGGCGGCAAGGCGCACCGTGTCTGGCAGGTTCGTGGTCCCGACGCCCACGATCATGCGGTCGGGCGGCACGCCCGCGCCGACGAGTTGGTCGAGCAGGTGCACGCGCTCCTCCAACCCGAGGGACGCGGCTTCGCTGGTGGTACCGAACGGGACGAGCCCGGCACAGCCCGTGTCGAGGAGGTGCCGCGCGTGGGCGATCCAGCGTTCCTCGGCGACGCGCCCGTCGGTCTCGAAGGGGGTGAGGGGCGGCGCGAGGACGCCACGCAGCGGTTCGAAATCGGGCATCTCAGGCAGGGGGGTCGAGGGGGAGCGTGACGACGAACACCGCACCGCCGTCGGGGGCGTCCTCCACGGTGAGCGTGCCGCCGTGGCCTTGCGTCACGAAGTCGTAGCTCAGCGACAGCCCGAGGCCGGTGCCCGAGCCCGTCGGCTTCGTCGTGAAGAACGGCTCGAAGATGCGCGCGCGCAGGTCGTCCGGAATGCCGGAGCCGTTGTCCATTACGCGGATCTCCACCGTATCGGCAGTGCGCTCGGTGGAGACGGTAACGCGTGGGGTGAACGGCTTGCCATCGCCTTCGGCACGTTGCAACGACGGGTGCTCGGTCAGCGCGTCGAAGGCGTTCGAGACGAGGTTGACCACCACGCGGCCGAGTTCCTGAGGGGCCACGACGACCGGATCTAGCGACTCGTCGAAGTCGTGCTCGATCTCCACGTCGTAGGCGCGCTGGCGCGCCCGAGCGCTGTGGAAGGCGAGGGTGACATGCTCAGCGACCAGGGCGTTCAGGTCCACGGCGCGGCGCTCGCTGCTCGTCGCTTGCGCATGGGCCATCATGCCTTTCACGATGGCGTCGGCGCGGTGCCCGTGCTGCGCGATGACCGCCGTGTTCTGCGTCAGCTCGTCCAGCAGCGGTGCAGGGTCCTCTCCCTGCGCGAGGGCATCGCGCAACTCGTCCGTGAGTTCCTGGGCGACCTCGGCGAAGTTGGTGACGAAGTTGAGGGGGTTCTTGATTTCATGGGCGATACCTGCCGTGAGTTGACCGAGGCTCGCCATCTTCTCCTGATGGATAAGCTGTTGCTGCGTCGCCTGAAGGTCGAGGAGCGACTGGTTGAGCGCCGCCGTACGCGACGCCACGAGCCCCTCCATCTCGTCGCGGTAGCTACGCAGCGACGCGGTCATGGCGTTGAAGTGCCCAGCGAGGTGCCCAAGCTCGTCGTGCACGACGACGGGAACAGTCTGGTCGAGGTCGCCCGCGTCGACCCGCCGGACGCCGCGCAGGAGCCGTTCGAGCGGAGCCTCCAAGCTGCTACGAAAGGCGTGGGGGTAGACGAAAAGAGTCGCCAATACAGCCAGGATCAGGAGCCAGGCTGGTCCAACCAGGTTGGCGTGCATCGCCTCGCGTGCCGTGCGCAGGGCGTCCAGATCAGCAGGGCGCATGTCCAGCGTCGGTATCACCGGGCCGACTTGGCTCAATTCCGCCGGAAAGCTGACGAACACGACCAGCGCGATCGTCGTCACGAGCGCGGCGAGCATCATCCCAACCAGCTTGGCCCGAAACGACGTGGGCTGCGGCGAATAGTTGACGTAGGCGAGGACCATCCCGAAGACGAACGACAGGACCGCTAGCCGCCCGAGGAGTTGAAGGGGGCGCAGAACGGGGACATCGAAGAGCAGGAGCAGTCCGGTCAGGAGAAAGCCGACCAGCAAGACCCCTACCAGGGAGAGGTAGGTCAAGTAGGCTACTGCCGCTCGGCGGCGGTCCTCGTTGGTGGACCGCCGTGCCCGGAGCCACTTGCGAACGAGTACGAGGAGCGCGAGGAGCACCGCTACCCCGACATAGATGCCCAACAGCTGCGCGGCCAGCGACTCCCAGCGGGGTGCGCGAAGGCTCGCGGCGAGAAGACCGAAGACGACGATGCCGGTCGTGCCGAGGCCGTAGGTCACGAAGCGCGTCTCGCGGCGCGAAGGCTCACCGAGCAAGGTATACGCGAACAGAGCAAAGCTGAAGCTGAACAGGAACGCGCTCAGCCAGTCGAGAAGCATGAGCACTGACGACCACCCGACCCGGCTCGCTACGTCGGGCCAGAACACCGACGACAGCCCGGCCGAGGAGGCGTTGCTGACGGCGATGCTGCCCATGAAGAGGGCGAGCCACCAGGTTGCCGCGTCTTTCTGCGGGGTGGCGAGCAGGTAGACGAGCAGCGGCAGCGCCATGGCCACGAGGACCAGGTTAAAGAAGCCTTCCGGTGTCAGGAGCAGGGCACTCATGGCTGTGCACTCATGGCTGTGCACTTGTGGTATTGCACGTATGGAATTGCAGGCAGAGCGGGCGAAGGCAGCCGCAAGACGTACTCCGCGCCGCTGCCGGGGGCGTGCTCGACACCGCGCGTGTCGCCATGGCTCCGCGTCACGATCTCGTAGCTCATCGTCTGCCCGCAGTCCGAGATGGAGCCTGTCGGCCTCGTCGTACCGAACGGCTCACTGCCGCCGCTCGGCGGTGCATCCTCGGCGGTGCATCCTCGGCAGTCCCGCCGAGCGGCGCCGCCGCGTCGGGGCTACGGGCAGTGCCGACGAGCAGCGAGGCGTGCAGCGGTAGCTGCCTGGAAGACAGACACATTGGCGCGGGGAGGCTGGGGCAACGCCGAAGTATAGCGCTCCGCAGCAGCTACGCGGGGGTGTCTAGAAAGGTGCGGGAGAGAACCAGGTCATAGCGACGGTCAAGCCGCTGGCCGCTCCCGGCGGTGACTCCGCCCCCGCTGCGTTCGACTCGTCGCCTGATCCTACAGGATCGCACTCCTCAGAATCGCAGTCCTTCTCCGCCTTGCCGTACCGAAATCGCTGCGGCTTGCCCGTCTGACCTGCTGAAGGTCACTACGCCCTAGGCCGTGTACAAAAGCCGCTCAGCCTACGAGCATGGGACCGTCGCCGTCACGCCGTTATAGAAGATGGAGTCGTGCGTACCGTTGCGCGAGTAGACCGTCGCTTCCACCGTGGTCACGGTGCCGGGCACGTCCTCCAAGACCAGTTCAAAAAGCGCCGCCTGCGCGCCGCGGTTGGCGTCGGGGGTTTCGAAGGACTTGTAGACGCTGCCAGCGCGTGCCTCCATGCTGAGGAGTCGGCCATCATTGGTGGTGTCGCCGAGAGAGAAGGTGACCGTGACGTTTCGGGGGGCCGTGCCAGCAGGGATCGGGAGATCCACGGTCACCTCCTTGGTGCGTCCAACCCACACGTCGCGCTCCACGATGCCCCCACTCTGCGCGTAGCCTTCCGTGAACCGCAGGGCGTAGACTGCAAACGACCGGGCATGACCGCTCCACCCCGTCTGCTTGACGATCGGCTCGATGGTCACCGAGCCGGCTGGGTCCAGCGCGGTGGTGTAGAAGTCGCCGCTGTCGTCGTCGGACGTCGGGTCTTCGATGACGACGCGTTCGCCTGCGTCAGTAGTGAAAACGAAGTGCTCGAAGCGTCCGTGGTGAGCGCCTTTCACGGTTGCCTGGGCTGTGAGCCCCAGCACGTTGCTGGCATTCGGGATATCGATGGTCGCGTCGTTGTTGGTCCGGCCGTAGGTGCCGATCCCAACCGTGTAGAGATCGACGAAGCGGTTGTCGGCGCATTCGAACTCCCACGTGCGAGCCAGGGCTTCGGGAACGGGCATGGGGGGCGAGGATGGGCCGAACACGGAGGTGAGGTCGAACAGGCCTTCGGTCGTGTGCGTCTCGTCACCGACGGTGCCGCTCACGCGGATGAGCGCGGTCTCGGCATCAATGCGAAAGGCCTCGGCATTCCACACGCCCCCTTGGAAAGGGCGGTCAGCTCGGATACCGTTCACGGCACTGACGATGCCATCGAGCGTCCCGTCGCTGAGCTCGGCTGTGCGGTAGGCGACATCATAGCCCGAGCGGGCGATTTCGCGGGCGGTCACGTCGTTGCCAAACGCGGCCTGCTCGCCGCTGACGGACAGGATCGTCCGGATCGTGCTAGAGGAGCCGAAGGCAATAAAGAGCGAACTGGCAAGAGCAGCAATGAGGAGGCCGCGTCCCATGGGCTAGATGGAGGATGCATGAGAAGGGAATCGGGAGGGTAGGCGGCAACGCGGGGACGGCAGCCCGTGTGGTGGAGACTGGGGAGCTAGACGGGGTGGAGGCGAAACACGGCGCTCCAGTTCAACTCGGAGAGCAGGAGGTCGTCGTGCAGAAGCGGCGGGACGAGAGAGAAGGCGACTTCCACGAACGCCGCGTCGGACTCCGATGCGGTGGGCGCGCCGGAGTTGTCTTGGAGGCTGATCCTGAAGTGGGAGAGCGATGCAGGGCTGGCGCCGGCCTGGGCCCACGCTCCACCGCCGATGCGTTCGGAGCGCTGCACTTCGTAGAGTTGCAACGACGAGCCGTCCTCGTTGGCAACGGTCGTGGTTGGGTGCAGCGTGAGCCGGAACTCGTGGGTCTGCGGCGTGGCAGGCGAGGTGGTCGTGTCGTAGCTGCGACGCACGAACGTGAACTGGCGCGTGCAGGTGGCACCGTTGCAAGTGTCCATGGTCGGCGGCGTCAACCGCACCTCGCCCTCGGGGAGGCCCATGCCCACGGCGCTGAAATCCTCCTCCAGCCACGTCGAGAACGCGAACGCCTGGTCCTTGGCGACGGCCAGCGCGGTCATGCGCTGGTCCTCCTGCGAGGAGCGCGCCATCGTGCCGAGCAAGAGCAGGGCCGCGATGGACCCGGCGATGATGGCAGCCGCGTGATCGAGAAGTACGTGCATGTAGAGGAGACAGATAGAGGAAAATCCGAGGGACGGTGCGGTCGGAACTACATGCCGGCCATGCGGCGAGCACGCTCCTCGCGGTAGGACAACACGCGGGACATTTCCACGAGGATCACGTCTTGCATCCCGCTGAGCTCCGGTGCGCGCACGCGGACGGTGAGGCGTTTCTGCTCGCTGCGCTGGCTGGTCGAGAGCGCGGTGTTGCCATCGTAGCGTCTCACATATTCGACTGTGGTGTTCACCTCGAGGTCGATGACATCGCCGTTGGCCAGTGTCGATGTGACGGGTTTCCACTCGTCGGCGTCGAGGGCGAGGTCGTCGAGGTCGTCGCAGAAGCCGTCCCAGTAGGTGGGGGCATCGAACAGGCAGGGATTTCCTTCCGACGCGGGCGGGGGCGTAGAGGTCTGCTGACCGCCCTCGCGTTCGTCATCGTCCCATTCGTCATCATCGCGGTTGTCATCGTCGCCGTCGTCGTCTCGGTCATCATCGTCCCATTCGTCATCGTCGCGGGGCTCCTCTTGGGCGTCAGGGTCGCTCATCGTCTGACCGAAGGCGTCGGCCATGGTGAACTGGCTGGCGTCGCCTGGAAGCCCCTGGCTCTGGACCATTTTCGGTGACGTGCGCTCGTCGAAGGAGCGCGCAGCGGCATACTCGATCACTTTGAGCGCCGCCCCCGAGGCGATGAGCTGCATCTCCTCATAGACGACCCGCTTCTGGTTCTGGCGCTCGGTGTAGGCCTGACGCACGGTAAGAAGCCCAGCCAACGAAAGCGCAACGACGATAAAGAGAGACTGGGCCATGGATTCCGGCGGGTAGGGTTGGGT
>JBCBEX010000065.1:0-24173 GCA_038528235.1 Bacteroidota bacterium
CGTCGAGGAGCGCGTCCGCCATGCGCTGCGCCAGGACGGCGTCGTAGAGCATGATCGGGACGATGGGATGGCTACCTAGGCGGATATCGAAGCCGCGCGCAGTCATGCCCTGCCGAAAGTGCGCGGTGTTGGTTGCGAGCGTTTCGCGCAGTTCAGCCGTCTCTTCCAAACGATCTAGGACCGCAAGGCTGGTGAAGGCGATGACAGGCGCGAGTGTGTTCGAGAACAGGTAGGGCCGCGAACGCTGGCGCAGGAGGTCTACGATTTCGGCGCTGGCTACGGTGAAGCCGCCCGACGCACCACCGAGCGCCTTGCCGAGTGTCGAGGTAATGATGTCCACGTCGTCGAGCGCGCCGTGGTGTTCGGCTGCACCACGCCCGGTCGGCCCGAAGAAGCCTGTCGAGTGGCACTCGTCGACATGCACGAGGGCGTCGTACTGCTTCGCAAGCGCGCAGATTTCGTCGAGCTTGGCAACGTCGCCGTCCATGGAGAAGACGCCGTCGGTCGTGATCATGCGAATCTTCGCGTCCTGGCTGTCCTGGAGCGCCCGTTCGAGGTCGGCCATGTCGCCGTGCGCGAAGCGGTAGCGCTTGGCCTTGCAGAGCCGCACCCCGTCGATGATCGAGGCGTGATTGAGTGCGTCGGAGATGATCGCGCACTCTTTGTCGAGCAGGACTTCAAAGAGGCCTGCGTTGGCGTCGAAGCAGGCGGCGTAGAGAATGCAGTCCGCTTTACGGTGGTAGGCTGCTAGCCGGCGCTCCAACTCTTTATGCACGTCCTGCGTGCCGCAGATGAAGCGCACGGACGCCATCCCGAAGCCGTACTTAGCCACGCCCTCCTGCGCCGCCGCGATGAGGTCAGGGTCGTTGGCGAGACCGAGATAGTTGTTGGCGCAAAAGTTCAGCACCGCGCGCTCTGGAGCGGCCCCGTCACCCTGGCCAGGTCCAAGGACTTCGATCCCTGCGTCTTGTTGGGACGTGATGACGCGCTCGGACTTGTACAAGCCGGCGTCTCGGATCTCGGCGAGGGTCTGCTTGAAGAGCGCAGGGGCGGTCGTGGAAGGCATGAGGTTGAGCGTTTGGCGTGATACGATGGCGTGAGGTCGCGTTGCATGGCCCAGCGTTGCACAGCCCCGCTCTGCTTGGCCCAGCATCGCCTAGCCCATAAGCAGAGTCGTGCAGACGTGGTTCGCAGACTCCTAGCATCTTACCTCGAAGTTCTAGCAGCGTGCAGGCGTGGCGAGAGACGGGCGAGCATGTCACCGACCATGCCTGGGAGGTCATATTCGGGCGACCACCCCCAGTCACGGCGAGCCTGGGAGTCGTCGACGGAGCGGGGCCAGGTGTCCGCGATGCCCTGGCGAAAGTCAGGCTGATAGGTGAGTTCGAAATCAGGGACGCGGTCGCGGATCGCGTCGGCGAGTTCGGAGGCTGAGAAGCTGAGCGCGGTAAAGTTGTAGCTCGTCCGCACGGTGATCGCGTCCGCTGGTGCCGCCATCAGCGCGACGGTACCGCGTAGTGCGTCGGGCATGTACATCATCGGCAGCACCGTTTCGGGACTCACGAAGCAGGTGTAACGGTCGCCGCGCACGGCTGCCCTGAACATGTCTACAGCATAGTCGGTGGTACCGCCGCCCGGCGGAGCGCCGGACGAGATCAACCCCGGATAGCGAACGCTGCGCACGTCGACGCTGAACTTGAGGGCGTAGTACTGGCACAGCAACTCGCCGCTCACTTTCGTAAGCCCGTACATGGTTGTTGGCTCCAGCACGGTCGTCTGGGGCGTGTCATCGCGCGGCGTGGTCGGGCCGAACGCAGCGATGGATGAGGGCCAAAAGACGCGCTGCGACCTCTCGCGTGCGACTTCGAGGACGTGCCGAAGCCCGTTCATGTTCACGTCCCACGCTAGGTGCGGCTGCTGCTCCCCCGTTGCGGAGAGCAAACTTGCCAGGTGGTACACTGTATCGATGCCGTGGCGATCAGAGAGAAGGCGCAGGCGGTCGGCGTTGCGTACGTCCAGGACGTCGGACGGGCCGCCGGTGTGCAACAGGGGGCGCAGATCGGTGGCGAGAACGGCGTCGCGACTATGCTGGTCGCGGAGGAGGCGTACGAGATCGGAGCCGATTTGGCCGCCGGCCCCGGTAACGAGGATGCGAGGCACGCGGGGGGAGGAGCATGCGAGACGATCAGGGAACAGGACGCGGTGGCTGCAGGGCACGTGCTTTGCGTGGCTTTGCACGTAGTCGATGCGCGCTGCCGCTCCGGTCTTGCTTCGCTCAATCTAGCGAATCCGGTGGCCGTGCTGCGCCCAGCCCGAAGCGCTTCCATTGCTGCTGAAGGCTCCCGAACCTCCGCGCGGTTTTAACCGTAGTAGCGTGTGAGAAAGTCGCTGGAACTTCCTATCTTGACCTATCATCTGCCCAGCCCTCCTCCGATGCGTCTCGTTGCCCTGCTGCTCGCCCTCCTCGCCGCTCCCGCGTTGACCGCGCAGCCCATGCTGCTCGCCAGTGCCGACGGCGACCTCCCCCTCGTGCTCGCTGCATCTACGGAGGCTGGCGACGCGACGCCCGGCAGCGTGACCATCTACACGCTCTACCCGAACCCGACGGCCGATCGCTCGGAGCTCACGTTCTCGGTCGAGCGCTCGCAAGACGTTCAGGTTGTGCTGTACGATGTTCTCGGTCGCAAGGTGGCGGACCTCTACTCGGGCACGCTTGATGCCGACGTCACTCGCACCGTGGAGATTGACGTGGAGGCCATGCCAGTGGGGCTCTACGTGGTCCGCGTCACCGGCGACGACTTCCGCGCCGTCCGCCGCCTCACCGTGGTCCGCTAGTCAGGTTTTCGCCCGCTAGCGCTTGGTTATCCGCACGGTCTCGGTGCCCCCGCTGGTTTGTACTCGGGCGAAGTACACGCCTCCGGGCCAAGAGGCGCTATCGATGGCAACGGCTGACGTGCCAGCGTTCAAATAGCGCTCGTCTTGCCAGACGGATCGCCCAAGAACATCAAACACGGCGATACGGACATCTTGCTGCTCTGACATTCCGATGCGCAGCGTTGTTGATCCGTGGGTCGGATTGGGAAAGGCTCCGGCCGCGAACGCCACTACTGGTGGCGCGTCTTCGGCATCTACAGCTCGGTCGAAAACAGGTTCGCCGTACTCGATGCCCCCAACAGATGCGTATGCGAAGTCCGTGACGTATGTCGGACCGAACGCGGTGACCGTACGGTTCGTAGGCCCAACGTTAGCGAGGTACTCGGCTACGAGACCAGGATCAGCCTGGGGAACGATGAAGGATTTGATCGCAGGGAATACCGTCCCAAAAGCGCGGGCATCGACCCGACCATTTACTACGTAACACCCTCGCTCCTCCTTCAGACACGCGTCGCCATAGAGCGCGTTCAACAGTGGCGAGCTCAAAGGGTACGTGATAGCAAACTCAGCTTGCTCTTCCTCCGACCACCGCATGATCGAGGTCGACACCGAATCGTAGCGGACGAAATCCTGACGTGTTGAGTATCCATCATCATTAGGTGTATGCACAAACGCCTCAAGGATACGCTTGAGGTAATACACGCCCGCAATTAGCGTGTCGGAGTCAACGCGTACGCGCTGCCATTGGTCGAATACGGGCTCCCCACTCAAGGCATACCCGGACGCATACTCCCATCGGTCTCCAACAGCGAGCGGGTAGTACCTCCACGGTTCGACGGGGTCCGCGATGGTCTGGCCAAATGCCCCTACCTGACTGAAACCGTACTCTTTGCTTCCCACTTGGGTATAGGTGAGCCGGACAGAAAGGCAGTAGTCTCTACAGATTGACTGCTCGATCACTCCGAGCCCCGAGGCAACAATGGTGGTGTCCGTCCCGCTCGAAAACACTTTGGTGGATGCTTCAACTGTATCTCGGCTAACCGCTATAGCCGTTGTCGCATTGGCTTCGAGATACGTCTCCGTGTTTCCGCAACTCGCAGGAGCCGCATCGAACGCCAGATCCAGACGACACGCTGTTAGGTAAGGACGTTCGCTTCCGTCCGGAAGACGCTCCACGACATTCCCCCGTTCGGCATCGAAACGAACGAATGCGACGGTACCTTCATTGGCGTACGGTGCTTGTACTTGCCAGCTGTACAGTCGACGCTCCAGCACAGCGTATCGAGCTCCTGAGATCAACGTGTCTCGCGCAATCGTTTCGCGCTGGAAACGAGACACGAACGGCCAAACGCTTCGCTCGATTTCGTATTCCCACACCGTTCCCACCTCAAGAGGGAGATAGGACGCTGGCGGGTTTGGGTCGGTCTGTGCCCAGACCGGCGAGATCGCACAGATGAGTAAGAGCAGAGCCGAATTGCGCATACCTGAGTTGATCATTTGACTTAACCTACACGATACAAGTCGAGGCTCTGCAAACAAAACGCAGACCGGCACATCGCTTGCTGCCTGGTTGAGATCCTACACCAACTGCTGCGCCTGATGCCGTTTTTCTCCGCCGACACCACGACTCCTCCGCCAGCACGACCGGCACCGTCGGGAACCATCCGAGGCGAGGAAGGCGACCCCATTGACGATACGCCCCTTGCGCCGCCTGACCCGAGCAAGTTCGTGGTGTCAGGCTATCCTGAGTTGCCCGACAACGAGGCCGATGGCGCTACAGCCTACGACCTCATGGTCGCAGGGCAAGCGTATCCGCTCGACGACCCCGAGATCGACCTCTACCACCGCCATGCCGCCGATCACTGCCGCGCGCTGAGCAATGCCCCAGCTGACGGTCCGGAGCGACTTGCGCTGATCTACACGCTGTTTGACGTGTCGGGGGAAGACATTCGCGTCGAGCCCCCGCTGGCCGTTGCGTTTGGGCGGCACATCACTACGGGCGAGCGGGTGCAGATCGGGCCGGGCTGCCGGCTGATGGACTTCGCCCCCATCGTGATCGGCGACCAGACCGTGCTCGGGTGTGAGGTGCTCATTCAGACGCAGATGCTCCCGATGAACCCAGCGCAGCGAGCCGAACGCATGGCGAAGGCCGCGCCTGTCGAGATTGGTGAAGACTGCTGGATTGGAGACCGAGTGACCGTCTACCCCGGCGTCCGTATCGGCGACGGTACGACCGTGGCTGCAGGCAGTGTGGTCACGTCGAGCCTACCTGCAGGCGTGCTCGCGGCAGGCAACCCCTGCAAGGTCGTCCGTGAATTGTGATGATCTGACGCTGTGAGGAGGTACGTGCGACACGCATACTGCACTTCATGCCCTCATGCCAAGAACATCGTCTACGCGCCTACCGCTGCCAGAAGTCGGGGATGAGCAGGACGATAAGGGTAAAGATCTCTAAACGTCCGGCCACCATGAGTAGACCCAGGACCCATTTCCCCGCAGCCGGGACGATCGCGTAGGTCTCGGTGGGGCCCACGGCACCAAACGCCGGGCCCACATTACCAACGGCCGATGCCGTGGCAACGAATGCGCTGAAGAGGTCGAGGCCCATCCCCGCTAGCACAACGGTGCCAACGAGCAGAAGCAGCAGATAGAGCACCACGAAGGAGAGGACATTGCGCATAATCTCCGGCGACACCACACGATGGTCGAGGCGGATCGGGAAGATGGCCTGGGGGTGCAGGAGCCGGTGCACCTCGCGCTGAGCGTTCTTGAAAAGCAAAATGTGGCGCAGCACCTTGAAGCCTCCGCTCGTGGACCCGGCCATCCCGCCCACGAAGAAGAGCAGGAACAGCACGCCTACGCCGAGCGCCGGCCACGCTTCATAGTCGCTCGTCCCAAAACCCGTCGTGGTGATGATCGCGACCACCTGGAATGCGGCCACGCGGAGCGCGTCGAGCAGCCCGGCGAAGGTGATGCCTGGCTCCGTGAGATCGCCTGTGTTGGCCGGAAGCACCGCGCTCGTAGGAGCCCAGAGCGCCACGGTCGCCAGTCCGGTCGCTACGAGGCAGATGGCTAGATAGACTCGAAACTCGTCGCTCTGCCAGAACACCCCAGGCTTGCCCTTCAGGGCATAGTAGTGCAGCGTGAAGTTGACGCCACCGATGAACATGAAGAAGATGGTCACCCACTCCACGTACGCCGACCCATATTGCCCGACCGACCCGTTCTCGGTGGAGAATCCGCCTGTCGCCATGGACGAAAACGCGTGATTCACGGCGTCGAACAAGCTCATCTCCGGGAGCAGGAGCAACGCGTTGAGGACAGTAAATCCGGCGTAGATGCCCCAGAGCCGTGTGGCTGTGTCACGTACACGCGGCGTGAGCTTGTCCGCTGTCGGTCCGGGTACTTCGGCCTTGAACAACTGCATGCCTCCGATCCCGAGCAGCGGCAACACCGCCAGGGTCAAGACGATAATGCCCATGCCTCCGATCCAATGGGCTAAGCTGCGCCAGAATAGAAACGCATTCGGGAGCGCCTCGATCGCTGGCGTGTCGTCCCCGCCCAGAATGGTCGCGCCTGTCGTGGTGAAGCCTGAGATCGTCTCGAAAAACGCATCGGTGTAGCCAAGTGTGCCCGTGAGGACGAAGGGCAGCGCACCAACCAGCGACACGACGATCCATGCCAGCGCGACGATGGCGAACCCGTCACGGATCTGAATCTCTCGCTTGGGACGGTTGGTGAACCAGAGCGCTGCTCCTCCCCCGCCCGCAGCGAGTGCTGTCACCCCGAATGCCCACCACTCGGCTTCTTCGTAGAAGAGCGCTACAGCCATCGGGGCCAACAGCGCGACGCCGACCGCGCCCAACAGTGCGCCCAACACGCCAACTACCGCAGAGACGTTCAGGCGCATGGAGCAATACGAGTCGAGGGGTAGGCTATTTCGTGCATCGACCCCGAGAGACGACGGGCAACGTCAGTGGACACGGCTCAGCCTCTCAACGCAGTTCGTCGACTTCGGCTTTGGCAGCGGCATCAGAGTCGTGCGGGAGGCTTCCACGATGAGCGCGCAGGTAGACGAACGGGGTGTAGGACAGAAAGTCTGAGACCCGAGTCATGTAGATGTCGGCATCGCGCTCGACCTGGCGAGCGAGGTGGCTCTTCTCCTTGCCTGCGCGCATCAACGGCCCCCAGTTGGGATTGACAAGCGTCGAGGAGGAATGAGCGAGGGGAGCGATCTCGCTGTCGAGGGCCACGAGTTGGCTGCGTAGGTCCGCCATGTCAGCTTGCAGGTCCTCCAGCGGACGGCGAGTCTGGGGCCCATAGCCGTTTCGGTTGCGCTGGTGCTCCAGGCGTAGCGCTGAGAAGTCGGCTTCAAGCTGCTCCTTGTGCGCCATCATGTCCGCGAGCGCTGCTTGCCGCGTGTCGAACTCGTTGAGCGCCTCGATTTCGTCGGCGAGGCTGCGTAGCACGAGGGCGGTGCGCCAACGAAGCCGACTCTTGGACACGCGCACATCGGCGAAGATGTGGTCGCCCACGTACAAGATCTCCTCACCAGAGAGACCCAGGGAGCGCTCGACGAGCCCAGCGTTGCCTCCGACGTAGAGCTTGCCCTCGGCGAGTAGTCCAACGTTCTCTTGCAAGAGCCCGCGCTCGACATCGACGACTTCGTACGCGGGCGTCGAGGACGCGAAAAAGTCGGGCTTGCGGGCGGCCATGATGGCCACATCGAACAGGTCGCGCCACGTCATATCGCCCGGCAGGTGCGGATCGATCGCGTACCGCAGCATCGGCACGGCGTAGCTGACCTCCGAATTGGTAATGAGCAGCAGCTTCTTCCCCGCGTTCTTTTGGTCGAGGAGCGTCAGTGCGACGTCTGGATCTCGGTCAACAAACTGATCGGGATTGGCGATGATTTCCGCCTTCAGGACGCCTTCCAAGTGGGCTTCGTCGATGGCGCGTCGGACGAACCGATAGAGGGCGCCATAGCCCAGCGAGCCACCCTCGACGCTATCCAGGTCGCCGTTATCGAGCAGGTCGACGAGTTGCAGGTACAACCCTGCTTCTGAAATCGAAAAGAGGGTGTTCAGGAAGCGCCACCGGGAATTGTCCAGGTCGATGAGCGTCCGGGCATAGGCGCGGCGCTGTTCATCGTAGGCGAGAGCTTGAGTTCCGTGAAACGCCTTCTTGACATAACCGAAGCGGTTGGCCTTGACTACGTTGCCGAGTTCGGTGTCTACGATAAGCCCAGGCGTGACGAGGGCTGGATCGAATTCGAGGTGTGCAACCGGCCAGCCACGTTCCACAAGGCGCTGCTGGACGTGGTGGTAAGCCCGCCCTTCCCATGCCGCGACATGGTAGTGAATGAGCGTGTAGTCCATGTCGTACCCAACCGCTCGGATGCGGCGCAGGTTGAGCGTGCGGTTGCAGTAGAGGCCTCGGCGGGTGGCGGTCGTCATGGGCGAAACAGAGTTGAACGTAGTCACAACGATCCAAGCTAACACGCCGGACCGGCATGGATGCACGAGCAACCGATTCGCCAGGTTGCCCCCCAACCTGACTAGGCCTCGGCGGCCTCCGCCTCGCGCAGGTGCGTGCACACCGCCCGGCCGCATTCAACGAGCGCGTCGAGGCGGGTGCCAAAGTCCGGAGACGGATGTGCTTGTGTCCCACGCATCAGAGCGTCGGCTTCCTCGTCGAGGCCGTGTGCAATCACCTCCAGACGGTCGAGGCCAACCATCCGCAGCGAAGGCCGGACTTTGTGGGTGAGGAGGCGCACCGTTTCCCAGTCGGCAGCCTCATGTGCCGCACCAACGGCTGCCACAACTCGGTCCGTTTGGACGATGAACGTCTCCAGGAGGTGCTGGGCAAAGGCCTCGTCTCCCATCGCATGAACCTGAAGCAAGTCCAGATCGAGCGCAGCCAGCATCTGCGATGGCGTTGGCAGCGCCTTAGGCGCCGCGTCCGTCGTCACCGTTGGATGATGAATGGCGGCTCGAGTCTCGGAGGTGCTGACACTTGAACGACCCGGAGCGACGTGGGGAGCGGTAGCGGCACCCATGAGGTGCGCACGCAGCCGAGCCAGCAAGTGCTCGGGGACGAACGGCTTGCCGATATAATCGTCCATGCCAGCCGCGAAGACGGCATCGCGCTCTTCGGTCCCCGTGGCCGCCGTGAGCGCCAGAATCGGTAGGGTGCCGGTGGGGGGCGCCAGCGAACGGATAGCGCGGGTCGCCTCTAGCCCGTCCAACACTGGCATCTGGATGTCCATAATGACCAGGTCGAGCACGGGCCGACTGGTATCCTCCGCGCGAGCTACAGCCTCCGCGCCATCCTCGGCCATCTCCACAGACGCGCCCCAGCTGTGTAGGAGCCGCTCCACAAGCATGCGGTTAAGCGGGTGGTCGTCCACGACCAAGATCCTGTAGCCAGCCAGCGCATCGGGCGAAGCTTCTTCGACGACAGCGGCGGGCGTCGCGCGCACCGGGGCTTGTTTGTAGTCGGCTGCCTCGTCGGTCGGGAAAGAGAGCCTGACCGTGAACGTCGAACCCATGCCGAGGGCACTTACAAGTGTCACGGTCCCGCCTTGTTGTTCAACGATCTGGCGTACGATCGCGAGGCCTAGACCAGTTCGCCCAGCACTCGCCGCTGCTCTCACATGAGCCATGGGGTCAAAGAGGCGAGCTTGCTGAAGGGGGTCGATTCCGATGCCTGTGTCCTTCACGTCGAAGCAGCAGAACACCCGCCCGCCCTGGATCCGTTCCTGTCTGACGCGTAGAGTGATCGCTCCCTCATGCGTAAACATGAAGGCGTTGTCGAGCAAGTTTTCGAGGACTTGCTGGAGCCTCGTGGGATCTCCGAGGAGCATGCGAGGCATGTCCTCAACCTCCGCCGTGAACGCAAGGTCGCGAGCCTCCGCCTCAGAGACGTACCGTGCCCGGACTGACTCTACGAGCGCATAGAGGTCAAACTGGTCAGTTGCAAACGTCGTCGCGCCGGTCTCGAGGCGGGAGAAGTCGAGGACATCGGTGAGCAAGTCAAGCAGGTGATCGACGGAGCGTCGCAGCGCGTGCACTAGCTCTTCTTGCCCAGCATCGAGATCCGTGTCGGCAAGAAGGTGTGCCATCCCAACGACCGCGTTCATCGGGGTCTTGATCTCGTGGCTCATCGCCGAGACGAAGTTGAGCCGGACCTGCTCCGCGTGCTCGGCGAGTTGCTCCGCCTGCAGTGTCGCCTCAGCAGCACGCGCGCTTTCTGTCGCATCGTGGAAGTGCCACAAGCGTCCGCTACTAGTCCCATCGCGCTCGATGAGCTCCTCGTGCTTGAGCCGAAACGTGCGCCCGTCGGCAAGACTAAGGAGCACTCCATTCGCACACGGTGCCTGTGCTGCGGTGGCAGGTTGGATGGCTTCGAGTAGCAGAGTCGGCTGTGCAAACTGGGGGGCGATCCAGTCGAACACATCGGCCAGCGTCCGTTGCCTACCCTCACGTTCTGCCTCGTCACACAGAAAAGTCTCGCAGAACGAGGCACTCAGGGCGCACACTTCGCCCTCGGCGCTTTCAAGCGCCGCGGGATAAGGCAACACGCGGACGAGCACGTCAGTCGATGGGGTGGGCATCGTGGCGGGCTGGTGTCGTCGAGAAGATGGGAGCAGGGTAGTTCTGGCACAGCCGCCGTGGATTAACGGGTGTATGACCCGAACGCGCAGCGAATCGTGGGGGGTGCCAACGTATCGGTACAACAGGCAAGCATTGCGCCAAGAAGCTACCGTGCTCGTCCGGGTCGAGTTGCTAGCCGCTCGGATTTCCCGTGGGCCGCTTCTTGAATTTGGTGTGGCTTTAGGTCGCCGTTGTAACCTAGCAACTAGCTCCTCTTCGAATCCTAGGCTGAATTCGGAACACAAATCCCTGTAGAGCCATTGCAGCCCTGATTCTGTCGCGCTCAGCGGGATGTGGCAGTGCCCCGTCACATCAGGCAATGCACACAAGGCGATGTCTAAGCAGAGCTTCCAAACCGTGCGTCAACGCTCCGCTTCCGCACCGACGGTTTCCGCCAGCCACCCCACGTTGCCACCTGCTCCGCTGCTTTTGTACCGACCATGCGCGTGAGCTTTTTGGCTCGGTCGCTGATGCGGACTTGGCTTGCACGCACGCTTTCCCCGCTTTGTGCAGCGCTGCAGGTGTATGACGCCCCACCGCGCGTTTTGACGCTCCTCTCTCCACCGTTTGCCCACCTATAAACACGCCGATGTACGTGCCTCGCTCCCAGCGGATGCTGGACCAATACCTCCACGAGATCAGTCAAGTCTCGCTGCTTACACCTGACGAGGAGGTCGATCTAGCCCGCCGGATCAAGCAAGGCGACGAGATCGCACTGCACAAGCTTGTACGCGCCAACCTCCGCTTCGTGGTCTCGGTGGCCAAGAAATACCAAGGGCAAGGGCTGAGTCTGGCCGATCTCATTTCAGAAGGCAACTACGGCCTCGTAAAGGCAGCCCGCCGCTTCGACGAGACACGCGGTTTCAAGTTCATCTCCTACGCGGTGTGGTGGGTTCGCCAGTCGATCCTGAAGGCACTCAGCGACCACGCTCGTACGGTGCGCCTTCCCCAGAATCGCATTGGCACGCTCTCAAAGATGCGCAAGGCCAGCGACCGGCTCGCCCAGAAGCACGGACGCCGTCCCAACATCGAAGAACTCGCCGACGAGTTGGAGATCAAGGAGACTAAGGTGCTCGAAGGCATGCAGCACGCCCGCCGCTCGCTCTCCGTCGATGCTCCGTTCTCGGACGACAACGGCAACTCGCTCCTTGACGTGCTGCCCGACGCCGAGCAGGAGGCCCCCGACGAAGAGCTGACGGCGGAATCGGTCAAGATCGATGTGGAGCGTGTGCTCTCGATGCTCTCTCCTCGCGAGGCAGAAATCACACGGCTCTATTTCGGCCTCGGCGACGAGCGCCCGCAGACGCTACAGGCTCTCGGCGAGCGGTTCGGCCTCACCCGTGAGCGCGTGCGCCAGATCAAGGAGAAGGCACTGCGCAAGCTCCGCCAGAAGCGCTGCCGCGAGGAACTCGAGATGTACGTCGGCTAGGTCTCAGGCTACACCCACTGAAAGCGGCCCGCCCCGATTGCTCGGGGCGGGCCGCTCGCTTGGGGCCGTAGGCGTCCTTCCTCCGTACGCCAGGCACCCGTTCAGAAGACTACGCCTAGCGACGGGCGAGCATCTCCGAGGCCTCAGGAATCGGGCTGCGGGTCACCGTCACCAGCTGGCCGTGCTTCCAGGTGAGGCGAAGCGTCACAGACGCCTTGGCAAAGTGAACACGTGCGTAGGTGTACGTGCGATCGAGGGTAGCCGGAGCTGCGCCTACCGTTTCGTGAGACTGGTAGCGTCCCGTCTCAGACGTGGTGGCGAGTGCGAACCGAGAAAAGTCGCCCGTGGCACGGTCCGGAGAGTAGGCCTGCTCAGCCACCGCAACCGGATTCGACCAGAGCATGGCTAGCACGACGTCGGTCTGGTCGAGCAGGGCAAGCGTCGAGGCTGCCGTGACCGAGGTTGGAAGCGCCTGGCTCCCGTCGAACGAGATAGAGGAGAGAGCGCTGTTTTGGGCGAGGGTGGCCGGGACAAACAGGAGAGCAGCGATCAGAGCGACGGGGCGGAATGATTGGGCGGTCATGAGAACGAGAGGTTGTGTGGTTGTGGACTCCTCTCACGCTACGGCGCCTTTTCTGGGGAGTTGTCCATGTTGCGTCGCGCTACGTCAAGCGCGCGTCCGCAGGTGTCACCAGATGTCTCGATGCCCGTTCAGGTGTAACTCGTGCGCTCAGCCACGCCCCACTGCGTCTACGGAGCAAGCTCAGGCATGAGCGTCCAAAGCAGCAGCACCGTCGCCAGAAGCGCGATCAAGAACGCGCCCAAGGACTGGAGTAGCGAGCCTTTGCGGGACGCACGCGATGATCGGGAGCGGGGCATACCTACGAGATAGCAGGCTTGGAAGCGGCGACGGGCCGTTGTTATCGGCAGACCAACGCAGCTCTTTACGGCGGCTCTCCTAGCGCACCCAGCGCCCGACGCGTCCCCACCGGATCCCCTCCGGACCTGTGGACACGTGGACAAACACCGCCTTACCAATGAGGTGATTGCTTGGTACAAAGCCCCAGACACGGCTGTCGCTGGACTGGTCTCGATTGTCACCTAGCACAAAGAAGTAGTCTTGCTCGAAGGTGTAGGTAGGTTGTACTTCGCCGTCTACTGAGAACGAACCGTCGGGCTGCCGGTCGACCACGCGCGCCTCGTAGTCTTCAACGATGGGCGCTAGGTGAGCCCAAGTCTCGTCGTTGAGCGGGACAGTGGCTCCCGCTTGCGGCACGACGAGCGGGCCATAGGAGTCGAGCGTGAAGCCGCTGCCAAACGGATAGACACCACCACGGGCACCCTGCGGCTGTCGCAGCAGTGTCACGGCGGCGACGGCCTCGGCCGCACGGAGCGCCTCGGCCTGCCCCACGGTTGCAGCGATGCGGAAGCGGCCGCGCCCGAGCGCTTCCGGCGCGCTCGATAGGGACGGCGCGTCGAAGGTGCGTGCCCGCTCGTCTTCCAGTTCGACGATCCAGTCAAACTGCAACGCGCTCGGTACCACAGCAGGCGTACCGTTGACGAAGACTTGCTTGTCCACGATGCGAATCGTGTCACCGGGTAAGCCAACGGCGCGCTTCACAAACGGCATCCGTTGGTCGATCGGTCCGGGCTGTCGTGGCTGGTTGAACACGACGACATCGCCGTGATGCACGGCGCTAAACCCGGGAAGACGCCAGCCGGGCAATTCGACGCCTTCAAGCGTCCAGTCAGAGAAGGGAACACGGAGGGTTATCGGGAGGCGCGGGCCGTAGTGCACCTTGGACACCAGCACATGGTCGCCTGGCAGCAGCGTACCCGCCATCGATGGAGTCGGGATGCGATAGGGCTCCAACACGAACACACGCAACAGCACGGCTACGAGCAGCGCCAAAAGGATCAGGCGCACCCATCCAACACGTCTTCGCGCTTTAAGCTTGCGCTCTGACTGGCCCCGTTCCGACTGGCCCCGTGGTAGGTCCATGGAAGCGTCGGCAGGCCCTCTGGAAGCCGCGTCATCCATCTCAGCGCCGCTCACCGAACAGGCCTAAAGATGCGGGTCAAGCGCGGGAGGAAATAGCGCTCGGTGTCAAACGACAAGAACACGAGCTTTACTTCGCCGATCACGTGGTCGTGAGGGACAAAGCCCCAGAAGCGGCTGTCCTCCGAGTTGTCTCGGTTGTCCCCGATCCCGAAAAAGTAGTCCTGCTCGAAGGTGTACGTCGGCTGGACGGTACCATCTACCTCCACGGTGCCATCGGCAAGGAGGCGCGCGGTGTGGCCCTCGAAGCGGTTGATGACGGCGCGGTAGTACGGCCACGTCTCGCGATTCAGCGGGACGGTAGCGCCGGCCTTCGGGATGCCCAGCGGCGGCATGTTGTCGCGGTTGACGCCCGCAGTCCCTCGCTGCGCCCGGGTCACCGGAAAGATGGACTCGCTCCGGTCGTCTGGAGCCACGAGTGGTACGACGGCTTCGACGGCAGGCAGCCCTACAAGCGCATCGACTTCGTCACGCGATCCGTTCACGCCAAACGTGGAATCGGTGCGCGCCTGGCCATAGAGTTGTTCCAACACAAACGGCTCCACCAGTTCGAGGTCGAGGTCGTCCAACGTAGCCGCCCCAACACGCGCTCCAGGGGCGAGTTCGACGAGCCAGTTCTGCTGCTGCCCCCCCTCCAGCGCGTAGGCCTCCCCGTTGACATAGACCTGCTTGTCGACCACGGCGATGGTGTCGCCGGGCAGTCCGAGGACGCGCTTCACGTACGGGTGGCGACGCTCGATGGGCGTGCCAGCGGGCGTACCGAAACGCGGATCGTCCGTGGAGCTGGGCGGGTAGTTGAACACGACGATGTCGCCGCGCTCGACGGCGCCCAGCCCGGGCAAGCGGGTCTGCGGAAACTCGATCCCCGGCAGATAGATGTTCGTGAACGGAATCCCGATGGTATTGGGCGTACGTGCGCCGTACCCAATCTTCGAGACGATGAGGAAGTCGCCGACGAGCAGCGAGTCCTCCATCGAAGGGGTCGGGATGCGGAACGGCGTGAAAAAGAACGTCCGGATGAAGAGGATGACCGCGATGGCGATCACATAGAAGCGAACGGTTTCGCGCCAGCCCTCTTGCCTCTTCTTTGCTTCGGGCGATGAGGCGTCGGCCTTCTTGCCGCGGCGGGCACGCTTCGATCGGGAGGAGCGGGTTTTCGTAGCCAAAACGGGAGCAGTAGGGCGAGGGGACGCAGTGGCGATGAAAGTACGGGTAACGTCTAAGCAGCGCCCATCGTATTCCGCCGTAGTGTCGCTTCTTGCAGAAGCCTCACGGGCTGCTTACTGACCGCGCTGGGCTTCGAGCGCCTTCGCCTCCTCCCAATGCCGATCCATCTCTTCGAGCGACGCATCCTGAAGGGTCTGCCCGCCCTCCGATAGACGCGCCTCGATATGGCGGAAGCGACGGGAAAATTTGCGGACGGTCGCACGCAGGGCATTTTCTGGAGCGACTCCGATGAACCGGCCGTAGTTGACGAGCGCAAAGAGCACGTCGCCGAACTCGTCCTCGAGGGCCGCCGGGTCCTTTGCGTCCAGTGCTTTCAGTTCGCCGATCTCCTCCTCGACCTTCGCCCAGGCCCCGGACGCCTCCGGAAAGTCGAAGCCAACGGCTGCCACCTTTTCTTGCACCCGCTCCGCGCGCAACAACGCGGGAAGGGCCTCGGGGACCCCATCGAGCACGCTTTGCCGTGCAGGTTTGCCCCCTGTCTGCTTCGCCTCAGCGGCACGCTCAGCCTGCTTGATCGCCTCCCACGTTTTCACCACCTCGCCCGTTGAGTTGACCACGGTCTGGCCGAACACGTGTGGATGGCGCCGCACGAGCTTCGCCATCTCGGCTTCCATCACATCCTGAAGCGTGAAGTGCCCCTCCGTCTCGGCAATGTGTGTGTGGAAGAGCACGTGCAGGAAGAGGTCGCCGAGCTCTTTCTTGATCTCGTCCGTGTCGCCTTCGTCGATGGCGTCGACGAGCTCGTACGTCTCCTCGATCGTGAGATGCTTGACCGAGTCGTTCGTCTGGACGCGGTCCCACGGGCAGTCGCGCCGAAGCCGCCGTACGATGGCGACGAAGTCTTCGAAGGTGCGCGCGTGAGCCGCCGCACGGTCGTCGTCGGTAAGGCCGAGGTTTAGGGTGTCCACGTGAGCGAGGGCAAGTAGTAGAGTGCGCCTACCCTATCCCCCATCCCCTGCCTCCTGTTCCCTCGACTCACAACCAGATCACCCCCAGCCCCAGCGCCACGCCAACGGCGTCGGCTGCGAGGTCGCGCCAGGAGAACAGCGGATTACGTGCGCGGCGGCTGTCAGCCACTTCTTTGAGCAGTCCCACGGCAAGCGCTCCCGTCGCCGCGAATGGCCATGCCTGCCCTTCGGTAGCCTCAAGCTTATTCACGAGGACGTACTGTCCGGAGAGCGTGAGCAGGAAGCTGGCGCCAGCGTGCAACGCCTTGTCGCGACCGAGCCACGGATCCGCTGGGCGGACGACAACCACCGAGTCAGCGATGGCCGTCAACGCCGGGGTATCTGGTAGCCCCCAGGCTTCGTAGCGGGGCGCCACGGCAGCCGTGTCTTGCGCCTGCACCGAGGCGGCCATCAGCAGGAGAAAGGCGAGACCAATGCGCATCAGCCGAGGATCATCTGGAGGAAGACTATCAGAATCGCGACTGGGCAGATGTAGCGCACGAGGAAGCGCCAGGCGCCCGACGCGGGCAGCTTATGCCCACTCGCTTCGAGCGAGGTCTGGGCACGGTCGACGCCCCACGTCCAACCGACGAAGAGGCAGAGGAGGAGTGCGCCGATGGCCAGGGACCAGTTGCCGAAGATGGTGTCCTGCAGGGAGAGCCAGTCCATGCCGAAGACACGGTCGCCGCTGAGGCTCTCGAAGGCCCCCTGCGAGAGCGCCGACGGCACCGCAAGCACGAAGCTGACGCCACCGAGTAGCCACGCCGCCTTGTTGCGCGTCCATCCCTTCTCGTCCACGAAGTAGGAGACGACAACTTCGAGGAGGCTGATCGTCGAGGTGAGCGCCGCGATGGCGAGCAGGAAGTAGAACGCGATGGCAAAGGCCGTCCCGAAGGGCATCGCCTCGAAGATGGTTGGCAGCACCACGAAGACAAGCCCCGGGCCGGCATCCGGTGCCACGCCCGCCGCGAACAGCGCCGGGAAGATGATGATGCCCGCCAGCATCGCAATGCCCGTGTCGAAGAGGGCCACTGTCGCGGCCGACGACGATAGGTTCTCCTTGTCGGGGAAGTAGGACCCGTAGGTAATCATCGCGCCCATCCCGAGGCTCAGGCTGAACAGCGCTTGACCCAGTGCGCCCATGATGACGCTGGCGTTGACCTCAGAGAAATCGGGCTGGAAGAGATAGGCCAGCCCTTCCCCTGCTCCGGGCAACGTCACCGAGCGGATGGCGAGCAAGACCAGCAGCACCAGCAGGAGCGGCATCAGAATCGTCGTCACGCGCTCGATACCACCGGAGACCCCGCCGCGCACGACGAGCACGGTGAGGAGCAGGAAGCCACCCGCGAGCGCGATAGCCTGGAGCGGATCTCCGATCAACTCACCGAAGAGCGCACCGCTCTCCTCGGCCGTCATGGTGACCGCAAACGCCCCGGACATCGCTTTCCAAAGGTAGCCCACGGTCCAGCCAGCGATCACGCTGTAGAAGGCGAGGATGCCGAAGCCTGTCAGGACGCCGAGCCCGCCGACGACCGGCCAGGCCGAGCCCGGCACGAGCGCCTTGAACGCACCAACGGGGTTGCGCCGCGTCTCACGGCCGACCGCAAGCTCGGCGAGCAAGACCGGAAGCCCGATGGCTGCCACGAAGACGAGGTAGATCACCACGAAGACGCCGCCGCCGCCCTCGCCCGCTGAGTAGGGGAAGCGCCAGATGTTGCCGAGCCCGATGGCTGAGCCGGAAGCGGCGAGGATAAAGCCGAGGCGGGATCCCCAGAATCCGCGCGAGGAGGTGGTCGGTGCTGCCACGTTGGTAGGTGACTGGTGGGAGTTCGGTGGACAAGCGGCGAAGCTACGGACCGCACCGCCTGCTCCTCAACCCACTCCCTCAGCGTCCGCCGCGCACCGTCTCTGCTGTGTCTGCATTCTCGGCTACAGGAACGCCGCGCCGTACGAGCACCTGGCGGATGCGGTGCTGCTCAACGGCCTCCACTTCAATCTCCAGGTCTTCAAAGCGCACCGTGTCGCCCTCCTCCGGCACCTCACCGGCGAGGTGGAAGACGAGCCCGCCTAGCGACTCGAAGTCGAACGCTTCCGCATCGAGATCCGTCTCCACGCATTCGGCAAGCTCTTCGAGGTGGATGCGGGCATCGACCCGGAACAGGTCGTCGGCGATCTGCTGGCAGGGCTGTGGCTCTGGCGCGTCGTGCTCGTCGCGGATATCGCCGACGATCTCTTCCAGGATGTCTTCGAGCGTGACGAGGCCAGCCGTGCCGCCGTATTCGTCCACCACGATGGCGATGTGCGTGCCCGTTGAGCGGAACAGGCGGAGCATCTCATCCAGCCGCTTGTCTTCGGGGACGAAGAGCGGACGGCGGGCGATGCGGCCCCAGCGTGTCGGCGCTGGTGCATCGGGTCCGAGGTAGCTGAGGAGGTCTTTCGCGAACACCACGCCCAGGATGCGGTCGAGGTGTTCGTCGTAGAGCGGAAAGCGAGAATGGCCGGACTCTCGTACCAGCGCCACGGCCTCGTCTAGCGACGCGGAAGCGTCGAGCGCCTGCACATCGAGACGAGAGATCATGACCTCCCGCACGGTAGTGTCGCCAAACTCGATGAGGGACGTCAGGATGGCTCGCTCGTTGTCGTCGAGGCCGTCTTCAGGGGCGTCGTCGTCGTCCAGGGCTGCATTGTCTGATTTCTCCGCGTCTGGCCTGTTTCGAAGGAGTTCGGCGAGCGGCTTTGTAGCCGGCCAGAAGAGCACGTACGCCGCCGTCACAAACGGCGTCAGCACGATGCCTAGATCTACGGGGTCGGCCTTTGCCCGGCGGCGCATGAGGCGCTCTGCCCAGACGAGGAAGACGACGAACGCCGTCAGCAGACTGGCGGTCCACGCCGCTGTGATGCCAGGGAGCTTGCCTGCGAGACCTACACTCGTGATCGCGACGCCCAACAGCGGAAGCAGGTAGGCAAAGCGTAGGGTGAGCCTGACCTGTAGTCGACGGTCTAGCAACCATAGCAGTCTCTTTGCCCGCGCCCCGCCGACCTCGTCCAAGAGACTTCGGTGGCGGTCGTTCATGGGCAGCAGTGCCTTTTCTGCGCCCGAGGCTACCACCATCAGGGCAAAGCCTACCACAAGAAAAAGCCCGCGTGCGGCGATCTCCGCCAGGGGCGGAAGCAAGGCGGGAAGGGTGAGGAGCGGCCCGAGTGCGGGCCAACTAGAGGCAGGGTCCACGAGGGGGGAGCATCGTCGCTCCGGCTGGTCAGCAAAAGCGCGGACGTCAGGGTAGGACCTGTTCTGGACGCCCGCGTGGGTAGCGAGGGCAACTTACATCCCTAGCATCGGCAAGTTCGGGTTCGCCGTTAATTCCCGGCATGTCCGTCGTGCCCTCGTCGAAACGAAGCGCTCGCCCGGGAGATTGCTTGGTCGATGGCGTAGCCTGCCATCAGGCCGTCGTAGGCAGCCACGCCCATCGTTCCGCGCACGTAGTCGCGAAGGTTCACGAGATCACGGTAGCGAGCAAATGCCTCGGCTTCGCCTGGGTTGCGGCCGGTCTCGTCGCACCAGTCGAGGAAGTCGTCCGTGTCCTCGACCGATTGCAGGCGGCCTGCGGTGAAGAAGAGTACCTGTCCGAGCGTGGGCGCGGGGCAGCCTGGCTGCATAGTGATCGGCTCGGTCCAGGTGCCCCATGGCGATGTGCGTTCAGCGCTCGTGACCGTCACCTGGTAGCGCTGGCCATCTAGAGGTTCGACGCTCATGCGAAGCGCACCGGAGTCGATGGCGTCATCGATGTAGTCGCTCACGGGACCAGCGTAGCTAGGAGGTCGGCGGCGCGGGTCGAGTCGGCATCGGCCGTGGCCTGGAAGACACGGAGCGAGGCCGTGGCCAGGGTGCGCGCTTGGACGGCCTTGCCGGTCTCGGCGAGCGTCTCAGCGAGGAGAAGCTGCGCGTAGGCAGTGCGCCCGTCCGTCTCACCATAAGCATCGGCGCGAATCGAGAGCGCTTCACGTTGCAGCGCGGCAGCTATCTCGCCCCGCTCCTGCCCCTTGACGATGTCGGCGAGCAAGAGCAGCGAGAGGGCCACGCGCGGATGGCGCATGCCCAAGGCCTCGCGACGGATAGCGAGGGCGCGACGCTGATGCCGTTCCGCCTCGTCGAACAAGCCCCGCTCCTCGAAGCTGTCGGCGAGCCCTTCGAGCGGTTGCGCCACGTCGGCATGGCGAGCCCCGAGCGTGGCTTCTCGGATGGCGAGCGCCTCGCGATACGGGGCCTCAGCGCGCTCCGGTGTGCCCAGGCGGAGGTAGAGCCCACCCAGGTTGATGAGCATCGCGGCGACCTGCGGATGGTCGGGGCCGTAGGCAGCACGGCTCACGTCGAGCGCCTCATGGAACAGCCGCGTCGACTCGTCAGCGTCGCCGCGTCCGTAGTGGAGGATCGCGAGTCCGGTGAGTGACTGCGCCACGTCGGGGTGGTCGTTGCCGAGCGCAGCCCTTCGTAGACGGAGCGCTTCCGACTGCGCGGAGAACGCTTCGTCGGTGCGGCCCTGACGGCGGAGCAGGATGCTGAGGTTGTTGAGGGCGCGGGCTCGTGCGGCGCGCGTGCCTTCCGTCGGTGGCAATGCAGTCAGCGCCTGCCGGTAAAGGTGCTCGGCCTGCTCCTCGTCGCCGAGGTCTGCGCGCAGCGCTCCGTACGACGTGCGTGCCTCGGCGAGCTGTCGCCCTCCGCTGCTCCTGAGCGCATCGAGTGCCGCGCGGTAGAGGGTGTCGGCCTCCTCGTAACGCCCCTGCCAGTGCACCGTCTCGGCCACACGGCGGCGACTCCGGGCCACGCTCGTGTCGGCCTCGCCGAGGTGGCGTAAGCGCAGCGCGAGTGCCGTGCGCGCCTGCGTTTCGGCGGCGGCGTACTGCCCCATGCGCTCATAGGCCGTGCTCATCACGTCGAGGAGGTCGGCCTGGACGAGCGGCTGGTCGGCCAGGGTGCGCGTGAGGCGGGCCGCGCCACGGTCGAGGAGCGCTTGTGCCGTGAGCGTGTCGCCGAGAGTGAGTGCCGGGTTGGCCTGCGCGAAGAGGTCGAGGAGGAACGCGCTGACCTCGGCGGCCTTATCGCGCGCCTGCTCGGCGATGCGCGCCTGCTCGGCCACCCGCTGCGACTGGATCGCTGTGACGATGCTGAACACGACGAGCAGCGCTGCGACGAGCGAGGCTGCCGCAACACTTACCCGATGGCGGCCGACGAACTTGCGGACGCGGTAGCCGACCTCATCAGGCCGCGCTCGGACGGGCAGGCCGTCAAGGTGGCGACGGAGATCATCGGCGAACTGCTCGACGGACGCGTAGCGGCGGCTCGGCTCCTTGCGCATCGCCATAGCGACGATGGTGTCGAGGTCACCCCGGAGGAGCTTGGCAAGCGCGCCCGCCTCGATGCCGGGCAGTCCGGGGGCCTCGCCCGAGGTGACTTGCTGCGAGGGCGGCGCGGGCGTCGTCTCGCAGACGATGCGCTCCACTTCGGCGGGGGCGGCGTGCGTGAGGTCGTACGGCCGCGCGCCGGTCAGCAGTTCGGCGAGGAGCACGCCTAAGCTGTAGAGGTCGCTTGCCGTCGTGATTGGCTGGCCGCGAAGCTGCTCGGGGCTCGCGTAGGCGGGCGTGAGCAGCCGCGCGGCGTGGTGCGTGACGAGGCCCGCGTATTCCGACAGCCCCGGGTTGAGCAGCTTCGCCACGCCGAAGTCGAGCAGCTTCACGGTCGGCGCGTTGCCCGCGTCGGAGGCAACGAGGATGTTCGACGGCTTGAGGTCGCGGTGGACGACGAGGTGCTGGTGGGCATGCTGTACCGCCGCGCACACGTCGAGGAAGAGTCGCAGCCGTGCCTCGACATTGAGGCGCTGGCGGTCGCAGAAGGCCGTGATCGGCTCGCCCTCGACGTACTCCATCGCCAGAAACGGCCGCGCTGCCCTATTGTCGCCGCCGCCGTCCCCCGTGCTCCCACCGTCGAGCAGGCGCGCGATATTCTTGTGCGACAGGCTAGCGAGGATCTGGCGCTCAGCACGGAAGCGCTGCACGAGGTCGTCGGTGTCGAGGCCGCGCCGGATGAGCTTGAGCGCGACGCGTTGCCGGAACGCCCCGTCGGCCCGCTCGGCGGCGTAGACGGTGCCCATGCCGCCGCGCCCGAGGCGCTGCACGAGGCGATACGCCCCCACGGTCGTGCCGAGGAGATCGTCGCGGTCTTCGTCCTGCGCAAACGCGGCGTCCGCCAAATCTTGGAGGCCCAGTTCGCCCAGCCGCGCGACCGGCGTGAGAAAGCCGTCGTCCTCGGCATCGTGCGCCGCGAGCAGCCGCTCGACTTCAGCACGGACGGACGGTTCGGCTTCGCCAAGCAGCGCAGCCCGTTCGCTCTCCGCCGCGCCGAGTACGGCGTCGAAAAGGGCTTCCACCTGCTGCCAGCGTTCGGGCGTCATCGCGGTACGGTGTGGACGGTTCGTTGTGGAAACGTATGCACGTGCCACCCGGCCTCCAACTCCCCCCCCTGCGTCGCAAGGCTCCGCCCGGTCAGCGCACGATCGTCACACGTGTGGCCTCCCGTCCGTCCGTGCTCTGGAGTTCGACGACATACGTGCCCGGCGTCCATCCGGCAGTGTCGATCTCGAACGTACGGGCACCCGTGAGCGGCCCACCGTAGACCTCGGCAACAAGCCGCCCCAGAAGGTCATACACCGCGATACGAAGGTCCGTCGAGGTCTCAACAGCCACGTCGATGCGCAGGGCATTGGTCGCTGGGTTCGGGTACACGGTACCCAGCACCGTCTCACCGCGCTTTCCCGGCTCCCCAGCCTCGCTCGACGCCGCCACCGCCTCCACCGTGCGCAGCACTGCCCCCCGACGTAGCGGACCGCCCTCTCCCTGACTGAACCCCACCCATACGCGCCCCTCTCGGTCCACCACCACGTCCTCCACGTCCAGCGGGTTGCCCACCAAATCGGTGCCATCGAAGCGCCCCACCTCCTCCCATGTTGCCCCGCCGTCCAGCGAGCGGTGCACCCCGCCGAACGCGCTCGTGTCCAGCCCACCCGTGAGCACCCCCCAAAGGCTCCCGTCTGCGCCCGCCGCCAGCCGCCCCACAAACTGGAACTCCCCCGCCGGCAGCCGCCCCACCGTTTCCCACGTCTGCCCGTCCTCACTACGCCGCACTACCCCGTTGGGCGAGCCCCCGTCGTCCACCGGCCCGTTCATCAGCGTGAAGAACGCCCCCAGCGCCTCCGAGTACACCACGTGCTCGGCGTCGAAGCCGAAGAACGTCACCAGGTTCGACGGCTGCCACGAGAGCCCGTCGTCCTTCGAGACAGCTGCGCCGCCGAGGCCCACGAGCACGAGGCGGCCATGGGGCAAGTCCGGCGTAGGGGGGCTCTGGGCGAAGAAGCGGCCGAAGACGGCCTGGAAGACGGGGTCGGTGCGGCCGATCACGGTCCAGGTGTCGCCGCCGTCGGTAGAGCGTTCGACGCCGAGGTTGTCGGTGGCAGCAACGAGCGCGCCGGAGTGAGTCTCGATGATGGCCTCGCCGCGCGCGACGACGACGGGGGAGGTGCGCCCGTAGTCGATGGACATGCGGAGGCTGCGGGCGGCGAAGAAGAGGCGGCCGTTGGAGGCCATGAAGATGGTGTCATGACCGATCTGACGCTCGTTGATCTCGACGAAGGCGTCGGGCCCATCGCGCCGCCACACGTAGGCACCGTCGCCTCCGACGAGGTAGATCGTGGAGTCGCCTGACACAGCAAGGTCGTTGACCTCAAACTCGCCGTTGACCACCTCCCACAGGATCTCATCGCCCGCGTCCTCCTGAGCGGAAGCCGGGGATACCCCCGCGAACGCGAAGCACGGGAGCACAAGGCTTGCGAGCAGGCCGAATAAGTCGCGGTATCGCCCCGTCATAGTTCCTCGCGGAGCCAGGCGCGGGCGGCGGACCAGGCGCGGCGGACGGTCGGCACGGACACGTCGAG
>JBCBEX010000066.1:0-24123 GCA_038528235.1 Bacteroidota bacterium
GCTCGGCGCGAACCTCGACTACCTCGACGCCAAGACCGACGCCGCGCTCGACGCGCTGCCGAAGGTGAGCGGCGCGTCCGTCTCGGGGCAATACCTCGGCACGGACGCGAAGGCGCTCTTCGACACCGCGTTCGCCGAAGCCGAAGCGCTGAGCGACGAGTACGTCGCCACGGAGCACCTCCTGCTCGCGCTCGCGCAGGACCGCGGGGCCGTCGGCCAAGCGATGCAGCAGCAGGGCGCGACGAAGGCGGCGCTGCTCACCGCGCTCCAGGAAACGCGCGGGAGCCAGCGCGTGCAGGACCCCTACGCCGAGAGCAAGTACGATGCGCTCAACCGCTACGCGCGCGACCTCAACGACCTCGCGGCTAAGGGCAAGATCGACCCCGTGATCGGGCGCGATGAGGAGATCCGTCGCGTGCTGCAGATCCTCTCGCGGCGCACCAAGAACAACCCCGTGCTCGTCGGCGAGCCCGGCGTCGGCAAGACGGCCATCGCCGAGGGCCTCGCCATCCGCATCGTGCAGGGCGACGTGCCTGAGGGCCTCAAGACGAAGCGCATCATGGCGCTCGACATGGGCGCGCTGATCGCAGGCGCGAAGTACCGCGGCGAGTTCGAGGACCGCCTCAAGGCCGTCGTCAAGGAGGTCGCGGAGTCCGAGGGCGAGCTGATCCTCTTCATCGACGAGATCCACACGCTCGTGGGCGCAGGTGGCGGCGACGGCGCGATGGACGCGGCCAACATTCTCAAGCCCGCCCTCGCGCGCGGCGAACTGCGGGCCATCGGCGCGACGACGCTGGATGAGTATCAGAAGTACTTCGAGAAGGACAAGGCACTCGAACGGCGCTTCCAGATGGTGCTCGTCGCCGAGCCGTCCGTCGAGGACACGGTCGCCATCCTGCGCGGCATCAAGGACCGCTACGAGGTGCACCACGGCGTCCGCATCACCGACGGGGCCATCGTGGCCGCTGCCGAGCTGTCGGACCGCTACGTCACCAACCGCTTCCTTCCCGACAAGGCCATCGACCTCATCGACGAGGCTGCCGCGCGCCTCCGCATCGAGATCGACTCCATGCCGGAGGACCTCGACGCGCTCGAACGGCAGATCCGCCAGCAGGAGATCGCACGCGAGGCCGTCAAGCGCGAGGGCGACACCGAGCAGGAGGCCGAGATCACGCGTACCCTCGCCGACCTCGAAGAGGAACGCGACCGGCTGCGCGCACGCTGGCAGCAGGAGAAGGCCCTCATCCAGACGATCAAGGAGAACAAGGCCGCCATCGACGCGCTGAAGACCGAGGCCGAGAGCCTGGAGCGCCAGGGCGCCTTCGGGCAGGTCGCCGAGATCCGCTACGGGCAGATCCCCGGCCTCCACGCCGAGATCGCCGACGCGACGCAGGAACTGGCCGAGGTCCAGAAGGGCGGCGCGCTGCTCAAAGAAGAAGTCGACGCCGAGGACATCGCAGACGTCATCAGCCGCGCGACGGGTATCCCCGTGAGCAAGATGCTGGAAACCGAAAAAGAGAAGCTGCTCCAGATGGAGCGTGAGTTGGAGAAGCGCGTCGTCGGGCAGCCCGAGGCGATTCGCGCGGTTGCGAACGCCGTCCGCCGAGGCCGCGCCGGGCTGCAGGAGGCCAGCCGCCCCATCGGCTCCTTCATCTTCCTCGGCACCACGGGCGTTGGTAAGACCGAGCTCGCGAAGGCCCTCGCGGAGCAGCTCTTCGACAACGACGACGCGGTCGTGCGCATCGACATGAGCGAGTACCAGGAGCGCCACGCCGTCTCGCGGCTCATCGGCGCGCCTCCCGGCTACGTCGGCTTTGACGAGGGCGGGCAACTCACCGAGGCCGTCCGTCGCCGCCCCTACTCGGTCGTGCTGCTGGACGAGTTCGAGAAGGCGCACCCGGAGGTGTTCAACGTGCTCCTGCAGGTCCTCGACGACGGCCGCCTGACCGACTCGAAGGGCCGCACGGTCGACTTCACGAACACGCTCGTCATCATGACCTCCAACCTCGGCTCGGACCTGATCCAGCGCCGGATGGAAGTGGCCGACGGCCCGCTCACGGAGCGCGATCTCGACCAGCTCGGGGCCGACATGATGGCGCGGCTGAAGCAGCAGCTCCGACCGGAGTTCCTCAACCGCATCGACGAGACGGTGGTCTTCCGCCCGCTGGGCCGCGACCAGATCCACCGCATCGTAGAGATCCAGGTCGCACACCTGCGCCGCCTCGCGCAGAAGAACCACAAGCTCGACCTCGTGCTCACCGCCGCCGCGAAGGACGTGCTCGCGCAGCAGGGCTACGACCCCGTCTTCGGCGCGCGCCCGCTCAAGCGCGTCATCCAGCGCGCGCTCGCCAACCAGCTCGCCGAGCAGATCCTCGCCGGGTTCGTCCGCGAGGGCGACACCGTAAAGGTCGATGCCTCGGCCGATGGCTCAGGCGTGACGCTGGAGACCGTGCCCGCCGGGACGGTCGTCGAGGCTACCCCCCTGCCCAACGGCGACGGTGCCACCGGCGAGCCGGAGGTGCGCCCGAATGCGCCGACGGCGCAGGCATAGTGGCGGACAGTTCGCAACCTCTAGAAGCGGGTGCTGTACTTTGAGACAGCACCCGCTTTCTTCGTTTCAGCTATGATCACACGGCTTCAGGTCGACGGTTTCAAGAATTTGCTGGATGTCGACATCCGGTTCGGCCCCTTCACATGTATTGCCGGAGCCAACGGTGTAGGGAAGTCTAACCTATTCGATGCGATCAGCTTCCTAAGCCGCCTCGCTGACTCGACGCTCAACGAGGCCGCTTCACGTGCGCGTGACCCCGAAGCTCGCTCCGGCGATCTCCGCTCGCTTTTTACGTTGGCGGGCCACGAGCGCAGTGAGGTGATGAAGTTTGGAGTCGAGATGGTCGTTCCGCGCGAGGCTACGGACGACCTCAATCAGTTGGCCAAGGCGAGCATCACGCTCCTGCGCTACGACCTCCACCTTGTGTTCGAAGAAGGAGACCAAGTCACGAAGTCAGATCGCCTAGCCATCCGCTACGAATCGCTCGTTCATCTCAATCGGGGCGGTACAAGCGCAAAGCGGGTACTACCCTTCCTGAGAACGTCATGGAGCCGAAGCGCCGCCTGGCGCAAGGATGCCCTCTTGGGGAAAAGAAATGCCCCCTTCGTCTCGACAGTCGACGCTGACGGCCAGAGACTGGAACAACAGGATGCCAGTCGTGCCTCTCGGATTCAGCGACACCAAGAAGGCAACCAGGGTCGTCCGTATCCCTTCGACATGGCGACATTGCCACGTACGGTTCTCTCGACGGCCAATGCGCTCGAGAGCCCGACTATGCTTGTCGCGCGGCGTGAGATGCAGTCCTGGTCATTGCTCCATTTCGAGCCGAGCGCGCTCCGGAGCCCCGATGACTTTCGCGCACCAGGACGTATGGCCCCAAACGGCGCGCATCTGCCAAGCACGCTTTATCGGCTAGCCCACCGCTCGGGGCATGAATCTGACGACATCTATGCGAGTATTGCCAACCGGCTTGCCGAGTTGATCGACGATGTGCGCCTTGTCAGGGTTGAACGTGACGCTACCCGCGAGCTCTTGACGCTACAGGTTCAGGACCGGGTCGGCACGTACCATTCCGCCCGCTCCCTGTCCGACGGTACCCTGCGCTTCCTAGCCCTTGCTGTGCTCCAAGAGGATCCCGAGGCACGTGGCGTGTGGTGTCTCGAAGAGCCCGAGAACGGCCTGCATCCTGCTCGCGTCCCCGCAATGATGGCGCTCCTGAGAGACATCGCGGCAGACACAGAGCGACCCGTCGGCCATGACAACCCGCTACGTCAGGTCGTTATCAATACACACTCGCCAGGCGTGGTCCAGAACGTACCCGACGGAAGCTTACTAGCTGCCATGCCCACCCAGGTGAAGAGAGGAGGCATTTGGCAACAAACGCTTCGCTTTCAGGCAATGGAAGAAACATGGCGCACTAACCTGGCCGATCCACCTGCTGAATCGCTAGCTAAAGGGTGGCTGCTGGACTACCTCAATCGTCCTCCGCCTCTCCACTCTGGCGATGGCGAGGCTAGCAGCGAGGTTACACGAGTCATCGACCGGCCCGACGTGAGGCAGCTTCTTAGGCAGTACGATCTGTTCGACGAAGAGTAATGCAGTCGGTCAGAATCACGCTGCTCAGCGACGGCCCCTCGGACCGCACGCTTCTGCCAGTACTTGGATGGCTGTTCCGCGAACACCTCCCCGAAGGCACTGCTCTGCAGGAAGCACACGCTGACTTTCGGCGACATCATCATACACCGGAGCGCTCTGATCTTAGGAAGCGCATATGTCTTGCCGTGGAGTTCTATCCTTGCGATGTACTCTTCGTGCATCGTGATGCGGAGAATGCGAGCCATACCGCCGACCGCTTTGGCGAAATCGATGCAGGAGTTCGAGCAGCGGACCTCGACCTTCCCTGCATTCCCATCGTCCCAGTACGGATGAGCGAAGCGTGGCTCCTCTTCGACGAGATGGCGCTCCGCGAGGCCGCTGGTCGCCCCAGAGGCCGCATGCCCATCACGATGCCGCCTCTTTCCAAGGTAGAGCAGATCGATGCCAAGAAGATGCTCTTCGACTCACTACGGACCGCGTCAGGAACGACGGGGCGAAGGAGACGCAGCTTCTCCGTGACCCAGGCTAGACAGCGCGTTGCAGAGCTGATTGAGGACTTCAGTCCACTGCGGGCACTGGAAACATTCAGAATGTTGGAGCAGCGCATTGCTGAATTCTGCTCACAGCTCGATAGCGACTGAGGCAGAGGGGAGAAGTGCTGCCAGGCTGGTCAGGCGTGGGGGCGTCGTGCGGTTCCATGCGCAGCGGGCGAGGTGGCTGCGCGAACATAACGCTGGGCGGTCGACCGTGCCAGCGCGCCGCGTGCGGTCGTCGGCGGGGCGGGGCACACCCCCTGATCTCGCTCCGCTCGATTTGTCCCCCTCGAAATCGA
The DNA here is from genome assembly GCA_038528235.1 of Bacteroidota bacterium. Classification (GTDB taxonomy): domain Bacteria; phylum Bacteroidota; class Rhodothermia; order Rhodothermales; family Rubricoccaceae; genus JBCBEX01. Next base: position 4,980 of record JBCBEX010000066.1, read on the forward strand.
GGGGGACAGTTTTTGGTTGCTGGGAGCGAAGCGACCGCGATCAAAAACAGGGGGTGCCTGCCGAGCGCTCAGTCCCCAAGCACTGCCTCAATCGCGTCCAACACCGCATGCACGTCCGCCAAGACCGCCTCGTTGCGGAAGCGCAGCACGCGGAGGCCCTCGGCTTTGAGGTGGCGCTGGCGCTCGGCGTCGTAGGCGGCGCGCTCGGGCGTGTCGTGGACGCCGCCGTCGAGTTCTATGACGAGCGACTCGGCGCGACAGTAGAAGTCCACGATGTACGGCCCGAAGCCGTGCTGGCGGCGGAACTTGCGTCCCCACAGTTGGCGGCGTTGGAGGAACACCCACAGCACCACCTCGGCGGACGTACCGTGTGAGCGGAGATGCTGCCGGGTCGGCTTCTGGCGTGGGAGGTTGCGCGTACGCATGAGCAAGGAGGAGCAGTTTATCCCGCTAGACACGCGGAAACGCGCGCTGTAACAGCCGGCTATCTTCTGTGAAGGAAACTCGAAGCCGGTGGAACGTTTGCGTAGGCGCTGCCGTCTCTCGCTTTCTGTTCTCCCGGCTTTTCCCCGCTACCGTTCATGCTCGTCAGCACCACCTCGTCCCTCGATGGCCGTCCCGTCACGGAGTACCTCGGCCTTGTCTCGGGCGAGGCGATCCTCGGCGCGAACGTGGTCCGCGACTTCTTCGCGGGCATCCGCGACGTGATCGGCGGGCGCTCCGGGGCCTACGAGCGCGAGCTGCGCAAGGCCAAAGACATCGCACTCGATGAGATGACGGACGCCGCCGCCGACCTCGGAGCGGATGCTGTGATCGGCGTCGACCTCGACTACCAGACGGTCGGACAGGGCATGCTCATGGTCACGGCCTCCGGGACGGCGGTCCGCCTCCGCTGATCGCCGCTGTTGGTCCTCTACGCTGACGCCGCTACCACCGCTCACTCCCCGCTGCCCCCGCCTCGTCTCACGCAGCCGCCCCGCGCTCATGCAAGCTCCCGCGTCCCCTCCGCCCCCTATCTCCACCGGCGACGGTGCCCCCGCGTCCCGCCGCCGCGTGCTCGACTTCGACACGAAGCGCGACGGCTTCGCGTTTACGAACGCGTTCGTCTGGACCGAGCACGACCTCGACTTTCTGACGGAGCAACTCCAGCCGCTCCTTGTGGGAGCCGGCGGCGTGCTCGGCGGCCTTGCCGGGCAGTTTCTCGGGCGCAGGCCCGTTCTCGGATCGCTCGTCGCTGGGACGGTCGGCGCTGTCGCGGCACGCTGGCAAGGGCGCGCGCTCGTGGAAGCCGTGGCGCGGCAGTGGTCCAGCTTCGGGCTCTGCGGCGGGATGGCGCTCGCGGCCGTCGAGCGGTGGCCGCTCCAGGCTGGGCTACCCACCGCCAAGCTCGAACGCGAGCGCGTCCGGGCGCTCCTCCGGCGTCGGCAGGCGCGGACGCTCCGCGCGGCGTGGCAGCCGTTCCTGCGCTACTGGCTCGGCGTGCGGCTCCGCCCCGATGGCGTGCCCTACGCGCCCTACGGCGATGACCTCCTCGCTGCCTACCGAGAGATCCGCCAACGCATCGACGGAGGACGGCCGGTGGTGATCGGCCTCGTCGGCGACGCGCCGGACGTGTTCACGCAGCACCAAGTGGCCTGCTTCGGCTATGCCGATCACGAGGGCGTGGCGGGCGGCACGCTGCTCGTCTACGACCCCAACAGCCCGGGCGAGGTGAAAACCGTCACCGTCGAGGCGTTCGGCAGCCACCCGCGCCGCTGCTTCGTCTCCACCGACATCGAGACGGGCCCACGTGGCGACGGGACCTACTTCGTCAGCCAGCGCCACAACCACCTCAGCACGCTCTTCGTCGTAGGCGCCTGACGAAGGTGTAGACGTGCGCGGGCGCGAACGTGTGGACGTACAAATGATCATCCCCACCGTTCGACGTTCACACCTTCAAACGTTCCCACCTGCACACATCACCGCTCGACCTGGCCAAGCGTGACGACGACCGGGAAGTGGTCGGGCGCGACGAGCGGGTCGTGGCTGTGCACGTAGGTAACCTCGCGAAGCGCAGCGTACATCGCCGGGCCGAGGAGGATGTGGTCGATCGCGGACAGCTCGCCGCGGTCCACGCTGCCGTTGCCGTTGCGGTCGTAGAGCGCGGTGAAGCGGCGGCGCTGCGGGACCTCGCCCATCACGTTGGTGAGGTCGTCGGCAGAGTCGGCAGGGTCGGCACTCCGGATGCGCGTCATCACGTCGGTGATCGGCTGCGAGCCGCGCACATCGCGGACGCTGGCGTCGAAGTCGTTGAAGTCGCCGAGGACGGCCACGGCGCGGCCTGCGTTCTGCTCGCGGACGACGAGGCGGCGGATGACCTCGGCCTGCGCCTCGCGCCGGTCCTTGCGGCTCGTGTCGTCGGGGCGCGCGAGGAAGTGTACGCCGATGAGCGTGGCAGGCGTGCCACCGGGTAGCGTGAGCCGCACCCAGAGGTTCTTCGAGACGCCGTAGGTCTGCTCGCTCATCGCACCGACGGGCGCTCGCACGTTGGTGCGCCCGGCCTCCTCGATGGGCAGCCTCGTCAGCAGCGCCACATTCTGCCGGGTGAACGTGTCGGTGCCGTTCACGAGGACGCCCGTGTAGCCGAGGCCTCCGAGTTGCTCCGCGATGAGCAAGTCAAGCGCGCGCTGGTTCTCGACCTCCTGAAGCATCACGAGGTCGGCGTCGAGCATCTGCACGAGACGCCCGACGCGGGCCCGGTGCGCCTGCGACGCGACCGGGTCACCTTTCCAGTCGAACCCGGCACCGCCCTCCTCGCCGTCGCCGTCGAACATGAACTCGGTGTTCAGCGTGGCGAGGCGCAGCCCGTCGGTCTTGAATGTCGGAGCCGGTTCGACCTCGAACCCGCTGGCGGACGGCAGCGGGACGGACGGTCCAGAGCACCCCGCACACCCGGCGAGGACGAGGAGCAGAAGCAGGGTGAGGAACGAGCGCAGAGGCATGGGCGAGCGGGGAGACAGCGAGGCAGGAAGGCAGCGAGGCAGGAAGACCGTGAGGCCGGAAGACCGTGAGGCCGGAAGACCGTGAGGCCGGAAGACCGTGAGCCATGAAGGCAGCGATGGCCTACAACCTAGTATCGGTGACGGGATCGAGGACTGTGAGCGAGGCCGTGGCCCCCGTGACGTTGAGGCGCGCGCGGACGCCGACCGGGAGCGTGGATTTTACGGGGAAGTGGCCGTAGACGAGGCCGCGCGCGACCGGAATCGAGACCGCCTGCGCGTAGTGGTTGAGCACCTCGTCCACGGAAAACGACGAGGGCTGGCCGCTCGGCGGTGTCGTGCCCGTGAATGCGCCGAAGACGAGGCCGCCGAGCCGGTCGAGCACACCCGCGAGCCGCAGCCGCGCCAGCAGCCCGTCGATGCGGTAGGGTGCCTCGCCGATGTCTTCGACGAAGAGAATGGCGCCGGAAGGGTCGGGGAGGTAGGGCGTGCCGAGCAGCGCCGCAACGAGCGACAGGTTGCCCCCGAGCAGCGTGCCTGTGGCCTCGCCAGGTCGCATTGGGACGAGTGCTTCGCCACCAGGGCCCACAACCTCGATAGGCGCTTCGCCGCCGGCGACCGCCCAAAACTGTGCCTCGGCGGCGCGGCCTGCGTCGGACTCGGCGAAGCGGGGCCAGTCGGGCGTCGCCATCGGACCGGAGAGACCGGGCAGGCCTGCGTGGGCGAACAGCGCGAGGTGCAACGCCGTGATGTCGCTGTAGCCGATGACCAGCTTCGGATGGCGGCGCGCGGCGGCGTAGTCGATCCGGTCGAGGAGCCGCAGGACGCCGTAGCCCCCGCGCACGCAGAGGAGCGCGTCAAGGTCGTCGCGGGCGAGGAGCGCGTTGAGCGCTGAGACGCGGTCCTCGTCGGAGGCCGCGAGGTAGCCCGTCGGCGCCAGGTGCGGTGCCTCGACGGTCAGCCCTCGCTCTTCGAGCGCCGCGATACCAGCCGCGAGGTCGTCGGGCGAGCGCGGCGGACTCGCCGGCGCCACGAGGGCGATGCGACTGTCGGGACGAAGCGGCGGCGGGAGAGGCACGGCGAAGCGCAGGCATACGGACGGATGCCAAAACGTACGCGATTCCGCTCCGTCCAGTGCGCCTCTGGTCTCGCTGTCCCCCGGTTGGCCGACGCTCTAGCCGCGTTCCAGGAACACCAGAGCGGAGAAGTGCGGGCCGCTCGCGCTCGTCGGCGCGACGTGGGCAACCCGCCAGCCCTCCGCCAGCGCCGCATTGAGCGCGTTCATGCCTTCGGTCTGGCTGCTGCTGCGTGCCACGAGGATCACCTGCTGCGACACGACCTGCGGCGGAGCAACAGGCTTGGGCGTCGGGTGCTCCTGGGGCGCTGTCGGGCGGTCGTCGGCGAAGAACACGGAGCGAGTGCTGCCGCGTCGCTCCGGCGACGGCTCATAGGTGCTACGCCCGCTCCCGTCCCCGCCCTCGGGGAAGGCCGGGACCCGGTCGCGTGTGACGCGCCCCACAGGACTGGGAGGCGCGGCGACATCGCCAGCTACGGGATCGGCGACCATGAACGGGTCTTGGCCGAGCGTGCCGAAGAAGTCGATGGGGAATTTCCGCTGAGGCTTGGACATGAGCCGGGCAGGCGGACAGGCTGAGGTTGAGGGAGGCCGAGGAGCTAGGAGGCGGGCGCGGAGACCGGCGCGGGGGCCCCGTCGCCGGAGGTCTGCGCACGCGGAGCGCCGTTGAGTTGGGCGAAGACCGCGGCGTAGCGCTGGATGCGCTCGGTTACCTCGCCCACAAGCGCGTTGTAGTCTTGTGCGCCCTGGCTCTCCGGGGCGAACTCGAAGATCGTCTGGCCGAGGCCAGGCGAATCGCTCAGCGTGTCGTCCTTGCGGATCATCGTCTGGAAGACCTTGCTGCCGTAGTGGCCACGCACCTGCTGCTCGATCTCGGCATGGCTGTCGTTGTTGGGGTCCACCATCGTCATGATCACGCCGAGCACGGGTGCCACCCGGCCCAGATTCATGCGAACCTGGGTGACCACCTCGCCAAGGCTCACCAAGCCTTCGAGGGCGAGGTAGGACGGCGAGAGCGGGATGATGAAGGCGTCCGCGGCCACGAGGATGTTAACGGACAGCAGCGACGTGGACGGGGGGCAATCCATCAGAATCACATCGTACTCGTCCATGACCTCCTCGATCGTCCGGCGCAGGACGCTCTCGCGCCCGGAGTGCTCGGCGAGGCAGAGGTCTGCGTCGGCGAGGTCGAGCGAGCCCGTGATGAGGTGCAGGCGCGGGATGTGCGTCTGCAGGATGGCGCGGCGAATCGGCACCTCCCCATAGAGGACGTGCGCGATGGACGGACGCAGCTTCGCGCGCTCGATACCGAGCGCGAGCGAGGCCGAGGCCTGACTGTCCATGTCGACCAGCAGCACGCGCTGGGTCTGAGCCAGGCCCGCCGCGAGGTTGATCGACGTAGTCGTCTTGCCGACGCCGCCTTTGTTGTTGATGATGGAGATAACCTTGAGCATGGGGCAGACGGGAGCGTCGGCGCTGAGAGCAGGTCGTGCGAGTGGACAGGCCTCCAATACAAAAGGCAGGCCACCCCAGGCACGTACCCGAAAATCGCCGCGTGGCGAGCGCTAGAGCCCCCAGAGCGCCCCCATCTCGCTCCAGTCAGGGTGCAAACCTACCTGCCACGGCCCCCATGCTTCCGGTGCCGCTTTCAAAAAGACCGCCCCCCAGTACGTCTTGTACCGAGGGGCGGCATCAGGCTAGCCTCGGAGGGGAGGAAGACTAGCGTGTTTGTCTAAGGTCTCTGGACGTGATGCCCCGAGGGGATCGTGCTTCAAGGGAGCAGAGCTGGAGGGGGCTTCTTTGCCCCATGCGGCCTGGTCACGAGAGACGGGAGTTCGCGGGACAGCGCCCCGTCGCCGACGTGTCGGTGCGGCGTCCGGGCCAGCAGCACTTGTACGGCGAAGTCAAGCGGGGCGGCGTCGGGCGGTGCCTCCGAGCGGACACCCACCACGCGCCAGCCGTTGCTCAGGGCCTCGTGGAGGCTTTCCACGCCTTCCACCACATCGCCGCGACGCACGAGCATGAGCGTCTGCTGCACCAGCGAGGTCATGGTTGTGGCTCCAGAAGACTCCGGTTCAGCCGACGCGAGCGCGTTCGATCGGCGGTGTTGGAAGGAGGAGGGGAAGAGTCGAAGATGCGTCATCGATCCACGCGAGCTTGGCTAGAGGAAGGACGCGGCTGTAGGGTGGATCCAGCGGGTCACGCACTGTTTGGTCAAAGCCTGGGCCAACCGAATATGTGTAGGACCAAATACCGATTTCTTGCTAGCTGCGAGCATACTCTGCTGTCTCATTTCGCTACATAACGGAGAATAGGTGTCGCGACACATTTTTGCTCATGCGACTTATTAATAATAGTATAGCATTGTAGGACAAACACTGACACGATCTATGGAACAATACCCCAAGGCCTGAAAAACTCTACCACTCGGGGTGATCCATTACGCGACACCGCGAGCATTACAAAAGACCCCCATGTCAGGAAAAAGCGTAACAGGACCCCAAGTTGGCACGCTGCGCCGTTGCTTCCGAGAGACATTTTGTACGAGTAACGTTCCCCTAGACGGACCTGGTTTTTCTTCTTACCCTCTCCCACCGACTTGCCCCTATGCCATTCTTCACCTCGCCGCGTTCCCATACCCCATATGTGGAGGGGCGCCTGTGCACGTTCGTGACGCTGGCTGCCCTCCTGCTGCTCCCCCTGCTCGTCCTCACCGAGAGCGCTGCTGCCCAGGACTCGCTCGCCGTGCCCAAGGCCGTCATCGGCACCGTCGCTACCAGTTCCGATGGCCCCACACCGATCGGCGCGAAGGCGACTGCGCTAGGCCAGGTAGGCCCCGGCCGCCTCGAAGGGGAGCCGGAAACCGTAACGCTCTCGTTTGACCACGCCGCCGTGCTCGACTCGACCGCACTCCGCATCGACGACGGAAGCCTCGCGGACTTGTTTGTGTTCAACGCTGCGCAGGACGACACCGTGGTTGTGGCGATGACCTCGGAGGCCTTCACGCCCTATCTCGCCCTCGGCTACGGCGCGAGCACGGTGGCCCACGGGCGCGTCCAGCGCGTGCGCCCGATCGCTGAGGCAGCGGCGGTAGACGGCACAGCGGCGCTGCGCGTGGCGCTCCCGGCTGATGGCACCTACACGCTCCTCGCCAACGCGGCCACCCCCGGCGAGTCGGGTCCCTATCGCCTAGTCGCGCAGTCGGTGACCGCAGCCGATGCCCCCCAGCCCCAACCGATCCGCCTGAGTGACCTGCCGGGCTCGCCCTTCCTCGACAAGGCGCTCGCCCCGCGCCTCCTAGAGTCCGGCACGACCGTGACGGGCCGCCTCACCCAGAAGGACCCGAGGTTCTCCGACCGCACGCCCTTCCACACGTGGCTCTTCGAGGGGCAGACCGGCGACCGGGTCCAGGTCACGCTGCGCTCGGACGACTTCGATCCGTACCTCATCCTCGCCGAGGGCACGCCGAGTGCCCCGCGCAAGCTCGCCGAGAACAACGATGGTCCGGGCGCCACGGACGGCACCGCCGTCATCACGTTCACGCTGCCCAGCACCGGCACCTTTACGATCTACGCCAACACGGCGGCGCCCGCCACCGGAGCCTATGCGCTCACCTACAGGTCCGCCGAGCGCAACGGGATGCCTACATCAGCCGCCAGCTTCGCTGAACGCTACCCGGGCGGCGGTGACCCCGACGGCCGCTACGCCGTGCTCGTCGGCATCAACGACTACCCGCCGGGCGTCTCTGACCTCGCCACACCCGTCTACGACGCCCGCCTGATGCGCGACGTCCTCATCGAGCGCATGGGCTATCGCGAGGAAGACGTGGTGCTGCTCACCGACCGACAGGCCACGCGCGAGCACGTTCTCCAGGCACTCGGTCGCCACCTCGGCCAGGCCGGGCCGGACGGCTCGGTGTTTTTCTACTACTCCGGCCACGGCTCGCAGACCTACGGCAACGAGGCCACCCAGGACCCGGAGGCGGACGCGCGCGACGAGACGCTCAGCCTGTGGAGCGAGGACGGCCGCGTGATTGATCTCCTCGACGACGAGATTCGGATTCTCCTCGACGCGCTGCCCGCGCGTCGCAAGCTGCTCATCTTCGACTCGTGCCACTCGGGCACGGCCGCACGCGGCGCGTTTGCCACGAAGCGCCTCGACCGTGACCTCGACCAGGTTGCCGACGCCTACGCTGACGTGTCGACCTACCTCACGCCGGAGACGCTGCCTGCGTATGGCCTCACGCCACGTGCACCAAGCAGCGACGGCACGGCCTCGGGAGGCGTCCTCGACGCCGATGGCCTGACGAGCCCCTACGTGCTGCTCTCGGGCTCGCAGGAAGACCAGTCGTCCTACACCTACACGGGGTGGCCCGAGTCGGCGGGGCGCGGCACGCGCGTGAGCGTGTTTACCTACTACCTCCTCGACGCGCTCGAAGCCTACGCCGACGCGCCCGACCGCGCCCTCACGTTCGCCGCGATGATGACCGGCGTGCGCGCCACGACGGAGTCGTTCATGGCGCAGCACAGCTACGCCCAGACGCCCCACCTCTCCGGGCCACTCGGGACCCTCCGCCTCGCCGATTTCTTCGCTCGTTAGGGTGCCCCGCCTGTACAACGGTCCCAGATCGCTCTTCAGCACGACCTACAGAGTGCTCTCCTGCAAGGACTCAGTCCGCCTCGGGGCGCGCGGATACGATGCCCAAAAATCGCTGTCCCCGCTCCGTCACTTCCACGCGCTCAGCGAGTGGATCTGTGGCTTGGAGATAGCCCTCTGCGAAGAGCCACGCAGCAAGCGCCTGCGTACGGCGGTCCGACGCGGGCAGCGTCCCCGTGAGCGCCGCCTCGTCGAGCAGAGCGCGGAGCACTGGCTCGTCGGCTGGCGTGACGGTGGCGGGGCGATGGCGGCCTAGGCACACGTCGCAACGGCCACAGCTCTCCGGGGCGGCCTCCCCGAAGTAGCCGAGCAGGAAGCGACGGCGGCACGTCGCAGCCTGGGCATAGCGCTCGACGTAGCCTAGCCGCCGGCGTGCGCGGGCGCGGGTCGCATCGAGCGCGGCATGGTCGAGATCGGCCTGAGCCGTGCGCGGGCCGAGGAAAGCAAGCGCCAGCCCGGCGGTAGGACCGAGGTACGCGATCAGACCGTGCTCCTGGAGGAAGCGCAGCCCTGCGTCGATGCGAGCGCGCGGAAGGCGGGTGCGGCGGCTGAGCGCCCGCAGGTCGAGGTCAGTCCAGCCCGTGAAGGCATCGGCGTGGACGGCGCGCAGCAGTACGCGCACGAAGCGCCCGAGCGACGGATTCGATGTCTCGGCGGCGTAGCGCCGCAGCGCCTCCGCAGACTGGCGCATCTGGACGAAGCCGACGTGCGGACGCGGCTCGTGCACCTCCCAGACAGCCGCGCGGGCGAGCGCCTCGACGGCCGCTCGTACCGTCGATTGGGGCACGCGGGCAGCGTCGGCGAGGGCGTCCAGGGCGATGGGGACCGGCCCGTCGGGCTGGCTGCCGACGGGCACCTGCGCGAGGCTGCACGCGGCGGCGTAGACCCGCTGCACCGTCGCGGCGTCGGGGTGGCTCACGTCGGCGCGCATCGCGGCCTCGGAGGCGGCCCCCGGCCCCACGAGCAGCACGGCATGCGCGGGCTCCCCGTCGCGTCCGCCGCGGCCTGCCTCCTGGTAGTACGACTCCAGCGTCGGCACGAGCGCGGTGTGCACCACGAAGCGCACGTCGGGCTTGTCGATGCCCATGCCGAAGGCACTCGTGGCGGCGATGAGGCGCGTCTCGCCACTCAGCCACCGCTGTTGCACGGCGGCCCGCGTCTTCGCATCGAGGCCCGCGTGGTAGGCCTCGGCGGCGCTGCCTGACGCCGTGAGCACCTCGGCCCAGTGCTCGGCACTCTTGCGCGTCCCGACGTAGACGAGCCCCGTCCCTGGCACCTTCGCCGCGATCTCGCGCAGCTTGCCCGCCACGTCCTCCACGTGATAGACGCTCCACAGGAGGTTCGGCCGGTCGAACCCGCGTACCTCGACGTGCGGCTCGGCCAGGTCGAGTTGCGTCACGATGTCGCGGCGGACCTCTGGCGTGGCCGTGGCCGTGACGGCGAGCACGGGCACCGGCCCCGTGAGCGCGCGCACCTCGGCGATGGCGCGGTAGGCGGGGCGGAAGTCGTGGCCCCACTCGGAGATGCAGTGCGCCTCGTCCACCGCCACGAGCCGGATGGGCAGGCGCGGCGCGCGCAGCCGGAAGCGCTCGGTCTGCAGTTGCTCAGGCGCGACATAGAGCAGCCGGTAGCGCCCGAACTCGGCGTCGGTCCAGACCTGCTCGGTTTCGCGGAAGGACAGCGCCGAGGTGAGCGCCACAGCCGGGATGCCCCGCTGGGTGAGCGCGTCCACCTGGTCCTGCATCAGCGCGATCAGCGGCGAGACGACGAGCGTGAGGCCGCCGAGCACGACCGCCGGGACCTGGTAGCACACCGACTTGCCGCCGCCCGTAGGCAGCACCGCCAGCGCATTGCGCCCATCGAGTACCGCCGCAATCGTCTCCGCCTGGCCGGGCCGAAACGCGTCAAACCCCCAGTGCGTCCGCAGCGCGTCGTGCGCGTCGTTGACCAAACGGGAGGATGAGGAGCCGACAGCCACAACCAGAGCGAGGAGTTAGAGAACGCCGGAATCTACCGTCCAGCGCCGCGGTGCTCGTTAGAACCGTCCCGGCGCGAACGGCGCGAGCACGTCCGGCATCGCCGCACTGCCTGCGAGCCGTGCGATTATGAGGGCCGCGATCTCGTCGGCGGTCACGGGCGTGAGCAGGATGCCGTGGCGGTAGTGGCCCGTGGCCGCGACGACGCCGGGCGCGAGGTCGCCGAGGAGCGGCGCGTGGTCACGGCTAGCCGGGCGCAACCCCGCCCACGTCTCGATCACGTCGAGGTCTTCGATGCCGGGGCACGCTTCCCACGCTCCTTCGAGGAGGCGGTAGAGGCCGCCCGCCGTCACACGCGTGTCGAAGCTCTGCTCCTCGCTCGTCGCGCCGATCACGAGACGGCCGTCGGACTTCGGGACGAGGTAGGCGTGCGGGGCGCGGACGACGTGGCGCAGTCCGAACGGCGGTCCGGCGACGGGCGCATCCATGCGCAGGCTCAGCATCTGCCCCTTCACTGGCCGGATCGGCACCTCGGCCGGGGCGAGGCCATCCACGCTGCGGCTCCATGCCCCGGCAGCGAGCACCACCTGGCGCGCGGATCGCTCGCTCCCGTCGTCCAGCACCACACGCGGCTGCGCGGCATCCGGGTAGATCGCACGCACGCCGACGCCCACATGCAGCACGATGCCCTCGTGCTGATCGACCGCTACCCGGAGCGCCTCTACGAGCCCCCGGTTGTCGACCTGGTGATCGCCTGGCGCATGCACGGCCGCCGCGATACGGGGCGAGAGGAACGGTTCGAGGTCGAGCGCGGCGTCGCGGGAGAGCCAGCGCACCTCAGCGCCGTGCTCCTGCTGGAAGCGGAAGCTGCGCCTGAGCGCCGCCGCGTCGTCGCGGTCGGGGGCAACGACCAGCGTGCCGTCGGTGCAGTAGTCGACGGACTGCCCAGTTTCCGCTTCGAGGTCGCGGGCGAACGTCGGCCAGCGGCGGAGGCTCTCGCGGCTGAGCGCGTAGAGGTCGAGTTCTTCGAAGCCGAGCTCGGCCACGGGCGCCAGCATCCCTGCCGCCGCCCACGAGGCACCGCGTCCGACCTCGCCCTTCTCCAGCACCGCCACGCGTGCGCCGCGCTGCCCGAGCCGCCACGCCACGCCCAGCCCGACGACCCCGCCGCCGACGACGAGCACGTCGTGAGGAGTATCTGCGTGGGCCATGGAACCGAAGACGAAAGGTGAGCGGTCGAAGAAGCAAACGGAACGCCCTCGCAGCGTCAAGCGAAATTGTCACGTACACCTGCCCTCTCGTCGCCATGCTGGACCTGCTGCAACCTGGAACCGAGCCCACCGTCGTGGCCGACGGCCTGATCTGGGTCGAGGGACCGGTCTGGGTCGCACGGCTCGACGGGCTCCTCGTCTCCGACGTGAAGGGCAACACGATGTGGCAGATCGCACAGGACGATGGCGAGGCCTGGTCGCGCCGGGTGTTCCTGCGCCCGAGCGGCTATGCCGGACCGGAGCCCCCCGGCATCGAACACGGCTCCAACGGGCTCGCCCTCGACGCGGCGGCGCGCGTGGTGCTCTGCTCCCACGGTGAGCGCGGCGTCTTCCGGCTTGACGAAGACCGCTGGCTCAAGCACCCCCTCGCCACCCACGCCGAGGAGGAAGGGCTAACGAAGCGCCTCAACAGCCCCAACGACGTCGCGCGCCACCCGACGACCGGCGCGCTCTACTTCACCGACCCACCCTACGGCCTCGACGATCCTGCCCTGCGCGAGTTGACCCGTGCCGCGGTCTACCGCATCGACCCGGACGACGGGACGCTGACGGTCGCCTCGGAGGCGCTCTACCGGCCCAACGGCGTCGGCTTCACGCCAGACGGCAAGACGGCGCTCGTGGCCTGCTCGGACGACCACTGCCCCGGCTGGTGGGCCTTTCCCGTGCACGACGATGGCACCTTCGGCGCAGGCACGCTGTTTCACGACGCCGCGCCCTACCTCGCCCCACCCCAGTCCGAGGCCCGCGCCGCCCAGGCCATGCCCGACGGCTTCACGTTCGACGACGACGGGCGCGTGTGGTCGGCCGGGCCGCTCGGCCTGCATGTGTTCGCAGCCGATGGCACCGCGCTCGGCACGATGGATCTCGGACGCAAGGTGTCCAACTGCGCCTTCGGGGAGGACGGCCACAGCCTGTTCGTGACCGCGACCGACCGGGTCTACCGACTGCGCACCATCACGCCAGGCCCCGTTGGCTAGCCCGCTAGCGCTGCACCGACGGTGAGCACCAGTTCCATGTCGTCAAGCGGCTTGTGCAAGGCGGCGTCGAATCCCGGCAGCGCACCCTGGCCTGGCTCCGTCAGCGCGATTGCGTAGGCACCAGCGGTGCCCGCGCACGCACGCAGTTGGGCGAGAACCTCTCCAGACGCCGTGTCTGTGAGGTTGGGACTGAGCAGAAGAAGATCGAACGGGCGCTCCTCGGCGCGTTCGAGCGCCTCGGCGAGGGTGGTCGCGGCATGCACCTCGCAGATGCCCATGAGGTAGGCGCCGACGAGCGAGCAGATCGTCTGGTCCGCATCCACCACGAGGAGGCCGGTGGGCTGGGCGAGCGGTCCTGGTGCTGCCGTTTCGGGGGTCTGGACGGCGGCCATCGGCGGCTCGCGGTGCGCGGGTTCGCGCTGCTGCGACTGACGCAGACCGCTCGGGGCAAACGGCTTGGCGTCCACGGGTACGCCATGCACGGGCACGCCTTCGACAGCGCTGGCCGACGTGTGCTCCTGGCTTGCAGAGGCATCGCTGGCAAGGACAGCGCTGGCATGGCCATCGTCTGCGAAGCGAAACGCCTCAGGCTGGTCGGCCTCTGGCTGGGCGTCGCGTCGCTGCGTCGCTGCGTCGGCTTGCGTCGAGACAGGAGCCGCGCTGTCGGCGCCCGGTAGCCACGTGCAGGGGAGCGTCACCGTGAACGTGCTCCCTACGCCGAGCGTGCTCCTCGCTTCGATCGTGCCGTCGATGAGCGCGGTGAGCCGCTGCGCGATGGTCAACCCGATGCCGACGCCGTCGTGCGTCCGGGTCCATCCGTCGGATTCCTGCTCGAACGCGTTGAAGACGTAGGGCAAGAACTCGGGGTCGATGCCGCATCCTGTGTCCGTCACCCGCAGGCGGAGGCCGTCGTCCAGCGGCTCCAGGGCGACCTCAACGTGCCCTTCTTCGGTGAACTTGAGTGCGTTGGTGACGAGATGAGAGGCGATGCGGCCGAAGATGGAGGCGTGGCCTTCGGCCACAGATTCCGGAAGCGAGGCCCTCAGGTGCAGCGATAGCGCCCGCTCTTCAGCCAGGCTGTGCGCCTCGTCCAAGACGGTCTGCAGCAGGGGGACCGGAGCGAAGCGCTCGAGCTGGGTTGGCATTTCTCCTGCCTCGATGCGTGCCAGATCGAGAACCGAGTCCAGGGTCGTCTTGAGACGCAGGCTGTTCTGATGGACCAGTTCGAGGGGCTGCTGGAGGCTCGGCGGCGCTTCGAGGCGGAGCCACTCCGCGGCACCGAGTAGGCCGGTGAGCGGCGTCCTGATCTCGTGGTTGATGTTGGCGAGGAAGGCCCGGATCAGGTTGGCCGCCGCCTCGGCGCGGTCGCGGGCATACCGCAACGCGTCCTCGGCCTGCTGCTGGGGCGTCACGTCGCGGATGACGCCCAGGAAGCCGTCGGCGCCCCCGGCGATCTTCACACCGACGGTTTCGCCCACGAACGTGGTGCCGTCGGCACGGCGGTAGGTCACTCGATACGCCGCCTCTCGGTCGGCCGCCTCCGGGTGGAAGCGCAGTCGTCCCTGGAGCGCGTAGTCTTCGGGGTCGGCGTAGAGCCGCTCGGTCGTGTCGCCGGCCACCTCGTCCCGCGCATAGCCGAAGAGCCGCTCGAACGCAGGATTGACGGCGACGATGCGCCGGTCAGGCGCCGCGAGGATCACCGCATCTGGGGTTGCCCCGGCGATGCGGCTCAGGCGCGCCTCGGTGCGGTAGCGGCTGGCGTCGCTCTCGTATCGCCCCACGGGTTCAGCGAGGCCAGCGGCGAGCTCTGAGAGAAACGCCACCTGGTCTGGATGCAGCACACGCGACTGGGTGTCCCAGAGACAGAGCGCTGCCAACGGCGTCACCTTGTTCGGTGCGGTCGGATCCTCGGCGTGGTAGCACACGAAGCCAGCGAAAAACCGGACCTCGGGAGGCAAGATCTCCACCCAGCGGTCGTGTGCATGGACGTCGTTGTGGATCTCGATGCCGTTGGTGACATGGCCGTCTGCATACAGCAGGCGCGCGTCGGGCTTGACGCCGTCGAGCCCTCCCTCGACGAGGCTCCAGATGCCGCGCTGCGCGTCGAGGAAGACGATCTGCACGCACGGCACCTGGGCGTAGCGGGCCGCCAGCCGTGCGATCCGGCGCAACCCCAGACGTGCGGTGTCTCGGAGCGCCTGCAGCGGCGCGGACCTGGGCGCAGCGTCCAGCGCATAGGCGGAGTTGGGGGCGAGCAGCGGCATGGCGAAACGAACCGCCGGGGGGGTCGAAAGGTGAACGGGCCACGGGAGCGCCTCCATGCATGGCCGTATGGCACCGCCACACGACGCCCGCTGACGCGCCCGTTTGCAGCCCGCTCGTTGGGCAAGAAGCATACCGCCCACCTGCAGACGCCGGCCGCACGCACGGGCCCCTTGCGGCTTCGGCGCCGTCCTCACCGATTAGTCCTCACCAATTAGGAGTGCCCCCCCCTACTGCTCAGGTCCCGTCCTCGCCGATGTGGAGTACGTCGGGGACATCGTTGCGCTGCACCTCGGGGTTGACCAGCCCGCCCGTCAGCGGCAGCACGAGCGCGGTTAGAAACGGTCCGAACGCACCCAGCAGAAACTCCTGCTGGAACTCGAAGAAGTCGGGGTCGAAGCCCTTAGCCTCGCCCTCGTGGCCGCGCACATCGAGGTAGTACACGCGTGGCCAGTCCGGATAGCGGTCCTGCGCCTCCCGCACGAGCGCGAACGCCTCCTGCGCTGCGGTCTCGAAGGTGTCGTCCGGCTCGACCACCTGGTAGAGCGCGATCGTGTTGTCGAAGGCGAGGTGGATGCCCGGCGCGTCGGGCTTGTTGTACGTCGGGACGAACGGCGGCGGCTGCATGAGTCAGCGGAGTCGGAGAACGAGGAAATCGGCGCGGGGCCGCGAGGTCGTCGGGGTGCGAGGAGACAGCCCGATCACTGAGCTACGATGAGGCGGCGCGTGACGCGCTCGCTGCCGAGGTCGAGCCGCGCAAAGTACAGCCCGGCGGGGAGCCCGCGTGCCTCGAAGCGGGCCTCGACGACCTGCCCTGGCTGCATCGGCGTCGCGTTGAGCAGCGTGGCGACGGGGCGGCCGAGCACGTCGAACACCTGGAGCGTCGCGCGGCCCGCCGCGGCGGTCTCGACACGTAGCGTCGTAGCTCCGCGGAAGGGATTCGGCCCCTGGAGGTCGAGCGCGATGGCACGTCCGGCGAGGCCGTCTTCCTCCGTGGTCGTCGGGTTGCGCACGAACTGGAAGACCCGAGCCCTCGGCGACCCGAACGGGCTGCTGAGCACATAGAGCTCGTTGTCGGCATCCACACCGAACGAGGTCGGGTTGGGTACGGACGCGATACGCGCGTTCGAGACCTCGTCGAGATTGCGCACGTCGAGCGCCCAGACGTTGCCCGTCACATAGTCGCCGTAGATATAGCGTCCGACGAGTCCGCCGTTGGTTGGCCCGCGGTAGACATGGCCGCCGGTCACCGAAAAGCCGGTGTCGTCCCCGTGCGCGTAGACGAAGACCGGATCGACCTGGCCCTCGAAGTCACAGTTGCGCGACGGCTCGTAGCACGCAAACCCTTCCTTTCGGTCCCAGCCATAGTTCCCCCCGTTGACGACGCGGTTGATCTCCTCGAAGGCGTTCTGCCCGACGTCCGCCGTCCAGAGATAGTCCGTGACGGGGTCGAACGAGAAACGCCAAGGGTTGCGGAGGCCGTAGGCATAGATCTCGTCGCGTTCGAGGCCGTCGGTCGGGGCGAAGGGGTTGTCCTCGGGGATGCCGTAGGGGGCCCCGGCCGGAACATTGTCCACGTCGATGCGGAGGATGGAGCCGAGTAGCGTGGTCGGGTCCTCGCCGTTCTCCTCGGGGTCCCCGCCCAATCCACCATCGCCGAGGGCGATGTAGAAGAGCCCGTCGGGACCGAAGGCGATCTGGCCTGCGTTGTGGTTCTGGAAGGGCTGCGCAACCGAGAGGAGGACGCGCTCGCTAGCGGGGTCGGCGGCGGTTGGGTCGCCAGCCGAGCGGGCGTACTCCGCGACGATGGTGCGGATGGGCGACGGCGTCGTGTAGTAGACGAAGAAGCGGCCGTTGTCGGCATAGTCGGGGTGGAAGGCGAGGCCGAGCAGGCCCAGTTCGCCTCCGGCGAAGACGCGCTCGCGGATGTCGAGGAACGGGGCGGCGTCGCTGCCATCGCCTGAGCGGCTGAAGGTCACGATGCGTCCCTGCTGCTCGACGAGGTAGAGCCGGTCGGAGTCAGCGTTGTCGTGCTGGAGATCGACGGCGAAGCCGAAGCTGGCCTCGGTGAAGACCTCCTGGGTGAGATAGAGGTCTTGGGCCATCGCAGGCGAGGCCGCGAGGACGAGGAGCAGCGACAGAATGCGGAGCAACGAGCGCATAGCAGGAGGCAAAGCAGGAGGAAAAGCCGAGGGACACAATCTGGGGGCGGGCTGAACGTCTCGGCACGCTGCGGGTTCTACGCGCCACCGCTCGTCCATGCCCACCCTCGATGCCTGCGCTCTTCCGCTTCGTCCTGCTCTTCTGTGTTGGGGTGCTCTCCGCCGGGGTGCTCCACGGCTGCTCGAAGCCGCCCCCGCCCGAACCGCTCCCGCTCGACCGCTTGCGCGCGGAGTGGGACGCGGCCCTCGTCCGCAAGGACAGCCTCTTCCGGTCAGCCGCCTCCCCGTTGCTCCCGGCGGACACGGCGGCCTTCGTCGGCCTGCCGCACTTCGCCTACGACTCGACCTTCGCCTTTCGTCCGCGACTCACGCCGACGTTTACCACCGACACGCTCCTGCTGACCACGTCCACGGGCACCGCCCGCCCGTTCACGCACGCCGGGCTGCTCTCGTTCACCTACGACGGGCGCCCGTTCCAGCTCACGGCCTTCGAGCCTGTCCTGGGACCTGCCACGCTCTTTATCCCGTTCCGCGACGCCACCAGCGGACGCACGACCTACGGGGCGGGCCGCTACCTCGAACTGCGCCCCCAGCCGGACGGTCGCTACGTGCTCGACTTCAACTTCGCCACAACGCCGTATTGCGCCTTCAACCCGGCGTACGTCTGCCCGCTGCCGCCCGCCGAAAACTTGCTACCGTTTGAGGTCAACGCCGGCGAGCGCGTTGAGGGCTCGCTCGACCTAGCTGGGTAGACTACGGCGCTGGCTACACTACGGCGCGAGCGTCGTCAGTTGTCCGGTCTCAATGTTGGCGCGGAAGACCTGCGTGTCGAAGAGCAGACGGAGTGCCTGGAGCCCGGCCCCACTCTCCAAGTCGATCTCGACGGTGCGCTCGACGGTTTGCTGGTCTGTGACCGCGCCGCCGACTTCGCGGGAGTACGTTGCCCGGTATGCGCCGGTGATGCGCCCCGTCGCCTCGCCAGCCCAGCCGTCGCGCCCATCGCTGGGGCCACGCACGTCCTCGATGATGAGGACGAGGGTGAAGTTGGTCCCAGCGAACACGTTGTCGTCCCGCGCGATGCGGTCGAGCCCCGAGAGCGTCAGTGTGCCGTTGACGGTGAGCGCCGCTGCATCGAGGTCGGTGACCGTGAGGCTGCCCTGCATGTTGGTGAGGCGACTGCTGCTGCCCGGGAGGTCGCGGTCGCTGGTGCCGCTCGTGACAGCCACCTGGAGGGACGTAGCCCGGTCGTTGGGCGCGTCGAACGACGAAATGAGGCGGCCGTCGGACGTCAGGAAGTTGAGCGTGTAGGTGCGGCGGATGTCGGCGAAGAAGTCGGCATCGCGGCTGCCGCGGCGACCGTCGGCGGTGACGCGCCAGGTGACGGCCGGGCCGTCGTAGCGGTAGGTGCGTGTGACGCCATTAGCCGAGTACATCAGCGGCGCCGAAGCGGGCGAGATCGCCTCCACGCGTGCGAGCGCGAGGTCCGCGACGACGTCGAGCGCCCCGTTGGTGTGGAGTGCGAGCGCATTAGCCACCGAGAGTGCCACATCCTCGACGAGAGTCTCAGGCGCCGGCTCGTCACCGGACGCGGTGTCACAGCCCACGAGCAGGCTAAGGGCGAACAGGCCGAGGAGCACGGACAGCCACGTTGCATGCAGGCGGTGCAGCAACATCCGGCGAAACGGGCAGACAGTCATGATGGCGGCGATTTGGACGGTGCGGAGGGACCTCGTCGGAGCCAGCAGAGCGGGAGCAGTACGATGCCCTGGGTGGGCACTCAGCCAGTC
>JBCBEX010000067.1:0-23701 GCA_038528235.1 Bacteroidota bacterium
GCGCGATCATGCCAAAGACGAGATGGGCTAGGGACGGCTCGACCTCTTCGACACCTTCCATAAATGCGACGGCGTTGTCGGGCGGGGTCCCGTCGCTCCAGGTGCACATCACCACAATCGCCTGCCGGTAGTCGGCCAGCAACTCCGGGTAGGCATCGGCCATGTCTGTCAAGTCGCACTCGAAGCCCAGGTCGGCGAGGTGGTCGGCGACCTCTTCGGCAACCAACTCTGAGTTGCCTGTCTGTGTGCCAACGAGCACCAGGATTTCGCGATAGGCGGCAGTCAGGTCCATTTCTTTAGCGGGAAACGATCGACCTCGTGGCGATGAGCCGGTCGGTGTTGCGGGTGAAGTCACGGACGTAGACGAGCGCCGTGTAGAGCGCTGGGGCGAGGCCGATGTCCCGGCGCTGCCGCTCCCGTTCAACCGGGTCCTCGACGATGTAGCGATAGAGGTAACGTCCTTGCTTGAGCAGGAACGTGCCCTCGTACCGACGCTCGCTAGGCAGCCAGGTCAGTTCGTTGGCTGGGTCGATGAGCCAGCCGTTAAAGGCGCCTGAGAGTATGACCGGGCCGCGAAGCCGCTGTTCGTCGTTGGGCACGTAGGTGAACGTAGCCTGGACATACTCGGCTTGTGTGTCGGGGTCGGGCACGCCGAACACGACATCGTCCACGAGGGGTTGACCCGTGAGCGGCGCGTCTAAGGTCGCATTGCCAAAGCGTGCGAAGTCTGGTTCAAGTATCACTTCATATGGAAAGACACCCAAGTTGGCCTGTAGGATGTCGCCGCCGGCGGAAAGCTGACCGAGGTCGAGTTGGAACGCGGGCTCGGCGTTTTGAAAGCCTCGTTCGGGCGGCAGGAAAAACTGCAGCAGCGACGCTTCGATCAGCGACGGTTCCCCTGCGCAGCGCGTGAGCTCGAAGCGGCCGTTGCGAGCGAAGCACACGTCGTAGTCGAACGCGGAGACGTCGAACTGCTGCGTTGGGCGGAACTGCACGACGGGCTGCGCGAAGCTGCCACCCGTGCCAAGCAGCGAACTGCTCAGCAGCATCTCGACCTCGGCGGCTTGCTCGGAAAGGTAGAAGGCGCGCTCGAACAGCGGCTCCTGTTCGCGCCCCTGCTCCGCCACGCGGACGATGTAGTTGCCGCTGCGTAGAAACCAAATACGTTCGTTCGGGAAGCGATACTCGTAGTGCACATAGCGCAGGTCGGCCGTCCCCGAGATTTGGAAATCGAACAGGTCGTCGGTCACGGCCGAGGCGAGGTATTCCACAGGCAGCAATGTGCGCTCCCAGTTGCGGTCGGCGTGGTAGAAGTAGACCGACAGCGGGCGGCCCGTGGACTCGTCCAGCAAGTCGAACGAAAGCGAAAGTTGCTGGCCGCTGCTCAGTCCGACGATGGGCAGCGACGACTCGTTGCCCGCCTGGTGGAGTTGGATGGTCTTGATGGCTTCATCGGGGACCACGAGCGAGAAGCCCCGCGTCGACGTGGGGTCGGCAAAACCGAAGTCGCTATCACGAACACCGCCGTCGCCCTCGGTGGTGGCGCACCCGACGAGCGACATGAGCAGGAGCGAGAGGACGAATCGTGGCATCGGCACAGCGGTGGTAGGCAGGGTGCCCCGCCTATTCGCGCCTCTGTTGATCCGTTCCACGTGTGCAATTCGTATCCCCTGTGAACCCCTTGTTCACTAACTCATCAAGACCATGACGTATTCGCTCAAGCGCGTTCTACCTGCGCTCCTCTTTGCCTGCCTCGTAGCCGTGGGGTGCGACTCCACCGACCCTGAAGATCCCGCTAGCGGCGGCGGCAACGGTGGCGGCAATGGCAACGCTACGGGCACCGTGCAGGTCGGCAACGACTCGGCGACCGACATTGCTGGCAGCGCCTACGGAGTTCTTGCCTCCGACGGCGAGTTCGGCATCATCATCTTCGACGGCGCCTACGAGCTGTTCGGCACCGCTCAGGTCTCGGCCTACACCGTCCTCGCCCAAGATTCGCCGTCGGGGATTCCCGCACGCGGCACCTACAGCATCGGCGACTCGGACGGGTACGTCGGCGGCTACGCCGACATTGATGGCAACGACTTCCTCAACGCCACCTTCATCGATGCCGAGAGCGGCACGCTCACGATCACGAGTTCGAGCAACGACCGCATCGTCGGAACGTACCAGTTTACCGGGGAGCTATTCCGCGGCCAGTCCACGCAGGGCACGACGACCGTGTCTGGCTCGTTCGATGCGCCCATCTTCCGCGAGGACGACTTCCCGGACGAACCGTAGGCCCTGAGGCTTCTGACACAAAGCAGACCAGAGGCACAAAGCAAACCACAGTCGAGCCTGGGCTTCCGGACAGGAGGCCCAGGCTCGACTGTTTATCGGACGACGCTACCCGGCTCGCTCTCAGCACCGACGGGCACGAGGCGTCCGGCTCGGTCCTCCGCCATCAGAACCATGCCCTGGCTTTCCAGACCGCGAATCTTGCGCGGCGCCAGATTGGCCACGACGACGACGCGCGTCCCAACGAGCGCCTCGGGTGCGTAGTGCTCGGCCACACCGGCGAGCACCTGCCGCGTCTCAGCGCCGAGGTCTACGTCGAGGCGCAGCAACTTGTCGGCATTCGGGTGGCGCTCGGCTGCAACCACGACGCCGGATCGCAGATCGAGCTTCGAGAAGTCGTCGAAGGTGATTTCTGGCTTTGACGGCGCGTATGCCGTGTTTTCCGGCGCTTCGACTTCTGCTTGAGGGGGTACATCACCCACATCGGACGCTTGTTCTACCTCCGCTGCGCGCTGTTCGAGCATCGCACGCTGCGCCTCGATCGCCTCGTCTTCGATCTTCGCGAACAAGATCGCCGCGTCACCAAGCTGATGCCCCTCGCGGAGGAGCGGCGAGCCTGCCTCGTCCCACCCGGCGAGGTCTCCAGAAGGGGCGCCCGGCTCCGAAGACCGGATGTGGTCGAGGCGCAGCATATCGCGGAGGCGCCGCGCCGACTCCGGGATGGCGGGCTCTATCAGCACCGAAAGCGCCGCGCACAACTGGAGCGAGACGTGGATCGTGTTCATGCACGCTTGCTCGTCGGTCTTGCGCGTCTTCCAGGGCTCCGTGTCGTTGAAGTACTTGTTGCCGAGCCGCGCGAGCGCCATCGTCTCCTGCACGGCCTCGCGCATGCGAAAGGCGTCGTAGGACGCGCCGATGCGGCTCGGGAAGGTCGCCAGTTGGTCGAGGGCGTCGCGGTCGACGTCGCTGGGATCACGCAGGGGCGGAACGGTGCCGCCAGCAAAGCGGTGTGCAAAGCTCAGCGTCCGGTTGACGAAGTTGCCTAGCACATCGGCCAACTCTGAGTTGACCCGCTCCTGGAAATCGCCCCACGAGAAGTCGGCATCTTTCGATTCGGGGAGCATCGTCGCAAGCGCGTAGCGCAAGACGTCAGCCGGGAACGCCTCCAGCGCTTCGTGCACCCACACGGCCCAGCCGCGGCTGGTCGAGAGCTTGCGCCCTTCGAGATTGAGAAACTCGTTGGCGGGCACGTTGGCAGGCAGGACATACTGGGCGGCTGCCTCCCCATCGCGTTTGCGGACCGCCTCGTTGTGGGCCATCAGAATCGCGGGGAAGATCAGCGTGTGGAAGACGATGTTGTCTTTGCCGATGAAGTGGACGAGGTCGGTGTCATCGCCCTGCCAGTAGTCACGCCAGCGTTCCGGCGTGCCCTGCTGGGCCGCCCACGCCTTCGTCGCGGAGATGTAGCCGATGGGCGCGTCGAACCAGACGTAGAGCACCTTGCCGTCGGTGTCGCCGTGTGCCGAGTCGGGGACGGAAATGCCCCACGGGAGGTCCCGAGTCATCGCCCGGTCGGCGAGGCCGTCGTTGAACCACGAGCGGATCTGGCCCAGCACGTTCGGCTTCCAGCTCGGTTTGGTGGCGATCCAGGCTTCGAGTTGGGCTTGAAGGTCGCCGAGCGGCAAGTACCAGTGCGTCGTCTCTTTCCGAATGGGCTCCGCGCCCGAGAGCGCGCTCCTGGGGTCGATGAGGTCGTCGGGCGAGAGCGACGACCCGCAGTTTTCGCACTGATCACCGTAGGCTTCCTCGTAGCCGCAGACCGGGCACGTGCCCCGCACGAAGCGGTCGGCCAGGAAGAGCTTGGCCTCGGGGTCGTAGAGCTGCTCTGACGCGCGCGTCGTAAATACGTCCGCCTCGTCCAGCACGGCGAACATTGCCTGGCTCGTTTCGTGGTGTATGGCGGCCGAGGTACGCCCGTAGTAGTCGAACGAGAGACCGAAGCGCTGGAAGGCGTCCTCGACCTGCGCGTGGTAGCGGTCGATGATGGCCTGGGGCTCGACGCCCTCCTGCATGGCCCGAATGAGGATGGCGACGCCGTGCTCGTCAGAGCCGCAGATGTAGACCACGTCTCGGCCGCGCATGCGCTGGTAGCGGACGTAGAGGTCGGCGGGCAGGTAGGCGCCCGCGAGGTGACCGATGTGAACCGGCCCGTTGACGTAGGGCAGCGCGGAGGTGACGAGGATTCGAGACATGATGGGAGGCAGTGCCGCAGGAAGCCGTGTGCGGTGAGTCGTTCTGAGTGGGATCAAGCTACGCCGGAGTGTCGTGCGCGATTCGCGCCCAGACACTCTGCTCCGAACCTTTCCCGCCCCCACTCTCCAGACTGCCATGCGCCTCACCGACGATGGCTCGACCGTGACCCTCGATCTTCACCATGTGCGCGTGGGCGATGCTGTGCCGCTGATCCGTCGCACGGTGGCGATGGCCTCAGCGCGGGGACGCTCCTCCGTCCGTGTCGTCCACGGATCCTCGACGAGCGGCGGCTCAAACCGCACCATCAAGCACGTCGTGCACGACCTCCTCGACGACGGCGCCCTCGCCGAAGTGACCAGCGACTTTCGCGCGCAAGACTATGCGCTGCTGAGCCTCGGCGTCGGCGGACAACCGGACCGGCGTCGCCTCACGCTCAACGACGTGTGGTGAGCCAAGGTCGGCAATGCTCGTTGATCGGATTGGTGCTCGGGATGATCCGTCCACCGCTTGGCCGATCTCCACCGCCTGTCAAACTCGGATGTCATCGATCTCTATCTCCACCGCCGTTTGCCTGCGCGGTCCCGCGAGCCGAGCGGGTAGCTACGGTCCCGTTGCGAAGCACGAACGAGAACGTCGTTGGGGTTTTCGCGGATGATCGTGCGCATGACAAGCGCGAGGATCATGCCAGCGAAGAAGCCGCCGATGTGCGCGCCGTAGGCCACGCCGCCCGTCTGCTCGCTCGCGAAGATGGCACCCCACCCGCTTACGAACTGCAACGCAATCCACGCGCCGATGGCCACCATCGCTGGAATCGAGACGATCATGTAGAAGAAGATCGCGTTGACCTTGTTGCGAGGGAACAGGACGAGGTAGGCCCCCAGCACGCCGGAGATGGCCCCGGACGCGCCCAGATTGGGGATCAGCGAGTCGGGGTCGAGGACGATCTGCGCGGCAGTGGCCGCGAGGCCGCTCACCAGGTAGAAGCCGAGAAACGGCAGCGCGCCAAAGCGATGCTCTACGTTGTCGCCGAAGATCCAGAGGTAGAGCATGTTGCCGCCGAGGTGCATCCACCCCCCGTGCATGAACATCGCCGAGAGCAGCGTGAGGTAGATCAAGGGCGCACCCATGCCGCCTCCGGGTCCTGGCTGGTGCGGGATTTGGACGCGCTCACCGCCTGGCCCCGTGAGCATGGTAGCGCGGGTGAGGTCGTCGCCCGTGGTGATCTCGTACGGGATGACGCTCCAGCCGTACGTGAACTCGTCGCTGCCTAGTTGGACCAAGAACAGCAGCACATTGCAGACGAGAAGGGTGATGCTGACGTAGGCAACGCCGGAGAGGGCGCGGTCGTCGTCGCTGATGGGGAAGAGCATGGGGAGCAGGGACGGGTAGTAGCGGTGCGGTAAGTTATGCGGAGGCCTTCGTCTCCATCTTCTCCGTCGCGCGACTGCTCCCCCGAGTGCCGCCGGTGTGTTTTCTCACGGGTACGCGGTTGCCGTCTCCCCCCGCTCATCCTCATCTCCATGTCGGTCGACCTCCGCTATCCCCTCGGCACGTTCGGTCATGACGGGCCGGTGCTCCCCCCGCAGCGCACGGCATGGATTGACGACATCGCCGCGCTGCCTCTTGCTTTTCGCAACGCGGCGGAATCGCTCTCGGGATCCCAGTTGGACACCCCCTACCGCGAAGGAGGCTGGACGCTGCGCCAGGTCATTCATCACGTACCCGACAGTCACCTGAACGCCTACACGCGGTTCTGCTGGACACTCACGGAGAACACGCCTACGATCAAAGCCTACGATGAAAATGCATGGGCACGGCTCAAGCTCTATGCCGGCCCAATAGAGCCAAGCCTCGCGCTGCTCGACGCGATCCATGCACGCTGGGCGGCGTTGCTTCGGGGACTGGACGAAGCGGCCTGGGCGCGTCGCTTCCATCATCCAGAAACCGACACGTCGCATCCCCTCGATATGGTGCTCGGCACCTACGCCTGGCACGGACGGCATCACCTCGCGCACCTCACGACCACGATTGATCGATTCGGCTGGTAACCTGGAGGCTCTTGCAACACTCCCTTCAGGCTGCGTCCGGCTAAGCGATCGCTCTCGCAGCGTTGCGCTGCGCCACCGACGCTCACACAACGTCTGCTTCACGTGCCTTGTAGGAGGGTTGCTCGCTCCGCCTCGCCTTACAGGCCGACTTCTGCAGTAGCCACCAGTCGCCATCTCCACAGAGCCTCATTTGACGAACGAGACGATCCACACCGTAGCCCTCGTCGGTACCGGCCTCATCGGCGGCTCACTCGGGCTGGCGCTCCGAGCGCGGCGAAGCGACCTACACATCGTCGTGTACGACCCAAACGCCGGACCAGAGGCGGTGCAGCGGGGGGCTGCTCACCATTCGGCAACGTCGCTTCAGGCCGCGGTACGGGAGGCGGACTTGGTGGTACTGGGGACGCCGGTACGCTTCCTACCGGGTCTTCTTGGTGACATCGCTCCGCACCTCAAGCCGGGCGCCCTCGTGACCGATGTGGGCTCGGTGAAAGCGCCGCTCGTGGCTCACGCTGCGGACGTGCTGCCCACCGCCAATCCATTCGTCGGCGGACACCCGATGGCGGGCGCCGAGCGGGGTGGCATCGCCCATGCCGACGCGTTTCTGTTCGAGAACGCAACGTGGGTCCTGTGTCCCCCTCAAGGCGTCGCCGAGGGCGAGGTTGCAGCGCGGCATCCCTCGCTGATCGATCTCGTCGAGGCTACGGGGGCACGGGTACTGGTCTTGGACGCGAAGCGGCACGACCGGATTGCGGCGTTGGTCAGCCACGTTCCTCAACTCGTGGCCGTGCTGCTGATGACGCTGGCCGCTGAGTCCAACGCCGACGACGATGCGTTCCTCCGGCTCGCTGCGGGCGGCTTCCGCGACATGACGCGCATCGCCTCGTCTCCCTTCGACCTGTGGCGCGACATCCTTGTGGCCAACGAAGGCCCCGTCCTCGATGCCCTGGCTCGCCTAGCCGATGCCCTGCAGGCTATGCGCTACGATCTAGCGAGCACCGACCTCGCCGCGCTCGCCCAGCGTTTCGACGAAGCGCGCACCGTGCGCAACACGATTCCCAAAGACACCAAGGGCTTCCTCGCCCCGCTCGCCGATGTCTACGTCTATGCCGAGGACCGCCCTGGCTTTCTGCTGCGCCTCGTCCAGACGCTCTACGAGGGAGGACTGAGCATCAAAGACATCGAGCTGCTCAAGATTCGTGAGGGCACCGGCGGAGCGTTTCGGTTCGGGTTCGCCACGGCGCACGATGCCGACCGCGCTGTCGCCGCCTTCACCGAGGCAGGTTACACCGCCTACAGGCTGTAGCGGCCATGCCTTCGCTCCGAAGCAGTGACTTACAACGGGCTGCCTACACGGTCAGCCGCTCAGGAGACCGGCATGGATGGCCCAGAAGACGGCTGCGATGTGCGTGCTGTGCGTGATGGAGCCGTCGGCAACCCGTGCCGGTAGCTCGTCCGCTGCCACGAGACGCACGGCCAAATCTTCGGCAGCGTCGAGGTGCGGCTCGGCAATGCGGCGCGCCCCCGTCGCTACGAACACGTGGCCGTAGTTGGTGTGCCGCCCTGGCTCGACGGCCCCTTTGCCGAGGTAGGTCCAGCCCGAGGCTGCGTAGCCGGTCTCTTCGAGCAGTTCGCGTCGCGCAGCGGTTTCTATGTCCTCATCGGGGTCCACCGCGCCTGCGGGAAACTCCAGCGAAAGCCGCTCCACCCCATAGCGGTATTGCTCGACCATCACGACCTGACCATCGTCCGTAATGGGCAGGGCGAGCGCCCAGTCAGGGTAGTGCAGCACATGGTACTCGTCCAGCACCGTGCCGTTGGGCAAGCGCACCCGGTCTTGGCGTAGCGTCATCCACCAGCGCTCGATCAAGGTTTTCGAGGCGAGCGTCGTCCACGGACGAATGGGCATAGGGATACGGTCAGGATCAGAGGACCGCCGACCAGGCGTCGGCGTTGAGCGCGTAGAAGATCGCCTGGTCGCCTTCGTCGCCGCAGCCGCACGGTGCCGCATCGCGCCTGAATTCGGCAAAGCCTAGCTTTTCCAGTACGCGCCCCGACGCAGGATTCCCTTCCAACACGTGGGCCTCAACGCGGCCTAGTCCTAGCTGCTCGAATGCATACGTGACAACCAGTCGTGCCGCTCGGCTCGCATAGCCGTGGCCCCAATGCGGCACACCAACCCAGTAGCCAAGTTCGGCCTCGCCGTCGCGTACCTGCTTGAGCGTGCATGTGCCAACGCAGACGTCATCCACGGTGATAGCAAACGCAAAGTCGGTCCCAGCCGCCCAGGCTTCCGTCGCCTCCGCGACAAAGGCTGCCGCACCGTCTTCTGGATAGGGATGGGGTAGGCGCGTCGTCGCGGCCACGCGGGCGTCTGCAGCGAGCCGCTGGATCGCGGGGGCGTGCTGCTGTGCGACCGGCTCGACGGTCAGGCGAGGGCGCAGGGCGTCGAAGAGCTTCATAGCAAGCTGGGGTCAGTCACGACGGAAACGCATGCGCTGGTGCAAACGGGTGCGTCCCACGATAGCGCCGGCGCGGAGGATCGCCTGCCAGCCTTCCTCGTCGGGCTCGGTGAGCGTGAGGTCCTCGGTGGGTGCCTCCAGCACGCGCCGGGCGGCGTCGAGCGGGTCGCGGGCACGCATGAGGGCAGGAGGCTGGCCGTCGGCTTCGAATTCGAACTGAGGCATGGGCGGGCGATCAGGTAGAGTAGGGACGAAGCGCGGCGCACTCACAGGAGGTGCCTTTGACGCGCGGTTTTGGTACACCATTGCGCCGTGCAGCCCACCCGGGGCGCCCTCTTGAGCCGACGGCGTTCCGTGCTATCTTCGCGCACTCCTCTACGCGCCCGTCTTCGCCATGCTCCCCGCTTCTCTGTCCGCAGTGCACACCACCGGGCGTGTGTCCATCGCGCCACGTGGAATCGCCCTCCTAGGCGCGACCGGCTCAATCGGGACCCAGGCACTCGATATCGTGCGGCTCTTCCCCGATCGACTGCGCGTGCGAGCGCTCACCGCAGGGAGCAACGCCGAGTTGCTCGCAGCTCAAGCCGAAGAATTTCGCCCTGCACTCGTGGTCATCGGCGATGAAGCAGCCGCCCCGGGGCTACACCGTCGGCTCGGACCGCTCGGCATCGATGTGTTGACGGGCGACGAAGGGCTGTGCGAGGCCGCGCGGGTGGACGGGGCCGACCTCGTGCTCACAGCGGTGGTCGGCTCGTGTGGCCTGCGGCCGACGCTGGCGGCCATTGAGGCGGGAAAGACGATCGCGCTAGCAAACAAAGAGACGCTCGTCGTTGGAGGCGCTCTGGTGGCAGCCGCGGCGAAGCGGAACGGTGTGGCCATTCTGCCTGTCGACAGCGAGCACTCGGCGATTTTTCAATGCCTCGTGGGCGAGCCCCCTGACTCGGTCGAGCGCCTGACCCTCACGGCATCGGGAGGGCCGTTTCGCATGCGACCGGCGCACACGTTCTCTGCGATCACGCGCGCGGAGGCGCTCAACCATCCCAACTGGTCGATGGGCGCCAAGGTCACCATCGACTCGGCGACGCTGATGAACAAAGGCCTCGAAGTCATCGAGGCCCGGTGGCTCTTCGACCTCGGCCCCGAGCAGATCGACGTGCTCGTGCACCCGCAGTCGATCATCCACTCGATGGTCACCTTCGCCGACGGCTCGGCGAAGGCACAACTTGGCGTCCCGACCATGAAGGTGCCAATCCAGTACGCGCTCACCTATCCAGACCGCTGGCCCGCTCCGCACCCCCGACTCGACTGGACAACGCTACGCCGCCTCGACTTCGAGCTACCGGACACCGAGCGCTTTCCGTGCCTGCGCCTCGCCTTCGAGGCACTCGACGCTGGCGGGACGGCGCCGTGCGCTCTCAATGCCGCCAATGAAGTGGCCGTCGCCTCGTTTCTACGCGACGAGATCGGCTTCACGGACATTCCGCGCATCGTTTCAGACGTGCTCGACTATAACGCGGGACAGCCTCACGCGTCCCAGACACATCCGCACGTGGACACGCTCGTGGCCGCCGACGCGCAGGCGCGGCAACGCGCTCAGGAACTACGCCGAGCCGTCGCTCTTTAGACGCGCGCAATTTTCTGCACCAAACGCTCACAGGAGCCGCTCTCTCAGCTCTTTTCTCCAGGGCCCTCCCCGAACCATCGACGGGCGAACTCACCTGCACCCAGAGCGCTGCCTGACCTCCGAACCGCATGGACTTCCTGCTCACGGCTTTCTCTTACATCTTCTGGGTGGCGCTCGCGCTCAGCATCCTCGTGTTTGTGCACGAGCTGGGCCACTACCTTGCCGCGCGGGTCTTCGGGATGCGCGTGGACAAATTCTCGATCGGCTTTCCGCCGAAGATCATCGGCAAGAAGTTCGGCGACACAGAGTGGGTGATCGGCGCGACCCCGCTCGGGGGCTACGTCAAGATCGCAGGTATGATCGACGAGTCGATGGATGCTGACTTCGTCGGCAGCGAGCCACAGCCCGACGAGTTTCGCTCCAAGCCGGTGTGGCAGCGCATCGTGGTCATCACGGCGGGCGTGCTCTTCAACCTCATTTTCGCCTTCCTGATCTACATCGGACTAGCCTGGGGCTACGGCGACACGTTCATTCCGGCTGAGAACGTCGAGCAAGTGTATGTCGCTGACGGTTCGATTGCCCATGAGATGGGCTTGCGCACGGGCGACCGTGTCGTGGCGGTCAACGGCGAGGCGCTGGAGCGCTACGACGATTTCGAGCGCCCTGACGCGTTTGTCGCCAACCCATTCACGGTCACGGTCGAGCGCGACGGCCGCGAGCAGACCTTCACTGGGCCCGACCAACTCCTCTCGCGGCTGAGCAGCGTCGACGCCCCCGAGCCGGGTATCACGCCGTTCGGTACTTCGATCCAGCCCGCCATCATCGGTGGCGTGTTCGCCGAATCGGCCGCCGACGAAGCCGGGCTCCTTCCCGGCGACCAACTTCTCACGCTCAACGGCGAGCCCGTCGCGCTGTGGAACCAGCTGACCGACGCTGTGCAGGCTGCTGACGGCGCAGCCGTTGCCTTGACGTTCGCCCGGCCGACTGATGAAGGCGAGGACGCTGCAGACGCTGCCGAGACGCTCATGCTCGTCGAGGAGCGAGCCGACGCCGTCGTCTACGAAACGAGCCTGGCTCCGCGCTTCGACGAGGACCTGGGCCGATACCTGATCGGCATCGCCGGACCAGACGGGCCGATTTTGGAAGAGGTGTTCGGCATCGAGCGGCGTGACTTAGGACTCGGCCAAGCCATCGCGATCGGTTCACAAGACGCCACGCGCATGCTGTCGCTCTACGTCACGGCAGTCGGGCGCCTGTTCACCGGCAAGGAGGACGTGCGCGAGTCGGTCGGGGGTCCGGTGATGATCGCCAAGGTCACCAAGGAAGCCGCCGACACCGGGATGTACGGCTTCTGGCAGATCGTGGCCTTCCTCTCCGTGGCACTCGCGGTGATGAACATCCTCCCCATCCCTGCACTCGACGGCGGACATCTGGTGTTCCTGGTCTACGAGGGCATCACCCGCCGCGAGCCGTCGGTGCGGGTCCGCATGGTCGCCCAGCAAGTCGGGTTCGTGCTCCTGTTGGCGCTGATGGTGTTCGTGATCTTCAACGACATCGCGCGGTTTTAGCGTACAGCGATGGTCGGCTGCGGCGGGCGGCTCGCGCACTACGCCCCATGTCGTTGCCGCTTGCCCCAAAACTCACGAAGGCCTCTGGTTGGGTTCGCTAAGTTGCTGCGCTACGCCAACCCCATCGAACCGTGCCGGACGTACAGCTCACCAAGACGAAGCAGACGGATGCCGACCGCGCCACGCAAGCGGCGCTACAGGCTCGCGGCGTCATCCCGACGCACATTGCCTGCATCATGGACGGCAACGGGCGGTGGGCGCAATCTCAGGGTCAGCCCCGCGTGGTTGGGCATAAGCACGGCGTCACCTCAGTCCGCGACGTCACCGAGGCCTGCGCCCAGCTGGGCGTGAAGCACCTGACGCTCTACACGTTCTCAACCGAAAACTGGCACCGCCCTGCCGACGAGGTGTCCGCGCTGATGACGCTGCTAGTCCGCACGCTGCGCGGCGAGATCAAGCGCCTCGACGCCAACGGCATCCGCCTGCGCGCCTTCGGCGACCTGTCGCGGCTGCCGGCAAAGGGTCGCCAGGAGATGGTGGAAGGGATGGAGCGCACCGCCAGCAACACACGAATGTCGCTCAACCTGGCGCTGTCCTATTCGGGCCGCTGGGAGCTGGTCGAGGCCGCCCGCGCGCTCGCCCGCGACGTTGCAGCAGGCCGCCTGGACCCCGACGACATCGACGAAGCGTCGATCGAGCAGCACCTCACCACCGAAGGGCTGCCGGATCCAGACTTGCTCATCCGCACGGGCGGCGACCTGCGCGTCTCCAACTTCCTGCTCTGGCAGATCGCCTACACCGAGATCGTCGTGACCGAGCGCTTCTGGCCCGCGTTCCGGCGCGAGGCGCTCTACGATGCCATCCGCGCGTTCCAGGACCGCGAGCGGCGCTTCGGTCGCGTGCCTACGCCCGAACCTGCCTAAGTCTTTGTACGGGTCGGGGCCATCGAACCGCCCTGCCCTTGCACACGAATCGCGCCGCCGCCGCCGTTTGTCGAGCCGTCGCCCGCACGTACCCGAACGTTCCCACATGCCTCGTCTCTTTCCTCTGCTCAGCACGCTCGCCGTCGCGCTCTTCCTCACCACGTCTCCTGTTGCGGCGCAGCTGCCCGGACAACAACTCGGTCAGGCCCGGCCGGCCACGCCGCAGGTCTACGAGATCCTCGGCCTCTCGGTCGCCGGCACTGAAGACGAAAACACGCGCCGCTTTGTCCTCCAGGTGAGCGGGTTGGAAGTCGGGCAGCGTGTACAGATGCCCGTAGACGACGGCATCGCGGAGGCCGTGCGCAAGCTGTACCAGGCCGGCTCGTTTTCCAACGTCGAGGTGCTTGCAGAGAACATCGTAGGCGAGGGCATCTTCCTGCTGATCCGCGTCGAAGAGCAACCACGGCTCGCATCGATCCAGTTCGAGGGCGTGAAGCGAGGCCAGCGCGACGACCTCGAAGAAACCGTCCCGCTCCTGCGCGGTCGCCCCGTACGCCCTGCCGACCTCGCCCGCACGGAGCAAGCCATCATCAACTACTTCCGTGACGAAGGCTACCTGCTCGCGACGGTCGACCACACCGTCTCGGTCAACGACAACGGGCGCGCCGACGTCGTCTTCAACGTTGACCGCGGGCGCAAGGTCGAGGTCGAGAACATCTCGTTTGTGGGCAACGACTCGTTCAGCGAGCGCACGCTTCGCAAGCGGCTCAAGAACACGCCGGAGGACCGCTGGTGGCGCTTCTGGAGCGGCGAGAGCTTCGTCGCGCAGGACTTTGAGGAAGACCTCCAGACGCTCGTCGACTGGTACCAAGACAAAGGCTACTACGGCGCGCGTGTCCTCCAGGACTCCGTGTGGGTCGAAGGCGAAGACGAGGGCGAACCCGAAGTTCACATCCAGATCAAGGTCGAGGAAGGCCCGCTCTACGTGATCCGTGACGTGAGCTTCGAGGGCAACACGGAGTACACCGACGCCCAGCTGCGCACCGCGCTGGGCTTCGAAGTCGGCGAGCCCTACAGTAAGAAGAAGTTCGAGCAGAACCTCTACTACAACCCCGACCACTCCGACATCGCGAGCCTCTACACCGACCGCGGCTACCTCCGCTTCAACGCCATCCCGACAATCACGACGGCGCCTGGGGACTCGCTTGACATCGCCTTTCTGATTAACGAGGGCGACATCTACGAGTTTGGGCAGATCACCATCGCCGGCA
Organism: Bacteroidota bacterium; assembly: GCA_038528235.1. Classification (GTDB taxonomy): domain Bacteria; phylum Bacteroidota; class Rhodothermia; order Rhodothermales; family Rubricoccaceae; genus JBCBEX01. The sequence goes on from JBCBEX010000067.1 coordinate 14,427, forward strand.
ACACGAAGACGAAGGAGCACGTCGTCCGCCGCGAACTGCGCACGATCCCCGGCCAGACCTACAGCCGCCAGGCGATCGAACGCTCCGTGCGCGAGCTTGTGACGCTCAACTACTTCGCCCAGGAGGAACTAGCAGGCGGCCCGTCCATCGAGATTGACGAGGAGTCGCGGACCGTGGGGCTAACCTACAACCTCACCGAGGCTGGCGGCGACCAGCTCGAACTCTCCGGCGGCTGGGGCGGCTTCACGGGGCTCCTTCTCCAGGCCGGCGTCCGTTTCAACAACTTCTCGATCCAGAACCTCTTTGACGGCTCGGCATGGCGCCCCGTCCCCTCGGGCGACGGGCAGACGCTGGCGCTCCAGGTGCAGACCAACGGCCGGTTCTACCAGAACTACTCGTTGAGCTTCACCGAGCCGTGGTTCCGCGGGCGCCCCAACCCCGTCGGCTTCTCCCTGGGGTACACCTACAACGGGCTGCGTAGCCGCTTCGTGTCGGATCAGGTGGGCGAAGGTGACAGCTTCCAACTGGTGAGCGCGCGCGTGTTCAACCGCTTCCGCCTCAAGTGGCCGGATGACTTCTTCCAGACGGGGACTGACCTCTCGTACCGGCTCTACAACATCAACGGGCAGGGCTTCAGCAACGCGTTCGGCTTGCCCGTGGGTGTGAGCCAAGAGCTCAACATCCGTCAGAGCCTGACGCGCAACTCCCTCAACAACCCGATTTTCCCGAGCGCCGGGTCGAGCTTTCTCTTCTCGGCCGAGGCCGCCCTGCCCCTGCCTGGCTTCATCCAGTACCACAAGTGGCGGCTCTCCAACGACTGGTACCTGCCAATCTTCGGCCGTCTCTCGTTTGGCGCGAAGGCCGACTACGGCTACATCGGCTCGCTCACCGGCGACGATGTCGAGTTCCAGCGCTACCTCCTCGGCGGTTCGCCGCTGGACGCGCAGGGCAACTTCATCGGCTTTGGGAAGGACGTGCTCTTCATGCGCGGCTACCCACTCGGCGTGATCTCGCCGCGCCAGGATGGCGAGGCCGTCGGCGGCCGCATCTTCAACCAGTACAGCGCCGAGATCCAGCTACTCGCTGTGCAGTCGCCACAGCTCCAGTTCGCGCCGTACCTCTTCGCCGACGCAGGCAACGCGTGGGACAGCTTCGACACCTACAACCCGAGTCGGCTCTTCCGCTCGGCAGGCTTTGGCGCCAAGATCTTCCTCCCCATCCTCGGGCTCGTGGATCTCAACTATGGCTACCAAATCGACCCGTTTGTGCCGCGCAACTCCACGGACACGGGCCTCCCGCAGTGGCGCTTCCAGTTCTCGCTGGGCGGCCAGTAAGCTTCTTCTGTATGAGGCATGCGTTGCCTCCTCCAACCGCTTACGTCTCGCATTCAGCCTTTAGCCATGCTTCGCTTCTCTCTCCTGCTTGCGCTCTTGCTGTTCGCCGTCCTACCGGCTTCGGCTCAGCAAAAGATCGGCTTCGTCGATACGCAGCGCATCTTGGAGCGGCTGCCTGAATACGCGTCGGTGCAGCAGAGCCTGAACCAGCTCGCGCAGGAGTTCACGACCGAACTTGACCGGCTGCAAGGCGAGGTTGATGCCTTGGAGCAGGAGTTCGCCGCGCGAGAGTTGCTTTACACCGACGAGGAGCGGCAACGCAAGCAAGACGAGATCCGCCAAGCTAGGCAGGAGCTAAACCAGCGCCGCGGCCAGTACTTCGGCCCGGACGGCGAACTATTCCGCGAGGAGCAGACCCGCCTACGCCCTGTCCAGGAGCGCGTGCTCACCGCGATCGAGACCGTCGCTCTCGACGAAGACTACGACTACGTCGTGGACCGAGGCGGGGAACTGCTACTGCTCTTCGCAAAGCCTGAGCACGACCTCACCGACTTCGTGCTCGTCGAACTCGATATCGACACCGCGGTGGGCGGGCGCTAAGCCGCGACGCCCCCTCGTTCTTCTTCTACCACCCCTACGACACCGACCACCAACGACCCCCATCCATGCCCATGCTTTACCGCTTCTTTCTTGCTGCGCTCGTGGCGCTCACGCTTGTCCCGATTGCCTCGCAGGCGCAGGACGTCAAGATCGGCTACCTCGACCCTGACCTCCTCCTTGCCCGGATGCCGGAAGCGCGCGACGTCCAGAGCCAGCTCCAGCAGCGTCTCCAGGCTGACCAGCAGGAACTGGCAACGCTCCAGCAGAACCTCGCTGAGCGCTACCAAGACTATGAGCAGAACGCCTCCGTACTGAACGATGAGGCCCGCCAGCAGCGCGAGCAGGAGTTGCTCTCGATGCAGCAGGACCTCCAGTCGACGCAGCAGGAGAAGCTTCAGGCCCTGCAGCAGCAGGAAGCCCAACTCCTCCAGCCCCTCTACGACAAGCTCCAGACCGCGATCGACCAGGTCGCAGGTGAACAGGGCATTGCTATCGTCTTTTCGACGCGAGCCAACGACGCTCCGGTCGTACTCTACGCTGGCACCAACGCGGTTGACCTGACGCAGCCCGTAGCCGAGCAACTCGGCATCTCGCTGACAGCGGGTGGCGGCGGCCAGTAGCTTTCAGCACCCGGCACGCCCACTACCCGACGTCTCTTCATCGATATCGGGGCAGGTCTAGCATGAGGCATCGACTCTCCGGGGTCGGTGCCTCTTTCGTTGGGTTTCCCCTGTCCCTGCGTTCACTCGTTCACCCACGCCCCTATGAGCACCCAGACTGTTTCCGCCACCGCCTCCCGTGCAAAGCGAGTGACCACGCAGACTTTGCAGGAGATGCGCGCTTCAGGCACGCCGATCTCCATGCTGACGGCCTACGACTACACGTCGGCGCGGCTTCTCGACGCCGCGGGGGTTGACGTCCTGCTCGTGGGGGATTCCGCCTCGAACGTGATGGCGGGACACGAGACGACCGTACCGATAACACTCGACCACATGATCTACCACGCCCAATGCGTGGTGCGAGGCGTCCAGCGCGCTCTTGTCATCGTCGACCTGCCCTTCGGGAGCTACCAAGGCAATTCGGACGAGGCGTTGCGCTCAGCGATCCGAGTGATGAAGGAAACCGGCGGCCATGCCGTCAAGCTGGAAGGTGGGGCTCCGGTCGTCGATTCGATCCGCCGCATCATCGACGCTGGGATCCCCGTGATGGGGCACCTTGGGTTGACGCCGCAAAGCATCTACAAGTTTGGCACCTATCGGGTGCGCGCGCGCGCGGAGGAGGAAGCCGAACGTCTCCGGAACGATGCGCTGCTCCTGCAAGAGGCCGGTTGCTTCGGACTCGTGCTGGAGAAGATCCCAACAGGTCTGGCGACCGAAGTAACGACCTCGCTATCGATCCCCACGATCGGTATTGGGGCGGGTGCTGCCTGCAGTGGCCAGGTGCTCGTGACTCACGACATGTTGGGTCTAACGAAAGACTTCAATCCGCGCTTCGTCCGGCGCTACGCCAACCTCGCCGACACCGTAACGGACGCCGTTCAGGCGTACATCACCGACGTACGAGATGGAGCCTTCCCCAGCGAAGCGGAGAGCTACTCATAACCGGAGCTTCGCCAACGACATTGATCACGGTCTGGGTTGGAATCACCTGCACACGCACCATACCAGACCTTATGTGTTCACACACGGTGACTCTCGAACGATGAATTCGTGGGGACGCAAGTCACCTGGACTACCGCTCCTTGAATTGACCGCATCGCTCGCATCTCAGACTGGACCTTGATACGGGTTCCTTCCGAAAACGGTCAGCTACGCTTCCTGGTCCGAGTGGCTCTCCCCATATCTCCCAGACGGACCTCATCTGAACCACTGTCCGCACGGCACACCGCATCATTTTCAAACAGGCCCCTTCGGACAGCTAGCTTCTAGGTACGACACCGGAAATCATTTCGGTGCTATGCTTTTCCTCAAACGTGGCCTAGTTCTTGTCGAAGTCTAAGCAATTGCCTCTCTCTCCTTGCTCTGACCGTGACAGACATGGCTGCCTTGCCTCTTCGTGACTCGATCAATCGTCGCGTTCTCGTCGTGGACGACGATGAGACAAACTTGGACCTAGCGCGTCACATCCTGCAACTCTCCAGGCTCGACGTCACGGTCTGTCAGTCCGGCAATGAGGCCCTGGACTTGTATGCGCTTGCTCTCTCGAACCTGACCCCGTTCGACGTCGTGGTAGCTGACCTCATGATGCCTGGGATGAGCGGGACAGATTTAGCTTCCCGCCTCGTGGTCGCGCCAAACCCGCCGCGGCTGGTGTGTGTGACCGGACGCGTCGCCCCGACAACGCTGGAGATGTGCGCGGCCGCCGGTTTCGACGTGGTGGTGACCAAGCCCTACCGGATGGCATCGCTGCTCCTCGCCGTCATGGGGTCATCGAGCCCTGACTCAGCGAAGCTCGCCACGAGCGCGCCGTCCCTGGCGTTTAGGGCTCCTCGGTTTCAAACCCCGTACACGGCTCGGTAGCGCACCAGTACAGGCGCCCACGTGGCGAAGAGCGGGGCGCCCCCCACATAGGTGAGGATCCACGGCTTTAGAGGTCGGGTACAGGTTGTCATACCCGTCTCCCGACGCTCCCCTATGGCCTTCCAATTCCAGACTCTCCTTCGCCGATCGTACGTGCCCTACAGCAACGATCCCAACGCGGCCATTGCGGTCCTCGCAGACGGTCGATGGATCCCCGGCGTACGGATCGAAAGTGCTTCGTTCCCGCTCACGATCCCGGCGGTGACCGCGGCCCTCGTCGGCGCACAGGCGCTGGTCGGGCTCGAAGCTGTGGTGGGGGTGCACGCACACAAGCCATTCACAGTCGCCGAGCACGACCTCATCCAGGTTGCTCTCGGTCGTCCTACCCGTGCGGTGACGGACCATACCGTGCTGATCGAGTCCAGCGCCAATGCACCCGACCTTGACGACCCCGTAGACGTCCCAGACCTCATCGGTCATCCACAAGACGGGACCACGATCCCGACCGCCGCCTTCATCCAACGGGCACGGGAGGAGGCGATGCGCAGAGCTCGTGTCCCCCATTCCGACTTTCCCGTAGGCTGCATCGTCGAAACACGCGGGGGCGTAGCCGTCCCGGGAGTCAACGTGGAATTCGACGACTGGACGCGCGGCCTGTGCGCCGAGCGTACGGCGCTAGCCCTTACGCTGGCCTATGGCTTGGTGCCCGCAGCGCTCTACATCAGCTGCATCAAGGCACCGGGCGGTACGCCGTGTGGCGCCTGCCGCCAGGTCATCGCCGAGTTGGTACCCGACGGCCCAATTTGGACCGACCACCACGACGCGCCGCCCCGGAAAACGACTGCCCAGGTCCTCCTTCCCGATGCCTTTGTCGGGGACGGCCTGCTTCACGCCCCCACAAATCGGTCGGCGTAGCCTGATCGCCGCCGACACGTACCTTGCGCGCTCGCTTCGGCCTGTCCCGTACTGGCGTACACGGATCGGACTGGACGCTACGTTTGGACAGGGCGCCGCTCTGATCGCCTTGCACCTTGTCTGCTCTCAACCTCGTGGACCTTTCGCTCGCTGCCTCCCCGCTGCTGCTCGTGCTGTGCTTGCTTGCCGGCTTCGGGCTTGCCATGTTCACCTACCGCCGCAGTGTGCCGAGCCCCCAGGGCAGGCGTTTGGGGCTCCTCGTTGGCCTCCGGAGCACAGCGCTGGCGCTGGTCTTGTTCCTCCTGTTTGAGCCGATCTGGCGCAGTGTGACCCGCAGCGAGGAGCCGCCGGTGCTAGCCGTGCTCGTTGACGACTCCCAAAGCCTTTCAGAGGACGAGACTGCCTCAACACTTCGCGCCGCCCTTGCCTCCATTGACAAGCTCGATGTTCCCACTGAGGCCCTCCGACGCTTTCGCTTCGCCGACGGCCTGCGCCCGCTCGGCCCGGACGACTCGCTCAGTCAAGGCGGCAGCCGGACGGACCTAGCGCGGGCGCTCTCTACGGTCGTCGACGAACTTGAACGGGATCACCTTGCAGGGGTCGTTCTCGTCTCAGACGGACAGACCACGGCAGGACGGAACCCGATCTACCTCGCTGAGCGCTACCCGGTCCCGATCTACACGGTTGTTGTGGGCGACACGACAGCCCAGCGCGACGTGCGACTCAACCGCGTCATCACAAACGAAATCGCTTATGTCGGCGTCGAAGTCCCCGTGCAGGTGGGGGTCTTCCACGACGGCTTCCCGGGAGAGCGCGTGACCGTCACCTTGACCGAAGGGGGGCGACGAGTCGCTACCGAAGTCCTCACCCTCGGCGATGACGGCACCGAGTCGACGGTAGAGCTCCTGGTTTCGCCGAGCACACCAGGCCTACGACGGTTTACTGTCGCGGTGACGCCGCTCGAAGGCGAAGTGACCACGCGCAACAACACGGAAGCCGTGACCATACGCGTGCTCGAGAACCGCCGCCGCGTCCTGTTCGTGGCCGCGGCGCCTGGACCCGACGTATCCGCCTTGCGGCGCCTCGTGGGCTCAGATCCCAACATCGAGCTTACGCCCCGCACGCAGCGCGCTAGCGGACAGTTCTACGAGGGGCCGGTACCTGCCGACCTATCGGCGTTTGACCTTCTGGTGCTTGCTGGATACCCGGGGTCGGTGTCAGACGGCACCACGACGCGACGACTTGCCGCGGCCGTTGCTGACGGTTTGCCGGTGCTCTTCGTTCTTACACAGAACACCGACCCAACCTTGCTCCGCCAAGCGTTTGACGAAGCACTCCCTGTACGACCCGAGCGTAGTCGCACCCTGTACTACGAGGCCCAGATGGCACTGACCTCGTCTGGTGCCTTCCATCCAGTCCTCGACGCCACGACCGGCTCCGAACGACTCGACCGCTTGCCCCCTGTGCTCTACAACGAGTCTCGATGGCGCGCCTCGCCGGACGCCCAGACGCTCGCCACGATCCAGGTGTCAGGCGCCGTCCTTGACGACCCGTTGCTCGTTGTTCGCCGACGCAGCGGTCTGAGAAGCGCCGCGCTCTTGGGCGCGGGTACCTGGAGGTGGTCCAACCTGCCCGAGGATTTGGACGACATGGCTGCGTTCTATCCACGCCTCACCGACAACTTACTCCGATGGCTCACGACGCGCGCAGACCGTCGCCCGGTGCGCGTCCGCCCCACACGCGACCTCTTCGGAGAGGGTGAGCCTGTGACGCTTTCAGGTCAGGTCTACGATGAGGCGCTCTCCCCGATCTCGGATGCCACAGTGGACGTGATCGTGACCGCCCCCGATGGAACGAGTACGCCACACGTGATGCGCGCCGTCGGCACAGGTCGCTACGCACTCGACCTGGGCCCACGTCCGTCGGGCACCTACCGCTTCACCGCCGATGCCACGCAAGCCGGAAACGGAACGCAGCTGGGCGACGATGCTGGCAGCTTTGCCGTGGGAGCGCTCGCTCTTGAGTTTCAGAACCCAACCGCGGATGCGTCCCTCATGCGCCAATTGGCACAGCGAAGTGGCGGCGCCGTGATCCCCTCCGAGGACATCGACTCGTTGGAGGAATTGCTTGCCCAACCGGGACGCTTCATGCCGATTGCGATCGAGTCAGAGCAGGAAACCCCGCTGTGGCACGTGCCATGGTGGCTCGGCCTAGTCGTAGTCCTCCTAGCTGCGGAGTGGGTACTGCGCAAACGTGCTGGCATGGTGTGACGAGATCGACTTCGAATCAACAGCATCCGCTCGTCCTCGTCCATGTCGATTGCTTCTGTCTCAGAAAGCCTACCTCGCAGCGTACAACACGTACTCATCGTGGGTGCTGGACTAGCAGGAGCCTGTGCGGCCTTGGCGCTCAGCCGGTCGCATGCCGTCACGGTGCTCGAAGCGGACCGGCCTGCATCGGGCGCGTCGGGGGCGGCCGCGGGCTTGGCCAACCCCTTCATGGCGCGGAAGGCCAACCCAGCGTGGCGGTACAACGACGCTCTCGATGCCCTGCATGGGATGCTCAACGAAGCCGGAGCGAACGGTCTCTTTCGTGATCAGGGGGTGCTCCGACCCGCGGGCTCATCCAAGCAAGCGGGGTTCTTCATGGAGACCGCCTCCTCTTTTCCGCACGATGCGCAGTGGTGGTCCGCTGAGTCCGTACGGGAGCGTATTCCAGAGATTGTCGCTCCCGACGGAGCCCTGTGGCTCCCGAAGGGCGGCTCCGTCGAGCTTCCCGCCATGATCGAAGCGTTGCTCGCGGCTGCACGAGCCCGTGGGGTCGTGCTCCGAACGGGTGTGCGCGTCGTGGCTTGGGACGAGCGCGCCGACAAGGCGACCGTCACCACGACTTCCAGTGAGCAGATCGAGGCCGATCTTGTGCTACTGTGCCTGGGTGGTGGCTTTCTCGGCCATCCCTCGCTCGACGCACTTGGACTTCATCGAGTCAAAGGACAGACCGTTCGCGTGCGCCGCCCGGCGGCACTAGATGCCGAGCGACTGGCGAAGCTGCCAGCCCTATCGTCGGGAGGCTATATCGTTCCGGCTCCAGACTCCGATGAACTCATCCTAGGCTCGTCGTTCGAGCACGAGTTTGCAGACCTCCGGCCCTCGCCCGAGGTTACGGCGCACATCATTGTCAATGCGGCGCGGACGCTGCCGATGGTCACCGACGCTGCGGTGACGCAAGAGGTCGCCGGGGTGCGCGTGACACGCCATAGCGCGCGGAAACCGCTCCTGGGGCCACTACCCGGCTTCAGTCGGGTCTGGACCTTTACAGCGCTAGGCGCGAAGGGGCTACTCACGGCGCCCCTCCTCGCTCAGGAGCTGCCTGGCTACCTGCAGGACCCCCCTGGAATTCCCGTGGAGGTCCAAACCCCTTAGCTCGACAATTATGCAATAACAGACCCAACTGATGACGCGTTCAGGGGTGCCGCTCGCCTATATTTCGCCGTCACATCGCTTTCCCCCTTTACCGAACCACACCCCGCATCCAACATGGCTGACGTCACGACCGCCCAGATTGAAGAGTACCTCGGCGACGAGGCTGAGTCCCTCCTCTCGCACCAGAGCGCGACCATCTCGAAGGACGACCTTCACCTCCCCGGCCCCGACTTCGTCGACCGCGTCTTCTCGGTCACCGATCGCGGTCCGCGCGTACTCCGCTCGCTCCAGGCGATGTATGACCATGGGCGCCTCGGCGGCACCGGCTACCTCTCGATCCTACCCGTTGACCAAGGCATCGAGCACTCGGCGGGCGCGTCGTTCGCCCCGAACCCGATTTACTTCGATCCCGAGTTCAACGCCTTGTAGCCGCCGTTAGAGACCGGCTGCTTCTGCTTCACGATGTCCGCTTCGATCGTCGCGCC
>JBCBEX010000068.1:0-23623 GCA_038528235.1 Bacteroidota bacterium
CACGGAGCGCGTGCCTGCGTTTGCCGCATTCGCGGCGCGCAAACACGAGCGCATCCAGGCGCGCAAGGCCGAGCTGCGCCTCGACGAACTCAAGCCGCGTGTCTTCTCGGGCTTCGTCCGCAACCGGCTCATCGACCGCGTCTTCCTCCCACTCATCGGTGACAACCTCGCCAAGCAGCTCGGCACCGCGGGCGACACGACGCGCACCGACCGGCAAGGCCTGCTGCTCCTGATCTCGCCGCCGGGCTACGGCAAGACGACGCTCATGGAGTACCTCGCCGACCGGCTGGGGCTCACGTTCGTCAAAATCAACGGCCCGGCCATTGGCCACGATGTGACAGCGCTCGACCCCGAGTCCGCGCCCAACGCCGCCGCGCGCGAGGAGTTGGTAAAGCTGAATCTTGCCTTCGAGATCGGCGACAACCTAATGCTGTACGTCGACGACATCCAGCACTGCCATCCGGAGTTCTTGCAGAAGTTCATCGCGCTCTGCGACGCCCAGCGGCGCGTCGAAGGCGTGTGGCGCGGGCAGCCGCGCACCTACGACCTGCGCGGCAAGAAGGTGGCCGTGGTGATGGCGGGCAACCCCTACACCGAGAGCGGCGCCCGCTTCCGCGTGCCCGACATGCTCGCCAACCGCGCCGACACCTACAACCTCGGTGACGTGATCGGCGAGACGGCGGAGGCGTTCGCGAGCTCCTATCTCGAAAACGCGATGGGCGCCAACCCCGTCCTCGACGCCGTGGCGAGCCGCGCGCCCGACGACCTTCACGCGCTCGTGCAGGCCGCCGAGACCGACCGCCGCGACGGCCTCGACCTCCAGGGCAATTACGCCCCCGACGAACTCGACGAGATCCTTGCCGTGCTGCGCCACCTTATCGCGCTGCGCGACGTGGTGCTGGGCGTCAACCAGGAGTACATCGCCAGCGCCGCGCAGAACGACGCCTACCGCACGCGCCCGCCGTTCCTGCTCCAGGGCTCCTACCGCAACATGAACCGGCTCGCCGAGAAGGTGCTGCCCGCCATGACCGACGCCGAGCGCGACACGCTCGTGCGCAGCCACTACGAGCAGGAGGCGCAGCTCCTCACGAGCGGGGCCGAGGCCAACCTGCTGCGGCTCAAGGAACTGATGGGCTGGCTCACGCCCGACGAGGCTGCGCGCTGGACCGAAATGCAGGCGACGTTCCAGAAGAACCAGGCGTTCGCTGGCCTCGCGGATGGTGACCAGGTGGCGCAGGTGCTCGCGCAACTCGCTGCCCTCACCGACGGCCTCGCCGCCATCCGCGACGTACTCGCCCGCGGAGACGAGTGATGCACCGACAGCGCTGAACACGACCATGCTTGACTGGGACGATCCTCGCTGGGCCGACCTAGAAGGAGGCTACCGAGCTCCCTATGACCCGCGTCCAGCGCTACGACGGTTGGAGCAAGGGATGGCGGCTGAAGCTGCATGGGGTGAACTCTGGGAAGAGTTACACCACCAAGGAGACATAGGCTCTGCATCCTTTGCCGCGGTGCCTCACCTCGTCCGGATTCATGCGGAGCAGGATGTACCCAACTACAACGTGTTCGCGATGCTGTGCGTCATCGAACGAGCACGCTCAGGAGAGGGAAATCCAGCTATTCCCGACTGGTTGAAGAAGGGGTACGAGCAGGCTTGGCAGGATATCATTCCCCTTGCGCTTCGAGATATTGCCCGGTCAGAGAGCGAAGATCTCCTCCGAAGTGCGTTTAGTGCCATTGCTATCGCACGCGGGCTGCAATGGCTCAGCACCTTGATTTTCGACTTTTCTGAGGCTGAAACGCGAGAAATGATCGAGGCCTACCTAGGTGCGTAAAACTGAACACCGATCGGCGGTCAGCCATACTACCCTCGCGCAACTCGCCACCATCAGTGACGTGCTCGCGCGGGAGGACGAATAACGCGCTCATGGCGAAGACGCTCAACCAGATCGAAGGACGTGTGCCTCAGCCTATGCCACCTGAGGTGCAGGGCCTGATAGCCAACGTTGAGCGGCTGATGGACATGCCTATCGATCAGTTCAGCGTGGGCGACCTGCGGCTCATGATCGGGCAGAACTGGGGCACGGAACACCTGATGCCTCGGGCGCTTGGCGTACTCGAATCGAATCCATTCGTATGCGGGACGTTCTTCCCCGGCGATCTGCTGAATGCGACGCTCCGCCTTCCAGCAGCCTACTGGACCAAGCACCCAGTGCACCACAAGCGAGCCCTAGGCATCGCTCGCCAGGGACTCGACGCGCTTGAGGTGCGATGCGATCAAGCACGGACTCGTGCCTTCAAACGCTACGACGCACGACTCGATGAAGTGGAGTGCTTAGACTCCGAAGAGCGCGACGTTAAGCAGTGGTGTCTCGATTTCCTCGCGAGATATGATGAGGACGGCAGGGCAACCGACTGACAGCTCTTGCGTTTAGGCGAGCCCGTTCTATTGGTCCCGCTATGATCCACGCCTCCGCTCACCTCGACGCGCACCTCCGCGAACTCAAAGTCGACGCGAAGTACCGGCGCGGGCTGCGGGTGCTGATCGAGCACGCCAAGCGGCGGCTACCGAGCGTGGACGAGCAGCTGCTCCGCCGGGCCTTCCAGGTGGCCTACTGGGCACACCGCAACGACCGCCGCGCCGACGGCTCGCTCTACATCGCGCACCCGCTCGAAGTCGCCACCATCGCCGCGCGCGACATCGCCTTCGACGACGTGACGGTAGCCGCTGCGCTGCTGCACGACACGGTCGAGGACACGGACATCTCGCTCGACTTCCTAGAGGCCGAGTTCGGCGCGGAACTGGCGCAGGTCGTGGACGGCGTCACCAAGATCGACCACGTCTTCGAGAGCAAGAAGCTGGGCCGCGACGAGAACGTGCGCAAGCTCATGCTCTCGATGGCGAGCGACATCCGGGTCATCCTGGTCAAGTTCGCCGACCGGCTGCACAACATGCGGACGCTCGAGAGCCTTCCGCAGGCGAAGCAACTCCGCATCGCCTCGGACACGCTCGCGCTCTTCGCGCCGCTCTCGCACCGCTTCGGCCTCAACGCCATCAAGACGGAGTTGGAGGACCTCTGCCTGAAGTACATCGACCCGGAGCGCTACCAGCACATCACGAAAGGTCTCAAGGCCAACCGGCGGCAGCGCGAGACGTACCTCCGCCGCTTCATCGAGCCGGTCCAGAAAGAGTTGGAAGGCGCGGGGCTGACCTTCGAGATCACCGGGCGCCCGAAGTCGATCTACTCGATCTACCGGAAGATGAAGGCGCAGGAGAAGGACCTCGACGAGATCTACGACCTGCTCGCCATCCGCATCATCCTGGAGAGCGAAGGTCGCCAGGGCCGCGAGGACTGCTGGCGCGTCTACTCGATCCTGACGGACCTCTACCCGCCCATCCCAGAGCGCTTCCGCGACTTCATCTCGCTGCCGAAGTCGAACGGCTACCAGAGCCTCCACACGACGGTCATCGGGCCGAAGGGGCGGCGCATCGAGATCCAGGTGCGCACGCAGGAAATGCACGAGATCGCCGAGCGCGGCGTGGCGGCGCACTGGAAGTACAAAGAGAAGAACGCCGACGGCTCCCGGAACAGCCCGCGCGCCGACGAGCGCCTCGACTCGCTCTACTCGTGGGTGCGCGACATGCTCGAAAACCCGCAGCCGGACGCGGCGAGCGACTTCGTGCAGGAGTTCGCGCTCAACCTCTACGCCGAGGAGATCTACGTCTTCACGCCCGCCGGCGACCTGCTCACGCTCCCGCGCGGCGCCACGCCCGTCGACTTCGCCTACCAGGTGCACACCGAGGTCGGCAACCGCTGCATCGGCGCGAAGGTCAACGGCAAGATGGTCCCGCTCTCGCACAAGCTGGCCTCCGGCGACCAGGTCGAGATCCTTACCTCGAAGAAGCAGTCGCCCAACCCCGACTGGGCCAACTTCGTGGTCACGACGAAGGCAAAGGCGCGCATCCGGCAGCACATCAACGAGAAACGTCGCAAGGCCGTCGATCAGGGCCGTGCCGTGTTCGAGAAGCGGCTTGCGAAGGCGGGCGTCGAGATCGACCAGCAGGCCATCGCGCGCACGGCGGCGAAGCTGAAGTTTCCCGACTCGCAGCAGGTCTTCTACGAGATCGGCACCGGCACCTACGATGCCGACACGTTTATCACCGCGCTGCGCCGCGGTGCCGAGGCGGCGCGTGCTGAGACCGAGCAGGCCAACGCCGAGACAGCCGAAGAGCAGGCGCGTTTCCTCGATCAGGAGGCCACGCGCGTCACGCGCCAGGCCCGCGAGGCCAACCTGCCCGCCCTCATCGTCGATGGCGAGCCGATGTCGGACCTCGCCACGCGCTATGCCAACTGCTGCAACCCCATTCCTGGCGACGAGGTCGTCGGCTTCGCGAGCAAGACGGGTGCCATCACCATCCACCGCGGCACGTGCCGCAACGCGCTGCACCTGATGGCGGAGCAGCCCGAGCGCATCCTGCCCGTGGACTGGAGCCGCCAGAAGGACGCACAGTTCATCGTCGGCCTGCGCATCATCGGCGAGGACCGCGTCGGCATCGTGAGCGACCTCACCACGATGATCTCGAAGAACCAGCGGACCAACATCCGCTCGATCACGGTCGAGAGCGAGGACGGCATGTTTGAGGGCAACCTCGTGCTCTTCGTGAGCGACCTGAAGCACCTGCAGCGGCTCATGGACCGGATGCGCCAGATCGACGGCATCTTCGGCGTCTATCGGTTTGAAGAGTAGGCCAGCGATTGGAGGAGTAGGCTGGTTCGGGGAGAGACACACGCGGGAGCGGAAAGGAGTTGCGTGTTGTGCAGCAGAGCGAGGTCACCACGCACGGCGCAACAGGTCCTCGCCTATCCAACACCGACGCCTCGAAGGCCCATGAGGCTGCAGAGGGCTGGCCGCGTTGTATCCATACCCTGCACATGTCGTGAAACTTCGCTGAACGGTGTTCACCTGGGTGGCATCTCTGGAACCAACAGCCGGGGCGTCGGTTGGGTCGGGGCTTCGGCCTCTGTCAGCAAACTCAATTGCTTAGGACAAGAGCCGGGGTGTTACCTTCCCGCCGCCCTCGACGGCTGAGCATGCCGAACCGCGTCCCCACGCGGGCCTGCTGAGCCGCCCCTGGCGTGCTGATATGCTGCGCCGGGCTTTCCCGGCTGGCATCTCCCTTCCACCACCACACTGAGATCCCCCATGGAAACCAAGCGTGTCGAGACGCTCACCAAGAAAGACGTCTCCCGCCGGGTCGCCCAGCTGATGGACGAGCCGATCTACAAGAGCGAGCCCTGGGTCAACGCCGTCATCGAAGCGCTCGGCGCGCTCATGCTCGAAGCCGACCCTGAAGTCCGCATCGAGCTGCGTGACTTCGGCGTCTTCGAGGTCAAGAAGACCAAAGCCAAGCCCAAGGCCCGCAACCCGAAGACCAACGAGACGGTCTTCATCCCGAGCCGCCGCAAGACTCACTTCAAGCCGAGCAAGCGCCTCAAGGAAGAACTCCAGCGCCCGCTCGCCGATCTGGGCTACGCCATCCCCGAAGGCAGCGCCGACTCGCCCAGCGTGAACGGCAAGCACTAGGCGACACGGATCGCACTACGACGGAGAGGCCGGGGGTAACCTCGGCCTTTTCTGTTGGGTGTCGGCCGTCTGTGGTGTGTTGTCCGTTGTGAACGGAGACAAGCCCAGACCCGGTAGTAGAACGGTCTTGGGAGGTTGAAACCGACTCCTTCCACAAACCACAGCGAGCATCGCGAGCGTCCCACAGGCGGCGTAGCCGCCGTCCCACTGACCAAAGGCCGCAGGCCGTCCTACCTTATGCCCCGTATCGCAGCTGTTGACTATGGCACCAAGCGCGTCGGCCTCGCCGTGACGGATCCGCTCGGCCTGTTCGCGCAGCCCGTCGGTACGTTCGACGCGAAGGGCGCGGTGGACGAACTGCGGCGGCTGGCGCAGGGGAGCGGTGCCGAAGCACTCACGCTCGTGCTCGTCGGCTGGCCGCTGCTGCCCGACGGCACGGAGGGCGCGATGGTCGCGAAGGTGCGACCCTACCTCAACCGCCTCCGGAACGCGCTCCCCAGCGTGCGCGTGGAGCCCTACGACGAGCGGACTACGTCGCGCCGCGCCCAGCAGGCCCTGCTCGCTGCCGGTGCCTCGAAGAAAGGGCGCCGTGATAAGGCCCGCCTCAACGCCGCCGCCGCCGCCGTCCTCCTCCAAGACTACCTCGACGAAGTGGGAGGGTAGAAGTGAGACGTAGGGAGTGGGTGCCGTATCCAGCACCATGCTTTCTCCGGCTCTATTCACTTCGCACTTCTAACTTCTGCCTTCGAACTTCCCGCTATGGTGCTTCCCATCTACACCCTCGGCCAGCCGGTCCTGCGCGAGGAAACCGTGCCCGTCGAGGCAGACTCGCCGGAGCTGCAGCAGCTCATCGACGACATGATCGAGACGATGCACGGGGCGAGCGGCATCGGGCTGGCGGCCCCGCAGGTGGGGCGCACGGAGCGGCTTTTCGTGGTAGACCTGAGTCACCTCGCCGACGACCTGATGGAGGACCTCGGCCTGACCGACCCCGCCGACCTGCCGACCTGGGCGCGTGGTCCACAGGCGTTCATCAATCCTGAGATCGAACCCGTCGAGCCGGACGTGACGAGCGAGTTTGAGGAGGGCTGCCTCTCGATCCCGGATCTCCGCGAGGACGTGACGCGCCCCGACTCCGTCCGCGTGCGCTACCTCGACCGCCACCTCGCTGAGCAGGAGGTGCTCGCGACGGGCATGCTTGCGCGCGTGGTCCAGCACGAGAACGACCACCTCAACGGCGTGCTGTTCGTGGACTACCTCTCGCCGCTCAAGAAGCGCCTGCTCAAGCGCCGCCTCCGCCGCATGGCCGAGGGCGATGTGGAGGCCGACTACCCGCTCGCGCTGCCCCAACAGGCGACCTAGCGCTCCCAGCGCACGCCGAGGGTGAGCGTGAGCGGCCCGAACGAGCGATTCTCGTCGAACGGCAGCGAGGACGACGCCCCCGTTTCCAGCGACCAGGCTGTGGTGATCGGCACAAGCAGCCGAGCCCCGAGGTCGAGGGCTCCATAGACCTCCGTACTCTCGGAGGGCACCTGGGCCGCGTTGTTACCGAAGAGAGACGCCGTGACTGCCTCGCGTCGCACGCGTTCGTGGTAGCGCGCCAGGCCCGCCGTAAAGCGAACCGGCAGCAGCATGCGGTCGAACTGGACGCCCAGCCGCGCCCCAGCGTAGGCATGCCGGAGGCTCGTGCGCACGCACCCGGCACAGCTTGACGCAGAGGCGTAGCCGGGATACAGCGCCTGACCCCCGTAGACACCCATGCTGAACGCAAACGCGTCCTCAGAGCCTAGGCTGACAAAGGGAACACCGACTTCGACCTCTGAGACGCCGCCCGAGGCACCGTGCGAGAAGTGCTGAGCGGAGCCGCCGTGGACGCTGACGAACTGCGCCGAAGCCGGGACACTGACGAGGACAGTCAGGAGAACGAGTGCCGTAAAACGCATAGAGTGGATCGAATAAAACGAAGGGGTAGGGTAACGCATCTGTGATTGTGCAGCAATACAGGTGGGCGCTTACACCCCACGGCTCTCTTCGTCCCAAATCCGCACGCCGCGTGAATCACCCAGCCGCGCACCCGGTTGTCACCCGCTGTCCCAAGATCCGACTTGGGACGTGTGACCTACGACCCTAGACCCATGCAGCACTCGCACCTCCGCAACATCGCCATCGTCGCGCACGTCGATCACGGCAAGACCACGCTCGTGGACGCGCTCCTGTGGCAGAGCGGCACCTTCCGCGACAATCAGGAGGTCGCCGAGCGAGTCATGGACTCGATGGACCTCGAGCGCGAGAAGGGCATCACGATCATGGCGAAGAACACCGCCGTGACGTATCGCGCCGAGGACTCCAACGACGACATCACCATCAACATCGTCGACACGCCGGGGCACGCTGACTTTGGTGGCGAGGTGGAGCGTACCCTGCGCATGGTCGACGCCGTGATGCTGCTCGTGGACGCCGCCGAGGGGCCGCTGCCGCAGACCCGCTTCGTGCTCTCGAAGGCGCTCGCGCTCGGGCTGCCGCCCATCGTGGTCATCAACAAAATCGACCGCCAGGACGCGCGCCCGCAGGAGGTGCTCAACGAGGTGTTCGATCTCTTCATCGACCTCGACGCCGACGACGAGCAGCTCGAATTCCCAGTCCTCTACGCCGTCGCCAAGGACGGCCAGTGCGCCCTCGACCCCGACGCCGAGCTGACCGACCTGCGCCCGATCTTCGACGCCATCGTCGAGACCGTCCCGCCGCCGGTCGGCGACCCGGACGCGACGCTCCAGGTACTCGTCTGCGACGTCAAGCCGGACCCCTACGTCGGCGCGCTCGCCATCGGCCGCGTCGTCCAGGGCACGGCGAAGGTCCGCCAGCCCATCGCGCTTTGCCACCGCGACGGCACACAGGAGAAGGCGACCATCACGGCGCTCTACGTCAACCAAGGCCTCAGCCGCGTCGAGCGCGACGCCGTCGGTCCGGGCGACATCGTCTACGTCGCGGGCGCGGGCGGCATCGGCCTCGGCGAGTCGCTCTCCGACGCTGACGATCCGCAGCCGCTCAAGCCGCTCCACGTCGACGAGCCGACGCTCTCGATGGAGTTCCGCATCAACGACAGCCCATTCTCGGGCCGCGACGGGAAGTACGTCACCTCGCGCCAACTCCGCGACCGCCTCCTCACCGAGGGCCAGAACAACCTCGCTATGCGGATCGAGGAGACCGAGACGCCCGACCGCTTCCTCGTCTTCGGGCGCGGCGAGCTCCAGATGGCAATCCTCATCGAGCAGATGCGCCGTGAGGGCTACGAGTTCGCCGTCGGCATGCCGCAGGTGCTCACGAAGGAGGTCGACGGCAAGACCCACGAGCCCTACGAGGAGGCGACCATCGACGTGCCGGAGGAGCACATGGGCGTCGTGATCGAGAAGCTCGGGCGACGCAAGGGGCAGATGACGAAGATGATCAACCACGGCACGGGCCGCGTCCGCCTCACGTTCGAGATCCCCGCGCGCGGCCTCATCGGCTACCGCACCGAGTTTCTCACCGACACGAAGGGTACGGGCCTGCTGACTCACCTCTTCGCGGGCTACCGCCCCTGGGCCGGACCCATCAGCCACCGTGCGTCCGGCGCGCTCGTGGCCGACCGCAACGGCAAGGCGACGGGCTACTCGATCATCAACCTGCAGGAGCGCGGCCAACTCTTCGTCGGGCCGGGTGACGAGGTCTACAACGGCATGATCATCGGCGAGAACAGCCGCGACCAGGACCTCGAAGCCAACATCACGAAGGAGAAGAAGCTGACCAACATGCGCGCGGCGTCGGCAGACAACTTTGAGAAGATCAACCCGCCGCGACGTATGAGCCTAGAGGAAGCCATCGAGTTCATCCGCGACGACGAACTCATCGAGATCACGCCGAAGGTCTACCGCGTCCGCAAGCGCCACCTCGACCCGCACGCGCGCAAGAAAGCCCTACAGGAGCGCAAGGCAGAGATGGCGTAGCGGAGTGTTGGTGCATCGGTGGGCGGATCCTCAGATTCGCGACCACGTTGACTGCGCATGACGATGCTCACAATTCCACTTACTGATCAAGACGCCGAGCGGCTTCGCAGCTTGGCAGATCGCCTCGGCATGGATGCGGAGCAACTCGCTGTCGATGCCGTGCGTGCTCGTCTCGATCAGTCTGTCTCGGATGACGAGTTCGACCGGATCGCAGAGCAGGTCGTGGCGAAGAACGCAGAACTCTACCGTCGCTTGGCATGAGCGACATACGGTACTTGAGCGTGGAGCAGGTTGAGCGCCTGCACGCGCTCGTGATCGCTCGGAGCGGAGGCTCCGACGGGCTGCGCGAACGCGGGACGCTCGAATCCGCTGTCGCCCAGCCCGCCCAGACGTTCGGGGGCGACGACCTCTATCCGACCCTACACGAGAAAGCTGCTACGCTGGCCTACGCGCTTGTCATGGGCCACCCGTTCGTGGATGGCAACAAGCGGATCGGCCACGCGGCTATGGAAACGTTCCTCGTGCTCAATGGCTTCGAGATTGACGCAGACGTAGATGAACAGGAGCGACTCTTTCTTGACCTCGCAGCAGGGCTCGTCGAACGAGAGACGCTTGCCGATTGGGTGGAAGCGCATACGGTAGCACGCGCAGGCACATCATAGAGGAGTCGCGCTCGAAACGATGACTTCTGGCCGTACTTCTAACCAGGCGCCCCCACAGCGCTTCGACCTCCGCGACCCGCGCTCGCAGGCGATGGCAGCGAGCCTCGCCGTGGCGGTGCTCATGCTCGTCGGCAAGCTCGGCGCGTACGCGGCCACCGGCTCCTCGGCCATCCTCGGCGACGCGCTCGAATCGGTCGTGCACCTCCTCGCCACGGGCATCGCGACGTTCAGCCTGTGGTACGCCGCGCAGCCGCCGGACGCAAAGCACCCCTACGGCCACGGCAAGATCGCCTACTTCTCGTCGGGCTTCGAGGGGGCACTCATCCTCATGGCCGCCATCGGCATCGTGGCGATGGGCGTCGAGGCGCTCGTGACGGGACCGGAGTTGGAGCGGCTCGGATTCGGCCTCGCGGTGACGGCGGCACTCGGGCTCGTCAACCTCGGACTCGGGTTATGGCTCATCCGCACGGGCCGACGCCACAACGCCGTCGTGCTCGTGGCCAATGGGCAGCACGTGCTCACCGACATGTGGACGAGCCTCGGCGTGCTCGTCGGCGTGGGTCTCGTCTGGCTGACCGGCGTGACCTGGATCGACCCGGTCGTGGCGATCCTGCTGGGGCTGAACATCGGCTGGACGGCATTCGCGCTGCTCCGCGAGGCCTACCAGGGGCTGATGGAGCGCGCCGATCCCGCCGAGACGGCCGAGCTCCGCGCCGTGCTCGACCGCGCCGAGGCCGAGAGCCACATCCTCGGCTACCACTTCCTCCGCTACCGCCGCGTCAACGACCACGTCTACGTGCAGGTGCACCTGCTCTTCCCCGGCGACCTCCCCATCGAGGACGCGCACGCGCATGCGACGCAGGTCGAGGAGAGCATCCGCGCCGTCTTCCCGAAGGACCACGTGGAGGTGACCACGCACCTCGAACCCGACACCCATGAGCACCCCGACGACGGCGTCCACGACCGCCTGGGCGACGCGCTGGCAGGCGATAGGGCCTTGGGATGAGAAGTAGCAAGGAACCAGGATGACGACACGAAGCCGCTATCGGGGCTGTCTGCTCGGGCTCGCCGCGGGCGACGCGCTGGGCACGACGCTGGAGTTCACCCCGCCAAGCCAATTGACGCCGATTACCGACATGGTCGGGGGCGGTCCGTTCGGCCTGGAGCCGGGGCAGTGGACCGACGACACCTCGATGGCGCTCTGCCTCGCCACGAGCCTCGTTGAGCACGGCTTCGACCCGGAGGACCAGATGGAGCGCTATGTCCAGTGGTGGCGTCGGGGCTACTGGAGCAGCACCGGCGAGTGCTTCGACATCGGCATGACCGTGTCGCGGGCGCTCTCGAACTTCCAGCAGACGGGCTATCCATTCTGTGGCCCAACGCATGCAATGTCGGCGGGCAACGGCTCGCTGATGCGCCTTGCGCCCGTGCCGATGTTCTTCGCGCCGCACGTCGAGGACGCGGTCACGCACAGCGCGGAGATGTCGAGGACGACGCACGGGGCCACGGAAGCCGTCGATGCGTGCCGCTACTATGCTGCGCTGCTCGTGGCCGCGCTCGGTGGGGCGACGAAGGCCGACCTCCTGGCGATACCCTTCGAGCCGACGCCGGGCTTCTGGGACGACGTGCCGCTCGCACCGAAGGTCGCTGCCGTCGCGGCGGGGTCGTTCCTCGAAAAGGAGCCGCCCCGTATTCGCGGCACCGGCTACGTCATCGAGGCGATGGAGGCCGCGCTGTGGGCGTTTGGCACCACGGACACGTTCGAGGCAGGTGCGCTCCACGCCGTCAACCTCGGCGACGACGCCGACACAACGGGCGCGATCTACGGCCAACTCGCCGGGGCGCACTACGGCGAGGCTGCGATTCCCGCCGCCTGGCGCGGACGCCTCGCCTACCGCACCGACATCGCGTTGCTCGCTGAGGCGCTCTACGAGCACAGCGGTCATGCGTGGATGGACGATGCCTGAGGAGGGGTACACGCTGCCGTCCACGACTACTCGATCCAGATCGTCTTCTCGTTGACGAACGCACGGATGCCCTGGCGGGCGAGTTCGCGGCCGTAGCCGCTGTCGCCGATGCCGCCGAAGGGGAGGTTGGGGTGGCTCTGGCTCATCTGGTTCACGAACGCCCCGCCCGCGCGCATCCGTCGGGCGACCGCCTCGCCCTTCGTGCGGTCCTCCGTGAAGACGGCGCTCGACAGCCCGAAGCGCGTCGCGTTGGCGAGGCGCACGGCGTCGTCCACGTCCTCAGCGACGCTGAGCGCGGCGACCGGGCCGAACAGCTCTTCCTCGAACGGCACCATGCCTTCGGTCACGCCCGCGAGCACGGTCGGCGGGTAGAAGAAGCCGGGCCGGTCGGGCACGGTGCCGCCCGTGAGCAGCGCCGCTCCCTGCGCCACGGCGCGTTCGACTTGGTCGTGGAGGCCATCGCGCAGGTCTTCGCGCGCCATCGGGCCGAGGTCGGTGGCAGCATCCATCGGGTCGCCGAGGGTGAGCGCCTCGACGCGTTCGACGAAGCGCTCGGTGAAGGCGTCGGCGATGGGCCGTTCGAGGATGAACCGCTTCGCTGCGATGCAGCTCTGGCCGTTGTTCTGCATCCGCGCGGTGACGGCGAGGTCGACCGCGCGGTCGAGGTCGGCATCCGCGAGGACGAGAAACGGGTCGGAGCCGCCGAGTTCGAGCACGGTCGGCTTGAGCGCCTGCCCGGCCTGGCTCGCCACGGCGCGGCCTGCGCGCTCGCTGCCGGTGAGCGTGACGGCTCGCACGCGCCCGTCTTCGATCACGCCTTGCACCGCATCCAACTCGATGGGCAGGTTCTGGAAGACGCCCTCCGCGAAGCCCGCCTCCAGGAATAGCGTCTCGATGGCCTCGGCGCAGCCCTGCACGTTCTCGGCGTGCTTGAGGAGCCCAACGTTGCCCGCCATCACTGCGGGCGCGGCGAAGCGGAAGACCTGCCAGTAGGGGTAGTTCCACGGCATCACCGCGAGCACCGGCCCGAGCGGCTCGTAGGCGACGAACGTGCGGTGGGCCTCGTCGATGGTGCGTGGCTCGTCGGCGAGGAAGGCGGCGGCGCGGTCGGCGTAGTAGCGGCAGACCCACGCGCACTTCTTGGCTTCGGCCTCGGCCTGCCCGACCGGCTTCCCCATCTCGCGCGTCATCGTCTCGGCGTGGCGATGGGCGTTCGCCTCCAGCGCATCGGCAACGCGGCGCAGCTTCGCAGCGCGGTCTGCGAGCGAGGTCGTGCGATGGTGCTCGAAGGCCCGCGCAGCCCGGGCGAGGCGCGCGTCGAGGGCGTCCGGCGCGAGGGCGTCGTAGGTGCGCAGGGGCTCGCCGGTGGTCGGGTCGAGGGAGCGAAGCATGGTGAGAGGCGAGGAGAGAAAGAGACAGTGAGGCGGGACTGCACGGAATCACGGCCACACTGAACTACGCCCCAAACGCACCCGCGCAGCCTCCGGGTTCGGAGGCCGCGCGGGCACGTACAGAGCTGAGGCGTGTCGGCGCTCCTACATCAGTTCGCCGCTCATCGGGTCGGCCTCGAAGCGCTCGCCGCCGATTTCGATCACGAGGGTGTCGTCCCCGAAGGTGACCGTGAAGGTGCGGTCCACGGCGATCGTGTCGCCGTCGATGGCGGTGAAGGTGGCCTGGTAGCGCCCAGAGATCGTGCCTGAGGCGGCGTCGCGCCAGTCCTGCCGCGACGTGGTCGGGCCGGTGATGTCCGTGAAGGTGAACTCGATGCGGTGGTCGAGCGAGCGGGTGCCTGCCTCGGTGGTCGACACGTCGAGGGCGGCGCGGGTCAGCGAGCCGTTCACGGTCACCATGTCCGTGTTGAGGCCCGTGACGGTGAGGTCGCCGCCGATATCGGTGAGCGTGTGGCTAAAGCGAGGCCGGGTCCGCGTGCCGCTCCCGCTCACGATCTCGAAGGTCGCGGCGTCGGCATTGCTCGGGAAGAACACGGGGCTCCCGTCGCGGAGGAACTGGAGGGTCTGAGCGCGGCTGTAGCCTGCTGCATAGAGCCCGTTCTGGGTCTCCCAGGTGCAGTCGACGGCGCGGTCGTAGCGGACAGCCTCCTCGTCGAAGTCGAGGCTGAACGTGCAGCCGTTGTCCGCGGAGGCGTTGGCCGTGGTCACGTCGTCGCCGTCGATGCCAGCGCTGAAGGAGGTCGCGAACGAGGCGGCCTCATCGAGCGCGCCGCCGCTGTCGAGCGCGACGGCGTTGGCGATGGAGGCGGCAGCCTCAGCCGTGGTCACGGGATCGGCGACGGGGTCGGTCGTGTCGTCCGTGGCGGCGTCGCAGCCGACGAAGGCGAGGAGAACGAGGAGGCCGAGGAGGCGTGGGTAGCGTGCAGTCATGGGTCGATGGGGTTGGAGTGCGAGCGCTGGGGGCGGCGTGCCCCCCGCGGCGTTTCGGGTGACGCTCCCAGTATCGCCAGCCGCTGCCCGCGATTTATCGCAACCCTGTCACGATTCGCTGGCGGATCCCTCGCAATCCAACGGCCTTCACGTATGAAGGCGCGGCGTGTAAACGCGGTGTTACCGCCCCCGCAGCCGCCGGGCGAGGCGGGCCGCCTCCTCGGCCCGAGCCGCGTCCTCCGCCGAGCGGTCGTCGCCGAGCGGGGCCTCGTCATCCAGCAGCGCGGGGTCGAGACGGGTGGCGGCGCGCTCCACCTGCTCCGGCGTCGGGTCCGACTTCAGGAGGTCGTACGTCTCCGTCGTGACGATCGCCTCCAGGTTGCGCACGCGCTCGGTGAGACGAGCCCGCTCGCCCTCCGCCTCGTCGAGCGCTGCTGTGAGGTCCGCCATGGCCTGCTCCAGCGCCTTCGGATCAATGGTGCCGCCGGTCTTCTTCTTGTGATCGAGGTAGATCACGAACGCAGCGAACAGGATGCCAGCGAGGGCGAGCAGAAAAACGAAGGGAGGCATGGTGAGCGGCGAGCTGGATGCGACGAGGTCAGAACGACAACACAACGAAGCAAGATCGGAGTTTTGAGTGGCCTAGTGGCTTAAATCGAGGCAGGCGGACGCCGATACCGAAGGCTATCCAGCCCTTCTCCGCCCATGTCGTTCGCCGCCACCCTCGGAACGCTTCTCAGCACCCTCGGGGCCGTCCTCGGGACGCTCGCCTTTGCCGCGTGCGCGCTCGTGGTCGTCTACCTGCTCGTGTTTGCCCTGGCCAGCCGCCGCCTGCGCCCGACGCCGCCGCTGCGCGAGCCAACGCAGCGCCTCGCGGTCTTCATTCCGGCCTACAAGGAGGACGCGGTCATCGTGGACGTGGCGCGGCAGGCGCTCGACCAGACCTATTCGCAGGAGCTCTACGAAGTCATCGTCATCGCGGACTCGTTGCAGCCCGCGACGCTCGCTGCGCTCGACGCGCTGCCCATCCAGGTCGTCGAGGTGTCGTTCGAGAAGAGCACCAAGGCGAAGGCGCTCAACGCGGCGCTGAGCCTCCTTGCTGCGCAGAAGCAGACGTTCGACGGCGCCGTGGTCCTCGACGCGGACAACGTGATGGACCGCGACGCCCTCGCGCACCTCGCGGCCTACCTCGACCCCACGCAGCCGGGCAGCGCACGCGTGGTGCAGGGCCAGCGCGTGGCGAAGAACCTCGACACGCCGATGGCGAAACTCGACGCGCTGAGCGAGGGCATCAACAACCAGATCTTCCGCGCCGGGCACGCCAACCTCGGCCTCTCCGCCGCCCTCATCGGCTCCGGCATGGCGTTCGACTACGAGTTGTTCGACCGCTGCATGAACCGCGCGAAGGCCGTCGGCGGCTTCGATAAGGAACTGGAACTGATGCTGCTCTACGAGGGCATCCGCATCGCGTGGGCGCCCAAGGCGGTGATCTACGACGAGAAGGTGAGCGGCGGGCAGACGTTCGAGAACCAGCGCACGCGGTGGCTCTCGGCGCAATTCCACTACCTCCGCCGCCATGCCGCGCGGGGCGTTGCCGGGCTGTTCAGCGGCCGGCTCGACTACGCCGACAAGGTCTTCCAGATGGCGCTGCCGCCACGCGCGCTTCTCATCGCGGGGGTGCCAGCGCTGACCCTGCTGGTCTTCGTCGTCGGCGGCCCCGCAGCGGCGCTGCCTTGGGCCGTCCTCACGGCTACGCTCGTGCTGACGCTCTTCATCGCCATCCCGGCCAACCTGCTGCGCAGCGACATCCTGAGCGCGGTGCTGCACCTGCCCGGCGGCGTCTGGCGGATGGTCCGCGCGCTCTTTCGCAGCCCGAGCGGCAACCGCACCTTCATCCACACGCCCCACGGGGCTGGGTCGCAGGTCACCAGTCCCGTGTCACAGGTCCGCAAGGGTGCGGCGTCTGACACGGCCCGCGACCTTCGGCCCTCGACCTAAGACCCACGACCGCTATGCGAATCGGCATCGAAGCCCAGCGCATCTTCCGGCGCAAGAAGCACGGCATGGACATCGTCGCGCTCGAGTCGCTGCGCCACCTCCAGCAGTTCTCACAGCAGCCCGGCCACGAGCACGAGTACGTCGTCTTCGTGAAGCCCGGCGAGGACCCGTGCCTGGCGTCGTCGGAGAACCTGTTCGTCTACGAGCTCGACGCGCCGAGCTACCCCGTCTGGGAGCAGGTTGCGCTGCCGCAGGCGGCCAAGAAGGCGTGCGTGGACGTGCTCCACTGCACGAGCAACACCGCGCCGCTGAACAGCCCCGTCCCGACGGTCGTGACTGTGCACGACGTGATCTACCTCGAAGGGCGCGCCTCGGCGATCCTGCGCGGGAGCGGGACGTGGTACCAGCGCCTCGGCAACCTCTACCGCCGCCAGGTCGTCCCGAGCGTCGCGCACCGCGCGGCGAAGGTGCTCACGGTGTCCGAGTACGAGCGCCGCCGCATCCTCGACACGCTGCCGATGCCCGCAGAGAAGTTGGATGTGGTTTACAACGGCGTCGGCGCGCACTTTCGCCCCGTCGAGAGTGCCGACGAGCAGCGCCGCGTCCGCCAGCGCTACGGTTTGCCCGAGGACTTCCTCTTCTTCCTCGGCAACACCGACCCGAAGAAAAACCTGCCTGGCGTCATCACGGCCTACGTCGAGTACGCCCGCAGCGTCGCTCTGGACGACAGGGCTCCCACGCCGCTCGTGATTGCCGACTACGCCCGCGAGGCGCTCGACGTGCACCTGCGCGCCCTCGACGCGCTCGACCTCGCGCCGCGCTTCATCCTGCCGGGCTACATGGCGAACACCGACCTCCCGGCGATCTACAGCCAGGCGGCGCTGTTTCTCTACCCGTCGCTGCGGGAGAGTTTCGGGATCCCGATTCTCGAAGCGATGGCCTGCGGTGCGCCTGTCATTACGTCGCGCGCCGCGTCGATGCCCGAGGTCGCCGGCGATGCCGCCGTGCTGATCGAGCCGACGCAGCCGTCGTCGCTCGCGAGTGCGATCCGCCACGTCCTCGCCGACGCGACGCTTCAGGCCGACCTCCGCCGCCAGGGCTTCGCCCGCGCCGAACGGTTCTCGTGGGCCCGCACCGCTGAGCGCCTCGTCGAGATCTACGAGGAGGTGGCGGGTGCTCCGGTGCCCGCCGCCGTGCCGAACCCCGTCGCCGCCGAGCCCGCTTTCCGCCTCGCGGCCTAGTTCGTCTGCCTCATTTCATCATCCCGAGTGATCCTCGACTTGATCGAGGATCCATACGGTCTCCCTTGTCAGCCTGAACGACCCAAACTGGCCCTGAGCATCGTATGGGTCCCCGCCTGCGTGGGGATGACTACAAACGAGCCAGCAGCCAGGGGCATCGCCACCCACCCATGTCTCGTCTCTCCCATGTTCTAGGCGCGGCCTACCGCGTCGCCAACGCGCGCCTGCGGCTCTGGCGCTGTCGCCTCGGTCGCCTCGTGACCCTCGACGGTGCGCCGCGCGTCAACGCTGCGGGCACCATCGAGATCGGCGATCGCGTGGCAATCCGTTCGCGTGTGGCGACGACCGAGCTGTCGGCCGGACCGGGCGCCACCATCCGCATCGGCGCGCACTCGTTCATCAACCACGGGGCTTCGCTCTCGGCGCGGGTCGGCATCACGATCGGCGAGAACGTCCAGATCGCGCCGCACGTCGTCGTGATGGACTCCGACTTCCACGCCGTCGGCGACCTGTCCGACCCCGGCAAGCAAGCGCCCATCGTGATCGAGGACGGGGCCTGGCTGGCGATCCGGAGCACGGTACTCAAGGGCGTGACCGTTGGTCGTGGCGCGGTCGTGGCCGCGGGTGCCGTCGTCGTCAAAGACGTGCCGCCCTACAGCGTCGTCGCGGGCGTCCCGGCGAAGGTGATCCGACAGATGAAGGCCGATGAGCATCAAGACGCTGCCGCGCCGCTGGAGCCTACCGCCGCCCTCATTCCGAAGGAAACGCGGGGCGACGGAGCCAGTGCGTCGGCCGCGCTCGACCCCATCATCACGGCGGCGAATCGCTAGCCGCCTTCTTCCACCCACCTGCTGATACCACCCAGCACGTCGTCTCACCCCGCCATGCTGTCCCCCCTCGAACTCGCCTTCTGGCTGGCCGTCGCCGTCATCGTCTACACCTACGTTGGCTATGGCGCGGTGCTGTGGATGCTCGTCAAGGTGCGTGACCTGCTGGGCTTCAGCCCCCGCCAGCCCGACCTCGCCGACCCCGAGGTGGCAGCGTACGAGCCCGAGGTCACGCTCGTCGTGGCGGCCTACAACGAGGAGCGCGATATCCTGCAGAAGCTCGAAAACTCGCTGGCGCAGGACTATCCGAAGGACAAGCTCAAGCTGCTGTTTGTCACGGACGGCTCGACGGACCGCACGCCGCAGCTCTTGCTCGGCTATCCGGGCGTGAAGCTGCTCCACCGCGCCGGGCGCGCAGGCAAGATCGCCGCCATGAACCGCGCGATGAAGCACGTCGAGACGCCCATCGTGATCTTCTCCGACGCCAACGCGATGCTCAACCGCGAGGCGGTGCGCAACATCGTCAAGCACTACGCCGACCCGACCGTGGGCGCCGTCTCGGGCGAGAAGCGCATCCGGGCCGCCGAGGCCGACGCCGCCTCGGGCGCGGGCGAGGGCCTCTACTGGCGCTACGAGTCCGCGCTCAAACACCTCGACGCGCGGCTGCACACCGTCGTCGGGGCCGCGGGCGAGCTGTTCTCGCTCCGCACCGACCTCTTCCACCCGAGCGAGCCCGACACGCTGCTCGACGACTTCATGCTCACGCTGCGGGTAGCGCAGCAGGGCTACCGCGTCGCCTACGCCACCGACGCCAACGCGACCGAGCTGCCCTCAGCGACGGTCGAGGACGAGTTCAAGCGCAAGGTGCGCATCTGCGCGGGCGGCTTCCAGAGCATGGCGCGGCTACTCAGCCTGCTCAACCCGCGCCACGGCTGGACGACGTTCCAGTACGTCTCCCACCGCGTGTTGCGTTGGGCGGTCACGCCGCCGCTGCTCCTCGTCGCGTTTGCGCTCAACTTCGTGCTCGGCCTCACGAGTCCGCTCTACGCGGCGCTCTACGGCGCGCAGACTGCGTTCTGGTTGCTCGCGCTCGCAGGCTGGCGCTGGCAGGACCGCGAGGTGAAGGTTAAGGGCTTCTTCGTGCCGTTCTACTTCGCTGTGATGAACGTGGCGGCCTTCTTTGGCTTCGCGCGGTGGCTGCGCGGCCAGCAGTCCGTCAACTGGGAGCGCGCCGCTCGCGCCACGGCCTGAACGTCCGTGTGCAGCGCGTAACGTAGCCCCTGTCAACAGAAAACGCCGCCGCTCGCCGGGGGGACAGGCGAACGGCGGCGCGTGGGGAGCTCAGGCGAGCTACATGTCGCTAGTGCGCGCTGAGGTGTCTAGCGTGCGAGCGTGACCCGACGCACGTCCGAGAACGTCGTACCCTGTGCGCGGACGATGTAGAGCCCGCTCGGCAGATCCGCGGCGTCGAGCGTGAGCACGCGGGCCTGGTCAGCGGGGAGCGTCGCATCGAAGAGCGTCGCCACGCGGCGTCCGAGTGCGTCGAAGACAGCGACCTCTACGAGCTGCTCCTGGGCCACGGCGAGCGAGAACGTCGCCCGCTCCGCGAACGGGTTCGGGTAGGCCGCCGATAGCGTGTGCGTGCCCGCCACGCCGAGGGCAAGCTCGACCTCGGGGCTATACGCGAACGCGCCGTCGAAGTCGACCTGGCGGAGGCGGAACGTGTAGGTGCCAGCCGGGAGAGCGTCGGTGCTGAAGCGGTAGGTCTGTGCCTCCGTCGTCGTGCCTGCGCCCGCGACGAAACCGACCGGGGCGAAGTCGCCCGTGGTGCGGCGCAGTTCCACGTCGAAGCCCGCGTTGTTGGTCTCCGAAGAGGTGGCCCAGGAGAGCACGACGCGCTCGCCCGCGCGCTGCGCCTCGAAGGTGGTCAGCTCGACCGGAAGCGCGCTCGCCGTGGTGGCTTGTGTACCCGGGAGTGCGGTGAAGTCCGGCGCATTGCCGAAGTTGGTCGAGCCGTTGCCCGGTACCTCTGGGATCACGTCCGAGGAGAAGAAGCTGCCATCCGGGTTGGCGTAGGCCGTGAAGAGCTGGAAGAGGTCCGAGGCGCTCGCGCGGCTGGTGCCCCCCGTGATGCCGAGGTCGGCTAGTTCGAGCTTGATCTCAAAGCCCCGGTCGCCCGGGTTGCTTGAGAGCCCCGCCGGAACGTGCAAGTAGGCAAACGAGCCGCCTGCGAACGGGCCGCTGGCGTCGGCGTCGAAGGCGGTGCCATCGACGGCGAGCGCGCCGAGGAACACGTCGGCGGCGCTGGTGCCTGCGTAGGAGACGACGTTGATGAAGCCGGTGTCGGTCCCGTCGCCCGGGTCACCGTGGGTGAGGCGGATGCCCCATTCCGTGCTCGGGAGTTCGAGCGTCGGGTTGGCGCCCTCGAAGCCACCAAACGAGGTGGGGAGCGCGGTGCCCGCCGGGGTGCCCGTCGTCTGGCTGGCGATGTCGAGCCAGATGTAGAGGCTGTTGAAGTTGCTCTCGGTGGTGCCGCCGACGTAGAGGTAGAGGTCGGTGGCGTCGGCGAAGCCCTTGAGCTCGATCAGGCCCCAGTCGCCGAAGCCCTGGCTCTGGGTGTAGGTGCCGAGAAGCTCGTACTCGGGGTCGTCGCCGATGCCGTCGACGGTGGGCTGGGCGGCGAGGGGGAGCGCGAGGAAGAGCGCGAAGAGCGTGGTGGCAAGACGCATGGGCGCAGAGGAGGATGAGAGAGTGAGACTGAAAGCGCTTTCATATTACCGCTTGCAGGACGCCGGACGCAACAACGTCAGTGCGGTCTGGAACGGAGTCGTGACACCTCCTCCGGCTAATTGAATGCCGCAAGGTCAGGGAACGGCGCTTTCTTGAGGCGGGCGTCTGTCTCGCGCATGCTCGCCGACTCCTCCGCGCCGCGGTCGGTCCCGGCAGGAGCACCTTGACGCATACAGTAGATTCCCCCATCCCACCCCGTCGTTGCGCATCTCGTTGTCGTGCGCGGCGGTGTGCCCTCCACCTGCCCGGCTTCTCGACCTGATGCCGCTCTCTCGACTGCTCCTGACCCGCCTGCTTGCAGTCTGCGCCGTGTTCGTGGGCGCCGGGGCGGGACTCGCAGCCCAGCAGCCCAGCAGCGCCGAGGCCTTCCGGGAGGTCGTCCTCACTGGCGACGAGGTGCCCCTCTTGCTCGGGGCCTCCCCGGCCCGCATCGCCGCGTTCGCCTACGACGGCCGCTGGACGCCCATCCCCGTACAGGTCGACGAGCGCGAACGCCTCGACCTCGGCGTCGCCTTCGACGGGCGCGATGCTGTGCGCTGCGACGGGCCGACCAGCACGTTCTGCTTCGAGGCAGGTGGTACGGGCGTCCCCGTCTTGGAATACACCGGGACCGCAGCCACGGGCCTGGAAACGCTCATCGGACCCGACAGCGATCCTAGCCTTGACGCGGACGACGAGGTCGTCTTCATGGCGCGCTTCGCTGGCCGCGCCGCGCCTGCCGAGGCGGCCCCCGACGGTGCCGACCTGGCCACCCGCACGTCGATCCGTATCGGAGAAGGCGCCTCCGCGCGCTACGTCTACCTCTTCGTCGTGCCCCGCGGGGCCGTACCCCGGTCCAGCGAGCGCCTCGTAGACCTAGAGACGACGCTACTCAACGGGGCGTTTCCTGACGCGTACGACTTCCGAGGCGCGTCAGTCAGCGGCATCGAGTCGGGCGACGACCTCGGGGCCAACCCGGAGGCGACCGTCATCGAGACGGCGCACTACCGGCTGGGCTTCCAGGACCGCTGGATCCACGACGACCTCCGCATCAAGCAGGGCGGCCGGCTCGGGCCCGACCTGCTCGACCGCTTCAAGGTGCTGCTCGAACTGGGCTCGTGCGCGCGGAACGAGTGGACGGCGTCCGCCAACCGCGGCACCATCGTGGCCGTCCGCACGGGGCCGGTGCGCGCCATCCGCGTCGTGCGCGGCTTCAACTCGGGACCGCTCACCACCGGCACCTACACGTTCTATGAGCGCCACGCGACGTTCGCCATCGATCTGCGCGTCCACCCGATCCCCGGCGTCGTGGAGTTCATCGACTACAGCGACGCCGCGCTCGGCATGCGCTACTTCGACGCGCTCACGGGCGGCGCCGACGTCGTGCTCGACGCTCGGCCGGACGGGCTCGCCCAGCAGCCGCTGTCGCCCGATACGCTCTTTTGGCAGGCAGTGAGCGGCGAC
Source organism: Bacteroidota bacterium (assembly GCA_038528235.1). Taxonomy (GTDB): domain Bacteria; phylum Bacteroidota; class Rhodothermia; order Rhodothermales; family Rubricoccaceae; genus JBCBEX01. Next base: position 22,882 of record JBCBEX010000068.1, read on the forward strand.
GCGGGCGCGCTCGTGCACGCGTTCAAGCTGGACACGGACTGGGAGGCCGCGCCCTTCGAGCGGTTCTGGGACGAGGGCGAAGGCCTGCGCCAGTGCACCGGCGACGACCGCTCCGTCGGGGCGAGCGGCATCATCGTGCCGAGCCGCGTGCCAGCCACGGACCCCCGCCGCGACGAGGGCCAGTACGTCGACCTCCGCGCGACGCGCGCCATCTACTACAGCGCGACGCCCGTGACGCCCGCCGAGGCGCAGACGATTGCCTCGGCGATGGTGCCGTCGCTGGCCAGCGCCATCACGGAGGGCTCGCTTGGCTCCGAGCGCCAGAGCAGCGGGGCCGAGATCGAGGCGCTCTTCCCAACCGTGGTGCGGGCCGGGCAGGCCGAGGCGCAGATCGCGCTCTACGAGGCCAATCCCTACGACGTGGCCGTCTACAACGCGCTCGGTCAGCGCGTCTTCGCCCAACGCTTGACGCCTGATGCGCCGTCGCGTCTCCGGCTCGCGCTTCCGCTCGACGGGCTGCCAGCGGGGCCGTACTGGCTTCAGGTGCGGAGCGAGGTCAGTGGCTTCGGCGTCTCCGAGCGGCTCACCGTGGTACGGTAGGGACGGTCGAGACGGTGGGGCGCTCGCTCTGGCGCGTCAGGCCTATTCTGTCGTCCCACGACCTCGCCCTCACCTGCCACGCGCGCCCATGCCCTTCGAGGTGCTCTTCCTCGACAACCACCTACTCGTGGTGGTGAAGCCC
>JBCBEX010000069.1:0-23591 GCA_038528235.1 Bacteroidota bacterium
CACGACAGTGCCAGCGGAGTCGATGCGCACCGGCTCCCCTCCTACCCCCTCGAACGCTCCCACCGACACCCCGTCCCCCGCGTAGAACGCGCCCGCCGGCACGTACACCATCTCCAGGCCCAGCACCCGCACCTCCGCACCCGCCGCGGCGCCGTCGGCCCCCGCCGCCCAGCGCAGACGAGCCGTCCATCGGTTGGGGCCGGGCGAGCTCGCCGCGGCGCGGTGGAGCCAGAGCCCGGTGCTGTCCGGCGCCCAGGTCCACGCCCCGGCAGGCGTGGGGGCGGCCCCGGCCTGGGGGCTCAGGGCGTGGCCCTGGGGCGCGAGCGAGGCGTGCTTCCAGCGTCCGTCGGGGGCGCGGAACTTGACGAAGGTCCAGGCGGCGTCCCAGTTGTGGGGGTTGCGCCAGGAGCCGTCCCACTGGACGTCGACGAGGAGGTCGACGAGGCCGGGTCCGGCGGGCACTTGGCGGACGGCCCCATACTCCAGTGCATTCGTGCGGGCTGTAGGGAGCAGCAACTCGTCGTGCACAAACCTGGATGGGACCACTTCTGTAGCCTGTACAGCAGCCGTCGTCTTTGTTGCATCGACAGCGTCGTCGCTACACCCGGGCAGCGACCATCCTGCGACGAGTGTCACTGCAGCCATGCCGGCTACAGCTAGACGTCGCAAGACCGCAGTGATCCAATACCGAGCGCGCTCTGGTTGCATGTCACGAGAATTCTGGGAGGTCCAGAGCTTCATTTTCCACGACGAGCCGGCCTGTCCCTTCCAGGGATTCCAGATCTATGTCAGCGACACAGCGCACCGGCACGTAGTTGAGACTCAGCGTTCCCTCAAGGTGCACCGTGCCCTGCCCCTTCGCGAAGTCCGCGTTTCCGGTGTCTGTTCGGTCCATGTCGAGCGCCACACCTAGCTCCGTTCCGCCTCGCGTTTCCGTGAAGCGGATGTGGACCAACTCCCTCTCAATGGCCTCCTGCAACTCTGCAGCCGTACGCTCCGGCCGAAGACTCGCTTCTACCGATTGACTTCCGGACGACAGCCTTTTAACAAGTGAGTCCATCACTTATACCGTTTGATGAGGTTGAGAAATGCCTGCTTGACCTGACTCATCACTCAGAACCAAAGTTCATCGTGCAAATAGCCACAGAGCTACGAACAACATTCGTCGCCTATAGCATCCATACGTGTATTACGAGCCGAGTCAACCCGCCAGGTTTAATCGATGAATATCGATTCGATATCAGAATACGCTTCTACGATTATATATACAAGTATAGCTATTGTATTCCCTACTCTTTTGACACAGGGAATCCCCTAGGACACATATAATACCCAGGCATTGATTACTGCTAACAATTGAACACGAACCACCTGTGACACCATCGAACAACTTTCATTTGTTTAACAAAGGCTTGCTTGACTCAAGCTCACATTAATCCACCATGATCATGTTCTAGCGTGCTACCGTTTCCCGCACGTCACACCGGCCCCCGAAAACCACAATTCGGCAGCGCGCAGTGCAGCCCTACTATCCATCAAGACATCGACCGAACCCGTTCAAGGCTGCCACGGCGCAGCCTTGAGCAGAGATGTGTCCACGCCAGACTTACTACAGACCACGTGTCCACGAACGTGGCTCGACACCCTAAAAATGTATGGGCTGGACGAAGACGCTACTTATCGTGTCCTATAGTAAGTCCGCGTCAATCATCGCGGCTTTGTGGGCCTCATTGCACGTGTTCAGTAGTAAGCAGTGAAATCTCCTCTCTGCCTGGGGCCTACCCATCGTCATGCGCTGGTCCTGCGAAACGTCCAAATAAGCCAGTCACCGTGAGGCACGTGGCCTATAGTAAATCGCACGTGACCTAAAGTAAGCCTGGGTCGTGACTTGTGGTAAGGATCCTCGTGACTTGTGGTAAGGATCCTCGTGACTTGTGGTAAGGATCCTCGTGACCTGTAGTAATTCGTTTGAACGAAGACACTAACTGTATATACCTATTAAACTGACGATTATGCAGTCCAATTTTCTGCCTCACTCGACCCGTATACTCTATAGACTTTATAAACCTTACTACTACTGTGTATCGTGTCAATTTTCTTTTTCTGAATGCGTTATTGCTACATACTCCCCGATCTAACCAGCGTATTTTCTTTACCACTCTCCCTTCTCTACCTTCGGTTTCGCCGTCTGCAGGTAGCCGATGTCCCAGCCTTCTCTCTTTCAAGATCCTGAAACCACGCCGCGGTCTAACCCCGGGCCGTCCCAGCGCATAGATGCCCCTCGCACCGTGGACTCAGGGGACGCTGTCGCAGTCGCACCCTCAGCCAAAAGAGAGGCTCCGGATCCTTATGGTCGAGATGAACTCAATCTGATTGAGCTTGCGTTTACCACGCTTGGACGTGCCCGCTCACGCAAGACGCTTAAAACAGAGTGGCGAGGCAAAGATCATAAAGGTCGTACCCGCAAGTTCTACAAAGTAGTGACTGGCTCAGATGAGTTTGGGCTGCCCGAGTATGCTTCTGAGGAGCTCCTCATCGCCTTTTTTCACAAGGCGTCAAGGGACGATTTCGAGGCACGCTCCATCACCGCTGTACCCTACGAACTGCTGAAGCTCATGGGCTGGGGCACGGACGGCCGAGCCTATGGAAGACTGAAGCGTGCGCTCGATCAGCTAGCAGGGGTTTACATAACAACGAATGCGCTTTGGAACGCCGAAAAAGGCACTTACTCTAAGTCTGGATTTCACGTTTTAGATGACTATGAGTTTGTAGAAGATCCTAAGTCTGGTCATACTGCACTAACAGTAAATTGGAACGAAAAGCTATTCTCTATCTTTCGACAGTCTCGTTTTAAGCGTCTAGATACCCAGTTTTTTTACAACCTTCCTACTCCCGTTGCAAAGCGGTTATTCCGGTGGCTCGACAAGCACCTTCGCAAGACGGGGCACGCCGAAATCGATGTGATCCACCTAGCCCACGTGAAGCTGGAGATATCGCATTCGAAGCGCTACGTGTCGCAGGTGATGCAGGTGCTCCAGCCTGCATTGGACGCATTGACAGACCGCGGATATTGCACGTGGGCGTTGATGGATTCGCAAACAGATTCTGGAAAGAAGCTCGTATTCGACCGCATTCGTGACAGCGCTCTCCCTCCGCCCGATCTGGGAGAAGAGCCCTCGCATGCTCTCTCACCGGCTCAGCGTGCCAGGCAGGATGCCCTTGTCGATCGCGGCGTCTCATCTGAGTCTGCACGTGACCTGGTGCTCAAACATTCGCTTGCAACGATCGACCGGCAACTCCAGCACTTCGACCACCTGGTCTCGGAGGATGCGGCACCTAAGTCTTCGGGCTGGCTTATTGCAGCCGTGGAGAAGAACTACGGCCTCCCCCCCACCCTCCTTGTAAAAGAGAAGCGAGCTCGTTCTTCTGCAGAAGAGCATCGCAGACAGGCAGAGGTTGCTGCAGACCGCGAGCGTCGTCAGGCTAAGGCGAGAACCGACGCCGCGGCAGAACGGTCTGCCCGTAGCCAGGCGCTCGCTGAACTTCTGGGCACACAGTCGGCAGAGACGCTGGCCGCGCTTGAGGCCGCTGCGGTCGCCCGGCTCGATCCGATTAACCGCGCTCGCTATCGCGAGCAAGGACTGGATGCTTTGGGCGTGCGCGACCTCGTGGAGATTGAGGTCCTCGCGCTGCTTCGGGAGTGCCACCACACGCCTGAGTGATCGCTACGCTGATTGAGTAAGTCGTTCCGGCACTGGGTCGTGACCTGAGCTGAGACGTCTCGGTCTCTGGGCCCCAACGCTTTGAGCGTGAGAACGCCACTCGCTCGCCTTGTGGCCCAGACGCTACGCAACTCTGGGCTCAGGACGAGGCTCGATAAGGGTCAAGGATGCTCCCTCGTCTCCGATGTCGAACACTTGCGCGGTCGCTTTAGCGACTAGACACTAAGGTCACTAAAGCGTTTTAGCGACTGAGAGCTAAAACGCTTTAGTGCTACACTCGTTGGGGGTGTACCAGACTGGGTGCGAGTGGAACCGAAACCATCGAGCAGGGAGACGCTGTGGTCGTCTCTCGCTGGCGTACGTGCCAAGGCCTAGCACGCATTGCAATCTGGGAGTACGCGTGTCTAGCGGCAGCCTGGTGCCCATCAGGGTAGGTATGGTGTGTCGAAGCGTGGAGGAAACGAGAGGGAAGGCGCGCAGGCTAGGCCAAGAGATCGTCTATACTCTTTTCAGTCACTAAAGCGACTTAGTGCGGTCTGGTAGCTATAGCGACTGGAATGATGTAGATTAATTAGTCGCTAAAGTGCTAAAGCGTTTGTTCAGTCGCTAAAGCACTAAGTCGCTTTTCCTGTGTCTCTTTAGTCTTTCTCCCATCTCGACTCCTGTGTACACTCTCGCGATCTTGAACCTCAAAGGCGGTGTCGGCAAGACCACGACCGCGGTCAACTTGGCCGCGGGCCTTCACCATGCTGGTCGGAGTACCCTTCTCGTCGACCTCGACACGCAGGGGTCGGCCTCAACCCAACTCGCAACGTCTGACGCAGACCCCTCGCTGGGCGACGTACTCCTTGGCGAGGCGCGAGTGGGCGATGCTGCGCTCCGCGTGCTCCCACGAAATCCTACCGATGACTCCAAGAGCGAGACTGGTGGGAGAGGGGAGGAGGGAGGTCGCCTCACCGGCAAGGGTCTTCCTGTAGATGAGACCGACCAAGCTGCACCCTGCCTTGATCTGCTCCCTTCAGGCGGCGTTCGTCTCTCCATGGCGCGTACTCAACTGGCGGCACGCCATAGCAAGAACCGCCTTCGAAAAGCCCTCTCCGATGCACGCTACGATGTCGCGGTCCTCGATGCTGCTCCCGGCCTGGATGCATTATGGCTCAACGCACTGTATGCTGCTGACCTGGTCATATGCCCTGTAGAGCTGCAAATGGCGGCGATCGTTGGGCTTCGCGGTTTCCGCGACGTGCTAGCGTTCGCGAATGAAGAGGATGACCTACATGTCCCCACGTTCTACCTTCCCACCAACGAAGATGGCAGAGTAGGGGAGAGCCGTGCATTGCGCGAAATGCTAGAGGAACAGTTCGGTACGTACCCCGACGGTCAAGTCCTCCAACCAATCCGCTACTCAGCGGCTCTGAGTAAGGCTGTGGGTGCCCGCCAATCCATCTTTGAATACCGCCCGACAGATCGCGGCGCTCACGACTATGCTACCCTAGCAAAGACACTCCTGGCGTACCTAGACGCCTGACGCTCTCGACACCGTGCCTAGACCTCGTTAACACGAACGTTACACACCAGATACTACAGCCGTGGCAGACGACAAGAAGAAGCAGGCCATGTCGCTCCTGTTTGGCGACGTACCCCCGAAACCGCAGCGACCAGCGAAGCCGCAACGACCGGCGAGACGCGCGGTCGAGGAAGAACCCCAAGCTCCCACAGCGCTGGGGGCGCCAGCCATGCAAGCCTCTAAGCGCGAGGCTCCGGAAACCAGAGACTCTACTTTGCTGCCGGAACGCAGTCAGCGGCCTCTCCAGACTGAAACGCCGGACCCGTATTACACGGGGCAAAGCCGATATCGGCGGCGGAGCGGGACGGAAGTAAAACACTCGATCTATCTTGACGAGGACGTGAGTCAAGCGCTGAAGCTGGCTGCCGCACTCGGAGATGACCCACGCGGCACATCAATGAGCGCGATTGTCAACAGCGCTCTCCGCGAGCTGGGCTACCGCAGGTGAGGAGAGGGGGGAGCCGAGGAACCGCGCGCACGATGCGAGACACGCGTAACATGCGAGCATTAAACGTCAGGGTCGCCGCATGCGACATCGTCCGAAGGGCCAAAATCTCACAGGATCAGTAGCGACTAGGGTGGACCGTGCGTAGCTGGGAGAGACCACCTAGACTAGTTGCCTACACGACGGAAGAGGTGCATGTGTGGCGCGTCACTCTGCAGCCAACACACCTTGACACAGATGCGCACTGGACCCTGCTGAGCGAGGATGAACGAGAACGTGCCAACCGCTTTCACTTCGAGGCCGACCGTGTCCACTACGTCGCACGACGGGCCATTCTGCGACGCCTGTTGAGCCAATATTTACCGATCTCACCTGGGGATATTCGTTTCGAATACGGTGAGCATGGCAAGCCCCATGTACTACATCAGGGGAAAGGCATGGGCTTCACGTTCAATGCCTCTCACTCCGATGAATGGATGTTGGTGGCCATCGGGTGTGGGACGCGGCTGGGGGTAGACGTAGAGAAGAAGCGCATAGATATCGATCACTCTGGAATCGTCTCGTATTTCTCGAAGCTCGAACAGAGCGAGTGGCAGGCGCTAGCGGAGGCAGATCGACTTGACGCCTTTTACAGGTGCTGGACGCGCAAGGAGGCGTTCGTGAAAGCGCAGGGCACAGGTCTGGCCTTTGGTCTGAGCAATTTCGACGTTACGCTGCGGCCTACCGATCCGCCGGCAGTCCGACACGTGCGTAGCGCAGAGCCGAGAGGGTGGACCGTACATGACGTGGACCCGGGTGGCATGTACGCTGGAAGTGTAATCACCGAGCACTCACGTAGACTACGGACGTGGGACTGGCAGACACTGGAATAGCAGTGGCTTTGATGGTAGACGGTCTCGGATACCGCATAGCTACTTAATTGCTGTTATTGATAGTCTTTTGCTCTACAGTAGGACGCGCTCTAGATCAGGACTGAAGACGGCGGGCACTCACGCGTCTTACCCCAAGAGCGAGCATGTATCATCGTCCGTCTGGAGAGTTGACGACAGAGCAAGTCCATGTGGGCGGTCCGTCGGTGAGGGAGAGGGCTCCCTCGTCGAGAGTACTCAGTGGTACCCGTACGGTGACTAGACCCAGGATATCTCAGCGTGTCCAGCGATCGCAGGGGCATGGTCAGCTTTAGCGAAAAGCGGGGATACGAGGCTGCCATGTCCGCTATCGACGGCTATGAACTACCCAGTCATGACCGTCGCTTCTAGCCGAGGGACAGTAGGCAGGCAGGGAAGACACAATCAAATAAATCTGTTATTGCAAAGCGATCTGCATAACCCTCCGCGAAAAGGGCTCATTCCCCCATGTTTGCCCCTTGTTAGCAAGCTGGTGGGACAGGAGACTCCGTAGGGTAGGAGACACCTTAGTGATTGAGCTAAGGGAACCAGAGAAGAAGAGAAGCCACCAGGACCAATCGTCGATGGGGGTTCTTGGTGCCGTCTGGTTCGCCATGACGGCAGACTTTCCAAGCAGGACTCGACGATTACGCGAAGCACTTGCCCCTACGGGTACGTGGGGGTAGAAGCTTTAATTCATAATACGTCATTTACAATAACAGAGATCACTCTACGGCGCTCCAGTTCGAGGGCTTCACGAGATAGAGCGCCTACTCTATTTGGGTACAATCGGGTGTATTATTGGGTATGATCCAGACTGGTGCCATCCGTCTTACGCCCGAACTCCTTGCTCTCATCTCAGAAATCGATGAGTTCAAAGGGGCCTGGCGTGCGATGCGCACCCTTGCCCCTGAGCGGCTTAACGCCTTGCGCCATGTGGCCACGATCGAGAGCATCGGGTCCTCAACACGCATCGAGGGAAGTACGCTTACCAACCACGAGATCGAGCAGCTTCTCAACAAGCTCGAGATCAAAAGATTCGACACACGTGACGAGCAGGAGGTGGCCGGCTACGCGGAGGTGATGGAGATGGTCTTCGACTCATGGGCGGATATCCCAATCACCGAGAACCACATCAAGCAACTTCACAGGGATCTACTCCGGCACAGCGCCAAGGACCACCGCCACCGAGGTACCTACAAGACCGTGCGCAACGACGTCGCGGCCTTCAATGCAGAGGGGACCATGGTCGGCGTTGTCTTTGAGACGGCGAGTCCCTTCGAAACACCTCGCCGCATGGCGCAGCTTGTCGATTGGCTCGCCACTGAACGGGAAGTGGGGCGGTGGCATCCGCTTCTCCTCATCGCGCTGTTCGTGGTGGTGTTCCTGGAGATTCACCCGTTCCAGGATGGCAATGGCCGACTGAGCCGTGTGCTAACAACGCTGTTGCTACTGCAAACCGGCTATGCCTACGTACCGTACGCTTCGCTCGAAAGCGTGATCGAGGAGAGCAAAGAAGCGTATTACCTCGCACTTCGAAAGACGCAAGGGACTATCCGCACGGCCACTCCCGAGTGGAGTCCGTGGCTGCTGTATTTCCTTAGGACACTACGACAGCAAAAAAGGCGACTTGAACACAAGGTCCAGGTAGAGCATCGGAATCTGACACAACTGACAGGGGCTGCGCTGGCCATCCTCGACCACACACGATCACACGGCCGTGTCACCAACCGCAACATCGTGCGCGAAACGGGAATCAGCCGCAATACGGTCAAGGCAGCACTGAGCGATCTTGTGGAACGCGGACTGTTGGAACGGCATGGTGCTGGGAGATCCACGTGGTACAGCCTGGCATCGGGCTAACGCGTCGATCGTGCCCACAGAACCGTCTGGATTGGGCCAGGACCGAGACGTCGAATGCCAAGCAGTGCAAGCGGCATGCGATCATCTATGTTGCGCAACATAATGATTCTTCTGTAACGCTATATTTCGATCCGAATGCTACCAGCACGCGGCCACACCATGGCAGACCTGATCCCTCAACCGACTACATCGCCGACCGTCGTTCAGCCCTCACAGGCCCGCGACGATGCGCACCTCGTCCGGCTATGGCTGCATGGCAAGAGCGCCAACACGCGGGCGGCCTACGAGCACGACGTGCGAGCGTTCATCGACTTCGCCGACGTGCCACTCCAGGCACTCACACTTCAGCACCTTCACGACTGGGCCAACCACCTGGCAGAGCGTGAGCTCGCTGCCGCGACGCGGGCTCGAAAGCTCTCGGCTGTGAAGAGCCTGCTCACCTTTGGTCACCGGCTCGGATACCTTACCTACAACGTAGGCGCGGCCGTCCGACCGCCGAAGTCCAAGGATACCCTCGCCGAGCGCATTCTTCCTGAAGATGCCGTTCATCGAGTACTTGCGCTAGCGGAGCACAATGCTGCCTCACAGCGCTTCGTAGACCAGCGGAATGCGGTCCTCGTCCGGCTGTTCTATGCGAGCGGCGGACGCGTCAGCGAGCTGAGAACCCTCACGTGGCAGGACACCCAGCCTCGCGATGGCACAACACCTCCAGCGGGCCAGCTCACCCTCTTCGGAAAAGGCCAAAAGACTCGCCACGTGTTGCTCTCTGCTGCCACATGGGAAGTGCTCCAGGTCCATCGCGAGCGCGAACAATCTGACGACTTTGGCAAAGCCCAGCATCCCGTGTTCCGCTCCACGGCAATGGCCCACAGCCGCGAGCCCCTCTCCAGGCAGCAGATCTGGCGGGTCGTGAAGCGACTTGCGAAGCAGGCTGGGCTTCCTGCTGCGGTCAGTCCTCACTGGTTGCGGCATGCGCACGTGAGCCATGCCCTCGACCGCGGAGCACCTCCCCACCTGGTACAGCAAACCGTAGGCCACGCAAGCCTACAAACAACGAGTCGCTATGCCCACGCTCGGCCCGACGATTCGTCAGCACGATACTTGGGCGTGTAACTGGGTCCGATGACAGGAAGGTGATCCCGCGCGATATTCAGACTGTGCAATAACGGGTAAGCTTCTATCACATCGTAGGGCGTTATCGCTGAGCAGCAACACGCACGGATAGAACTTGACTACGGATAAAACTCGACCTACACCAACTAGGTGGAGGCAGAAGGCCGAACTACACCCGCATTGATTCACAAATCAAGATCGTGAATAAACCCGTTTGACAGGCCTGACAGTTATTCAATCGGGCCGTGAATAATCTCATGGAAGCAATACGAATAAATGATAACCAATTACTACATTGGCATATCGCCTTCGGAGCCGCTACACATCGACTACTATGACCACGCGGATCAATACAGATTCTAAATCGCCAATTTGGGTACGTGCACTGTACACTGCCATACTGATCCTAGCAGGCTGGTTCGGACTCGCTGGCTTTTCGTCGCCGGACTCAAACAGCGGTGCCTCTGGAGACAATGCCTTCGAACTTGAACGAGCCCTCACGCATCTGACGGCCATTGCGAGCGAGCCAAGGCCTGTGGGTAGCAGAGCCCACGTCGAGACCCAGCAATATCTCGCGCGCGAATTAGAAGCCGCTGGGTTCGAGGTAGGCCTCCAGCATGCCGATGTCAACGACCCGAGGCTCGGCATCCACTTTGCCAGAGTCTACAACGTCGCGGGGCGGCTTCGTGGCACAGGAGATGGGACCGCGATCGCTCTTGTCTCCCACTACGACAGCGTACCTGGAAGCTCGGGCGCTGCGGACAATGGGGCAGCTGTCGCCGCACTCCTGGAAGTTGCCCGCGTGCTCTCAAACGGACCAGACCTGGCGCACGACATCGTGTTGCTATTCACGGATGCCGAGGAGGTAGGCTTGCTTGGAGCCAAAGCGTTTATGCTCGAACACCCCTGGGCGACGGACGTCGACGTGGCTCTGAACTTCGATGCGCGAGGTGGGTCAGGTCCCTCCATCATGTTCGAAACCAGCCAGAACAACTCGGCGCTCGTATCAGCTTTCGCTTCTGGCTCGGAGCATCCGGTTGCCTCCTCGCTGACGCAGAGTCTCTACGAGATGATGCCCAACGACACCGACCTCTCGGTGTTTAAAGCGTTCGAGGTCGCTGGACTGAACTTCGCCTTCATCGAGGACGAGCCACACTACCACTCCGCACTGGACGTAATCGAGAACCTAGACCCGCAGAGCCTCTATCACCATGGCAAGAACGCGCTGGATGTCGTCTATGCGCTGAATACCTCCTCGCTCAGCTCGCAGAGCCTCGACGCGAGTCGGGGCAATGCCCTGTATTTCAGCCTTCCTTTGGGGCTCTTCATCCACGTTCCAATGTGGGGAGGACTCATCGCCAGTCTGGTCGGGCTTGCAGCTATGGGGTACCTACTCGTGCTGGGGACCCGGAAAGGGACATGGGAGGTCAAGTCCCTAGCCAAGAGCTTCGCCGCAGTGACCACGAGCCTCACACTCTCGATCGGGCTTGCCTACGGATGCTGGTTTGTCTCCGAACGCTTGATTTATGACTACGCCCGCGTCGGGGATCAGATGCCTCGGCTCGTGGGAGCTTGCATGGCCATCGGAGCCGGCATCGGTCCCATGCTCATGGCAAGAGCGATCAACAAGATCAAGCCTGCAACCGTGCTGGCAAGTCTGCTCTGCCTATGGGGCCTAATCACGGTGGCCTTACTGATATGGCTACCAGGGGGGGTGTACCTGGGGCTACTCCCCCTCTACCCAGGACTGGCACTCCTTGCTCTCCTGATAGCCCGGCCGTCGGCCAAATCCCCGGCCCCACTCCACACCGGCGCGTGGGCAGCTCTGGTAGGCCTCAGCGCCTTGTCCGTGCTGCCTATCCTGGGCTTGGTTGTGCACGGGCTGAGCCCCAGCCTCGCTGTCGGCGGGACCCTGCTGGGTGCCCTGGTCTTCGCGACGGCTATCTTCACTGCGAAAGACTACCTTCCTGCCGGTGTGTATGGGGTGAGCGGGGTGCTCACCATTGGCGCGCTCGCCATCGCTGGTCTGGTAATTAGTTCGGCCGAGTACACGGCCGAGCGCCCTGCCTCGAATGAGGTGTTCTATGCCTACGACACGAACACCAACGCAGCCGCGTGGCTAACCCGCGACGCGGGGCTCGATGGCTGGACGAGCCAGTTCTTCGACGGACAGGGACCTCGCACGCCCCTCTCAGACTTGCTGCCCTGGAGCTCCTTCGAGTACCTCCGCCAGCCCACGGATTCTGTCGACTGGTCGCCGCCGACGGCAGTCCTCACCAGCACCGATACGACGTCCCAGGGCCGGACTCTCCGCTACACCATTGCCAGCCCTGCCCGCGCCGAGCGCACGCTGATTTACGTTCGCTTCGACGGAATCATTGAGTCGATGACCATCGATGGCACTGAGTTTCCCAGCGAGGAGCTGCTCGTCTCGTCAGCCGGAACGACCTGGCGTGGCGCCATGTGCTACGCTATCCCACCAGGAGGCATCGACGTTGAGGTGTCCGTGGTTCGCCAACTTCGAGAAGCGGAAGGCAGCACGGCGACACCCGTACTGCTTAGCGTGACCGATGTGCATGGAAGACTCCCACTGGCCTCGCTCAACAAGCCGGAGCGGCCTGCGCACCTCATGCCGTACAGATTCCAGCCGTTCACCGACGTTTCCTTCGTCCACTACTCCTTGCAGCAATAAAACCAGTCATCTGAGATAGTTGTGCATTGCGCCGACTTGCACCTTGGTCATTCCCGATCAGGTCGGGGATGACTCCGATGTGAGTTTGCACCCGTATCTATACCAGATGGTTTAAGAGGCGCCTTCGGGTACGGCACACCGAATGCCCACTCCCACTCTAGCGGTGGCAGTAGGCGCCTTTCGTCTAGCTAGCTGCGTCGCCCTTGGCTGCAGAGGCCCTGCGCGCGAGTATTGCGGCAAGCAAGGAGCGCTTCTGATCCTGCTTGACGGCAAGCCCTCTTTGCTCGACGGTCGTGCCTGCGTGGACGAACATGGGGGCCTCCACGCTGACACGCTCCAGAAACTCCTCAACTTGCGCCCAGTCGTGTGTTGGCGCCGTTGTTTCCCCGAGCCTCCGGGCTCGTCGTACATGGTGCTGGTACACCGTTTCGTTCTCTAACATGGACTTGATCGCGTGAGCCCACGGCTCCACATCCTGACTGGGCACGACCGGAACGGGTATCATATTCTCGTCCAGACGCGTTGAGAAGCCTTCAATTGGTCGGACGGGCACCCGAAACGCGGGCTCTTGGACTGCTTCGCGTAGCCCCCCGAAGTCGCTGACGAGTACTGGCAGACCATCCACCAGGGCCTCGACGGCAACGCGTCCGTAGGCCTCCCCGCAGAGGGAGGGGACGAGCAACAACCGGGTCTGTCGAAATATTTCCCGCACATCGTCGACGGGACTCAGGAGCGTCACATTCTCAATCGCGGCGAGACGCTGAAGGTCTTCAGACGTCGTGCCCCAGGTTGGCACCGCGGCGAATGGCAGCTCCGGAAGAGAACGAGCCAATTCGGAGAAGATCGAGATCCCCTTGATCGTACATGGATTGATCAGCGTGATGAACCCTCGGTCGTGCCTGCGGGCCACCTCACTCGCTGCTGGCTCGAAGTTGTAGAGGTTGAGCACGGTTGAGCTCATGCCACCCCAGTCACGGAAATAGTCGTGAACGTATTCGCTTACGGCGATACGTGCCGTGGTGCGGGCTAGTAGATCTCTTCGAGCGGGGCTGGCGAAGAACGAGAACGGTCCAAACGGGAGCAGCACGGGCGTGTGCCCGATGTAGACTACAGGCGCCGTACCGCACTCAAGAAGCGTCCGCAGGATCAGTTGCGAGGGATCTTCAGACGAAGCCAGCACCACGTCAGGGCGGCTCATCGCCAGTTCCCTTTGGAGAGCCGGAGCCAACTGACCTGGTGTGACCACAGCGCACACACGCACGCCGTCCAACGCGTACGAGTCGTAGTCGGTGTGCCTGTCAACGGCCACACCTCGGTCGCTCAGCAACTGCCGGACTTCGTCGTTCGTGTTACGCGGCGGCGTGCCCAGCGATGGGGCCACAACAGAAACTGCGTGGCCGCGTGCAGCTAGACCTTCCAACAGGCTGCGGTTTGTCCGATTCGCCCCTCCATGCGAAGGATAGTAGGGGACGTTCATGCTGAGTAGAATCCGCATCGCTGCACCGTAGCCGTGGTTATCAGGTTCTACTCATGGTCACGCGGCCGCCTCAGGTTCACGCGTAGGCTTCCAGCAAGGCTTGGTCCGAGACGAGTCCTCCGAATCCCTTTCGCTTCCGCTCCCTGTACAGACGAACGTCCGGATACGAGCTGGTCGCGTAGTCCTTGAAGTAGTCGACTTCCAGTAGGATTGCCGCAGGGTCAGAGGAATACGCCTGCTGCTGCTTCGCAACAAGCGTCAGTTCTGTGTCGCATGCGTGCGTCTGATAGCCTGGATAGAACAAGTGTCGCCCGTAGATGGACTCCGCCCAGGTGCGCCGAACGAGTCCAAACGAGGCGTGGGATCCTCCCAGCCGACCATCGTTGAAGCCGAACAGACCCGTCCTCTCGTTCTGAAGGCACTCGTGGGCGATGGAAAGCCAGTCTTGCCCGGCGAAGACGTCTTGGGCCACGAAGGCGTAGAACGGTGCTTGGATCGCTTGGTAGGCCTTGTTGACCGTGGATACCAGACCGTTGCGCTGTTCGTCATGCACGATGTAAATCTGGCACGGCATGCCCGCACGTTCACGAAGAAGCACCGCCGTCTTGCGAGCGAGCGGCAGATCGATCGCGGGCAACAGGACCGCGACCTCACAGGGACATCTCTCGACTCCGTGTAGCGTCGCGGCATTGAGTTGTGACACGCCGGGTGTCGCTGCTGCGGAATGGCTTGTCATCACGTACTCCTGCAGGGCCGACAGCTCCGCATCCATCCCCCCGCGACTCTCGACGTTGGCCCTGTAGGCGTCATCAACCGCGGAAGCACTGAGCGTTCCACGAGAGCCCCCCCTTGCTACAGCTACCCATCCATCTTTAGCCACGACGACATGGGGCTTCGGGGAATAGCCTGCCTGTGAGTACCCCGCCACACTCTTCATGACTTCACCTGGGTCTCCGTAGCACACAGACACGCCGTCGGAGCTGTCGCTCCCGGTCATCTCTGATAGCAACGGCCACTTGGCACCCGCGCTGAACAGGACCAGGTCGACCTGGTCCTGATGGGCGGCAAGACCAGCTAGCTTCTCGAGCTTGACGACGCTCGTGTGCGACTGCGCCAGCGAACTGGCTACATATCCTCGAATTCCTACTTCGACGTAGACCCGAGGACGAAGGAGCGCATGCAGGTAGCGTAGCACGTTTAGACTTGTCATGAAACCACTCGCCAAGTCCAATGCATGATCACACTTCCCGCAGAGACGATACGGGGTCAGCCCGCACTGTTCTGAGCCCTTGCAGGGTCACAGCAATCACCGCCAAAGCCAGCGCCATGAACCCACATAGTGAAATCACAACGATGCTTATATCCACATGGTAAGCGAAGTTGCTAAGCCATCTAGACCCCAGCAAATAAGCCGGTATCGCAGCAACGATGAAGGAAACACCAATCAGGGCAACGAATTCCTTATTTAGCATATATATGATATTTAACACACTGGCACCTAGCACCCTCCGGACAGCAATCTCTTTCTTACGCTGGCTAGCCATAAAGCTTGACAGTCCCAGTACGCCAAGCACTCCAATGATTAGCGCCACGATGGCCAGGGCAATACTGAGATAGGCCGCGCGCTCCTCTTCGAGGTACATCAGCCGCAAATCATCATCAATGAAGGTAGGCTGGAACGGAATCGTTGGATTCACCGCTTGCCAGGCCGACTCCAGGACACCCATTCCTTCTGGCACGCGAGATTCATCGAGCCGGACAAGTGCATCAAAAGCCACCTCAGGCTCTCGATACACCCTAATGAACATCGGGCGGACCTGCTGCCGTAGGGGCCGAAGAAACAGATTGTCGAGCACGCCGGAGATCTCGTACGTCTCGCCTCCTCCATCGTCAGGACCGATCACCACCGTTCGTCCTACGGGGCTATCGTAGCCTAAGACTTGTGCCGCAGCTTCGTTAACGAAGAAGAGGTAGGGACGGTCTTCCCCCGAGCTTCGTACTTGCTCGAGCACGTCGTCTCCGACACGCATAGCCTCGAACCACCCCAAATCGAGGTATTGAAAGTCGCCGTCGTTGAGCACCTCTGGGCTGTTTTCGCCTACGTACGTTGTGTTGTTGCCTCCTTCGCCGGGCCCGGCCCCTGTGCCAACGGCAATCACGGATGGTTCGCGCGCCACACGTTGCCGGAACTCCTCATACGCCTCGATGCCACCGATCCCGCGCAGGCTAACAACGTTTTCCCGGTCGTAGCCCAAATCAGTCGTCTCTATAAAGTGCATTTGCTGATTGATGAGCACTGCCAGGGCGCCTGCACCGATCAACAGACTAAACTGCACAAGAATGAGTCCGCCACGCAGGCCCAACCTCCCTCCGCTCGCAACGGACGGCGGCTTCAGCAGGCCCAATGCTGGCCGACTAGCCAGCTTGGAAACGGGATACAGGCCCGCTACAAGGCCAACGGTGAGCCCGGCTGCCAGCGCAACGACCATCCACAGAGGCGATCGCAGAAATATGTTCTCCAGTTGGAGATCCATAACTGCATTGAATGGCACCAGGAGGATGGACACCAAAATGACAGAAATAGGCACACACACGATTGAAAACAGCACATACTCCAGCAGATGCTGCCCGACTATGCCAAGCCTACCAGAGCCATAGAACTTCCTCAACCCCGCCTCCTCGTAGCGATCAGACATCATGGCAACAGACATGTTGACATAGTTAATGCATGTCACTACCAATATGATCAGCGCAAACGCCATCAATCCATACATATACCTCGGGTCGCCCGGAGCCGACGGATCATAGAGCGTCGCCTCGCCGAAATGGATCGAGTGAATTGGCTGGAGTATCTCACCATTCACCAAGGGGTCATCAATCCTGTCAGGGTCGATGGAGTCCATCGTCGACGAAACAAGCGATGTAACCTGATCGAGGCTGACACCGTCCTGAAGCCGCAGGTACACGTAAGCCCCCCAATGAGGAACACGGTCTGAACTAATCGCCAGGCCAAAGCTGAAGTGACTGTTCGGCTCGGGGTCTTCGATTACACCTCCCACCTCCAGATCGGCCCCGCTCAGGCTCATCGACTGACCAAGCGCGTTCTGGCCACCAAAGTATTTCTGCGCAACACTTTCGGTTAGGACGACACGCCTTGGCGCACGGAGTGCTTCCTCACTGCTGCCCTCGATGAAGCGATACCTGTAGAGGTCAAAAAACTGAGGGCCCGTGTTCGTAATGAGAACATGCTCCTCAACATACCTAGTCGATCCTACGTCGATGTAGGTCGGGGTTTGCACAATGTGAAACTGAGCAACTTCCTCGACGCCTGGCAATTCCTTGAGCGCAAGTGGGAGCTCTAGCTGCTCCTCACGAGTTGCCCGAAACCAATTGGGAAACGACAAGGTCGAATACAAATTTGACCTATAGTCTTTAACCAGCCTATATGTGTTCTCCGACTCATTCAAACTCTTATCATACCCAAGCTCATATCTTGCGTATATACCTACTACCATGATACATGTGAGACCTACCACAAGGCCAAACATGTTCATCAAGACATAGATGCCCTTCTTTTTATTCTTCCGGAGCGCAATCTTCAGATAGCCTTTCAACATAGCTATATACGTGCCATTACGGATAGACTAGCAGTGCCCTTGCCTATGTGCAGACCCTAGCATCCTCATGAGCGCTTTGCCGACAGCCTGTTGCACCAGGAAGGCGTTGGTGTTGAGAAAAAAGTGCCCGCCCTGAAAGCGATGGATCGAAAAGCTGTTGCTGGTCATTTCGCTCCAGGCCTCGAGGTCTTCTCTCGTCGCTGTCGCGTCGGATATACCACCGAATACGGATATGGGTATGGGAAGCGGTGCCCTGTCCGTGTACGAGTACGTCTCGATAACCTGGAAGTCTGCCCGCAGAACAGGCACCATCAAATCCATGAGTTCCCGATTTTCCAAGACGGCTGTTGGAGTTCCATCGAGCAGTTTCAAGCGCTCCACGAAATCCGCTTCCGAGAGTTGGTGCATGGGAATACCGATCTCGGGATCGGGAACGTGGGGGGCACCGCGGCCCGACACAATCAGGCACTGCGGCAAGGGCTCGCCTCGTCGCAGCAGTTCATGCGTCAGTTCGAAGGATGCCAGGGCACCCATGCTATGACCAAACAGGGCATAGGGCCTGTCGAGGTAGGGACTAATGGCGGTCGCCAACTGACCAATCCACGTATCCATACTGGTCAGCAACGGCTCCGCAATACGCCCTTCACGGCCTGGAGGCTGCACAGCGAAGACCTCAGCAACGTGGGGCCACACATTCCCCCATTGCCTGTAGACGGACGCACCACCCCCAGCGTAGGGTAGACAGAACATCCGGACCGAGGGCGACTCTCCCGGCATCGGGGATCGGTTCGCTGAGGCCACGGGAACGAGCCATGGCGTGGGCGCAAGCGACGTGCGCGCGCCGACTCTGGGCGTATACCTGTATGGCTCACGCATCTTGCTCAAGACTCTCCGCCATCACGTGGCCGGCATTCTGTGAGCCCGATATCGGAATGACAAACCCCAAAGTCGTTATGCAAAATGTAATCCACTCATCTGTAACCGTATCGAATATCACATACTCATTTTTAAATATTCCATCCGTTACCGTATAGTCATCCTGGATGTAAAGAACCGTCTCATCTGTGATGCTAGGAGTCGCGCGCTTATCGCCCCCCTCGCCCTCAACTAGCTGAGGCTCCATGTTCTCTGAGTTCTCGCTCCACTTCGGATAGGCCCTCAGGTCACGAGCGAGATAGGCCTTGCAGTATTTACCCATGGAAGACATGCTCTTGGGGAGTTGTATGTGTTGAATGATGCGAATACGTCGCGATCTCGCCTTTACGCCACAACGTGTCGCGACGTCTATTGACTAGCTGCCGTGCGGCATGCACTACGCCGAGGCTTCGTTAGCTTCCATCGCCATGCGCAGGCTCAACGGTCGCATGTCTGTCCAGATCACCTCAATGTGATCCAAGCACTCGTCGCGCGTGCCGTCCTTCCCTTCGGCGTTCCATCCAGGAGGGAGCTCCCGATCAGCAGGCCAAATTGAGTATTGCTCTTCGTGATTTACAACCACTCTGTAGGTAGTCGTATCCGTTGACTCGTCGTAGCTCATATGTGGAGAAGGTTGTCCTTGAACGGGATGAAGTACACGACTGAAGCCGTGTAAATAATATAGCAACTACTGGCGTTTTTAACCTCATCAAATACCAAAAAGCTTGATACTCCGCATGGAAAAATTAAACGTCGACTATTTGCCTATGACATGACTTGGCCATCATGGCTGAATTCCTGTTTCCATTGTCCTGCGACAGTCCGCTTTCCAGTGATATTGATGCTCGCTTGTGTTGATTCTGGATTGCAGCCTTGTGCGAATACCGTGCTCACGCACGATTGCCCGGCATGTCATGTATGCCAAACACGCTTAGTCCTCGAGCAAGAGCGTGGCCTGCTCTAACTCTTCTACCGTCCAAGGCGCTGTTCGCTGGTCTACGAATTGCCGAACTGCGACGACGTCTTGCTCGCTCACCGGGCTTGCATCGTTGCCCCACGAAGTCCGGACGTAGGTGACCACAGCAGCCACCGCGGCGTCACTGGCCCCCCACAGCCGCGGCATCGTGCCTGAGTAGGTCTCCCCTTGAACCACGACATCCCCCTCCAAACCGCCAAGCACAATACGGAGCAACTGATCTCTGCGTCCCACTACCCAATCTGACCCTGCCAACGGGGGCACGTCTCCTGCGACGCCTCTTCCGTCCTCTCTGTGGCATGCCGAACACCGATCAGCGTAGATCCGCGCGCCGTCCTGCAACGCGACCACCGCCTGCTCAGATTGCGCGCCCTGCGCTTGCTGACTTGGTTCCGCTGTCCCTTCCGCACAACCACATGCAACCAACGTGACTAGAAGCAATGACCAGGCTACACGCCAAGGTAGGTTTGTCCTAAGCTCGCCCATTGCACACACCAGTCTATTGGTTCCCATCGGTCTCAGGCTACAAATTCAAGAGTGCCGACGTCGCTATAGCTGCGATCCACTCTCCCTCTATCGAACTTGACAATGCGATGAGCAAGGTCAAAGTATTTGTCGTCGTGAGTAATTACCACGACCGATTTCCCTCTATCAATCAGATTTGGTAATAGCTCTGAGTAGAACACTTCCCTAAACGATGGATCCTGATCCGCTGCCCACTCATCGAATACATAAACGGGCCTGTCCTCCAAATATGCCGTGACCAACGCCAACCGCATTTTTTGGCCCTTAGACACATCCGTTGTGCTGTATCGATCGTTTTCGACTTTTACGATCTCATCCATACCAAACATGGACAGATGAGTCCCAGCATGTCTGTCAATCGACTCGCTTGGGATTCCGATCAGGCTATCGAAGAGGTAACCTTCCGAGAAGACGACCGAGAACATCTGCCGATAGTCGTCCACGCTATCGCCGTCAAGCACGCTCCCATTGAAGTAGACGTGCCCGCCGTCGGGCTTGTATAGGCCCAGAAGCAACTTGGCAAAGGTCGTCTTCCCGCTGCCGTTGCCTCCAACGACGAATACCAGCTCTCCCGGTGAGAGCTCGAAGTCTACCGGGCCAAATTTGAACCCCACCTCTGTACGCTCAGGGTCCTCCGAAGGATAGGTGTAAGTCACGTCTTCAAAGCGAAGCTCTTGCCATTCTGGAAGCACCCGGTCCGGCGCGCTTGATTCAGGTCCTACTTGATCGAAGGCCAGCCCGAGCCGCTGGATTTTCTGCACCGAGACGGCCGCCTGTGTCAGCGTCGGCATCGTGTTGAGCAGCACTTCCAACGGCGTCATCAGGTACAGAACCACGAGGGCATAGCCGCTCAGAATCTCTGCCGTAGCGCCGGTTAGCGAGGGAGAAACGAAGAGTACAAGGCCGATCAGGATGAAGAACAGGGCCTGTCCCCAGCTGCTAGCGGCCGCGTAGAGCACGTTGCCAGCCATCGACTGGTCTTGGATCTGGACCAGGTTCGGCTCCAGCATCGTGTCGAGGAAGCCACGCCGCCGAGGACGATGCTGCTTCAACTCCTTGACGCCTTCCGTCAGCGCCTCAAAGGCTTCGAACACGCTATCCCAAGTCTCGCGGAGTCGGCGGAAGTGACCGAGCGCACGTTGCACCGGGAGGTAGTAGGACAGTACCCCGAGGAGCATAAACACCAGCGTGCCCACAAACACGGGAGGCGACAGCCAGAGGAGGTACGACAACGACCCAACAATGATGGCGATGTGCATGCACAGCATCGGGAGCGAGACCAACGCCCCCGAAATGTGGCCGATGTCCGTAGTCAGCGACGCAAGCAACCGGGGGGTCCCGAACCGTTCGAGCTGCGCCAGTGGCGCTGACAGGATCTGCCGACTGAGTTGCATCCGCAGTTGGTAGAGGCTGCGCTGCGACAGCGCGATGAGCACATAGGACGAGATGAACCGCATGAGCGGCAGCAACAGGCACAGCCCCACAAACGCGACGACGAATGTCGAGCGCTCGGCTGCCTCGACATGAATGACCCGGTTGATCAGTGCCAAAAGCACGGTCGAGGCGAAGCCACCGAGTGCACCAGCTGCCGCGATCACGACAATGGATAGGCGGGCCCTCCGCAGATCTTGCGCGTGTTGGCGCAGAAACGTGACCAGAGCCGCTATGTCGTTGAGGAACTGCATCAGGCTACTTCAAAGATGAATGTGCGGTCGTCCCGTTCACTTTTGCGTGGGCGGTGACGTCGTCGGATTCGGCATGTAGACAACCAGCTCACCTTCTTCCTCAGCGATGCGAATCATGCAAAGCGGATTGGAAGCGGGAGGCCCCAAACAGGAGCCCGTCTTTGGATCGAAAGAAGCAAGGTGCAGCGAGCAGTACAGCGTATCGTCTACGATATAGCCCTCGGTGAGCGGCCAATCCATGTGAGGGCAGCGATCCTCAAAGGCGCGGTACTCCCCACCGATGCGACAAACCGCTAGCTTTTTGCCTTCGACTTCGACCGCAATTAGGTCACCGTCATCGAGGTCTGCATGGCCGATGGAGACTCGACGTAGTGATTGCTCGTCACTCGAACTGCTCACGGACATCGTTCTAGGGCAGGAGGGTTGGGTCACTGTTTTCATCAAATTGGTAGTTCTGCGCGTTTGATGTCAGCCATGTGCCGCAGCACATCGACGGCACTCTGTGGGCGGATCGAGGGGGGGAGTTTGTGCATCTTCATCTTCTGCGCTTCTGAGGGATCTTCGCCCCCCACTTTTGCGAACGCGAGCAGCACGTGCTGCTCGTCGCAGTGGATGTCGGTCTGGTGGAACGCACGCATGCTTACGTAGAGCGCGTCCGGCCAATCCGACGCGTCGGCACCGTACGTCTCCCGCACCGATTCCCGCAGTCTCGTTCGAGCCGCCTTCATTCGCCCAAAATCGGCACTCTGCACACCGGAGAAGCTTTTGGCCTTCATCTCTTGGGCCAGCTTGACCATCGAAGGCCTGATCGAGTTACGGTAGACCGAGGAGGGGGAATCGCCGGCATACCACATGGCGGCGGCTGTTCCCCGTAGAAACGTGCGGGCCCGTGAAAGCCAGTGGCAAGCCGTCGCTTCGTCCTCCTCGCGTACAGCCGCCTCACTCTGGTCGAGCGCGTGGATGAGGAACAGCAGCAGCAGTTTCCAGAAGTGGTGCCCGTTCAGCCATCGATAGTGCCCGACCTGCCAATCGAGTGCCTCGACGTCGTCTGGCAGCGCCTCCCAAAAGGCCCGCAACGAGTTCGACGTATCGGACACCCTAGCTGATGCCATGCATCCGTGCTCCGCTTGCATCCCCGGTTCTCCACCACGCTCTTGCGCGACGGTGAGGGCGAGCACGAGCGCCTCCAGCAGGCCGAGCATTTCCTCACGCCCCAGCACCGTGTAGGGTAGGTCGTGAATCAACCTACTGGAGACGGTCGCCACTTGAGCCATGAGGGTCTCATAGCTCATGTGCTCGGTGCGAATGACGCGAAAGTATCGGTCTTGAATGGCATAGTCCGCGGCTCTGGCTTCGAGCCGGTCTTCAGGAAACCCGCTGCGCACCAGGCAGGATCTCACCGCCATTTCGCTACTCTCGCGGCTTAGGCCAGCAAGTTCGTCGGCATGCGCCCTGCACACGCCGACCAGTTCTTCCAAGCGGGCACCGATGTGCTCCAGTCCCAGCACGACTGTCATCGGAGCCAGCACGTGGCTTCGAAAACGTGTGGTGTAGGCCTCCGTGACCTGCGCGACTTCCCCCAGCGCGCGAGAGACCGTCACCGCAGCGAGCGGACTCGCTGGACCAGCCTCCGCCAGAAGGGAATCTGCCGGCAGGTACACCCTGGGCTTGGCGTAGGCCTCGACGGCTTCGACGTCGGACGCGGTGAGTGTCAGGGACATGGTGGTGTTCATTCTAGAGGTTTGTGTTCATACGGAGTCCGCTCATAGCACGCCAGTCTCCTGTGCTTCCACCAACAGCGGACCTGCCACGCCGTCGCCGCCGGCCGACACGGCCTCGGCCACGCGCTCGGTAAATCCTGCGAGCGTGGGCGCCTCGAAGAGCGCGCGCACGCCCACCGACACCCCGTAGAGCTCTCGCACCCGCGACAGCACCTGCATCGCCAAGAGCGAGTGCCCCCCCAACTCGAAGAACGACGCCGACCGGCTCGGCACCTCGCGCCCCAGCACCGCCTCCCACACCCCGGCCATCTCTGCTTCGAGTTGGGGGGGCACTCGCTCTTGGCGATGCAGGTGCTGTCGCGGGTGCGAGAGCTCTACGGGGTGTC